>NZ_CP027116.1:2624932-3281165 GCF_003431975.1 Bacillus pumilus | reverse complement strand
AAATCATAGTTGATTGTGAGATGATTGGTGGTCCCATGTTGCTGACCTGTATAGGTATAAGTTGTAAAACGAATAGCAGCAGACTGCTTCGCATAATGCACCATATCATAATCAATATTTAGCTCAAAGCGTTTGTTTTCATCGATATCCTTGGCTTCACTAAACGTCTTTTTGAAATGCTCTAACGCTGAATTGGCATAGCTTTGAATCTTGTCATCTAGCTCTTTTTGATGAAAAAGAGGATAGTTGACTGCATATCTCATAAATTTCCCGTCATTTACGAGAGTGACGATTTCCACGTTTTTATAGTTCGTATCCTGCTTTATATTTTTCTTCTCTGTACCGCTTGCTTGTTGATTCTGAAAGAAAGCAACGACTCCAATGACGAGCGCAAGTGCAAATAGGCCGATACTCCATTTTCCCTTTAATGACACAACGTTCAAATCTCCTCTCATGACGGGCCATTCTTTATCAGTTTGACATCTCTTTGTAATATTTTTATAACATTTGACTTACTTTTGTAATTTTAGAGGATGTTCAGGCGGAATGTCAACTATTTTCCTATTAAACTATGAGAAAAAATGATAGGTCGCTCTATGCGAGAAAAACACACCTTATGACATTGTCACCCGCATACCTTCATTAATTAAATAATCAGGCGTACATTGATTTTTTAGAGGCAGACGGCTATAATTTTGATGATTATGATTCTCATTTTCAAACTGACTTTTAATGAAGAAAAGGATGACACCGATTTTGCAGGATAAGCGAACACATCAACAAAAGCGATCATCACATATTCTGTTCTTTTTGATATTTTTTCTCGCCGTCATGGGTTTGGCGGCTGCCATGTTTTTGGCTGTGTCATACGGTGCTAAAACATTGTCTCTGCAAACGGTTTGGACAGCCGTATTTGACTATCAGTCCGATGTCACAGAGCAGCAAATTATCCATGAATTGAGACTTCCTCGTGTTTTAGGGGCAGCTCTTGTTGGAGCAGCATTTGCCGTAGCGGGTGCACTCATGCAGGGCATCACAAGAAACCCATTGGCAGATGCGGGAATTTTGGGAATTAATGGCGGTGCCATGTTTGTTGTCGCACTCTGCTTTGCCTTTTTCCCGGGAATGCCATATTCGGCACTGATGCTCTTTTCTTTTATCGGTGCAGTGCTTAGTACGCTACTGATCTTTGCGATCGGGGCGGCTGGCGGCGTGTTGACACCGCTGCGTTTAACCGTAGCAGGGGCCGTTGTGGCCGCCTTGCTTCATGCGCTTAGCTCTGGGATCGCCATTTATTTTGACTTGAGTCAGGATCTTGCGTTTTGGTATGCAGGCGGGGTGGCTGGTGTGAAATGGTCACAGCTCACAATTCTTGCTCCAGTCATTCTGTTGGTGATCGTATGGGCGATGCTATTAGGGCGGTCATTGTCGTTACTGTCGCTCGGGGAAGATGTAGCAGCAAATTTAGGGGTGAAAACACGACAAGTGCGAATACTAGGAATGACAGCTGCTGTGTTATTAGCAGGAGTATCTGTATCAGCTGTCGGGTCCATTGGATTTGTCGGTCTTGTCATCCCACATATTGCACGAAAGCTGGTTGGTGTAAATTATCGGTTCGTCATTCCGATGTCAGCGACATTAGGCGCAATGCTGCTAGTCTTTGCAGATCTTGCCAGCCGCACCGTTAATCCGCCGCGAGAGCTTGCCATTGGCGTGATGGTGGCACTCGTCGGTGTTCCTTTCTTCTTATATATTGCCAGAAAAGAAGGGAGGAACCTGTCATGAGAGAGAAACAGCGGGCTCTTGTCGTGACAGTCGTTTTGCTTTGTTTGAGTGCGGCTGTTGTGCTATATAGTTTAAATACGGGTACGCTGAAACTAAACCCGATTGTGGTCGTCAAAACGTTATTCGGCTTTGGGGATTTCCAAAGTGAGACGGTGTTGTTTGATTATCGACTGCCTCGAATTGTCGTGACGATGCTGGCGGGAATCGGTCTTGGCATTGCGGGCGGCATTTTGCAGAGCTTATCCCGCAATCCACTTGCCGATCCTGGAATTATTGGACTGAATGCAGGCGCCGCATTTGGCTTAATTGTGTTTGTGACTTATTTTCACGCATTAGAAGGCAATCCATCTCTTCTGATTCCGCTCTTTACATTTGGCGGCGGACTTCTTGCGGCAGCGGTCATCGTGCTTCTTGCGTATGACCGGCATGAAGGGCTTGTTCCTATTCGGCTGATCCTAGTAGGAATTGCGGTTGCGGCGGGGTTTAGTGCTTTGACGTTATATTTGTCATTGAAGCTGGATGAAGATACATACACATTTGCTTCAAGATGGCTCGTTGGCAATGTCTGGGGGAGAGACTGGATTCATGTATTAGCGCTTCTACCTTGGATTGTATGCCTTGTGCTGCTTTCGCTCATACAGTCAAGCACACTCAATGCATTGACATTAGGAGATGCTGTCGCCTCAAGTGTAGGTGTACGTGTTCAGCGTAAACGCCTCCTTTTGCTGACTTTAGCTGTTGGTCTAGCAAGTGCAAGTGTTTCGATGACAGGCGGCATTGGTTTTATCGGTCTTGTCGCTCCGCATTTGGCCAGAAGGCTTGTCGGCTCATTGCATCAGTATTTTCTACCGGTTAGCGCGCTGCTTGGCTTGTTGATTTTGGTCAGCGCCGATACAATCGGACGTTCCGTCTTTGCCCCAAATGCCATACCAGCGGGTGTGGTTGTGGCTTTTATCGGCGCTCCTTATTTTCTCTATTTATTAGCAAAAACGAAATAAACAAGAAAGAGGAACTCATCATGAAAAAATTACTTGTGCTTGGTATAACGCTCTGTTTCTTGCTGCTTGCTGCTTGTGGTCAACAGGAAACAAAGAATACAACAACTCAAAATGATCATGGAACACCGAAAATTGCTTCCTTGTCTATTCATTTAACGAATGACTTATTAGCGCTTGGTATTAAGCCAGCGGGCTCTGTTGTAGGAGGGGGCTTAAAAGATTTTCTTCCGCATGCGAAAAAACAACTGAGTGAAACGAAGAAGCTTGGCATTGCAGCCGATCCAGATATGGAGTCACTGCTGGCATTAGAACCAGATGTCATTTATATCGATGAAGAACTAGCTGGACAAGACTTATCAAAATATAAGAAAATCGCCAAAACGGAAGTATTTAATTTAAATGACGGCACATGGCGTGATCATTTGAAAAAAATCGGCAAGCTCGTCAATAAAGAAAAAGAAGCCGATCAATATATTCAGGATTACAATGAAGAAGCAAAAGAAGTCAAATCGCTTATTAAACAAAAGATTGGAAACGGCAAAGTGATGGCGATTCGTGTGACGGCTAAGGAGCTTCGAGTATTTAGCATGAAGCGCCCAATGGGTCCTATTTTATACGAGGATTTAGGTCTGACACCTGTCGATGGTGTGAAGAAGCTGGACAGCAAGCGGCCATTTGAAGTGATTTCTCAAGAGGTCCTTCCTGACTATGATGCAGATGCTATTTTTGTTGTCGTGAATCGTGATGATAAAGCGCAGCAGGCATTCAAGCAATTAGAAAAAACCCCGATTTGGAAAGGTCTAAAAGCTGTGAAAAACAATCACGTCTATCCGATTGCCGATCAGCCTTGGCTCGATTATTCAGCACTAGGCAATAAAATGGCATTGGACGAAGCAAAAGAGATGTTTTCTCAATCAAAATAAGATGAATTCAGGCATCATTCCGCATATAGGAATGATGTCTCTTTTTTTGATCCATCCTTCTATTCATTCGGTTTTTGCATACATATGAGAGAGAACGAGCAGTACTGCCCGTGAAGGGAAAGAAAGGGAGGGGTTACAGTTGGAAGTTCAAAAAATTAGTGCAGGTACGATCGCAAGGCTTGTGTTGCTTTTGCTAGCGCTTGTGAACAGTGCTCTAACCGCTGCGGGGAAAAGCCCAATTCCTATTGATGAAGAAGGTATTCAGCAATTCATCACGTTAGCCTTTCTTGGAATTACATCACTGTGGGCCTATTGGAAAAACAATGATATAACGAAAAAAGCACGAACAAAAAAAGCGGAATAAGGAAAAAGAGCCTTTTCATGATAAAAGGCTCTTTTTCATCGAAGCGTCAAAGCCTCTCCCCGCAATTTGATTCTTCCTGAAAGGCTTACGCCCGCCGATCTCCCATGTTGGTGAGGAAGGCTTTTACTTCCTCAATGCTTAAGCCGATCGCCTTCGCTTCACTCATCAGACGCTTCCACTCTGATATATTTGAATCGGTCAGCTTTCTATGGGTGACATGTGTTGTCTTTTCTTCCTGCTCCTTTCGGTAGGTTTGGAGCAGCTGATAGAGTTCTTCTTTCGGCATGCCGGATTGGACGGCATTGACGATATGCTCCCGCCATTCGTGTTCACCACCCTCAGCGTCATGAAACATCATCGTCTCTGCATCAAATAGCTCTTGTAAATCAATCTCTAGCGAAGAGGATACCTTTTTTAAAAACTGGACAGATGGATTTCTATGGACACCACGCTCAATTTTACTCAAATATGACTTAGAGACATGGGCATCTTCAGCCAGCTGCTGAATGGAGTATCCTTTCCTCTTTCGGTAAATGCGTATCACCTTGCCTATCATTCGATCAATAATCTCCCTTCTCCCTGGCGAATCGTACTGTGACTTTTTCGTTCATTATAAGAAATAAATTGTTCTTTATAAAATTCAAAAACGTAAGAAACAGGAAGTAAACAAAAGAAAACGAACGATTTCGTTCTTTAAAAAGAACTATAAGACCTATTATGACATTTTTCTTTGCGGGTATTATCTTTTATAATCCAATCATTAACAAAAAGAAACCATATATAACCTTTTTATAATGAAATCGGGAGGTATCTATGAATGAGAATATAGGTTTTAAGCAGCTATTTTCTGTTATTAAAGAGAAAATGGCCCTTCTGATCCTGATTGTCCTGATCGTAACGGGCATTTCAGCCTACTATCAGTTCTATGTCTCGACTCCTGTATATCAGGCAACCACTCAAATTCTTGTTCATAAACGCAGCAATGACGCACAAGCGAATTTAAACGATATTCAGATGAACCTTCAATATACACGTACCTTTCAAGTTCTATTAAAAAGTCCGATCGTCATTGAAAAAGTAAAGGAAACACTCAACCTCACAGAATCAGCTGAAGGATTAAAACACAAAATTGCCACAAGTACAGAAAATGAGTCTGAGGTCATCAATATTTCTGTACAAGATGAGGATCGCGCAAAGGCAGTCGCAATTGCAAATACCGCAACAGAGGTACTGCAAGAAGAAATCAAAAAAACGATGAATATGGATCGCATTAATGTTTTGTCTGAAGCCAAGCTGTCTAATACGATTCTCATGAATTCAAGGAAATTCGTTCATATCGTTCTGGCATTAGGCGCCTCTTTATTAGGAGGAATGACACTCATTTTCTTAATGAATTTACTCGATGATACTGTAAAACGAACACATCAAATAAGAGAAGAGATCGGATTGCCGTCGCTAGGCAGTGTCTATCAAATGCAGGCAGATAGGAGGGCCAAAAAAGACAAGCAGTCCGTCATAACGGGAGGACAGAACATTGATCTTTAAGAGGAAGAAAAGAGAAAAGAGAGATTTATCCTGTATTTCTGTATTAAATCCTCACTCTGTCATTGCAGAACAATTCCGTACCATCCGAACAAACATTGAATTCACGTCGATTCAAACGAGGCTGAAATCTATATTGGTGACATCCTCTTTGCCAAAGGAAGGGAAATCGTTTACGGCTGCAAACTTAGCAGCTGTTTTTGCACAGCAGAAAAAGCGAGTGCTGCTCATGGATGCTGATTTGCGAAAGCCGGCTGTTCATGAATATTTTGACCTGAGTCCTCATACGGGCTTGACCAATGTGCTCTTAAATAATTGCAGCTTGGAGGAAGCGATCTTACCTACACCCATTGAGCATTTAGAGCTGCTTCCGAGCGGCACCATTCCGCCGAATCCGGCTGAGCTGCTTTCCTCTTCTGTCATGAAGCAGCTATTTTACGAGATTGAACAGCAATACGACATGGTGATTGTTGATTCTACGCCGCTTCTGCCAGTGGCTGATGCAAAGATCTTGGCGAACCGGACAGATGGAAGCATTCTTGTGGTTTTAAGCGGCAAAACAAAGATAGCGGCTGTGAAGAAATCAAAAGAAGTGTTAGAAGGGACAACAGGTAAACTGCTAGGGGCTATGCTGAATGGCAAGAAAGAGAAAAAAGGAAGGCTGTATATGTATTAAAAAGATTGATAGGTGATGTCTCCTAATCTTTAACAATGGAGGCACTCGATCCTGCTGTGGGCATGACAAATGCCTTAGATGCGCGTCATCAATAGTGGGATGTGAGGACGGGTTTGATGCCCATTTTACGTAAGAATAGTGATGCTTTAAAAAGGGGGAGGAGCGTTGACTTACGCCCAAAGATTATCAATCATCGTGGCACTAGATTCATATCTCATTTTAGTAGCTGTCTTTTTTGGCTTTCAATTTGTCCAAGAAGCGGCGTTAACTGTCTATACATTTGAAATGCTCGTCATTTCTTCGCTCAGTTTGCTCATTGGGCACCATTTGTTTTCGTATATTTTTCATGTGTACAAGCAAGTATGGGCTTATACAGGGGTAAGAGAGCTATTTTCTTTAATGAAGACCTTTGTGTGTTCTTTTTTATTTTCAATGGCAATGCTGTACTTTTTCGTGCAGACATGGCCCTTTCGGTTTTTGTTCATCGTGTGGCTTTTTCATGTATTATTCATCGGTGCATCTCGAATGGCATCTCGGCTATTCCATGATGGAGCAAAGCGGCTGCAGGTAGAAAAGGAGCGTGCCTTAATCATTGGCGCAGGATCGGCGGGGACGATCATCGTACGTCAGCTTCAGCAATCGACTGATATACATATTGAGCCAGTCGCCTTCATAGATGATGACAAGACGAAGCACAAGCTTGAAATCATGGGATTGCCAGTTCTAGGGGGAAAAGAACAGATTCAAACAGCTGTTGTGATGATGGATATTCAAAAGATCATCATCGCCATTCCGTCTAAAAGCAGCCATACGTTAAAAGGGCTGTATAAGGAATGTGTAGCGACTGGGGTCAAAACACAGATCATGCCGGAGATGGAACAGATTTTAAAAGGAACCCATGCGCTGAATCAATTACGTGATGTACAGCCAGAGGATTTACTAGGAAGAGAACCGATTCAATTAGATTCAAGCCGTCTATCTGTCCATTTAAAGGGGAAAACGATCATGGTCACAGGAGCAGGCGGATCGATTGGGTCAGAAATCTGTCGTCAAATTTGTGTGTTTGCGCCTCAAGCAATTGTGCTTGTGGGACATGGGGAATTTAGCATTCATTCTATTTTACTAGAGCTGAAAGAAGCGTATGGAGACAGCATCAGTCTCTATCCACAAATTGCGGATATCCAAGATAAACAAAAAATGAGTGAAATCGTCGGTCAGTTTCAGCCGGATATGATTTATCATGCTGCGGCACATAAGCATGTTCCGCTCATGGAGATTAGTCCAAAAGAAGCAGTGAAGAACAATATTATTGGGACGAAAAATGTCGCAGAGGCTGCCCATGAGCATAGCATTGAAACATTCGTCCTCATTTCATCTGACAAAGCGGTCAATCCTGCTAATGTGATGGGCGCAACAAAACGGTTTGCTGAAATGCTGATCATGCAAATGGGGGCAAGCAGTGAAACAAAATTTGTCGCGGTTCGATTTGGAAATGTACTCGGAAGCAGGGGAAGCGTCATCCCTATTTTTAAGAAGCAGATTGAACAAGGGGGACCGGTGACGGTTACACATCCAGCCATGACAAGGTATTTTATGACCATCCCGGAAGCATCAAGGCTTGTGATTCAGGCGGGTGCACTGGCAGAAGGAAGACAGATTTTTGTATTAGATATGGGGGAACCAGTGAAAATTGTTGACCTCGCAGAAAACCTCATTCACCTCTCAGGCTACACCACAGACCAAATTCCAATCACATTCACAGGCATTCGTCCTGGAGAGAAAATGTATGAGGAATTACTCAATCAACATGAAAAAGCACAGGAGCAAATTTTCCCGAAAATTCATATCGGGCACGCGCTGGATGGTGATCCATATGTGCTGAACCGCTTTATCCATGAATTTGACATGATGAGTGAAGAGCAAATGAGAGAGGCTTTGTTTGCTGCCATTGAGTCGCATGATTTGTTACCTGAACAGATGACCAGAGAGGGGGAAGCACTTGCCAATGAAGAAAAAAGTCTTGTTTTGCGCAACGGTTGACTATCATTTTAAGGCATTTCACCTTCCGTATTTCCGGTGGTTTCAGGAACAAGGATGGGAAGTGCATACAGCGGCAAATGGTCAGATTGAGCTGCCCTATGTGGATCAAGCACATTCGATTCCGATTCAGCGCTCTCCTTTTCATATGCACAACCGGTTTGCATATGTCGAGCTGAAGAAGCTGCTAGCGAAAGAGCACTATGACTTCATCCATTGTCACACACCAATGGGAAGTGTCATCGGCAGGCTTGCCGCCAAAAGCGCGCGCAAAAAAGGGACGAAGGTTCTTTACACGGCACATGGCTTTCACTTTTGGCGTGGGGCACCGCTTCAAAACTGGCTGCTCTATTATCCAATTGAGCGATGGCTCGCCCGCCATACAGACGCTCTGATCACTATTAATGGAGAGGATTTTAAAAGAGCAGATCGTCTATCAAAAGAACGGGCATCTGTCTATTATGTCCCCGGTATGGGTGTGGATATGAACCGATTTGCACCGGTTGATGAGAAAGAGAAACAGCGTCTTCGCACAGTCTATGGCTTTTCTAAAAAAGATTTTATTGTGCTGTGTGCTGGCGAATTAAATACGAATAAAAACCAAGGGATGCTCATCAAAGCATGTGCACAGCTGTATAGGAAAATACCGAATGTGAAGATCGTGTTTGCCGGGGAGGGAACAATGAGGCCGATGTATGAAAAGCTGGTTTACGGGCTCGATCTTGAAAAGCATGTCCACTTTGCTGGTTTTTGCAAACAAATTGAAGAATGGATGCATATGAGTGATGTATGTGTGTCCACTAGTCTGAGAGAAGGGCTCGGTATGAATTTGCTTGAAGCAATGTCAGCGGAGAAGCCAGTCATTGCAACGGAGAATAGAGGACACTGTGAGTTGATCAAACATGGCATCAATGGTTTTTTAGTCAAACCGCATGATGTGAATGGCTTGGCTGACTATTTGCATCAGCTCTATCACAAAAAGAACCAGCTGCCCCTCATGGGAAAATCGGGCCGCTCCATGGCGCATGCATTTGCACAGGAGCAGACGATGAGTGCGATGGAAGAAATTTATACAATCTATATGGATCAAGCAGAGAAGGTGATGTGAGCATGCGTAAGCCAAAGGTGTCTATCATCATGGGTGTCTACAATTGCCAAGATACAGTAGAAGAAAGCATTGAATCCATTCTTCATCAAACGTATGAAAATTGGGAGCTCATCATATGTGATGATGCATCAACAGACGGCACCTATGAAAAAGTGCTGTCTTATACCGAGCGAGCGCCTGAAAGAATTCGACTTATCCGTAATGAGCAAAATCAAAGGCTCGCTGCCAGTCTGAATCGCTGTCTAGCTGAAGCGAAGGGAGACTTGATTGCAAGGCAGGATGGCGACGATATATCAGTGCCTGTTCGTTTAGAAAAACAGGTGCATTTCCTTGAATCATATCCGGAATATGATGTGGTCGGTACGGCGATGACGGTGTTTGATGAAACGGGAACAAAAGGGATACGTGCACTGATGTCAGAGCCTGATCGGAAGGTGCTGGCAAGAGGGACTCCTTTTTGTCATGGAACCATTATGATGAGAGCTGCTTCATACAAGGCGTTAAATGGATATCGCTCTGTGAAAGCAACGAGGCGGATGGAGGATATCGATCTTTGGATCCGCTTTTTTGCGGCAGGGAAGAAAGGCTTTAATTTACAAGAGCCGTTATACCTTGTGAGAGAGGATGAAGCTGCTTTTCAGCGCCGTAAGTTTCAATATTCCATAGATAATGCCTGGCTCGTTTTAAAAGCATGCTGGTTATTAAAATTGTCGCCGGTTGATTATCTATTTGCAATAAAACCGGTCATCCGTGCCTGTTTATCACCGAAGGTCATGAAATTTTATCATCGCCGAAAGCTGGAGACGTCTTTGTTGAAAAGGAGGACGATACGGGATGAGTGAGCCAAAGCGTGTACTCCATATTGTAGGCGGGATGAACCGCGGCGGAGCTGAAACGATGATCATGAACATTTATCGTGCACTCGATCGAAATGTCCTTCAATTTGATTTCATTTCCCACCGCGAGGATGTCTGTGATTATGATGAGGAGATTCAGAGGCTAGGTGGACGAATCTTTTACGTCCCAAGCATTGGAACGTCCTCTCCTTTGGCTTTTGTGAAAAATCTGACAAAGACGATCAAGCGAACGGGACCCTATCAAGCAGTGCATGCTCATACAGATTTTCAAACAGGCTTCTGTGCAGTTGCTGCGAAACTGGCGGGTGTGAAGGTGCGCATTTGTCATTCGCATAATACAGCTTGGAAACAGTCGCCCAACTGGGTTGATCATATGATGCTCAAAGGGTTTAGGCAGCTGATCTTTGCGTTTTCTACACAGCTTGTTGCATGCGGCGAGGATGCCGGTGCTTTTTTATTTGGACAGAAAAAAATGCAGAATGGACAAGTTGAGCTGCTTCCGAATGGGATTGATCTATCCCTTTTCTTTCAGCCTGATCCAGACGAAAAAATGGAGATCAAAAAGCAGCTAGGTCTTCACGAAAAGAAAATGATCATTGGTCATATTGGGCGGTTTCATGAGCAAAAAAATCACGTCTTTTTTATGGAGCTAGCACAGACATTAAAGAAGCAGGGAGTGTCATTTCAACTAGTTCTCGTTGGGGATGGACCGCTGAGGCAGTTGGTTGAATCGTATGCGGAGAAGGCAGGGTTGTTAGAGGATATCGTCTTTACAGGCGTCGTATCAGACGTACCAAAGTATATGAAAGCATTTGACGTATTTGTGATGCCTTCCTTGTTTGAAGGTCTTCCGCTTGTATTAGTGGAAGCACAGGCATCTGGGCTGCCTTGTGTGATTTCAGATCATATTACAGAGGAAGTGGATTTAGGCTGCGGGCTTGTGAAAAGAATGTCACTCCGGGACTCTGCGCATGAATGGATGAAGGCAGTTCTTGAAGCGTATCATGCAGAACCGCCACGTCAAGAGACCATTACGTCCCAGCTTGAGCAAAGAGGATTTGATGTGAAACAGAACATCACACGTGTGATGAATGGATATGGACTTTAAGGAAGGAATAGCAGATGGCGGTTTATTTGGTGAACATGATCATGGTCTATTTATGGTCGAGCTTTGCTGCATTTTACGGCAGGCGTGATGATACCATTCAAAGCGGATGGCGACCAAACAAGATTCTCGTGTTTTTTCCGTTTTTGTTTCTTTGTATTGTCGCTGGTATTCGGTACAAAGTAGGAACCGATTTTGTCACATATGGACAGATGTATGAGTTCTCCGTCAATTATGAAAAACCTTGGCATATCTTCGGATTTGGAGTGGAGAAAGCCGCTACCGATCCAGGGTTTACGTTTATTTTATGGATGCTTAATCAACTGTCCCATGATCCGCAAATCATGTATATCTCGGTTGGGGCGATCACCTATTTTTTTATCATCAAGACGCTCATTCAATACGGACGCCCCTTTGAGCTGAGTATGCTGCTTTTTCTCGGCACTTTTCATTATTACGCTTCGTTTAATGGCATGCGTCAGTATATGGTGGCGGCGATTCTCTTTTATGCCATCCGTCTTGTGATCAATGGTCAGTGGAAATTGTATTTTCCGCTCGTTCTCGTGTGTTCATTGTTTCATTCATCGGCTCTCATCATGATTCCTGTGTACTTTATCGTGAGAACAAAGGCTTGGTCTTGGATGATGATGTTTTTATGCATGATCTTCTTAGGGCTTACCGCTCTTTATGACCGCTTTGTTTCCGTGTTTGTCGTGATGCTGCAAGGAAGCTCATATGGACATTATGAGGAATGGCTCACAACGAATACAAATGGAATGAATGTGACAAAAATCGGTGTGTTGATTTTGCCGCTTTTGCTAGCTTTCCTTTATCGAAAACGACTTCGTGAGCTGACGCCTGAGAGTGATTATGTGGTGAATTTTTGTTTGCTCGGTTTCTTGTTTGGCATTCTGGCAACAAAGGATGTCATTTATGCAAGATTTCATATTTATTTTGGCTTGTATCAGCTCATTTTACTGCCATATTTCACACGTATTTTTGATCAGCGGTCTAATGTTTTTATCTATGTAGGGATTGCTGTTTGCTATATTCTGTACAGCATCATGCTAATGCCATTCGATTCATCTGTTTTACCGTACAGGACGATATTTACAAAGTAGATTTGGAGAAAGGTGGGGCATGTTGTAATGCCAGCTATCAGTCTATTGGTCGCAGTCTACAATACGAGTCAATATGTGGAGCAATGCCTTCAATCAATTGAAAATCAAAGTTTTGCAGATATAGAGGTCATTCTTATCAATGATGGATCTACAGATCACAGTGGAGAATGGCTTGAGACATTTGCTGCAAGAGATCAGCGCTTTCGGGTGATTCATCAAACCAATCAAGGGTTAGGCGCAGTGAGGAACCGGGGCATCGAAGAAGCAAAAGGGACGTATCTCGCCTTTATTGATTCAGATGATATTCTCTCGCCTCATTACTGCAAAGCCTTATATGAAAAAGCTGAAATGACCGGCGCAGATCTTGTGATCAGTGAGTACTGGATTCAATTTGAACAGTCAAAACGAACGATTCCAACGAAGCTGTTAGCCGAGCGATCAGCCGAAAAAACGAGCTTAATCAAAGCGTTATTGCACGGAGAGATCACGGGATTTTCATGGAATAAGCTGTATCGGCGTGCCTTTATGGAGGAACACGATATTCGATTTCCACTGCGGGGTGAACTTGAGAACATAGAAGATCAATATGTGACGCTGCGCTGTTTTTCTTTATCACGCCGCATGGCCTTTGTTCATGAACCTCTTTATTACTACCGAGTTCATCTTGCATCCATTGTGCAGCGCTATCAGAAGCAGTATTTTCATCATGGGCTGACCTTTTATCATGCGCAGCGCTTATTTTTGAATGAATATGATGACATCTCTTTGTATGAGAAGGCACTTGATTTTTTTATTGTCAATCATACGCTTCATTGTATGCTCAACGAATGGAAGAGCCAAAATGCCCTCTCTATTCAGGAAAAGCTTGATCACATGCGTGAAATGGTGACACACGAGGCTTTTCAGCATGCCGTCAAACAAGTGGAGTCATCGAGGCTCACCGCTCGAAAGCGAATGATTTTATTCCTTGCGAAGTGTCGGCTGGTTTATCCGCTTTCTGCCGCCGCTTCAAGCTATCAAAAATGGATCGAATATCAAACAAGGAAATAGGGGTGATGAGATTGACATTACAGCAATTGAAGGCGCACGCCGCAGAGTGGCTCCTCTTAAAGGTCAAATATCCGCTTGAATATCGCATGAGCCGCCAAAGCCTGCCAGAGCTGAGTCATCAGAAGAAAATCATTCTCACGCTACTGCCAGGGCATGATAATTTGGGGGATCATGCGATTGCGTATGCGAGTTATTGTTTTTTTAAAAAGCACTTTCCCGCCTATGACATCATGGAAGTGGACATGAAAGAAATCTATCGCCTCGCCCGTCCGTTAAAGCGTATGCGGCACCCAGAAGACATCGTCTGTATCATCGGTGGGGGCAATATGGGGGACTTATACCGTTATGAAGAATGGACGAGACAATTTATCATGAAGACCTTCAAGTCCTATCCGATCATTCAACTGCCGGCCACTGCCCATTTCACAGAAACGAAGAGGGGAAAAAGAGAGGAACGCCGCGCCATTCAAACATACAAACACCATCCGAGACTGCTTCTCATGGCAAGAGATCAAACAACCTATGCATGGATGAAGCAGCACTTTCCTAATCAACATGTGTGGAAACAGCCTGATATGGTGCTGACATTAGACGAATCATCAAAGGAACAAAAACGTGAAGGGGTTCTGCTTTGTCTGCGTGAGGATAAGGAAGCCTATCTCACCAAGGAGAAGCGCCAGCAGCTGCAGCAGCATATTCAAGAGTCGTATGATCAAGTCGGTTTCATCACAACGACAATTGGCAAACGAGTTGATCGAACGACCCGTTTAGATGAATTATCTGCCTTATGGACAGAGCTAAGGAAGGCGCAGGTCGTCGTGACAGACCGGCTTCATGGCATGATCTTTTGCGCGATTACACATACACCATGTGTTGTCCTCAGGTCGTTTGATCATAAGGTGATGGAAGGGTATGAATGGGTCACGGATCTTCCGTTTTTGACGCTAGTAACAGAACCCAATGAGACGGCTGTAAAAAAAGCGATTGATCAGCTGATGAAAACGAGCGGTCAAAAGGGAGAGGAAGCTGGATGAAGGCTTTTAGACGCTGCGTGAAAATACAATGAATCGAGCGTTTGTTTACAATGCCAGTGCAAACCTCATGACGTTTGTCTTGATGATGCTCATGTCTGTTTGTTTAACACCATACATCGTTCATACACTTGGAGTGGAAGCATTTGGCTTAATCCATCTGACGCAAAATATGATCAACTACTTATCGGTCATTACGGCTTCGTTAAGTGCTGTTGTGGTCCGTTTTTTTTCTGTGGCGGCTCATAAAGGGGAAATAGAGAAGGCGCAGCGCTATCTCTCATCTTATTTTGTCAGTTCCATTTTTTTATCGATTAGTCTCTTTTTGCTTTGTCTGTTCATGTCTCGCCAGCTGGTTGAGTGGCTTCATGTGCCTGATCATCTTGCACAGGATACACAGACCGCCTTTATATTAGGAGGTCTTTTATTTATGCTCAATTTTGTGATGTCCGGCATTGGGGCTGCACCATTTTATGCGAATAAGTTATATGTATCTAGTGTTGGTCAGGCCATTCAGATGTTTTTGAGGGCGCTGATGATTGTGATGCTGTTTACATGGACAGCACCCGCCATCTGGCATATTCCGCTTGCAGCCGTGATAGGGAGCTTAGCGGCGGTGGGAATGGGTATCTATTATTTTAAAAAACTCATCCCTTGGTTTTCGTTTAAGTGGCGGCATGTCTCGTTATCTTCTAGTCTCACACTTGTTCGATCAGGTGTCTGGCATTCATTTGAGCAAATGGGGATTTTGTTGTTTTTGCAGATTGATTTATTGATGACCAACTTGCTTATTGGAGCGGAAGCGACGGGACAGTATGCGGCCATATTACAATTTCCATTATTATTACGCACACTGGCAGGGACACTGGCGGTTGTATTTGCGCCAACGATCACGAAATTTTACTCGAATCAGGACAAGGAAGGACTCATTCAATATGCAGCCAGCGCCATTAAGTGGAGCGGCTTATTTGTCGCATTCCCAGCCGCGCTACTAGGAGGGCTCGCTGGTCCGCTCATGCTTCTATGGCTTGGACCTGCCTTTGAAGAGCTAAAGTGGCTTCTCGTGATACATGCCGCTTATTTATGCTTAACCTTGATGTTTTTACCGCTGACATATGTGCCGACCGCTTTTAATCGATTGAAGGTTCCAGCGGTGGTCACGCTCATATTAGGTGTATCCAACGTGCTTTTTGCCTATGGATTGACTCATCTGCTTCAGCTTGGTTTATATGGCATTGCATCAGCAGGAGCGATTGTTTTATTAATGAAAAATATCGTGTTTCTGCCATTTTATACAGCCGCTATCACGAATCAGAAACGCACCATCTTTTATAAGCATACATTGGTTCCACTTGCAGGAGCGCTCATGATTTGGGGCGTCTGTACAGGGATTCAGGCGCTTTATGACGTGACTTCGTGGTGGGAGCTGTTTTGTATCAGTGGGTTTTGTTTCATTCTCTATCTGGGCTATTTATATCAATTTGCAGGAACAAAACGAGAGCGGAAGCAGCTGGTGCATAAGGTAAAACAAGCGGTCTCCCGCTAGTGAGACAAGGAGGTTTAATAATGAAAAGAATGATAGATGTGGCGGTGTCATTGACGCTGCTCATCGCAGGCAGCCTTCTTTTTCTTCTGATTTATGGACTGATTCGGTGGAAAATTGGCTCGCCTGTGTTGTTTCGGCAGAAGCGCCCTGGTCTGTATGGCCAGCCATTTATGCTGTATAAATTTCGGACGATGACCGATGAACGAGACGAACATGGGGAGCTGCTGCCAGATCATCTGCGATTAACAAAAACCGGCGCCTTAATTCGTAAGCTCAGTCTTGATGAATTGCCCCAGCTAATCAATGTCCTGAAAGGAGAGCTCAGTCTCGTTGGACCAAGACCGCTTTTGATGGAGTATTTGCCGATGTATACAGAGGAACAAGCAAGACGTCATCTTGTGAAGCCGGGCATCACGGGATGGGCACAGGTGAATGGCAGGAACACGATTTCCTGGGAGGAGAAATTCACCTATGACCTCTGGTATGTCGAGCATCAATCGTTTTGGCTTGATATGAAAATTTTATGGATGACCTTGTTGAAAGTGATCAAAACAGAGGGGGTGCAGCAGCCGCATCATGCCACAGCTGAAAAATTCAAAGGAACCGATATGTAAAGAGCAGCCGATTGGTTTAATTGGGGCTGGCGGACATAGCAAAGTCATTCAAGATGTGATTTTTGCACACCCTGAATACTCATTATGTGCCGTATTAGATGATCAATTTGAAGAAGCTGTGACTCAAAGCGGTATTTTGTATGGACCGATTTCCATGAGTGAACAGCTGAGAAAAACAATGCCTCATATGAAGTGGCTGATTGCCATTGGACAAAATGAGATCAGACAGCTAGTAAAGGAACGTCTCTCATTTGAAAACACCGCGTTTGCCACACTCATCCATCCCGAGTCGGTGATAAGTCCATCAGCGGTGATTGGAAAGGGGACTGTCGTGATGGCAAGGGCAGTCGTTCAAGCAGATGCCGCAATCGGTGAACATGTGATTATCAATACAGGATCTATCGTAGAACATGACTGTATACTCGAATCGTTTGTGCACCTGTCACCGGGAGCAGTGTTAACTGGCTGTGTGTCTGTACGGGAGGGTGCCCATATCGGGGCAGGTGCTGTTGTGATACCTGGGACACCGATTGGAAGCTGGACAATCATTGGGGCAGGGGCGGCAGTGACACGAGAGATACACGATCAGAAAGTCGCTGTAGGCATTCCTGCGATGGAAATAAAAGATCGGAGAGAGGGTGGGAAATGATGCAAGAAAGGAAACGAATTTACTTATCGCCCCCGCATATGAGCGGAAAAGAGTATTTGAAAATAGAGGAAGCCTTCAAGAGCAACTGGATTGCACCGCTTGGACCTCTTGTGAATGAATTTGAGCAGGCAGTTGCGGGCTATGCAGGAGTGAATGCAGGAGCGGCTTTATCTTCTGGAACAGCAGCCATTCACCTCGCCTTAAAGCTGATAGGTGTTCAAAAAGGGGACGTTGTCTTTTGTTCCACTCTTACGTTTGTTGCAACTGCAAATCCAATTTTATATGAACAAGCCACACCCGTTTTTATTGATTCTGAAAGGGATACATGGAATATGTGCCCGCTTGCTTTAGAGAAGGCCTTTGTTGAATCAAAACGGCTTGGAAAAAGACCCCGTGCAGTCATTGTCGTACATTTATATGGACAAAGCGCAAAAATGGACGAGATCATGGCATTGTGTGAAGCATATGATGTCCCGGTCATTGAGGATGCGGCAGAATCGTTAGGTGCACTCTATAAAGGAAAGAAAAGCGGCTCAATGGGCAGGTTCGGCGTCTATTCATTTAATGGCAATAAGATCATTACAACGTCAGGAGGCGGAATGCTTGTGAGTGATGATGAAGAAGCGATCGAGCGCTGCCGCTTTCTCGCTTCACAGGCAAGAGAGCGCGCCATGCATTATGAGCATCAAGAGATGGGGTACAATTACCGCATGAGCAACCTGCTAGCGGGAGTTGGGATTGCTCAAATGGAAGTATTGGACGAGCGTGTTGAACAAAAACGCCGCATTTTCAATCGCTATCAGGACGCTATGTCAGAAATAGAAAGTATTCAATTGATGCCAGAACATCCAAACACCAAGTCAAACCGCTGGCTGACGACATTGACCATTGATCGTGATATGCAAATGTCTCCAGTGGACGTCGTTGCTGCACTAGAAAATGAACAGATCGAAGCAAGGCGTGTATGGAAGCCGCTACACCAGCAGCCGGTCTTTCGTGATTGCTCTTTTTATACAGCGGCGAAAGGAACGCCCGTTTCTGAGTGTTTATTTGAAACAGGCCTTTGTCTCCCCTCTGGAACAATCATGACAAATGCAGAACAGGATCGTATTATTGACACACTTCGTCATGCCCTGCGAAAAAAAACATTCACCTCTTCACAGGCTGCTCACTCGTAAGCAGCCTGCCTCTCTTTTTATCAAATTCATCAATTAATGGAATAATTAGGATTGTTTGTTGTCATATCGTTTTTAATATGTTATTGACAACGGGGTTGTTCCTCCTTACAATGAAAATGATTATCAGCATCAATTAGGAGGAGCAACGTATGTCTATTTGGAGCCATTTTTTTTCGAAAATTAAAATAAATACTGTGTTTACATTTTTACTTATCTTTTTATTAGTAGGCTGCTCTCAAGCAAACAATGGAGCAGATGGAAATAAGGATCATCCTGACATGATCACGATGGCTTGGCCGAGAGATATTGGCGAAATGAATCCTCACATCTACAACCCATCACAATTATTTGCGCAATCAATGATTTATGAGCCACTGGTAAGCTATCAAAAGAATGGGAAGCTAAAACCTGAATTAGCGAAGTCTTGGGATGTTTCAAAGGATGGCAAGGTGTACACATTCCATCTAAGAGACAATGTGACATTCTCAGATGGATCTGATTTTAATGCAAACATTGTGAAAAAGAACTTTGATTCCATCTTAAAAAACAAAGATGTACATAGCTGGTTAGGTGTTATTAAAAAAATCAAAAAGACAGAAGCAGTAGACAAGAAAACATTTAAACTTACATTAACAGAGCCGTATTATCCAACAGTTCAAGAATTAGCCGTTGTCCGTCCAGTTCGCTTCTTAGGCGAGGCAGGCTTCCCGAAAAACGGAGATACGTCAAAAGGAATTGAAAAACCAGTAGGGACAGGCCCTTGGGTTTTAAAAACATATCAAAAAGATGACTATGCCATTTTCGAACGAAATGATCATTACTGGGGCGAAAAACCAAAGGTGAAAGAAATCAAAGTCAAGGTGATCCCAGATGCGGAAACGAGAGTCATGGCATTTGAAAAAGGCGATGTAGATGTCCTTTATGGAGAAGGAACCATTAGCCTTGATGCCTATAAACAGCTAGAGGCGAGCGGTAAGTACGAAACCAAAATGTCAGAGCCAATTGCAACGAGACAGCTTGTCATGAACACAAAAGTGGATCAGCTGTCAGATGAAAAAGTGCGTCATGCCCTTCAATATGCGATGAATAAGAAAGCAATGGTAGAAGGTGTCACCTCTGGGTTAGAGGATGAAGCAGATCACATCTTACCGACAAACATGCCGTACACATCCGATATTAAGGTGAAGTCTTTCCAATATGATGCAGACAAAGCGACAGCATTGCTGGATGAAGCAGGCTGGACACTTCCAAAAGGAAAAACTGTTCGTGAGAAAGATGGAAAAAGGCTTGAATTTAGTATGATGTATGACTCAGCAGAATCAATTCAAAAAGCGATGGCTGAGACGTTGCAAGCAGAATGGGGCGCCATTGGCGTTGACGTTAAGCTTGAAGGCGTCGAGCTTGCAACGCAGGTGCAGCGCTTTAAAGCAAATAAGTTTGATATGAACTTCTTTAGCAACTACGGAGCGCCTTATGATCCGCATACATTTATGAACGTCGTCTCATCAGATGGTTTTGGATTTAAAGAAAGCATCTCAGCCTATCCAAATAAGGACAAGCTGATCAAAGAAATGAAAGAAATACCATCTACAACTAATGAAACAAAACGAAAAGCACTTTACTCGTCTGTCTTATCTTCATTGCAGGATCAAGGGGCGATTGTGCCAATCTCTTATTTTAAAAAGACAGCCGTTTATCAAAAAGCTGTGAAGGACTTTGAATTCCCTGCTAATCGAGATGAACATCCATTCACAGGTATAAAGCTGAAGTAATAGAAGGAAGGTAAGGAAATGGGCCGCTATATCATCAGAAGAATGCTATCAATCATCCCTGTATTTTTATTAGCCACACTTTTTACCACTGGCATGATTCACCTTTCGCCAGTGGACCCGGCTGAGGCATATTTAGCAGCGGCTCATATCCAGCCTACGGATGAAGTATTAGCGCAAAAACGAAGCGAATTCGGGTTAGATCAACCATTTTATATGCAGTATCTTCATACCATTGAAAAAGTCATTCACCTTGATTTTGGCCGGTCGTATATGTCGAACCAGCCCGTGCTTGATGAGGTCATTTATAGAATACCAGCGACAATTCAATTGGCGCTGGCTAGTCTACTGATTGCGATTTGTGTCAGCATTCCACTCGGCTTTTTCAGCGGCATGAGGAAAAATGGCGTCGTTGACCATATGAGCCGGCTTATTTCGTTCTTAGGAGCATCTATCCCAACGTTTGTCTTGGGGTATTTGCTCATCTTCTTTTTTTCAGTAAAGCTCGATCTTTTACCGGTAGAAGGGATTGGAACATGGGAGCATCTCATCCTGCCTTCGATCACACTGGCCGTCCCTTTAATTGCGATGTATACAAGGCTGTTACGGTCGAGTGTGAGTGAGGCGCTTCAAGAGCCGTTTGTTCAATATGCGAGAATCAGAGGATTAAAGGAACGGTCGATCATGTTCAAGCATGTATTGAGAATCGCGATATCGCCAATGCTGACAGGGCTTGGGGTGAATCTTGGCAAACTGCTGACAGGAACGATTATTGTAGAGGCCGTTTTTTCATGGCCAGGGTTTGGGCGTTTTTTTATTGAAGCGATCTTTAACCGGGATCTGCCGGTCATCCAATTTTATGTCCTCATGGCAGCATGTATTTTTATTTTGAGCAGCTTGATTGTGGACTTGTTCCAGCTCATCATTGACCCTCGTATTTCCAGAAAGGAAGGCCGCCAGCCATGATGACAAAAGGAAAATATCTCTTCTCTCATCAAAAGATGATTTCGATCTGCTTGGTGCTCCTCGGTCTCCTGCTGATTGTGACCATATGTGCACCGTTGATCGCTCCGCATGATCCAGCAGCTGTCAATCTAGCGATGAAGCTAAAAGGGTCTTCGTGGGAATATCCTCTTGGGACCGATCAATTAGGACGGTGCAATTTATCTCGTATTTTATATGGTGCACGTGTTTCGCTAGGCTGTGCGTTATTAATCTTTCTCTCTTCTTTATTGATCGGATTAATCGTTGGTTTGTTGTCAGGTTACAAAGGCGGCTGGATCGATCATGTCTTGATGAGAATCTGTGACGGGATCATGGCATTTCCGAACTTAGTGCTGATCCTAGGGTTAGTCGGCATCTTCGGACCTGGACTTCCTCAAGTAGTGCTTGCCTTGATGCTTGTACAATGGGTATACTATGCTCGCGTTTTTCGAGGAATGGTGCTAAGTTTAAAAGAACAGAATTTTATTGCTGCCGCAAAAATCAGTGGGACGTCCCACTGGAACATCATGAGAAAACATATGATTCCAAATGTTCTGCCGCCACTCGCGGTCATTGGCACACTCGAAATGGGCTGGGCGATTATGGACATTTCTGCAATGTCCTTTCTCGGATTAGGCGTTCAGCCTCCTATGCCTGAATGGGGAGCGATGATCCATGAAGGAAAGTCGTACATTCAAACGAATCCTCAGTTGATGCTCTACCCAGGCCTTGTGATCATGGCTGTCGTGGTTCTCTTTAATTTACTAGGAGAAGCCCTTTCAGAGAAGTATGGTATCAAACGCCGTGTGTAAAGGAATGATCAATGTGCAAGAGTCCATTTTACAAATAGAGAACCTGCATGTGCAGACGAAAACGCCTCATGGGACAACCCCTCTTATTCAGGACGTATCGTTTGAAGTAGGGCGTGGTGAAATCGTTGGATTAATTGGTGAGAGCGGCTGCGGGAAAACGGTGACAAGTATGTCGATCTTACATATGCTTGACCCGAAAACAACTGATGTCACTGGCAGCATCACCTTACAAGGACGAGAATTGATCGGTTTAAGTGAAAAGGAGATGCGCTCTATTCGAGGCAAAAACATCTCATATATTATGCAAAATCCAATGAACAGCTTTACACCAGTGTGGACGATTGGCCATCAGCTGATTGAAACCATCCGCAGGCATACCCCTGTCAGTAAAAGACAGGCACATGCGCATGCGATGGATGCGTTAGCGCAAATGAATCTGCCGCACCCAGACAAATTGTTAAACAAGTATCCCTTTGAATTAAGCGGCGGCATGCTACAGCGTGTCATGATCGCCATGGCTGCCTGTATGCATCCGCCTCTCATCATAGCAGATGAACCGACAACTGCTTTAGATGTACACACGCAGAAGCTGGTACTTGAGCATCTGAACCAAATTCGTCATGAGTATGGAACAGCCATTTTGCTCATTACTCACGATCTTGGTGTCATTGCAGAAATGGCAGATCAGGTTGTTGTCATGAGACAAGGAGAAATGGTTGAAAAGGCAAAAGTCCTTGAGCTTTTTGAAAACCCCAAGCATGATTATACAAAGAAACTATTAGCAGCTCGTCCGTCCATCCCAGCTGTTTGCCCGATTTGAGGTGAGAAAACCCTTGCATTTATTAGAAGTGAAAGCCGTTAGTCATGCATACAAAAGCCGGTCATTTTTGATGAGAAAGAAAGGCTCAGACCAAGTCTTAAACGGTGTCGATTTACTCATTGAAGAAGGCACATGTCTCGGATTGCTAGGCCAAAGCGGTGCAGGGAAAAGTACACTCGGCCGTATTATACTTGGACTAGAACAACCAATAGCCGGTCAAGTCCTTTTTGAAGGGCAGGATATCTATCGTGCAGATCAGCGAACACGCAAACATTATCGCCGGCATGTACAAGCGGTGTTTCAAGATTCATATTCGGCGGTGAATCCAAGGTGGACCGTTGAACAAATTCTATCCGAGCCGCTTGAAAACTATGAAACCATGAGCCGGAAAGAACGCAAAAACGTACTGATCCATTGGCTGGAAAGAGTCGGGCTCAGTGAACAGGATTTATCTAAATATCCGCATCAATTCAGCGGCGGCCAGCTACAAAGGATCAACATTGCAAGAGCCTTATTGCTACAGCCAAAGCTCGTCGTGCTTGATGAATCCGTCAGCAGCTTAGACATGGTCACACAGGCTGTTATTTTAGATTTATTAGTAGAATTAAAGAAGGAACTGGGTGTAGCTTACTTATTTATCACACATGATATGACGGCAGCCTATCATTTGAGTGATCAATTGGCCATATTGGACCAAGGTGAACTTGTTGCTCAATTCCAATCAAAGGATGATTTCTTTTCATCAGAAGAGAAAGCGGTGCAGAGGATGAGAGAGGCAATACTTGCAGACCATCCTTTGTCCCGAACGATTGGCAGACCAGTTCGGTAAATTTTCAGTTCATCAACGCCTCTTTTAGAAGAGGCTATTTTTCATGAAAGGCGGTGGCATCGATGAACCATCGAGCGTATTTAGCTTTGGCCATTCCGTTAACTATCTCAACGATGACCACTCCATTACTTGGAGCTGTTGATACAGCAGTTGTCGGTCAGCTCGCCAATCCCGCTTATATTGGAGGCGTCGCGGTTGGCAGTCTCATTTTTAGTACATTATACTGGCTCTTTGGTTTTCTGCGGGTGAGTACATCTGCTTTTGCTGCTCAGGCAAATGGGGCGCAAAGTGAGGAGCAGGGTGTGCTTGCTTTTCTAAGACCCTTTTTAATCGCTATTATTGTCGGCCTTTGTTTTATTGCCCTGCAATGGCCAATTATTCAATCTGCTTTTCTCGTGATTTCTCCGGCTGCTGATGTTCAGCAATTTGCAGCAGAGTATTTTCATATCCGTATTTGGGGTGCGCCGTTTACTTTAATGAATTATGTCATATTGGGCTGGCTGATGGGGATGGCAAAAATGAAAGAAGCCCTCTCTTTACAAATCTTGATCAATGTCATGAATATGGCTCTTGCCTTTCTGCTTGTTCATGTGTTTTCGTTTGCAGTCAAAGGGGTGGCGGCTGCGACATTGATATCTGAATTAACTGCCTTTGTGCTGGGCGTATGGATCATCATGAAGCACTCGCCAAACGGATTCCAGATGCCTTCTGTTAAAAAGATGATGGATACTCAGGCAGTGCAGAAAATGTTTCATGTGAATAAAGATTTATTTATTCGGACGATCTGTCTGCTCGTGGTCATTAACATGTTTACAGCAAAAGGCGCTTCTTTTGGAACTGAGCTGCTGGCAGCCAATGCCATCTTATTTCAAATTCACTACATCATGGCTTATTTGTTCGATGGTTTTGCCAATGCATCAAGCATTCTTGTAGGCAGATCAGTTGGTGCAAATGACCGATCCCTTTATGAAAGAACCTTAACCCTTTCGAGGCAGTGGGCACTTGTCATGGCATGTGGCATTGCGTCGGTGTATTTCTTCTTAAAAGAGCCGATCTTGGGTTTGTTTACAAATCTTCCCCGCCTGCTTGATGTGACATTGGACTATGCAGACTGGCTCGTTCTTTATCCGTTTGCAGCTTGTTTCGGTTTGGTCATATACGGCGTATTTACAGGTGCGACAGAAATTGCCCCTGTCAGAAATTCGATGCTGCTCGCGATGATCTTGTTTATCGTTGTTCAAGCAGTGGTCACACCTATTTGGCACAATCATGGACTATGGTTTGCCTTTATCATTTATACTACCGGACGGTCTGGCTTTTTGATGATGTACAAATCAAGGCTGGATCAGAAGCTTTTCGCAAATGACAAACACCCTTTGCCATCATGACAAAGGGTGCTTTTTTTCGTTCATTCACTTTCTTTTTTCACTTTTTGATACGCTTCATCAAGGTGCTGAATTCGTTTCAAAACAACAGCGTTTTTGGTCAGCTGGTCTTGTACAAGCGTGGACACCACTGAACGGTAATAGGCATTCATGGCATGAACCTTGTCTTCATTTTGATTCATGGCGATGTGCTGTTTCAAGTTGTCGACAAAGTATGGAACGGAAAAAAGTTCAGACATGGGAATCACTCCTATTTCGTATATACGGTCCGTCAATCTTCATGTAAAATGATGAGAGGGAGGGGAGACAATGAGCCTTAATCTGCAACAAGAACAAGTATTAAAGCAGGTGCTCACACAAGAACTCAGGCAGGCCATTACACTGCTACAGCTGAATAGCGCTGAGCTTGGCGAGTATCTTGACCAGTTAGCGCTTGAGAACCCTCTGATTGAGCGGAAAGACACGGACAGCTATCAACCAGTTTATCATAAAAAATCACAAGATCGAATGACCGAGCCGTATCGAACGCATCAAAAAGAAAGCCTGCAAATGTATTTAAAGAAACAAGCCATTGATTTGAATTTAAGTGAAAAGAATGAAAGGATTTTTCACTTTATGATCGAGTCCATTGATTCTAATGGCTATTTAAATGAACCGGTTGATGAGATGGCAGCTGTCTTAGAGGTGCCGGCTGAAGAAGTAGAAGCCGTTCTTCATCAGCTTCAATCGCTAGAGCCTGCCGGTATTGGCGCAAGATCTTTGCAAGAATGCATCCTGCTTCAGCTGAGAAGAAAAAAGGAGCGCTGGTATGAAGCCGAGCTGATTATCGATGAGCATTTCTTTCTTTTTGCAAGAAAGGCTTGGAAGGAAATCACAGCGAAAACGGGCGTTTCCATGAGAACACTCCAAGCGGTTCAGGATGAGGTGTCGCAGTTTGAACCCAGACCAGGCATACATTTTTCATATGAAGAGGACCATGTGTATATAGAGCCAGATGTGACGATTACCGTCGTGCAGGACCACATCACATTTGAGCTGAATCAGCGCGCTTTTCCAGACGTTGAAATGAATGAAGGATACTTCGCAATGATTCAGGACCAAAAGCGGCATGAAGCATATGTGTATCTGAAGGAAAAAGAGCATCAGTACAATTGGCTCGTCCAAGCATTAAAACAAAGAAAACAAACGATGACCCATGTCGTTCGTGAGATTATCTCCCATCAGACAGACTTTTTCCTAACGGGGAAACATAAAATGAAACCGCTTACGATGAAACAGATTGCAGATATATTGCAAGTGCATGAGTCCACAGTCAGCCGAACGGTGAAAGGGAAAATGGTGCAAACCCCCTATGGTCTTATGGAAATGAAACAATTTTTCCAAGCAAAGCTAGAAGGGCCTTCGCTGGAAGAGGCGTCCAGCTACACAGTGAAAACGCACATCGCCGAGCTGATCCAAACGGAAAATAAGAAAAAACCGTATTCAGATCAGCAAATCATGACGCTCCTTCAGCAAACCTTTGGCATCTGTGTGTCGCGTAGAACCATTGCGAAATATCGTGAACAAATGAATCTTGCATCGTCTACACTGAGGAAGCGCTATGATTAAAAAAGAAGTACTTGCCAGAAACATGGTACGTGCTTCTTTTTTTGTTGAAAATAAGGCACACAGAAGATTGTTGAAAATCAAATCAGGGAGACGTGTGAACTGAAATTTTGGGGTAAAGTATAAGATAGGGCATGGGCTTATAAGGATAGACAACAGTGATGAGGTGAGACCAATTGAAATATAAACAAATCAAAACCAAAAAAATATATGAGGAAATTGCGGACGCAATCATCGAATCCATTCGGACAGGTGAGCTTCTTCCAGGGGAAAAATTAGATTCGGTTCAAGCGCTTTCAGAAAGCTTTCAAGTCAGCCGTTCCGCTGTAAGAGAGGCGCTGTCTGCTCTGAAAGCGATCGGATTAATAGAGATGAAGCAAGGGGAAGGCACGTATGTGAAGCAGTTCGATCCTGAACAGCTCGCATTTTCTTTATCTCCGGCATTTTTAATGAAGCAGCATGATGTCACTCAGCTCCTTGAAGTGAGAGCCATCATTGAAACAGGTGCTGTCAAAAAGGCGGCACTGCTTCGAACGGACGATGACCTTCATCAACTGCGTAATGCTCTCGAACAAATGAAACTGGCAGAAGCACATGAAGAGATTGGTGAAGAGGCAGATCTCACCTTCCATCTTGCCTTAGCCAAAGCCTCCAAGAATGATGTATTAAAGGTGTTAATGAATCAAGTTTCAACCTTGCTAGTAGAAACGATGCGTGAAACGAGAAAAGTCGTATTATTCTCAACGAAGGCATCCATTCGGCAGCTCTACGAAGAACATGAACAAATTTACAAAGCCGTTATTGCAAGGCAGCCCGAAGAAGCGGAGAAAGCAATGCTCACGCATTTGAAAAATGTAGAAAGACTACTAGGAGATGTGCTGCAAAAACCAGCAGAACAGTCAGATACACAATAAGCTGTGCCGAATGAAGGCACAGCTCTATTATTGACGAGAAATATGTAGCTTTTTCATTCGATATTGCAGACTTTGCCTGCTCATGCCCAATAACTTTGCAGTCTGTGAAATATTATCGTCCATTTTTTCTAAGTGATGGACGATGTATTGTTTTTCAAATTGTTCCATTTGGGTTTGGAAATCAGTCGTATGTTCTGGGCTAGTATAGACAAAAGTTTCAGTTGATGCGGTTTGCTGCAAGGGAGTCGTTTGCAATTGCGCCTTAGGACGGCCATTCCCGTGCTTAAATCTAAAATGATAGGGAAGGTGATGCATGCTTAGGTAGTCCTCATCCATCATCATATTCATCCCCGCCTCAATCACATGCTCCAGTTCTCTCACATTGCCTGGCCAATGATACGTTTGGAAAAGGGAAAGTACCTCTTCGTCAGCTGCCTTCACCTTCATTTGAAACAGCTCATTATATTTTTGAATAAAATGACTCACAAACGTCGGAATGTCTTCTTTTCGCTCAGAGAGCGGCGGAATAAATAAGGTGACAATACCGAGTCGATAAAATAAATCTTTGCGCATGCGGCCACCTGCGATCGCATCCACAGGGTCCTCATTCATATTGGCAATGACTCTCACATCCACAGCGATTTCTTTTGTACTGCCTAACCGTCTTACGCGTTTCTCTTGTAAAACACGCAGCAGTTTCGCTTGAAGACCAGGATTCAAGGAGTTGATTTCATCTAAAAGCAATGTTCCTCCCTGTGCCTGTTCGAATAAGCCTGGCTGATCAGTTGCCCCCGTAAAAGCCCCTTTTTGGGTACCAAAGAGCAGACTTTCAATCAGGTTATCAGGCAATGCCGCACAATTTTGTGTAATAAATGGTTCAGAGGACCGGCTGCTGCCGTTATGAATGCTTTGAGCAAACAGCTCTTTACCGGTCCCAGTTTCGCCAACAATCAATACATAAGAAGAGGTGCGTGTCGCCCGTTTTGCATGCTCAATCACTTCTAAAAATGCAGGGCTTTGACCGATAATTGAATCAAAGGTAAAGCGTGTGCTTCCTTTTTTCTTCATATTGTGATGAATTAGCCGTTCCAGCTTCGTGACATCATTTGAAATTTCAACCGCCCCATGAATGAGACCGTCTCGAACGAGCGGGTATGTATGGTTAATCGTTGTGATTTCTTTTCCGTTGTAAGTATGATACGTCTGCTTAGCATGAACAGTTTGTTTCCCGTTTCGCAGTGCTTGCACAAGTGTGCTGTGCATCTCATCTTGAAAGGCGAAGAAGTCGAGTACATTTTTATGGAGAACATCAGAGCGTTTCAAAGACTCAATTTCCATCATTTTTTTATTATAAACAACAGTATGGCCATTCTCGTCAATGGCATGAACGCCGACATCAATTAAATCGAGCATTTGCTTATAGAGATCAATGTCATTTTCGAGCTTTGCTGTATACGGATCTTTTTTCACTTGCGCCACCTCCTGACGTTCCCTCTATTTTACATGAAAAATTTTGCGGTTTCCTCTTAAAAGTTTGGCATGCGCAAAGAAATTTTGCACAAAAAATAAAGCAGATCTTTGTGATCAAGCGTTCAGAAAGTTGGCACGATACTTGCATAACTTAGAATGAAGATGAACCCAATTGAAAGTGGCTACTCTTTTAAAGGAGGAATAGACGTTGACACAGACAAATGAATTAATTCAACAAACAGAACAATATGGAGCGGCAAACTATCATCCGCTGCCAATTGTGATTTCAGAGGCTGAGGGAGTGTGGGTGACAGACCCTGAAGGCAATCGATATATGGATATGCTAAGTGCGTATTCCGCAGTCAATCAAGGACATCGCCATCCGCGCATTATTGAAGCGCTCAAAAAACAGGCAGACCGTGTAACACTCACATCGAGAGCCTTTCATAATGATCAGCTTGGCCCTTGGTATGAGAAAATTTGCAAACTAACGAATAAAGACATGGCACTTCCGATGAATACTGGTGCTGAGGCTGTAGAAACAGCGGTAAAAGCAGCAAGGCGCTGGGGCTATGAAGTCAAGGGAATTGAAGAGAATCGTGCAGAAATCATTGCTTGTGTTGGCAATTTCCACGGCAGAACGATGACGGCTGTCTCTCTTTCCTCAGAAGCAGAGTACCAAAGAGGTTTCGGTCCGATGCTTCCCGGAATCAAACTGATTCCTTACGGAGATATTGATGCGTTACGTGAAGCCATCACGCCGCAAACAGCGGCTTTCCTCATTGAGCCGATTCAAGGAGAAGCGGGAATTGTTATGCCGCCAGAAGGCTTCTTGAAAGAAGCGAAGATGCTTTGTGAGAAAGAACATGTCCTCTTCATTGCGGATGAAATTCAAGTGGGATTAGCGCGAACTGGTAAGATGTTTGCGTGTGACTGGGAAGACATCGAGCCAGATATGCTGATCCTTGGGAAAGCTTTAGGCGGCGGCGTCTTTCCAATCTCGTGTGTCGTAGCAAACCGCGATATATTAGGCGTGTTCAACCCTGGATCTCACGGATCTACCTTCGGCGGGAATCCACTTGCGTGTGCGGTGTCGCTTGCTGCATTGGATGTCTTAATTGATGAAAAGCTTGCAGCACGCTCCATGGAGCTGGGCGAATACTTCAAAGATAAATTGTCACACATTCAAAGCCCTGTCATAAAGGAAGTGCGCGGCCGTGGATTATTTATAGGCATGGAGCTGACAGAGGCAGCTAGACCTTATTGTGAGAAGCTGAAGCAAGCAGGATTGTTATGTAAGGAAACCCATGAGACAGTCATCCGTTTTGCACCGCCGCTTACCATTTCAAAAGAAGATTTAGATTGGGCGATTGGGCATATTGAGGCGCTGTTTCAAGCATAAATGAAAAAGGGGGAGAAACCTTCACTTTCTCCCTTTCTCTTTCAACAAACAGCGAATGTTGTCAAAGGATGATGAATAGAAGAGTGAAAGTGGGGAAGTGAATTTGAAGCAAGAACAGCATAATGAACTAGAGCGTTCCATGAAAAGCAGACATCTCTTTATGATTGCCTTAGGTGGCGTAATCGGCACAGGTCTTTTCCTTGGATCAGGACTGATCATTCATCAAGCAGGACCCGGGGGAGCCATTCTATCGTTTATCATTGGCGGACTGCTCATGTATTTGGTCATGCTTTGTCTTGGAGAATTAGCAGTGGCAATGCCGACAGCTGGTTCCTTTCAGGAGTATGCAACGAAATATATCGGTCCGTCTACAGGCTTTATGATCGGCTGGCTGTATTGGTTTAGCTGGGCGTGTACGATTGGACTGGAGTTTACATCGGCAGGCATATTGCTCCAAAGGTGGTTCCCAGACATTCCAGTTTGGCTCTGGTGTCTTGCATTTAGCGTGATTTTATTTGCCGTGAATGCCATTTCAGCTCGTAGCTTCGCTGAAACAGAGTTCTGGTTTTCAGCCATCAAGGTCGCTGCTATCCTATTATTTATTATCATCGGAATTGGCGCAATTTTCGGAATGATTCATTTGAAAGACGGAGAACCAGCTCCTTTATTTCATCATTTGACGGATCATGGCGGACTATTTCCTAACGGTGTTTTTGCTATATTATTAACCATGGTCACGGTCAATTTCTCCTTTCAAGGAACAGAACTTGTAGGGATCGCAGCGGGTGAGAGTGAAAGCCCTGAAAAAACATTGCCTCGCTCCATACGAAATATTATTTGGAGAACGATGGTCTTTTTCGTTTTATCGATTGCAGTTCTAGCCGCACTTCTTCCCTGGCAGACAGCAGGCGCTGTCGACAGTCCGTTTGTGGTCGTGCTGGACAAGGTCGGCATCCCATATGCTGCAGATATCATGAATTTTATTATCATCACGGCTGTATTATCTGTAGCAAACTCTGGATTGTATGCATCATCACGTATGCTCTGGTCGCTTTCAAAGGACGGGAAAGGACCTGACTTTACGAAAAAGCTGTCCAAGCGTAAAATCCCAATCAATGCATTATTGGTGACAATGGGTGTATCCGCTCTATCCCTGCTCACAAGTGTCGTAGCACCAAAAACAGTATATGTGTGGCTCATTTCGATTTCTGGTATGGTCCTTGTTGTTGTGTGGATGTCCATTTGTTTATCTCAGTATTTCTTTAGAAAACAATTCATCAAAGCAGGTGGAGATGTAAAGGATCTTGTTTTCCGTACACCGCTCTATCCATTTGTGCCATTGGCAGGCTTCATCGCATTTGGCATCGTCCTCATCAGCTTATTCTTTATTGAGGATCAGCGGATTGGGCTTTATTGCGGAGTTCCATTCATGGCGGCCTGTTACATCATTTATTTTCTCAAAATCAAACCGAAGGAAGATGCAAAGCGTTTTTCAGAAGAAGAAGGAACCATCCAAAAAACATAAAAAAATGTGCATGCGAGCTCATACGCATGCACATTTTTAATGATGAATTCATTGAATATAGAAGAAAATAAATATTTTGAAAAGAAATATTATAGCGAGAACCTAGATGACAAGCAGGTTATCGATGAAAATGTGTCTATTTTTTGTCTAAATGTGTTTGTAAGAGTTGAAAATGCAAGATGTTCCTGTTAAAATAATTAAAGAAAGCAGGGATTGATTTTTTTGGCTGTGGCGGGACGTTTTTTGTCACAGTGGGACGTTTTGAGTCCAACGTGAAAAGAAAGGGTCGTTCGCCATGAATCGTTTATTGGAAGCTCAAAAAAAATTATTGCCAGATCTTCTCATCGTTATGCAAAAACGCTACGACATTTTGCAATACATCAGGTTAGCTGAACCTATCGGCCGCAGAAGTCTTGCGACGAGTTTAGGTCTCAGTGAGCGCATCCTAAGAGCAGAAGTTCAGTTTTTAAAAGAACAAAATCTGCTGGATGTCAAAACGAGCGGCATGATGCTGACAAGTGAAGGTCACGCTTTGCTTGAAATACTTGAAGGAATGATGAAGGACGTTTTAGGTTTAACCTTTTTGGAAAATACATTAAAGAGGAAGTTAGGCCTAGAAGAAGTCATCATTGTTTCTGGTGACAGTGACGAATCCCCGTGGGTGAAGCAAGAAATGGGAAGAGCTGCTGTCCAGTGTATGAAAAAAAGATTTACTGGAAATAATATCGTCGCCGTCACAGGCGGAACGACGATGGAAGCTGTTGCCGAAATGATGACCCCTGATGCCAAAAACAGAGGCATGTTGTTTGTCCCTGCGAGAGGCGGTCTTGGGGAGAATGTAAAAAATCAGGCAAACACCATTTGTGCCCACATGGCTGAAAAAGCTTCCGGTACTTACAAACTGCTGTTTGTTCCAGGGCAGCTGTCAGAAGGTGCTTACTCTTCTATTATTGAAGAGCCATCAGTCAAAGAAGTGCTTCAAACGATTAAATCATCCACGATGCTCATTCATGGGATCGGTGAAGCAAAAACAATGGCGATGAGACGAAATACACCAGCTGAAGATTTAAAAAAGATTGATGAGCATGACGCAGTGACAGAGGCCTTTGGCTATTACTTTAATCGTGATGGTGAGGTCGTGCACAAAGTTCACTCCGTCGGCATGCAGCTAGATGATTTAGAAAGCATTCCACACATTATTGCTGTTGCAGGTGGATCATCAAAGGCAGGGGCGATTGAAGCTTATTTCAAAAAACCCCGGCGAACGGTTCTCGTCACAGACGAAGGAGCCGCAAAAGAGTTATTAAGGGAGTCAATTGATCCCTCAATATAAAACATTGTGACCTATAAAAGGAGGAAACATCATGGCAGTAAAAGTCGGTATTAACGGATTTGGACGTATTGGACGTAACGTATTTCGTGCAGCATTAAACAATCCTGAAGTTGAGGTAGTAGCGGTTAACGATTTAACAGACGCTAACATGCTTGCACACCTTTTACAATATGACTCTGTTCACGGAAAACTAGATGCAGAGGTTTCTGTAGACGGTACAAACTTAGTAGTGAACGGTAAAACAATCGAAGTATCAGCTGAACGTGACCCTGCGAAATTAAGCTGGGGTAAACAAGGCGTAGAAATCGTTGTTGAATCTACTGGATTCTTCACAAAACGTGCAGACGCTGCAAAACACTTAGAAGCTGGCGCTAAAAAAGTCATCATTTCTGCTCCTGCTAACGAAGAAGATATCACAATCGTTATGGGTGTAAACGAAGACAAATACGATGCAGCTAGCCACGATGTCATCTCTAATGCATCTTGTACAACAAACTGCTTAGCTCCATTTGCAAAAGTACTTAACGATAAATTTGGCATTAAACGCGGTATGATGACAACTGTTCACTCATACACAAATGACCAGCAAATTCTTGATCTTCCGCACAAAGACTACCGTCGTGCTCGTGCAGCTGCGGAAAACATCATCCCAACTTCTACAGGTGCTGCGAAAGCTGTTTCACTTGTATTGCCTGAACTTAAAGGTAAATTAAACGGTGGCGCTATGCGTGTTCCAACACCTAACGTTTCTTTAGTTGACCTTGTAGCTGAATTAAACCAAGATGTTACAGCTGAAGATGTAAATGCAGCACTTAAAGAAGCGGCTGAAGGAGAACTTAATGGAATCCTTGGCTACAGCGAAGAGCCATTAGTGTCTGGTGACTACAATGGTAATGCAAACTCTTCAACAATCGATGCTCTTTCTACAATGGTGATGGAAGGCAGCATGGTGAAAGTCATTTCTTGGTACGATAACGAGAGTGGATATTCTCACCGCGTTGTTGACCTTGCAGCTTACATTGCAAAACAAGGTCTTTAATTTCTCACACTGAAGGAACTCACTTGGTTCTTTCCTATAGACACGATATAATGAAGACGGACAAGGGAAGGGGAAGCATCCCTTTCCCTTTTTCTCTGTATTTATCCGTTCTGCACGATTTCTCGTTTTGATGAGGGCAAAATGGGAAAAGGATAAAGAGAGACTTGTCCACTGCGTAAGGAAACCAGAATAAAGGAGGATCTCCTGACAAGCATGAATAAAAAATCAGTAAAAGACATTGACGTAAAAGGTAAAGTTGTGTTCTGCCGCGTAGATTTTAACGTTCCAATGAAGGACGGAGAAGTGACGGATGATACTCGTATTCGCGCAGCATTACCAACGATTGAGTATTTAACAGGACAAGGCGCAAAGGTACTATTAGCTAGTCATTTGGGTCGTCCGAAGGGTCAAGTTACTGAAGAACTGCGTCTGACACCTGTAGCAAAACGTCTGCAAGAGCTTCTTGGACAAGAAGTGAAAAAAGCGGATGAAGCGTACGGCGACAACGTGAAAAAGCAAATCTCTGACTTAAAAGATGGAGATGTGCTAGTGCTTGAAAACGTTCGTTTCTATCCTGGTGAAGAAAAGAACGATCCTGAATTATCAAAAGCATTTGCTGATTTAGCCGATGTGTATGTCAATGATGCATTCGGTGCTGCACACCGTGCACATGCATCCACAGCTGGTATTGCAGCTTATCTTCCGGCTGTTTCAGGCTTCCTCATGCAAAAAGAGCTTGAGGTTCTAGGAAAAGCCATTTCAAACCCTGATCGCCCATTTACAGCGATTATCGGTGGCGCAAAAGTAAAGGATAAAATCGGAGTGATTGAAAGTCTTCTTGATAAAGTGGACAACCTCATTATCGGCGGCGGACTTGCTTACACATTTGTGAAAGCACTTGGCCACGAAGTAGGAAAATCTCTATTAGAAGAAGACAAAGTAGATCTAGCGAAATCCTTTATGGACCGTGCAAAAGAAAAAGGCGTGAACTTCCTGATTCCAACAGATGTTCTGGTAGCCGACGACTTTTCAAATGATGCAAATACAAGCATTGTGCCAATCTCTGAAATCCCAAGTGATTTAGAAGCACTTGATATTGGAACAGAGACAAGAGAGACGTATGCTGATGTCATTAAAAACAGCAAACTTGTTGTCTGGAACGGACCGATGGGTGTATTTGAAATCGATGCATTCGCTAAAGGAACAAAAGCAATCGCAGAAGCACTGGCAGAAGCGAAAGATACATATTCTGTCATTGGCGGTGGAGATTCAGCAGCAGCTGTTGAGAAATTTGGTCTTGCCGATCAGATGAGCCATATTTCTACAGGCGGCGGTGCTTCACTTGAATTTATGGAAGGCAAAGAACTTCCAGGTGTTACTGCATTAAACGATAAATAAGACCAAAACTGCTATAAGGAAGTGTCAATCATGAGAAAACCAATTATAGCTGGGAACTGGAAAATGAACAAAACACTTGGCGAAGCGGTCAGCTTCGTTGAAGAAGTGAAGTCATCTATTCCATCTCCTGACAAAGTGGAATCAATTGTCTGTGCGCCAGCACTTTTCCTTGAAAAGCTGAATAGCCTTTCTAACGGAACAGACCTTAAAATTGGTGCACAAACCATGCACTTTGAAGAAAATGGTGCATTCACTGGTGAAATCAGCCCTGCTGCGCTTAAAGATCTTGGCATCGGCTACTCAGTGATCGGTCATTCAGAGCGCCGCGAATTCTTCGCTGAAACAGATGAAACAGTCAACAAAAAAGCACATGCGGCATTCAAGCATGGCATCGTTCCAATTATTTGTGTAGGTGAAACGCTAGAAGAGCGTGAAGCTGGCAAAACAAATGAACTTGTCGCTGATCAAGTGAAGAAAGCACTAGCTGGTTTAACGAAGCAGCAAGTTGCTGAATCTGTCATTGCATATGAGCCTATCTGGGCCATCGGTACAGGGAAATCTTCTACAGCGAAAGATGCAAACGATGTTTGTGCGCACATCCGCCAAACGGTTGCAAGCGAATTTGGTCAAGAATCGGCAGACAGCCTTCGCATTCAATATGGCGGAAGCGTGAAGCCGGCGAATATTAAAGAATATATGGCAGAATCCGATATTGACGGTGCTTTGGTCGGCGGCGCAAGCTTAGAACCTCAGTCTTTCGTTCAATTATTGGAGGAAGGTCAATATGAGTAAGAAACCAGCTGCATTAATCATCTTAGATGGATTCGGTTTAAGGGGCGAAACAGTCGGTAACGCTGTTGCCCAAGCAAAGAAACCGAACTTCGACCGCTACTGGAATGAATTCCCGCATCAAACCTTAACAGCTTCAGGTGAGGCAGTAGGCCTCCCGCAAGGTCAAATGGGGAACTCTGAAGTTGGGCATTTGAATATCGGTGCAGGACGCATCGTGTACCAAAGCCTAACAAGAGTGAATGTTGCCATTCGTGATGGGGAATTTGAGAAAAACGAAACGTTCCTAGAGGCAATGACTTACGCAAAAGAGAATGATAAGGCCCTTCATTTATTCGGTCTCTTGTCAGATGGCGGTGTGCACAGTCACATCCAGCATCTTTTTGCCTTGCTGAAACTAGCGAAAAAAGAAGGCTTAACAAAAGTATACATTCATGGCTTCTTAGACGGACGTGATGTTGGTCAGAAGACAGCCAAAGTGTACTTAAAACAGCTTGAAGAACAAATCAAAGAAATCGGTGTCGGAGAAGTGGCAACACTTTCTGGACGTTACTACTCAATGGACCGTGACAAACGCTGGGATCGTGTAGAGAAAGCATATCGCGCGATGGCGTATGGTGAAGGCCCAAGTTATCAAAACATTTATGATGTCGTTGATGACTCCTATGAAAATGGAATCTACGATGAATTCGTTATTCCATCTGTCATTACGAGAGAAAATGGTGAACCAGTTGCAAAAGTAAACGACGGCGACTCTGTGATTTTCTATAACTTCCGTCCAGACCGTGCGATTCAAATTTCAAACACATTCACAAATGAAGATTTCCGCTCGTTTGACCGCGGGGAAGCACATCCGAAGGATTTACACTTCGTCTGCTTCACACACTTCAGTGAAACGGTTGATGGCTATGTCGCCTTCAAGCCAGTGAATTTGGATAACACAGTAGGAGAAGTGCTTTCTCAAAATGGATTGAAGCAGCTGCGGATTGCTGAAACAGAGAAATATCCTCACGTGACGTTCTTTATGAGCGGTGGACGTGAAGAAGAATTTCCTGGAGAAGACCGCATCTTGATCAATTCACCAGATGTGGCAACCTATGACCTCAAACCGGAAATGAGCGCTTACGAGGTAAAGGATGCACTTGTTGAAGACATCAACGCTGACAAGCATGATGCGATCATTCTGAACTTTGCTAACCCGGATATGGTTGGTCATTCAGGTATGCTCGAGCCAACAATCAAAGCCATTGAAGCAGTAGATGAGTGCTTAGGAGCTGTAGTCGACGCAATCCTAGCAAAAGGCGGACATGCCATCATCACGGCAGACCACGGTAACGCAGATGTGCTCATTACCGAAGAAGGAAAGCCGCATACTGCACATACGACAAATCCTGTTCCGGTGATCGTGACGAAAAAAGGTGCAACACTTAGAGAAGGCGGCATTCTAGCCGATCTATCTCCAACGCTTTTAGACTTACTTGGTCTTGAAAAACCAAAAGAGATGACAGGAACATCATTGATTCAAAAATAACAAATTGACTCAAAAGGAGAGAAAATTAAAATGCCATACATTGTTGACGTATATGCACGCGAAGTATTAGACTCTCGCGGTAACCCAACAGTTGAAGTAGAAATTTATACAGAATCTGGCGGCTTCGGCCGTGCGCTAGTACCAAGTGGTGCTTCTACTGGTGAATATGAAGCAGTAGAACTACGTGACGGAGACAAAGACCGTTACCTTGGAAAAGGTGTTCTGACAGCTGTAAACAACGTAAACGAAATCATTGCACCAGAGCTTTTAGGCTTTGATGTAACTGAACAAGTAGCGATTGACAAAATGTTAGTGGAACTTGACGGAACAGAAAACAAAGGGAAATTAGGTGCAAACGCAATCCTTGGCGTATCTATCGCTGTAGCACGTGCCGCTGCTGATTTCTTACAAATTCCACTTTATCAATACCTTGGTGGATTCAACTCCAAAACGCTTCCAGTGCCAATGATGAACATCGTCAACGGCGGAGAGCATGCGGATAACAACGTAGACATTCAAGAATTCATGATTATGCCTGTAGGTGCGCCGAACTTCCGTGAAGCACTTCGCATGGGCGCACAAATCTTCCATAGCCTGAAATCTGTATTAAGTGCAAAAGGCTTAAACACAGCTGTAGGTGACGAAGGTGGATTCGCTCCAAACCTTGGTTCTAATGAAGAAGCACTTCAAACAATCGTAGAAGCGATTGAAAAAGCTGGCTTCAAACCAGGTGAAGAAGTGAAACTTGCAATGGATGCTGCATCTTCTGAGTTCTACAACAAAGAAGACGGTAAATATCATTTATCAGGCGAAGGTGTTGTGAAAACATCTGCTGAAATGGTTGACTGGTATGAAGATATGGTATCGAAATACCCAATCATCTCGATCGAAGACGGTCTTGATGAAAACGACTGGGAAGGTCACAAACTATTAACTGAGCGCCTTGGTAGCAAGGTTCAGCTAGTAGGAGACGACTTATTCGTTACAAATACGAAGAAGCTTTCTGAAGGAATCAAAAACGGCGTTGGTAACTCAATCCTAATCAAAGTGAACCAAATCGGTACATTAACTGAAACATTTGATGCAATCGAAATGGCAAAACGCGCTGGATACACAGCTGTTATCTCTCACCGTTCTGGTGAAACTGAAGACAGCACAATTGCAGACATCGCTGTAGCAACAAACGCTGGACAAATCAAAACAGGTGCTCCGTCTCGTACGGACCGTGTGGCGAAATACAACCAATTACTTCGCATCGAAGATCAATTGGCTGAAACAGCACAATATCATGGCATTGAAACGTTCTATAACTTGAATAAATAATGTCAGCACCGCGCTGCGTCCCGCTCTTTCATAAGAGTGGGCGCAGCGTTTTTTTTGTGTGAACAAGATCGATCAGCTGTTTCATTCGTCTCATCCTATTTTTGTAAAAACTCGTCCTTCAGTCAGAGGATAAGCCAACAGTACCCCACTTTATAAGCAATAGATCATGAAAAACCGACTAAAAATATGATCTAAAATGAACTTATGCTTTCTGTCAAGGGGTGGTATCATTTTACATATATTAGGGGGTGATGAGATGCTGAATCCTTTTAGCCTTCGTTTTCCAGTAGGTGTATATATGTATGTCCTTCACCTATTGGCGGCTTATGATGAAAGGAAGCAACGAATTCTAACTTCTAAGAACGTACAGAAAAATGCATTTTGGATTTATGTCCTTGCCGCTATTTTAGGTATTGTGACAGTGGCAGCGTTGATTTGGGCATGCAGGACCTTTGGAAATGGCTCTAAATTTTTAGGTGAGTTCAAATTCTTAGGGATGTACGTGAAAATCCAATGCGGCTTCTAACTTGGATGAGAACAGATGCGAGGTCATCTGTTCCATCTGAAACAAACGGAGGGATACGATGCTGACATTACAATTACAAGAAAAAACGTACAGCCGCACCTTCTCTCTCCGCCATATTCAAATGAACGTGGAGAAAGGCCAGACGATGCTTCTTTTAGGGCATAATGGGGCAGGAAAGACAACGATGATCCAAGCCATGTTTGGGCTGACACCATTTACCGGATACGTTTCCTTACATGGTGAACAGCTGAACCTTCAATCTTCAGCTCATATTTCTCTTTTGAAAAAACATGTTTCCTATATTCCTGACGACCATGCGTTGTTCGATTATTTAACACCGAGGGAATACTTTCAATTACTTCAGCTGCCAAATGAGCAAGATGTCACAAGGGAAGAGACATTTACCGATTTGTTTGAACTGAGTCCGTATATGGATCAGCCAATCGCTCAGCTGTCCCACGGTAATCAAAAGAAAACCCAAATCATTTCGCAGCTTCTCAGACCATGTGATTATTATGTGTTCGACGAGCCAACAAACGGACTTGATCCAGATATGATGATCATCTTAAAAAAGGTGCTCATGAAGCTGAGAGATCAAGGTGCAGGCATTCTTATATCCACTCATCATTTGAGCTTTGGTGATACGTTGTATGATCACCTCATGATCTTAAGAAATGGTGACGTCAAGCTGGATATGTCACGCCAAGAGACGACCCAGACATATCCTCATCAGGCACTTGAAGAGATTTATAAAGAAGTGAATCGAGATTACTATATGCAGGTGGAGAGGTTACTCAATGATTTGGACACGACACGTTCTTCATAAAATAGAATGGGGCATGCTGACGACGAAAGGAAAACAGCTTGGAAAAAAGTATCCTTTGCAGCTTCTCGCCGCCGCCGTTTTTTTCTTGCTGATGTATGCGATGTACGTTGTCATCAGCCTGCGCTTTTTCATACAGGCAGGGGAAAGGGAACCAGCTGCGTTATACCTCCAGTTTATTAAATTGTCGCTCTTACTAGTAGGTGCAGGCATCGTGTTATCCCGCAATAAGTTGAAGCGCCAAGAATATCAATTCTACTTTTTAAATAGTGCGATTCAAAGTGTACCATTTATCCTTTGCGTGTATTTCTTTCCGTTGCTTTTTTGCTTCCTCATGGCTGGACTGCTTTATTTGCCGATTGTATTAGGCCTTTTCATAACCGGCGTGACACCGTCTCTGTATTGGATCATCGTAGTATGCATGACATGCTTTATATTGGCGCTGTATACGCTAGCTTCATGGATGCTGATACGGATTGGTGTGAGCCATTTCATATCAAAAACAAAAGAGCATTTGCTGCTGCAAACGGTCGGCTTTGCGGCACTTCACGTATTGGTCTTTCTCCTTTTTCAAAAAGCAGTTGAGATGATTCGCATTTGGCCGGCTGTTTATGTGATGCTACTCGTGATCATGCTAAGCGCTGGATGGCTATGGGTGAAAGGTTTAGCGGCTTGCTATGTCCATCAAATGTTTTTGCAGCTAACAACAGAGGTGAAGTCGTTTTCTTACCAGAAAATCAGAACGGGCTCTTCTTTTCTGACGCATCTTCGGCAGGAATGGGTCTATTTCACCCGATCATCTGTTTTTAAAGAGCAGGGTATTTTATTTCTCTTTCTCATTTGTTTGACGGTGGGGCTCCCATTTGTTTTTACACCGGCAGAAACTGGCTGGCTGTATGCCTTTATTGTGCAGTTTGCGTTAAAGGAAATATTGATCATGCTTCCGCTGATGATTGGCAGGGAATATCATATCAATCAAAGGGCCATCTTTATGTTAAATACATCAAAGGGCGCTTATTTAATGTCGAGAATGTTGTTTTATTACACCATTAATTTGCTTACATATTTTGTGTATATTGGAATTGTCTATTTGGTCATCGGTATTGAAAGCGAAGGGCATGTCTTAGCCAGTTTGTCCATATTAATGATTACCGCTATGGCGGCCTGTACGGGGTTTGTCGTGAAGATCAGTGATTTTAATAAACTGTTTGTGATCGTGTTGATGATTGCTGTATTCAGCTTCATCGATATGCTTTTATTAGAGTGGCTGTCATCTGATGTGTACCTTCTCGCCACCGCCTACCTGCTTGGTTCACTTGCCTTTTTCAGTTGTATATATGCTGCGATGTTAAAAAGGCCTATATTGCGATGATAGGGCTTGTCTTTAGTTTACTAGCGGTTGTGCTGATGCATGAACTCGGTCATATACTGATGGTTATGGCGTGCAACAAAATCGAAAAAAGACCCCTTTTTGATTTTGTGATAATGATTGATTGGAAGCATGTGGCGGTCGTTCATGAGACATTTGCCAGGCCGAGCTTTAATCTGTTGGTGGCACTTGCCGGTCCGTTGTTTCCGGTGTTTTGCTCGATTGTGCTTTTTTTCATGTGGAAGCATCAGGTGAGTCATCAGCTGCTATTTTTTTCTTTACTGAACACTGTGATGCTGCATCCGGCTTGTCCAGACGGAAAAAATATCACAGCCAGTTTAAAAGAGATGAAGGAGAGAAAGAGATGATCAAAGTATTTCATTCGTTTTCTAGCGGCTTAACACTTGCGATGCTGTATATATTTGCTGTGTTTATGACCCCTGTCTTTTTATTGCTGCTAGAGGTAAATCATATTGAATCAAGTCCAACTCTGTTTGGCATGCCATTTTATATCATGAAAATTGAAGAGTATCAATTCAGCTCAGAAGCGACGCTTTTTGGATGCGTTGTCTGCTTTTTAGCTGGTGCGGTGTTTTACTTTTTGATTCAATATGTAATTCAAGCTGTGAAAAAGCGAAAATTATAAAAAAAGCAGGCTGAGCAAAAGTCAGTCTGCTTGAAAAGTGAGGGACAGCCGTACCATATCCCTACATTGAATCCCATTTTCAAAAATCGGTTCATCATAGTGCCTAAGGAAGAAATCGTGATCAATGGCCGCCATGCGAAAACCGCATTTTTGATATAGGGCGAGCTGCTGAATACTCGAATTGCCTGTGCCGATTTCAACCGTATGAAAACCTGCGGCTCTCGCTTCAGCGATCGCATGGCGGACCAGCTGCTTCCCCATTCCTTTTCCTTGCCATGACTCCTTCACGGCGACATTCATAATTTCGACTGTATGCTGAGACAAAGATGTCAGAACATAGACACCAATCACTTCCTGTTCATGAAAAGCCGCATAACAAGAGCCGGATTGTACATAAGCGAGAACCTTTTCCTTTGAAGGATCAGCTAATAGTAAAAGATCCATCGGGAGAGCTTGATCATGAGACAATGGCCGTATTTGTATCACTTTTTTTCATCCTTTCTACTCTTTAATATAGCCTTGTTTCACGCCCCAATCATATTGGTCCTGTACCCACTGTGAGGGAGGGTGATGAGTGACATTCGGTTCTTTTTTGACAGTTGTTTTCCTTGTAGTCTGAGCGGTCTGCTTATTCGCTTGAGCAGTGGCTTTTGCAGCTGCCAGCTCTTTTTGAAGCTGATCGACTTTTCCCTCAAGAGCTTTACGCTGTTTGACTTCTTTTTCATAGGCTTTCTTTTCTTTTTTGAGCTTTTTTGTGACAGTGGATATTTGCTTTTTTTGTTCATCATTTTTATGCTGCAAATCCGTTTGATCTGATTTTAACTGCGTGAGCTGCTGATCTTTCGTTTTATTTTCTTGTTGATGTTTTTCCTCTGCTTTTTTGGTCGTCTGCTGCTGCCAAACAATCCAGCCAGTTGCGCATAACACCGCTACAGACAGAAGAATGATCGTTATTGTTTTCTTCATGAGTGAACCCCTTTCTTTAAACCTCTATTATCATCGGTTAAAGATATACATGTTTTAACATCATAAGGGAATATTCACATCAGAATGGCAGACACTATGAAAAAAGGAGGGTGTCTGTTGATTTCCTTTATGATTCATGTTGTGGTCTCATTGTTTGCTGTATCAAACCCCATTGGAAACGTGCCGCTTTTCATCACCTTAACAGAAGGCTATACAGAGAAAGAGCGCGCCCAGACAGCTAAGAAAGCCATTGTAGTCTCTTTCATTATTTTGATTGCCTTTTTATTGGCAGGCAGGCTCATCTTCAAATTGTTTGGAATCGATATTCATGCACTCCGCATCGCCGGGGGTATTTTTATTTTTGGCATCGCTTACAATTTACTGAATGCAAAAGAGTCACACGTCCAAAACCCTCATTCTGAGGAGAAGGCAGAAAGCAAAGCGAAGGCAGATATCTCCGTAACACCGCTGGCAATCCCAATCATTGCTGGTCCCGGAACAATCGCTACAGTGATGAGTTTAACCCCGGGGAGTCAAGGGATGCTTCATATGTTTATGATTCTAATCGGCATTGTCATCGTTCTTGCTATGACCTATTATGCCTTTCATTATTCAAGTTTCATTATGCGGAAAATGGGGAAAACAGAGATGAACGTCGTGACGCGTTTGATGGGATTAATTTTGGCTGTAGTGGCAGTTGAGATGATCGGTGCAGGGATAAAAGGGATGTTTCCCATGTTGTTATCATAAGTGTATATAAAAAAGCTGTTTTTTTCTACAATGATGTAAAATAAAACAGCTTTTTTTAAGGTTTCGGCACATGCTTAAATACTTCTTCACTTTCGAAGAATTCAATTAATCGGCTAATCCAATCATAGTAATCAAGGCTTTCCTTTATTTCTGTAAGAAGCAGATTGATTTTATCCTCGGTCTCTTCTGGTAAGTCATCTTGTTCAAGCAGCTCCAGCAATTCCTTGCACGTTTTCTTATGTGCCTTGCGGTTTTTGCTGACAACTCGTGACCAATTGGCTGCAAACAATGAAATGAACGTTTGGTATTGATCTTGCTCAACGTCATAAAGATCTTTACGTATTCCTTTTTCATAAACCTTTTCTGCAATATTCAAATCAAGCATTTCTCGAACGACTTGACTCATCCGCGTTTTGCTCATGCCGGTCGCCTCTGAAAGCTCTCCCAGCGTCATTGGTTTACGGTTCATGTGAATGATACCAAGCACTCTACCGACTGTAGAAGAAAGACCAAAGGCATTCATGTTCTCCGCAGCTTTTTCAATATAATGATCCTGTGCTTTTTGGATGGCGCCTAACGCTAACTTGTCCACTCCCAGCTTCATCCCTTCACGACTGACAATTTGTAACACAATATATCATATACCTGTTTGTTGATGAAAACAATAAATATTGAGTAATTGCTAGCAATTCGGAGGAAAAAGGAGAGATCTCTATATATTACATCGTTAATTGAAAATTTTAAATAAATGTTATGCAATACAAACACATCATAAACTTTTTATTTTATAAAGTTTGCCCTATAATAAATAAGGTATAAATTTTCTGAAAATATAGATCCAACTAATTGGAGGTGTCTCATTTGCTGAAACTAGAGAATGTATCTAAGACGTATAAAGGCGGAAAAAAAGCTGTCAAAAATATTGATTTAGACATAGCAAAAGGAGAATTTATTTGTTTTATTGGACCGAGTGGCTGTGGTAAGACAACAACGATGAAGATGATCAACCGACTCATCGAGCCTTCCTCAGGAAAGATTTTCATCGAGGGAGAAAATATTATGAAAAAAGATCCAGTCCAATTAAGAAGAGAAATCGGTTATGTGATTCAGCAGATTGGACTGTTCCCCCATATGACCATCGCGCAAAACATTTCACTTGTGCCGAAACTCTTAAAATGGCCGGAAGAAAAACGAAAAGAACGAGCACGTGAACTGCTGAAGCTCGTCGACATGGGTCCGGAATATTTAGAGCGCTATCCTCATGAACTCAGTGGAGGACAGCAGCAGCGCATCGGAGTGCTTCGTGCACTAGCAGCAGAACCCCCTCTGATCCTCATGGATGAACCATTTGGTGCACTTGATCCAATTACTCGAGATTCATTGCAAGAAGAATTTAAGAAGTTGCAAAAAACATTAAATAAAACCATCGTATTTGTCACGCATGACATGGATGAAGCCATTAAACTCGCTGACCGAATTGTGATTTTAAAAGATGGAGAGATTGTCCAAGTAGGCACACCAGATGAGATTCTGCGTCACCCTGCCAACGAGTTCGTAGAAGAATTCATCGGAAAAGAACGCCTGCTTCAATCAAATCCGAATATGGAACGTGTAGAACAAATGATGAACACATCACCAGTCACCATTACAGTCGAAAAAACATTAACAGACGCCATCTACATCATGAGAGAAAAACGGGTCGACTCCTTGCTTGTCGTCGATGAACATCATGTACTAAAAGGCTATATCGATATTGAAACAATCGATGCGAACCGCAGAAAAGCAGCCTTTGTTGGCGATATTTTAAATACAGAGTTCTATACCGTACAAGAAGGCGCACTTCTAAGAGACACTGTTCGAAAAATTTTAATCCGCGGTATTAAATATGTACCGGTTGTAGATGCCAAAGGGCATTTAAAAGGCATTGTGACACGTGCAAGTCTTGTAGATGTTGTGTACGACTCCATCTGGGGAGACGATACGCCGGCGGCTGTCACTGAAATGAATTAAGGGAGGTGGACACATGGATCAAATCATCGATTTTCTAGAGAAAAATGGTGGAGAACTTCTGACAAAAATGTGGGAGCATTTATATATTTCCTTAATTGCTGTCGTGCTAGGAATTATCGTTGCCGTTCCTTTAGGCGTCGTTCTTACACGAATGAAGCGAGGCGCAGGTTTTGTCATCGGTGTTGTGAATATCTTTCAAACACTCCCTAGTTTAGCGATTCTTGCATTTTTTATTCCTATTTTGGGGGTTGGGAAAATACCTGCAATCGTTGCTCTCTTTTTCTATTCAGTTTTGCCTATTTTGAGAAATACGTATGCCGGCGTTCAAGGTGTGAACAAAAACTTACTTGAATCCGGTAAAGGGATCGGCATGACAACATGGGAACAAATTCGTCTTGTTGAGCTCCCGCTGGCTGTACCGATCATTATGGCGGGCGTCCGAACGTCAACGATTTATTTAATCGGCTGGACAACACTTGCTGCTTTTATCGGTGGAGGCGGTCTTGGTGACTACATTTTAATTGGACTTCAGTTATATCAGCCGGAATACATTATTGCAGGTGCCATCCCAGTCACTATTTTAGCGGTCATCATTGACCTTACATTGATGAAGCTGGAGAAAAAAGTAACACCAGAAGGCTTAAAAGGATTGAAGGAAGTTTCATAAGGAGTTGGCTTATGTGAAGAATCGAAAAACAAAATGGATCAGTGCACTGCTTGCTCTATGCTTGCTATTGATAAGCGGCTGTTCACTTCCTGGACTAGCCGGCTCCTCAGGGGGCACGCTGCGAATTGGAGCACAAAACTTTACCGAATCAGAAATCATGGCCTATATGGTTAGTGAAATGATCGAACATTACACAGATAAAAAGACAACCATTGTGAAAAACCTAGGCTCCAATACCGTACAGCAGAAAGCAATGGAAAATGGAGATATCGACATTTCTGCGACAAGATATACAGGGACAGATTTGACAAGTACGCTTGGATTGGATGCCGAAAAAGACCCCGAGCGTGCGATGGAGATCGTCCAAAAAGAGTTTAAGACACGCTATGATTACAAATGGTTTGATTCCTATGGATTTGATAATACGTATGCCTTTGCTGTGACACAAAAGATGGCGAAGGAAAACAAATTAGAGACGGTCTCTGACTTGAAAAAGAATGCGAAGAATTACCGTTTCGGAGTTGATAATATTTGGCTTAAAAAGAAAGGCGACGGTTATGAAGGGTTCGTAAAAACATACGGAATTGAATTTGGAAGCACGTATCCAATGCAGATTGGTTTAGTCTATGATGCATTAAAAAATGAAAAAATGGATATTGTGCTTGCTTATTCAACAGATGGACGAATCAAAGCCTATGACCTCAAAATCTTAAAGGATGATAAGCGATTCTTCCCTCCATATGATGCATCACCAGTTGTCCCGGAGAAAGTCCTAAAAGAGAATCCAGGGCTAGACAAGGTGCTCAATAGGTTGATTGGAAAAATCAATACAGAGCAAATGCAAGAGCTTAACTATCAAGTCGACGGGGAGCTTCAAGAGCCAGCCACCGTTGCGAAGAATTTCCTGAAAAAGCACAATTACTTTGAGTAAGATGGGGAGGTGTCACGGCTGATGGACACACTGCAGCAATTATGGACGTATTATCAGCAGAACGGTTCATATGTGTTAGAAGAATTTTATCGGCATTTTCTCATGTCAGCGTATGGGGTGCTGTTTGCGGCAATTGTCGGAATTCCAGTAGGCATTTTTGTGGCGCATTACCGCAAGTTGAGCAATTGGGTCTTCGCCATTACCAATGTCATTCAAACCATACCGGCGTTAGCGATGCTATCCGTGCTGATGCTTGTATTAGGACTTGGCGCAAATACAGTTATTCTATCACTTTTTCTGTATTCACTTCTGCCAATCATCCGTAACACGTACACAGGGATTGTCAGCATTGAACATGCCTATTTAGAATCAGGTAAAGCAATGGGCATGACGAAATGGCAAGTGCTCAGAATGGTTGAATTACCGCTTGCTTTATCGGTCATTATGGCTGGTTTAAGAACCGCACTGGTCATCGCCATCGGTATAACAGCGATTGGGACATTTGTTGGAGCGGGAGGTCTTGGTGATATCATCATCAGAGGATCAAACGCCACAAACGGAACTGCCATCATTTTAGCAGGTGCGATTCCAACAGCACTCATGGCGATTATTGCCGATCTTGTAATGGGCTGGCTTGAACGCTATTTAAGCCCGACAAACAAGAAAAAAGAAAGAAAAGCATTAGCTGAAAAAAACATGACATCTGCTTAAATGGTTGAAAAGACAAAACCTCCCTTACAATCTGTCAGGGAGGTTGTTTTATGATGATCAGGCAGTTCACATGCGGGGATCCTATGATTCAAGCGTGATCCATTCAGAGGACCACTTCGAAATTTCCTCAAAAACAGGTGCAAGTGAACGCCCCATATCTGTTAAAGAATACTCAATGCGCACCGGTGTTTCAGCAAAAACCTCCCGTTTTACAATGCCTGCTGCTTCCAGTTCTTTTAATCTCTCAGATAATACTCTTCCGCTCAAATTAGTCAGAGCGGCCTCAATTTCACTAAAGCGCTGCTGACCTGAGAGAAGTTGAAAAACAATCAGTGCAACCCAGCGTTTACTCAATAATTCAACTGCCTTTTCAAACCGTGGGCACATATCAGATTGATCCATCTTTCCTCACTCCAATCTGAACCCATTATACCGTAAATCTGTCATAAATCAGCGTAAAAAGCTTGTCAATGCTGAAAACATTCTATGATGGCGAACGGCTGTTTAATATAAATAACAGATAGCGGTTAAGATCTTCTATTTCTTTTTGTGACAGGGTCGACCATATGTCTCCATTAAATATGTCGAGATCAGAAAGTTCATATTGCTCTGCAGCTTCCTTTATTTTGGATAAAGCCAAATCTTCTTCCTTCAACTGATGGACAGAAGAGGCTTCCTCAATATAGCCTGCAGCCTGCATCATTTCCTCATAAGGCACTTTTAATGCTCCGGCCAGTTTCTTAATCGTAGGAGGTTTCGGAACGCCTCGTTTCCCATTTTCAATACGAGAAATGCCAGCAGCGCTGACCTCTGAATACATCGCCAATTGATTCACTGACAGTTTCTTTTCCTCACGTAACGCTCTTAAATATGCACCAAAGTTCATCAACGCAAAACCTCACATGGTAATAGATTAGATATGTCTATTTTACACGATTTGTTGACTATTGGCAACAAGAACACTATGAAAATATTGACATTAGTTAATAGTGGATGTACATTAGGTTTATGCCCCGCTATTTGTTCGCCTTTTTTTGGTTGATGAGCGTAAGAAAGTATTCATTCAGCTGGCTGATGTCTTGTGCGGAGAGCCTTTCCCATTTATCGCCGTCAAAAATGGGGAGATGTTCTACATCCTTTTGCAGCGCCTTTTGATAGATTTTCAACATGGATTCATATTTTGGTTTCATTTCATGAACTTGCTCCTGTTCAATATGACCAGCAAGTAGCATTAAATCCTCATAAGGCACCTTCAAGGCGTGTGCTAATTTTTTGATCGTCAAAGGCTTTGGCACACCGCGCTTTCCATTTTCAATACGAGAAATACCAGCAGCGCTTACACCAGAATACATGGCGAGTTGATTGACAGACATTTTTCTATTTTCTCTTAAAATGCGTAATTGTTCACCAAAGTGATTCATGACATCGAACCTCACATTTCAGTATATGACTTATTTTAGTATGATCATTGACCAAAGGAAATAGCTGAGGGGCAAAAGTGTTGACATAAGTTAATGAATCTGTTTTATGTGAGAGCCTTACACGTTGTACATATTGATTCCATAGGAGGTTGTAATGATGGTCGAAAAGATTCAGATCAGGCGGGCTTTTGTCATGCAGTATATGATCGAAAACGATATGTCTTTAAATCAGCTGGCTGATGAAATTGGCATCTCTCCTGCCACGCTCAGCAGGGTGTTAAATGGTCATCGGAAACCAGGACAGCTTGTCATTGGCAAAATGATTCATTACTTTGATAAAAAATTTGAAGATTTATTTTACTATGAAAACGTTGACAAAAGTCAATAAATAAAATCATCAAGGAGGCAATGTCATTGAAAAGGACTGGGATGGTTAGACACATTGATTCTCTAGGCAGAATTGTTCTGCCTTCAGAAATGCGCAAGGTACTCAATATTAAAGAAGAGCAGTTACTAGAAATTTTTATCGACGATCAAACCATTATGCTGAAAAAATATGATGCAGATAAGAGCTGCCTGTTAACTGGACAAGTGACGAAGTACAACAAAAGCTATGGAAACGGTCAAGTAATGCTGAGTCCTGAAGGGGCTGAACGTTTGTTAGTAGAATTAAAACAGTTATTAAAAAAAGAAGCAACACGCTAAAAACGTGTTTTAAACTGAAAAACGCATATAAAAAATGCTGCATACATCTTTTTGGAGCGAAATTGAATCAAAATAACAAATCAAGTCGACAATATAGAGGAAATCTTTATTTTGATGTTTCGTGACATGCACCTTGTTTTCATGTAAAATAAAGTTATGTGTACCAGTTTGTCTGGAGGTGTTTTCATGCACGCATTTATTATCACATTACTCGTAATTGTCAGTATCGCACTTATCATCGTTGTATTACTACAATCAAGTAAAAGTGCTGGACTGTCAGGCGCTATTTCAGGTGGAGCCGAGCAGCTTTTCGGTAAACAAAAAGCGAGAGGCCTTGACTTGATTCTTCACCGATTAACGGTTATTTTGTCAGTGCTTTTCTTCATCTTAACACTTGCATTGGCATATTTAGGCGTCTAAGGCACGGGTAACAGAAGGTCTGATCTTTTTTCAGACCTTTTTTTATTATCAGCACTCTTTTGTGTTTGCTTCATACATACAAGTGGAAAATATAAACCATAACAGAAGGAAAGGAAGTCACATCATGAAAGTTGTTACACCAAAACCATTTACGTTTAAAGGTGGAGAAAAGGCGGTGCTACTTCTTCACGGTTTTACTGGAAATACAGCCGATGTTCGAATGCTTGGCCGTTATTTGAATGAAAGAGGGTATACATGCCATGCACCTCAATACAAAGGACACGGTGTGCCGCCCGAAGAGCTTGTTCATACAGGCCCTGCCGATTGGTGGAAAGACGTTGAAGAAGGCTATCAATTTTTAAAAGATGAGGGCTATGAAGAGATTGCCGTATGTGGACTATCCCTCGGAGGAGTTTTTTCATTGAAATTAGGTTACACTGTACCTGTAAAGGGAATTGTACCTATGTGTGCACCTATGTACATAAAAAGTGAAGAAGTCATGTACCAGGGTGTACTAGAATATGCCCGAAATTATAAGAAATTCGAGGGTAAGTCAGAAGACCAAATTGAGCAAGAAATGAAAGAGTTCAAGAAATCACCAATGAATACACTCAAAGGTTTGCAAGAGCTCATTGCAGATGTCAGAAACAATGTCGACATGATTTATTCACCTACTTTTGTTGTGCAGGCGCGTCATGATCATATGATTAATACAGACAGTGCGAACATTATTTATAACGAAGTAGAGACGGATGAAAAACATTTAAAGTGGTATGAAGAATCGGGCCATGTCATCACGCTTGATAAAGAGCGGGAGAAGGTTCATCAGGATGTGTATGCATTCTTAGAATCACTTGATTGGTCAATTTAAATATATAGGGGGTTAGAGTGTGCAAAAAGAAGAATTTATGGATGAATTACTCGCGTTTATGCAAGAAGAGGCGTACAAACCGTTAACGGTACAAGAATTAGAAGTCATGATGGAAATTACCAATCCTGATGATTATAAAGAGCTCGTCAAAGCACTTGTGATATTAGAGGATCAGGGACTTATTGTCCGTACTCGCAGCGACCGCTACGGTGTGCCAGAAAAAATGAACTTGGTAAAAGGAAAGCTATCTGCTCATGCCAAAGGGTTTGCATTTGTGACGCCAGAAGAGTTTGGACAGGATGATATTTTCATTCCGCCAAATGAGCTAGGCACAGCGATGAATGGCGACACCGTCATGGTTCGTGTCAGTCACAAATCAAATGGAACAAAAAAAGAGGGAACTGTCATCCGCATCCTGGAGCGTAATACTCAGACGGTTGTCGGTACCTATACAGAAACGAAAAGCTTTGGTTTTGTCATTCCTGATGATAAAAAAATTACAAATGATATCTTTATCCCGAAATCTGCTAAAAACGGAGCAGTCGAAGGCCATAAGGTTGTTGTGACGCTGACCAGCTATCCAGAAGGAAGAATGAGTGCAGAGGGCGAAGTAACTGAAATTCTTGGTCATAAAAATGATCCTGGTATTGATATTTTATCGATCATTCATAAACATGGCCTGCCAGGTGAGTTCCCAGAAGAAGCGCTCCAGCAGGCAGCAGATACACCTGAAACGATTGATGAAAAAGACATAGAAGGAAGACGGGATCTGCGCAACGAAACGATCGTGACGATTGACGGAGCAGATGCGAAGGACTTAGATGATGCCGTTACGGTGCAAAAGCTGGATGATGGCAAATACAAGCTAGGGGTGCACATTGCGGACGTCTCTCACTATGTGACAGAGAACTCCCCGATTGATCAAGAAGCTTATGAGCGTGGAACGAGTGTGTATCTCGTTGACCGCGTCATTCCGATGATTCCGCACCGCCTGTCAAACGGTATTTGCTCATTGAATCCGAAGGTCGATCGTCTCACACTGTCATGTGAAATGGTCATTGATCGGAGCGGGAAGGTCGTTAAACACGAGATTTTCCAAAGTGTGATCAAAACGACGGAAAGAATGACCTATTCCGATGTCAATAAAATTCTAGTTGATCAAGACGAGGAGCTTTTAGATAAATACGAGCCACTCGTACCAATGTTCCAAGAGATGGAGAAGCTTGCAGAGATTCTTCGTGAAAAACGGATGGAGCGCGGAGCTGTAGACTTTGACTTCAAGGAAGCAAAAGTGCTTGTAGATGATGAAGGAGCAGCAAAAGACGTTGTAGTTCGCGAGCGATCTGTTGCAGAGAAATTAATTGAAGAATTCATGCTTGTTGCAAACGAAACCGTTGCAGAGCATTTCCATTGGATGAATGTTCCGTTCATTTACCGAATTCACGAAGAACCAAATCCTGAAAAGTTGCAGCGCTTTTTAGAGTTCGTGACGACGTTTGGTTACATTGTGAAAGGAACATCAACGAACATTCATCCGCGTGCACTTCAAAGTGTACTTGATGCTGTAAGGGATCAACCAGAAGAAGTTGTGATACAAACTGTGATGCTTCGTTCTATGAAACAGGCGAAGTATGATCCAGAAAGCATCGGCCATTTTGGTTTATCAACGGAATTCTATACACATTTCACATCGCCGATCCGCCGTTATCCGGATTTAATCGTGCATAGACTGATCCGAACGTATTTGATTAAGAAAAAGACAGACGAAGCAACTCTTGAAAAGTGGGGCCAGCTGCTGCCTGAAATCGCAGATCATGCGTCTACGATGGAGCGCCGCTCAGTTGATGCAGAGCGTGAAACAGATGACCTGAAGAAAGCAGAGTTTATGCTTGATAAAATCGGTGAAGAATTTGATGGTATGATAAGTTCCGTGACGAACTTCGGACTATTCGTTGAACTGCCGAATACAATTGAAGGTCTTGTCCATGTCAGCTACATGACAGACGACTATTATCGCTTTGATGAGCAGCACTTTGCCATGATCGGTGAACGCACAGGAAATGTCTACCGTATCGGTGATGAAATCACAGTCAAAGTGGTGAATGTCAATAAAGATGAGCACTCGATTGATTTTGAAATCGTCGGCATGAAAGGCACCCGCCGTAAATCGCCGAAAGATTTTAAGTTTAAAAAACGGACAGATTCACCAGCGAAAAAAGGGCGCGGAGGTCAAAATGCCTCTGGAGATAAAGCCAAAGAGGATAAAGGCGGAAGTGACTGGTTCACAGGCCGCAAGAAGAAGAAAAAGAAAAAACGCGTATTTGATAACGCACCAAAACAAAAGCGTAAAAAGAAAAAGTAACGTGACAAAAAGCAAATAGGGCATCACGCTCTATTTGCTTTTTGACCACATAGCGTCAGCATTGTCGAAAGCTGGATTGTTTGATAAAATAATCCGTACGATTTGGACCGTGTTTGTGTCAAAAGGAGGGTGTACGCTAATGCCAAAGGGAGAGGGAAAGGTTGTTTCCCAAAACAAAAAAGCAAATCATGACTATTTTATAGAAGAAACATATGAAGCCGGCCTTGTGTTACAAGGAACTGAAATCAAATCGATTCGTGCAGGAAAAGTGAATTTAAAAGATTCCTTTGCCAAAATCGAGCGAGGAGAAGTGTTTCTTCACAACATGCACGTAAGCCCATACGAGCAGGGGAACCGTTATAACCATGATCCGCTGAGAACGAGAAAGCTACTGCTTCATCGCAAGCAAATCAGCAAATTGATTGGTGCGACAAAGGAAGAAGGCTACTCACTCGTACCTCTGAAACTCTACTTAAAAAATGGCTTTGCCAAAGTGCTGATCGGAATTGGTAAAGGGAAAAAGAAATACGATAAACGTGAAGATCTGAAGAAAAAAGATGCAAAACGTGAAATCGAGCGTGCCTTCCGTGATCGTCAAAAGCAATTCTAGCCTGATGCAGATGGCTTGCTGAGAGCGGAAGCATTATGCTACAATATGTTATGCAGTAAACAATCATCGTTATTTTGACAGAAACCACCAGTTGTTTCGGGCGATGAGGTTGTTATAATAGTTATATACGGAAGCAGTTAAGCTGAACGTTTCCATCCCGTATATCCCTTTTACAAGGGGACGTTACGGATTCGACAGGGGCGGTTCGAGCTTGAGCTGCGAGCCGAGAGGCGATCTCGTTAACACGCACTAAATGTAACTGGCAAAACTAAAAGTTTTAACCAAAACTTAGCACTAGCTGCCTAATAAGTGCAGCGAGCTCTTCCTGACATCGCCTATGTGTCTGTGAGGAGCCCAATGAAGTAGGCTACGCTTACGTTTTCGTCTGAGGACGTAAGAAGAGATCCATCAGACTAGCTCTCCAAGCGCCCGTCAGCAGGCATGAGGATGAGTGAACACCAAATATGTTGACTACGCTCGTAGACGCTTAAGTAATCGATGTCTCTGGACGTGGGTTCGACTCCCACCGTCTCCATACATAGAAATGGTTTGCATTTCACTTAGTGCCATAAACGTTGGATAACAACGTTTAGGCGCTTTTTTTATGTCTTTAAATTGTTTTTGTATAGTTTTGTAAAAGTTTAATTGATTAAAAATTCTAATTTTTGCTTTTGGTTGGTTTAACTAAGGGAATAAATAGAAATTAAAAGGAATGAATTAATTTTAAGATTAAACTTAAAATTTTATCGGGAAATATTACCTATCCAGAAATGCAAGGTGCTACAATGAAATTATCTAAAGAGGGAGGGTGAATTTTCAAATGAAGCAATATACAGTTTTGCGAAAAGGATTAATTCATGAATTAGAAACATATTTAATTGGTCCACGAATGCAAGATGAGATTCTTGGAAAGAATATACGCCCAATGCAATTTTATTTAACAGGGAAGTTAGTTCCGTTTGGTTCAACATCAGATGTTATAAATGAACGTGATAATGCAATAGAAACGCATGTGCAAGTCAGTGAAGAAAAGATAGATGAACAACTTACATTAAAAAAACTGTTCCGCTCATCTACTATGGGCATTAGTTTTAAACTTAAAAAATTAACAACTGTTGAAATTGAAGCTTCTTGGGCTATTTATGAGGACAAAGAACATAAGCGTCTACCACAAGCGGAAAATTGGAAAATTGACCTTTCAAATCAGAGAACAGGCACATTAGAAAATTTAAATGAATCTAAGTATGGAAAAGTGCGTTATACCGTTAATTATAGAAATAACTTATATCACGTAAATATTTTTTTAATGAATAGCTTAAAGAGAGAAAATCAATATCCTGAACAAGATGAAGTGATGTTTCAAAGCTCTTTAAAAGTACATATACCTACAATTCATGTTGCTAAATTTACATCTAAAGCTGATCAGTATCATGTCCAAAATGAACTTCTTTATCGTGACAAAGAAGAATTAGCAATCGGTCATGGCGTGGGGGTTGATTGGAAAACAGTCGAAAATATTACAGCGATTTATTCAACATGGATGCCACGTTTTGAATTGCCGAATGTAGAACATTGTAAGATCGAAAATCAGTCATTTAAGATGAAGGATTTAAGTGAATATCCTGTAGACATTTTAAAAGAAAAATTAAGTGTTATACCATCAGCATATAAATTATGGTTGAATCATGAAACGAAAATAGTTAATGAGCTACCTGATTATTTAAAGAGTGAAGCAGAACAAAATATTTTAAAAGTAAAAAATACAATCGAACGTCTAGAAGAAGGCATTTCATTGGTTACAAAAAGTAATAATTCCTTATATTATTTGGCGTTTCAATTTGCAAACCGTGCGATGCTTTTGCAACGAGCGCAATCAGGTGTGGCTCAAACGTATCGTACTACTGGAGAGAGAATAAAACCTACATTAGATGGAGAATGGCGTTTATTCCAATTAATATTTCTACTTATGAATGTTGCCGGTATATCTGATGAACAGCATATAGATAGAGAAATTGTTGATTTAATTTGGTTCCCAACTGGGGGCGGTAAAACAGAGGCTTATTTAGGTGTGGCAGCTTATGTCATGGCATATCGCCGATTATTAGCCCCAAAACAAGTAGACAAGTATGCTGGAATTACAGTTTTTATGCGTTACACATTGCGTTTGTTAACAACGCAACAATTCCAGCGAGCTGCAGCTTTAATTTGTGCCGCCGAAGTTCTGCGTAAACCAAATGCAAATTTATTTGGAGAAGAGCCATTTAGTATAGGGCTTTGGATTGGACAGGATTCATCTCCTAATAAATTTGTAGATGCAATGGATAAGCTTAAACAATTACGAGACGGTAAAGAAGTTAAGACGGGCAATCCTATTCAACTAATAAACTGTCCGTGGTGTGGTTCGGAACTAGGGCCGGAGCAGTATGAAATTAACACGAATTCACAGAAAATTTGTTGTTCTAATAAAGCGTGTGCATTTAAACACGGAATTCCTGTTTATACAGTTGATGAGGCAATATATCTGAAGTTACCAACATTGCTAATTGGTACGGTAGATAAAATTGCTCAGTTACCTTGGAAACAAGATATGCATGAACTCTTTGGTAATAAAAACGTGTATCATCGTGAGGTAGGATTTAAATATAGTAATTCTATCCCAAGGGGATACAGTCGTATTAATCGTTTGAAACCACCTGAATTAATTATTCAAGATGAGCTTCATTTGATTTCAGGACCATTAGGCTCTTTAACAGGTTTATATGAGGTAGCAACTGATCTATTAACAAGAAATAACGGAAGACCAGCTAAAGTAATTGCTTCAACAGCAACAATTAGTGGTGCGGATGAGCAAATTCGAGCTTTATACGGTCGGGAAATGCAGCAGTTCCCATTAGCTGTTCAAAAAGCAAACGATAATTTTGTTTCAAAAGAGGTTCCAACTTCTGAAAAGCCAGGGCGATGCTATGTAGGAATTTGTGCACCAGGAGTTAGTAATAAAATTCAAGCGATTCAAACATATAGTGCATATGCAACGATAACAAGAAGTGAGCCAAAGTTTAAAGTAGATCCATATTATACAATGCTAGGCTATTTTAATACGGTTAAAGAATTGGCAAGTATGGTTACTACTTTTAAAGATGAAGTAAACTCAAGATTAAATATGCTAGATCCAACAAATAAATTTGAACATGATCTAGCCGTTGAAGAATTAACGAGCCGCAAAAAAGCACAAGAAATTCCACAGCTACTAACACAAATGGAGAAAACTTTAGATGAAGCAGGTGTTCTTGATGCTGTCCTTGCAACGAATATGATTTCAGTAGGTGTCGATGTGGACCGACTTGGGACAATGTTTGTACAAGGGCAACCGAAAACGACTTCCGAATATATTCAAGCGACGAGCCGTGTTGGACGTAAATATCCAGGCGTTGTATTTGTTCTTCTTAATTCACTACGGTCTAGAGATTTATCGCATTTTGAGCGTTTTAAAGCATACCATCAAGCACTCTACCGTCATGTAGAAACGATGAGTGTAACACCTTTTGCAAAAGGTGCTTTATATAAAGGGTTAACAGGTACGTTTATAGGATTTATGCGTCAAACGATTATGGAAATCAACGCTGAGCAAAGTCCGAAAAAAATAGTACAACTACAAAATAAAGTAGATACAGAGACCGTTCAATTTTTAGAAAGAGTTCAAAATGCTAATGGTGCAACCATTGAAAACGAAGTAAAGGATTTATTAGAATGGTGGCGAGAATTAGCTTGGAAGCACGCTGAAGATACATTAGCTTACAAAGAATCAAAATATGTTAAAGCTTACTTATTAAAAAACTTTAATGAAGAAGTGAATGTAAAAGATGCTCTTCCAGCAATGATGTCATTAAGAAATGTAGAAGCAGCCATTGAAATTGAGGTGTTAAAATCATGAATCAACAAAATGAAACAATCAGACCTTCCCAACTAATATACCAATCAGGGCCAGGAGCAATCGTTGAACTTTTATATCAAAGCGTCATCGTGAAATCAGCAGATCAGTGGCAAACAAGAAGGGCGCCTCAAGAAAAAGATGTACGAATTACATCGTTTTTAGGAGTTGACCACGTACGCATTTTAAATGAAAATCCTGATAAACAAAAAATTAAAGCGGTTGAGTTTCCTAAATGGAAAATCTGTCCGAAGTGCCATAATATGACGAATTATGATAATACTAATTGTTATTATTGTACGCGGAAAAATGAAGATGACATTCAGGAGCTTTATGCAAGCCGCTTTGTATTAGCATGTGAAAATGGTCATTTGTCAGATTTTCCTTATGAAGAATGGGTACATCGAAATAAGCCTTGTACAGAACAATCTAAAGATCCACGATTAATGCTAAAAACCCGTGGCTCAAGTGGGTCTTTATCTGATTTACACGTGATTTGCTTGCACTGTAAGCATAGTGAAAGTTTAGGGAGTATTATGAAGCCTGAGGAAAGAGAGAATCATAGTTTATTTGATTGTCATGGGGAACGACCCTGGATTAGTAATACTGCCAAACAGAAATGTAATTGTAAAATGAAAACGACGTTGCGTGGCGCATCTAATGTTTATTCACCTTCTGTTATGAGTTTTTTACAAGTGCCTTTAACAGCATCTAGCTCAGAATTTGAGGTTCTATATTTAGTAGAAAAAGATAAAGAAAATTTTAGTAAAGCATATCTAAGTATGGGTGAAGCAGGTCTTGAAATGGCATGTAATTTTAAAAATATCCCTTCTTCTTTTATACCTGCTATTAAGCAGTATTTAGATGGTTCAATAACGCTTTCAGAAAGTTCTACCTATGAATCAATTAAAAAGCAAGAGTGGAACACGCTAATTCAGGATGAAATAAACGAAGAACGTTTTTCATCTAAGAAGGTTGATATTGCGCCAACGTTAGTGCCGTATTTTGATGGGGTTTTCCGTGTGGATTCTGTACCTGAAGTACAAGTTTTAAAAGAATTTACTCGATTAGACTACATTGACCGATTTACAGATGAAGAATCGAAAACACAGCCGGTTGTTATAACAAGCGAACCGAAATGGTTACCAGCTGTGCGAAATTACGGTGAAGGTATTTTCTTTCAATTTAATTTAGAAAAATTGCTCCAATGGGAACAAACTGAGCAAATTACGAGTGCTATTGTAAGAGCATATAATACCCAGCGTGAAGAATTTAAAAAGTCACCATTAGATATTCTGCCACGCCAAATTTTGTTGCATACATTTAGCCATGCTTTGTTGCAGGAACTAGCTGCACATTGCGGCTATACAACGACGTCTTTAAAAGAACGTATTTATGCAAACGATGACATGTATGGTGCATTTATATACACTGCCTCTGGAGATTCAGAAGGAAGTTTAGGTGGATTAACAAACTTGGCTCAAAGCGAAAAGTTATTACCCATAATTATTCGTGCATTAGAAAAGATGAGCTATTGTTCATCTGATCCAATCTGTTCGGATGGGGAATTTGAGTATCATACTTCAGCAAATGGCGCGGCCTGTCATGCATGTACATTTGTTTCCGAAACTTCGTGTGAATGGGGAAATTTATTGCTTGATCGTCGAACATTAATCAACATTAATCCGAATGAGAAAGACGGTTACTTTGATCAATTATTAGAAATGTAATGTAAGAGGTGCTGAATTTTGAAAATAGATTTAGTCGATAATAAAGGGAATAACACACTCGTTCAAGTAATGAAAGGTGAAATAAAAAACGGCTCGGAAATTGCAGTGGCCTCTGCAAAATTGAGTATGAATATTTTTAAAGAATTAAAAAAAGCGTTAGCGAAAGGGGAATCTTTTCGCTTTCTCTTTACAGAGCAAACCTTTTATCAACAAGAAATTGATGATAATCATCAATTTAAATTAGTAGAAAGAAAAGGCCAGCAGCTCGATTTAGAAGGAAACCAGTTTGAAATTCCATTAAGAAATCAAATGCAGTCTAAACAAATTGCACGAGAGTTATCAGAATGGATCAATCAACACGCCCAGTTTAAGACGATTTTAGGAGACAGCTCGTACCCTAAGCAAATCATGATTAAAAACAAAATGGATGAGGACATTTTTATTCAATCGGAAATTGAGTTTACAGCAGATGGGTTAGGCATTACTCCTTCAAAACGTCAAGCAAGCTATACAGTTATGAAAGAGACACTTGGTGTTACAAAAAACTTACTTGCAGAATTTGACCTAATTTGGAAAGATGAAACAAAATCGAAAGAAGTTACTGCAGAAGTTTTAGAGCAACTAGATGCTTTTCAAAAAGAAAATGCGCCGGAGTGGCTCTATTTTGTAACGTTATATAATATTTTCACGGAGAATTTAGAAGGTCTTTCAGAGGATAATATTCTTAAAGAAGGATTGAACTTTAAAGATACGTTCATTTGGAATAAGCTGTACCCGTTCCAACGCGATGGTGTAATAGGCATGATTGATAAAATGGAGAACTATAATGGCTGTATTTTAGCGGATAGTGTGGGGCTAGGGAAAACATTTTCGGCACTCGCTGTCATCAAATACTATGAGCTACGAAATGACCGTGTATTAGTTTTATGTCCGAAAAAGCTGCGAGATAACTGGGCGGTTTATACGCAAAATGATAAACGAAATGTGTTAAATGAAGACCGCTTTAACTATGATGTGTTAAATCATACCGATTTAAATCGCGAAAGTGGTATGTCGGGTGAAATTCGTCTCGATACAATCAATTGGTCAAATTATGATTTAGTAGTAATCGATGAATCGCACAACTTCCGAAATAACAATGCGCATAAGGGTCGATTAACACGCTATCAAAAGCTTATGCAGGAAATCATTAAAAAAGGTGTAAAAACGAAGGTGCTATTACTATCGGCTACACCTGTAAATAATAAAATGAATGATATCAAAAATCAAATTGCCTTTATAACGGAAGATAACGATAAGGCACTTAAAAAAGAAGGTATAGATAGTATTGAGCAAACGTTACGCACGGCACAAGCGTCGTTCAATCGTTGGACAGCTTTGCCGTCGTCAAAGCGAACGACAGAAGAGTTTTTAAATATAGTTGAGCAAGACTACTTCCAATTGCTTGATTTACTAACCATTGCTCGAAGTCGTAAGCACATTGAGAAATATTATAATGTCAACGATATTGGTAGTTTTCCAACTCGGTTGAAGCCGCTTTCTATTAAAGCCGATGTTGATACAGAACACCGATTTGTTAATATGAACGAAGTCAATGAGCGTTTAGAGTCATTGAGCTTTAGTATTTATCAGCCAATGAAATACGTTTTACCTCATAAACGAAAGTATTATGAAGAATTGTATGATACTAGAGTAAAGGGTGGCCAATCGACGTTTAAACAAACAGACCGTGAGTTTGCAGTAGCAGCTTTAATGAAGGTGAACTTGTTCAAGCGTTTAGAAAGTTCTATTCATTCATTTAGACTGACGCTTGAAAAATTAGTTGGACGAATTGAAGATACACTCCAAACATTACAGCTTCAAAATCAGCGAACATATTCGGAACAATATGATGATACGGAGCTAGATGACGAACAGCTCGAAGCGATTACAGTAGGTAGTGACAAAGTACAAATTCAATTAAATGATATTGATGCGTTGAAATGGGCAGGAGATTTGCGTGCCGATTTAGCCACATTACAGGAACTATTACAACAAGCAACACAAATTTCAACTGTACGTGATGCCAAACTTGAACAATTAGTCAATTTAATAAAAGGAAAAATTGAAAATCCAATTAATCCAGGCAATAAAAAGGTTATTATTTTCTCAGCGTTCGCTGACACGGCTAAGTACTTGTACGATAATCTTTCAGAGCGTTTACTTAATAAACAACTTCATTCTGCGTTAGTTGTCGGAAGTGGAGCGAACAAATGTACCTTAAAAGGCGTTCGTGTCAAAGATATTAATCATATTTTAATGAACTTTTCACCAAAATCGAAGGAACGCTACAAGGTGGACAGTAAACGTACAGATGAAATTGATATACTTTTTGCGACCGACTGTATTTCAGAAGGACAAAACTTACAGGACTGCGATTACTTAATAAACTACGATATTCATTGGAATCCAGTACGTGTCATCCAACGATTTGGACGTATTGATCGCATAGGTTCAACTAATACAGAAATTCAACTCGTCAACTTTTGGCCGAATATGGAATTAGATGAATATATCAATTTAGAAGAACGTGTGAAAGGACGTATGAAAATATTAAATACTTCTGCCTCTGGGGAGGAAGATATTTTAGATACGTCATCGAAAGAAATGAATGATTTAGAATATCGTCGCAATCAATTAAAAGCGCTGCAAAATGATGTGTTAAACTTAGAGGAAGTTTCAGGTGCGATATCGATTACTGACTTAACATACACCGATTTCAAAAGTGATTTAAGTACCGCATTAAAGTCCTATAGAAAAGAGCTTGCAGCTGCACCAAAAGGTTTGTATGCGGTTGTAAATAATGCCGATTTGCCTGAAGCAAAATCAGGTGTGATTTTTTGTTTCAAACAGCATAAAGAAATCGCTGTTGAAAGCAATAGTTTAGCACCATACATTTTATTGTATGTGACAAATGAGGGCGAAGCGTTTATACATTACACACATGCGAAGAACATATTAGATGTTTATCGTAAATTAACGCTAGGCAAAAAACAACCAGAATTAAATTCAGTTGAATGGTTTAATAAACAAACAAACGATGCCGCGGAGATGGAGCATTATCAAGACTTATTGAGGCAATCAATTGATATTATTAAAGATAAACAAGAAGAGGTAGGCTTTGAAAGCTTGTTTAGCTTCGGTTCAAATACATTACAAAGACAGTTGGACTTAGGTGACAATGAAATTGAACTCATTTCATTTTTAGTTGTAAAGGACGAACTATGATGAATGAAGCGGAGTTATTAAAGGCAATTGGATTTCCGAAAGCAACTCAAATTATGAAAACATTGCCGTACAATCAAATGGAAAACAAGCTAACATCAGCTCAGAAAAAAATCATTTCTGAGCATGTTGTATCAAGAGGGATTCGTATTTTAGCGACGATCCAAGCGAGCAATACAAATATCGATACATTTGAAAGTGAAACAGAGCGTTATGATTCAATCGTTTTTTTAGCTATAAACGTAAAGGATTTAAAAAAGGCAGTGCAAATTTATAAGGTGTTTATGAGTATTATGCCGAATCCTTTAGTAATTATATTCTTTGATGGTTCAAATACGAAATGGTTATTCTCCACACACATTAAGAAAAAAGATGGATACTTAGTAAGTGATACTATTTATGAAATAAAGGAAGTCGTAACACTGCAACAGGTTGAACAACAATTGAAATTTGAAAACCTTAGTAAAACAAATTTAAAAATGTTTTATGAATCATGGCTTGAGCGTTTACTACAATTAGAATTACAATCTCGATATAAGATTTATACACCAATTTCTTTAAAAAATAATTTGCTGGAGAAACTGGTCGTGATGGACGCACAAATTGACGATTATGTAAGGCGGGCTAAAAAAGAAACACAATTGAACATGCGGGTTGAATTACAACAAGCAGCAAATAAAGTAAAGATTGCGAAACAAGCATTAATAGAAAAGGAGCAAGACAATGGTTAATAAAATGAATGGTGAATCCTTAGATATAACGGCACAGAATATTGCACGTTTAAAAGAGCTATTCCCAGAAATCTTAACTGATGGTGAAAAAATTGATTTTGATATGCTGAAAACGGTATTAGGCGAAGTTGTAGAAACAGAGCAGGAACGTTATCAGTTCACATGGCATGGCAAGAAAAAGATGATTGAAGGCACACAAAAGCCTTCAAAAGGAACACTACGACCAGTACCTGAAAAAAGTAAAAACTTTGATACAACAGAAAACTTATACATTGAAGGCGATAACTTAGAAGTGTTGAAGCTGCTGCAAAAATCGTATAACGGGAAAATTAAAATGATTTATATTGATCCGCCTTATAATACAGGGAAGGATTTTGTATATAAAGATAATTTTAAAGATGGTGTGCAGAATTACTTAGAACAAACTGGGCAAGTTGATGATGATGGGAATATCTTATCAACAAATACCGAAAGTAACGGAAGATTCCATACGGATTGGTTGAATATGATGTATGCACGATTGAAGTTGGCGAGGAATTTGTTGGCTGATGATGGTGCTATTTTTATTAGTTTAGATGATAATGAATTAGAAAATTTAAAGAAAATTTGTAATGAAATTTTTGGTGAATCAAATTTCATTTCAAATATTATCTGGGAAAAGCGATATACACGAAACAATGATGCAAGGATGTTTTCAAATTTAACAGAGTATATTTTGATGTATAGAAAATCCGACAAATTAAATTATTTAAGAGAGCCTAGAACAGCAAAAAATGATTTAATTTATAAAAATATCGATAATGATCCTAGGGGACCCTGGACGAGTGTCTCTTTCGTAAGTCAAAGAACTAAAACAGAGCGTCCAAATCTAAGCTATAAAGTTTTTAATCCTATTAAAAAAATAGAAGTGGAACATCCAGTGAATGCTTGGAAATATAGTAAAGAACAATATGAGACATTAGCAGCTGATAATAGACTTTATTGGGGGAAGGATGGAGAAAATCAATTCCCAAGGTTGAAACGCTTCCTAAGTGAATTAAGTGAAGGGATTGTTCCTATTAACTTTTGGAATTATAAAGATACAGGGACTGTTGACGATGGTACAAAGATGGTAGCTAATTTATTAGGGAAAAATGTTTTTGACTATCCGAAACCGATTTCACTAATCATGAGAATGATGAATCTTGCGATGAAAAAAGATGATATAATTTTAGATTTCTTTTCGGGGTCTGCAACAACCGCACATGCTGTGATGAAATTAAATGCAGAAGATGGTGGAAAAAGGAAATTTATTCTGGTTCAAATTCCCGAAAGGTTAAAGAAGCAATCGGAAGGAGCGAAACAAGGATACGAAACGATTTGTGATATCGGTGAAGAACGTATTCGTCGAGCTGGAGAGAAAATTAAAGAGGAGTTAAGAGAAAAACAGCAAAAAGAAGGGATGCTGGACGAAAAAGTTGTAGATCCAGAAGCCTTAGATGTCGGTTTTAAAGTATTAAAACTCGGTACATCGAACATACGTGAATGGAACGTCGACTTTGAAAATTTAAAAGACGAGCTAGATTTATACGAAACACCATTTGTCGATGAGCGTTCTGAACTAGATATTGTGTATGAAATTATGTTAAAGCAAGGTTTAGAATTAACATATCCGATTGAAACGTTTGAAGTAAACGGGAAAAAAGTTTACGACATTGCTTTTGGAAGTTTATTTATTTGCTTATCAAAAGAGATTACGCCAGACATTGCAAAAGCCATGATTGCACGCTGTGATGAACATGGAACAGATACAAGCAGCGTCATTTTCAGCGATGCAGGTTTCAACAATGATTCAGATAAATTGAACTGTCTTGAAATTCTAAAAGATGCAGGTTATCCAGAAGATAACTTGTTAACGATTTAGAGGTGAGTAATAATGAAAATTCAATTTGATGAATTAACATATCAATCAGATGCGATAGGCGCCGTATTAAGTGTATTTGAAGGTCAACAAATTCGTAAATCAGAATTTACGATTATGGATCAAGATATACAGGGAAAACTATTTGGTGAAAAAGGTGTTGCCAATAAAATTGATGTATCAGAAAGTAAACTGCTACAAAATGTTCAACAGATTCAAATTAAGCAAGGTATTCCAATTGCTCAATCTATTCCATCACCTTTCCCCCAGTTCAATATCGAAATGGAAACAGGAACAGGGAAAACCTTTGTTTATTTAAAATCGATTTTAGAAATGAATCGTAAATTTGGATTTACTAAATTTATTATTGTCGTTCCTTCTGTAGCGATTAAAGAAGGGGTTATGAAAACAATACAAATGACGAAAGAATATTTTAAAACGCAAATGCAAGGAATTGTTTATCGTGAATTTATGTACGATAGCTCTAAATTAGAAAATATACAAGCATTTGCTTCAAATGAAAATGTGGAAATTATGGTTATTAATATTCAAGCGTTCAATAGTGAAGATAATATTTTCAACCGCAACGACCGTGATAGCTTATATGGTATTTCACCTAAAGATTATATTGCTGAAACGAATCCAATTGTCTTGATTGACGAGCCACAAAGTGTAGATAGTACAGCTAATGCAAAGGCTGCAATTGCTGCTTTAAATCCGTCGCTTGTATTCCGCTTCTCTGCAACGCATAAAGAAGAAGGTTATCCCTTACTTTATAAATTGGGACCTGTTGAAGCGTATCAAAATAAGCTAGTAAAACAAATTGAAGTAGCGGGAGTTAAACGCACAATTGATGGTAATGTGGCTCACTTACGATTAATAGGTATTAAAGCGACGAAGACTGCTGTTACAGCATCCGTAGAGGTTTTAGTGAAAACGAAAGCAGGCATTGTGAAAAAGATTATTTCTTTAAAGAAAAACGATGACTTAGTGAAAAAGACAAAGCTAACGGCTTATGAAGAGATTGGTTATGTTCGTGATATATCGGCTGAAAAAGACAATGAGTACATTGAGTTTTCAGGCGAGCCATCTGTCATTTATTTAAGTCAAGCACATTACGCAGACTTAGAGGTGAAGCGTGGTCAAATTCGTAAAACAATTGAGGAACATTTAAATAAAGAGTTAAAGCTAAATGCTTTAGGAATTAAAGTGTTAAGTCTATTCTTTATCGATAACGTAGCAAACTATCGAAAATATGATGAGGAAGGTAAGCCTTATTTAGGGGAATATGGTCAAATTTTTGAAGAAGAGTATAATGACGTCTTAAAATCCCCTAAATATAAAAAGCTTCGCGATTATCATATTCCTGTGGAAGAAGTGCATAATGGATACTTCTCAATCGATAAAAAAGGCAAATTCAAAAACGGTGGAGAAAAGGATGAAAGTGCCTTCCAAATCATTATGAAAGACAAAGAAGATTTACTGACAATGTATGATGAAGAAAAAAGGAAGACAAAAACAGCTCATAAACTGCGTTTTATTTTCTCGCATTCAGCGTTGAAAGAAGGGTGGGACAACCCAAATGTTTTCCAAATTTGTACGCTGATTGATTCGAAAGATGAATTGACGAAGCGACAAAAAATTGGTCGGGGTCTTCGCATAGCTGTTAACCAAGATGGTGAGCGTGTACATGGATTCGAAGTCAATACGTTAACCGTGATGGCAAATGAAAGCTACGAAGAGTTTGCTACTGGCTTACAGCATGAGTATGAAAAAGAAGGTATAGAGTTCGGTATTTTTAAGAATGATACATTTAGCTCGCTTGTGCTGGAGGAAGATGAACTGACAGGTTATCGAAAACCTTTAGGTCATGAGTATTCAAAAAAGCTAGTTGAATACTTAACGGAGCAAAAATACATAGATTCAAAAGGGAAAGGTACAGTTACCTTAGCGAAAGCAATTAAAGATCAAGTATTTGAACTACCTGAAGAATATACGGTACTTGCGCCTAATATGACTGAGAAAGTTATCGCTGCAATTGAACAGAAGTTTAATACAGAGAAAATTGAAATTAAAGATCATGCGAAAAAAGAAACGGTTCGTTTAAATAAAGAAGCGCTATCAGGGCCATTCCTTGAGCTGTGGGAGCGCATTAAATATAAAACGACGTATTCGATTCAATTTGATAGTGAACAGTTCATTAGCGATGCGGCAAAAAAATTAAAGGATGAATTGTTAGTACGTATTCAAAAATTAGAATACGAACGAATGCAATTGAAAATCGAAGAAAGTGGTATCGAAGAAAAAACAACAACAAAAACAAGTTTCAGTACTGTTCAACGAGAATCCACAAAATCTCCTGATATTTTAACGGAGTTACAGCAAGATACGAAACTAACTCGTAAAACATTAGTTGCGGTTTTAAAGAAGAGTGATACGCTACATGATTTTAAAGTGAATCCACAAATGTATATGCTAGAGGCCGCGCGCATTATTAATGCAGCTAAACGCTTAGCAATGGTGGATGGCGTTAAATATGAGAAACTGGAAACAGAAGAAGTATACGATCAAAGCTTATTCAAACAAGAAGAAATTGATTCGTATGAAGATAGCATTGTGAAAGTTTCAGATAATCGTTCTACTTATGACCATGTAATTGTAGATTCTAAAATTGAAAGAGATTTTGCCGAAGCATGTGAAAAAGATCCAAATGTAAAGTTTTATATTAAATTGCCTGCAGACTTTAAAATTAAAACGCCACTTGGAAATTATAACCCTGACTGGGCATTATCTGTTGAAGAAGATTGCAAAGAGAAATTGTACTTTATTGTTGAGACAAAAGGAAGTACAGCCGCAGAAGATTTACGCAAAACAGAATTAGAAAAAATCCGTTGTGGAGAAAAGCACTTTGATGTGATCAATACAGGTATTACATTTAAGCGAGCAGTTGAACTAGATCAAGTTTATTAAATGTCAGGACACTTTTTCACATCGGTATACTATTTGAATCAATAAAAGGTTGAAGAAAGAATTAAACCTTATTATTTGACATGGTAACTCACGCAAAACTGATAATCCACAAATGGGAATTACGTTGTCGAAAGAGGAATTAATACGCATTAGTGATTCTAAGAATAAGCATGAGGAGTGCTTATTCTTAGAATTAGATTTGTATCGTTATATCATTCTAACGACCAATTAGAGTGATTCTTAGATATTGTTTATTCATGATCGACTTTTATTAAAATGTTTCCTCGGATAAGTCTCTAAAAACCGCACAAACAAAGGAAAAACCACAATCACCGCAATTATCATCAACAAACCATTTGATACAATTCTCACAAACGTTGTTTGAACCACATAAACTGCGATCAGCAGTAAATAACTCACCAAAAATATCAATCCAGATGTTCTCTTCTCAAATGGCTTTTCCAAAAGAATCAGCATAAACAGCCCCGCCATAATAATCAAAAAAGTCATATGCCTTCCGAGCCTCCTCTTCATTGATTCCCTATCCCCACATTGTACATATTTTTCTCCGAGCGCAACATACCTCTATCTCAAATTAAGCAAAAAGTAGTGAAAATATAAGGCCTCACCAACAAAAAACGACCGAAACTTTACAAAAAACCCCCAACCAAATCAAAATCACACCTTCCCATTTGACACGTCCTCATATATAGTTATATTAGACTAGTTCTAAATAACTGAAATTGGGGCGTTTACATGGATTCGATTGTTTTACATTTTATTGTGATCATGAGTGTTTCTGGCATTCTGTCCGTGATATTATCAATCATTGCTCATGCGAACCGCCACCGGTATATCGGCTGTCAATTGTTTATGTACATGTCTGGAGCAACTGCGATTTATATCTTTGGGCACACATTTGAATTATTGGCAAGTACACCTAGGGAGATTATGTTCTGGGTTTGTTTTCAATACATAGGTCTTCCGTTCATCGCACCATTCAGTTTGATGATTGTGCTGCAATTTACGGGATTCCATCAATATTTCACAAAGCGCCGCGTGATTCTCATCTTACTGATTCCAATTCTCACCACCATTATGGTGTTCACCAACTCTTTTCACTCACTCTTTTACCGAAGCGTTACAATGAACCCGGTAGACGGATTTTTATTGGCTGACTTTACCATTGGCTATTGGTATATCATTCATGGCGTCTATACATTTGGCTGTTCCATGCTCGCTATTTTTATGCTGGTTTGGTTTTTGCGTGTCACAAAAAAAGAATATTTAAAGCAGATCCTCATTTTGCTAGTGGGAATGTTATTGCCAATCACGACCTCTTTTATCTATTTATTAGGTGTGACGCCTCTGCATATTGATCCGGTCCCTGTGGTGATGTTTTTAACCAATGCGCTCTACCTATGGGCGATTATGTCCTTCCAGCTTTTTAAGCTCTCTCCCATTGCGATGGAGCGTGTGTTTGAGCATATGTCTGAAGGGGTTCTGATTTTAGATCGATACCGGACACTTATAGATTACAACCCAGCTGCGGCATCAATCATTCCAGCACTTTCTAATAAAAAGGGGATTGGCTATAAAATAGACGATATATTCTCAGGGATCATCAAAGAAAATGACTTCATTCAGTGGCTGCGTTCTCCGCAGGATCATTCGCAATATGATTTAATGTGGAAAAAGGAAAAAGATCAGCCCAGCTATTATCACCTGACCGCATCGTCGCTATTTAATAGACGAGGAGAGGTCGAGGGTAGGCAAATTGTGATCAGTGATGTGACAGAGCAGCGTTTGCTGCAGGAAGAGCTGGAGCGTCGTGCGTATATTGATGGATTGACGAATATTTTTAATCGTTCTTCTTTTATTGAACGAACGCAGATGATCCTGGAAGAGGATGGGCAGGATACGGCTGTTATGCTGTTTGATATTGATTTCTTTAAACAAATCAATGACACGCACGGACATCATATTGGAGACGAGGCGCTGCGGCATGTTGTCTCCATTTGTCAGCAGCATTTACAAATGGACGATTTATTCGGACGATATGGAGGAGAAGAGTTTGCTATTTGTCTGCCGCATCATTCATTTGAAGAGGCATGTCATATTGCGGAGCGAATGAGACATTCGTTCGAGACGAGTTTTTTTGAGACGGATGGGGAAAAAGTGCGGGTGACAGCGAGCTTCGGAATCGCTCATACCGCTTACGATCCAAATGTATTAGAAACACTTCTATTTGAAGCGGATCAAGCCTTGTATATGTCAAAGCGCCAAGGACGCAACCGGATTTATGCGTCAACTGGAGCGGACTATATGCTGTATCAAGAACATGATCTGCCGCCGGCTTCTCATTGACGATTGTCCTGATATTCGATATGATAAACATAACATTTGAACGGTTTCCTAAAGGGGAGTAGCTTTTACGGTTTGGTCGTCATTACAGAAACAAGGATTGTTTCTCGGCCATTTCGGCATGAACAATGTTAGCCAGACCTTTGCCTATCACACATGAGGCAAAGGTCTGGCTTTTTTAGGTCTTATTGCATCTGTGTGAGAGGGGAACGGGACAAGTGATGCTTGCTTTTCAATCCCACAGATGAAAGGATGATCAATCATGAAAACATATGTGATGACCCTGCTCTTTTCCGGCACACTCGTATTAAGTGGATGCTCCGGTTTGCTCGATCAAGTAAGTGATACAACGACATATGTGACAGAGGCAAATGAGTATGTAACGGACATTCAGCAATTTACAGAGGACTTTCCACAGCTCGCACAAGATGCTGTGAAAAATGCCGCCAAAAAAGCAGAGTTAACCGAGCAGCTAGAATCATTGAAGGGAGATATTCAAGAGTTTAATGAAGTCTCAGCACCCAAAATAGCAGAAGACCTGCATGCGCAAATCATTGAAAAAAATAAGGTGCTGTCAGAGGAAATTCAAACGTATTTACAGCAATTGAAGGCGGATAACATCGACGTTGCCGCTATGCTTGAGGAGCAGCAAGGATTAATCAAGCAGCTTCAGCAGTCCGTCAGTCTTTTGCAGGACATTGAACAACTAACAAACTAGGACAAACACAGATTTATATATGTTACTCAGCATATCTTTGCCTTTTCCGGTGGAGATATGCTTTAATTTAAGGAAAGACAAGTCATAATAGAAAAAAGGTGATCACATGACAGAACATGAAGAAAGACATATGGCTTCGCCTAGAGCCTCAAAGGAAAAGGACCAATTGATTAATCGCTTGAAACGAGTGGAAGGACAAGTGCGTGGGATTCAGCAAATGATTGAAAACGATCGTTACTGTATAGATGTTGTGAATCAAATCTCCGCAGTCAATGCGGCTTTGAAAAAAGTCAGTCTTCATTTGATGGAAAAGCATACACATCATTGTGTTGCAGATGCGATTAAGAGCGGCAATGGGGATGAAGCCATTGAAGAGTTAATGACAGTCTTTACGAAACTGACAAAATCATAGCATTTATGTTTACATTGATACCCTACTAGGGTATAGTAAACTATAGAAAATGATTGATGGAGGCGATGAGAAGTGGAACAAGCAACACTTCAAGTGCAGGGCATGTCTTGTGGACATTGCGTGAAAGCAGTCGAAGGAAACGTAGGGGAATTAGCAGGTGTTGAATCTGTGACAGTTCATTTAGACAAAGGAGAGGTGGAGGTTTCATTTCACCCAGATCAAGTCACGTTACACCGTATTTCTGATGTAATTGAGGAACAGGGATATGATGTTGTATAAAATGAAAATACGTGCTGCATGACAGCACGTATTTTTTTCAAAATATAATATACCCCCATGGAGTATGCAGAGAGGTGAGGTTAATGAAAAAGGAAATCGACTTTCAAATTACGGGGATGACCTGTGCTGCCTGTGCAGGTCGCATCGAAAAGGGCTTGAACAAGCTTGAGGGTGTGGATGATGCCAATGTGAATTTTGCACTTGAAACATCTCATATTGTGTATGAAACAGAACAACTAACAGAAGAGGATCTGAAGAAAAAAATCCAATCCCTTGGCTACGATGTGGTGATGGAGCAAGCGGAATTTGATATAGAGGGAATGACGTGTGCAGCTTGTGCGAACCGAATAGAGAAAAAAATAAATCGGATGGAAGGTGTCGACCACGGGTCTGTGAACTTTGCGCTTGAAACCCTTCAGGTCACGTATCACCCTGACCAAACGTCTACAAGTGAAATGAAGGATGCGGTGAAATCCATTGGGTACTCTTTAATTGAACCAGCCGAGGACGAAGCAGAAGAAGGAAAAAAAGATCATCGCCAAGCGGCAATAGAGAAGCAGACGGCACGCTTTTTATTTTCAATGATCTTGTCACTGCCGCTTCTTTGGGCAATGGTCAGTCATTTTTCTTTTACGTCGTTTATTTGGCTGCCTGAAGCGTTCATGAATCCATGGGTCCAGCTGGCGTTAGCAGCGCCGGTCCAGTTCATTGTCGGCTGGCCCTTCTATGTAGGTGCGTATAAGGCTTTACGTAATAAAAGCGCCAACATGGATGTTCTTGTTGCACTAGGGACATCAGCTGCGTTTTTCTATAGTTTATATGAAAGCATTCAGTCAGCGGTTCAAGGTGCACATGAGGCAGCACTCTATTATGAAACAAGTGCTGTGCTCATTACGTTGATCGTGCTGGGAAAATTAATGGAAGCAAAAGCAAAAGGAAGATCATCAGAAGCGATTCAAAAGCTGATGGGCTTACAAGCGAAAGAAGCGGTCATCGAGCGAGATGGGAAAGAGATGACAGTGCCTATTTCTGAAGTGAAAGTGAATGATCTTGTGTTTGTCAAACCGGGTGAGAAAGTACCTGTAGATGGAGAGATTGTAGAAGGAACAACCGCAGTCGACGAGTCCATGATTACGGGAGAAAGTCTGCCTGTTGATAAAACCGCTGGTGATGCGGTCATCGGGGCAACCATTAATAAAAATGGATTTATGAAAGTGAAAGCGACAAAAGTCGGGAAAGAGACTGCCCTTTCACAAATTATCCGAGTCGTAGAACAAGCACAGGGCTCAAAAGCACCGATCCAAAGAATGGCCGATCAAATATCAGGGATATTCGTTCCCATCGTTGTAGGAATTGCTGTGCTCACCTTCCTGACATGGTTTTTCTTTGTTGATCCAGGAAATGTGACATCAGCACTTGAAACCTTTATAGCGGTCATCGTCATTGCATGTCCGTGTGCGCTCGGCCTTGCCACACCAACCTCTATTATGGCGGGCAGCGGTCGTGCCGCTGAATCAGGCATTCTGTTTAAAGGCGGGGAGCATTTAGAAGTGACCCAATCAATCGACACGGTCGTTTTAGATAAAACAGGGACTGTCACAAAAGGAGAGCCGAGTCTGACAGATGTAGTGGCATACGCTAATTGGACAGATGATACGCTGCTTCAGCTAGTAGGATCGGCAGAACAGCAGTCGGAACATCCGCTTGCTAGAGCCATCACCGACGGAATGAAAGAACAAGGTCTTGAAGCTGTGGAAATCGAAGCCTTCCAAGCTAACCCAGGTCATGGAATTGAAGCAAAGATGGCAGGGCACAAGCTGTTGGTTGGAACACGTAAGCTATTACAGAAACACCATATTTCATATGATCCATTTGAAGCGTCTGTCACAACATTGGAACAGCAAGGGAAAACGGCTATGCTTATCGCTATTGATGGGGAAGTCGCCGGCATCGTTGCGGTAGCAGATACAATCAAAGCATCTTCATCTCACGCGATCGCACGTTTGAAAGAGCAAGGCATTCACGTTGCTATGATGACAGGTGATAACAAGCTGACAGCAGAGGCGATTGCAAAACAGGCGGGCATTGATCATGTCATTGCTGAAGTTCTACCAGAGGAAAAGGCTGCTCACATTGCGGCGCTTCAGGAACAAGGGAAGAAGGTTGCCATGGTCGGAGATGGTATCAATGATGCCCCGGCTCTTGCGACAGCGAATATTGGGATGGCGGTTGGAACAGGGACAGATGTTGCTATGGAAGCAGCAGATATCACGCTCATGACGGGAGACCTCCATGCCATTGCAGATGCGCTTACATTTAGTCAAAAAACAATGAGAAACATCAAGCAAAATCTATTTTGGGCGCTTGCCTATAACTGTATCGGGATTCCGATAGCTGCTTTTGGACTCCTTGCACCATGGCTTGCAGGAGCGGCAATGGCCTTTAGCTCCGTATCGGTTGTATTGAATGCACTCAGATTGCAGCGATTGAAACCAGTGAGAGAGGGAGTGGCAGAATGAAGCTGAGTACCAAATGGATTTGGACTCTGAGTGCATTGTTCTACGTTGCTCTTGTACTCATTGGATATGCTGTATATGATGAATTTTATCCACAAGAAGATCCGCCAAGCGAACAAAAACAAAATCATTAAAGACTTCGCCCAAAAGCGGAGTCTTTTTTTTTACAATTTTGTGGAAAACCCCACCTTTTTAAAGAATTTTCATAAAAAATTCATTTTGTTTTGTTCCTTTTTGTCGTTTTTTGTAGTTTCATCGTTAAGATGCGAATAAGCAATTAAAGAAAGCGTTATCAAAAAAGGGGGTTCACATATGAAAAAGTTAGGGTTAGCTTCTCAAATACTCATTGCACTTGTTCTGGGTGTGATCGTAGGAGCACTGTTTTATCAAAATGAAACCGTTATTAATGTGTTAACGCCGATTGGCGATATATTCATCCACTTAATTAAAATGATCGTCCTTCCAATTGTTATTGCTGCATTGATTGTAGCTGTAGCTGGTGTAGGGGATATGAAAACCATCGGAAGACTCGGCGGAAAAACAATTCTTTACTTCGAAATTGTGACAACGATTGCATTAGCAGTTGGACTGCTTGCAGCCAACCTCTTCCATCCTGGAACAGGAATTGATATGAGCAACATGGAAAAAGGAGATATCTCTAAATATGAAGAGACATCTAAAACTTCTTCCGAAAAAGCAAGTTTTTCTGAAACAATTGTACATCTTGTACCAACAAACGTTTTCCAATCGATTGCAGAAGGTGATTTATTACCAACGATTTTCTTTACGGTCTTATTCGGATTAGGTATTGCTGCAGTAGGTGACAAAGGAAAACCAGTGTTAGGATTCTTTGAGGGGATACTCGAAGCGATGTTCTGGGTCACCAATAAAGTGATGAAGTTTGCACCATTTGGTGTATTCGCTCTCATCAGTGTGACGGTGATCAAATTCGGGGTCGGAGCGCTTCTCCCGCTAGGTAAACTGGTACTTGTCGTTTACGGCACAATGGCATTCTTCGTCATTGTCGTGCTTGGCATTATCGCAAAATTGGCTGGAACAAGCGTCTTTACACTATTTAAAATTTTAAAAGAAGAAATCATTCTTGCATTCTCAACAGCAAGTTCAGAAGCTGTACTGCCTAGATTAATGGACAAAATGGAGAAGTTCGGCTGCCCGAAAGCGATCACGTCGTTCGTTATCCCAACAGGCTATACCTTTAACCTAGATGGAAGTGCTATCTATCAATCTGTCGCTGCCATATTTGTTGCACAAATGTATGGTGTGCCCCTTTCCATCTATGAGCAAATTACGTTACTATTAATCTTGATGCTGACATCTAAAGGAATGGCTGGTGTACCAGGAGCATCGATCGTTGTTGTCATCACAACACTTGGTGCAATGGGACTGCCGCTTGAAGGACTTGCCTTCATCGTTGGGATCGACCGTATTCTTGACATGGTTCGTACAACTGTTAACGTATTTGGTAACTCACTTGCAGCCATTGTCATGTCTAAGTGGGAAAAAGTATTTGATCAAGAGAAATCGAAGAAGTATATTGAGGAATTAAAACAACAAACAAAAGCAGCGTAAAAGGAGATCTTTTCAAATGACGAAGCTACAGGACAAGCAAGTTCGAATCGAACGAGACTTTCTAGGTGAAAAGGAAGTAGACACTCAAGCATATTATGGAATTCAAACATTACGTGCAGTAGAGAACTTTCCAATTACTGGCTACCATGTTCATGAGGAACTCATCAAAGCATTAGGGATTGTCAAAAAGTCAGCCGCACTTGCAAATATGGATACACAGCGACTATATTCGGGTCTTGGAGAAAAAATTGTTCAAGCCGCAGATGAGGTTATTGAAGGAAAATGGAACAATCAATTTATTGTCGATCCAATTCAAGGTGGGGCTGGCACTTCAATGAATATGAATGCCAATGAAGTCATTGCAAACAGAGCGCTTGAACTACTAGGAAAGGAAAAGGGCGCTTATACTGAGCTAAGTCCAAACACGCATGTGAACATGTCGCAGTCAACAAACGACGTTTTCCCAACAGCGATTCATATTTCAACATTGAATATGATTGAAAAACTACTTTATACGATGGAAAACATGCATCAAGTCATGACGGAAAAAGCACAGGAATTCGATCATGTCATCAAAATGGGACGTACGCATCTTCAGGACGCTGTTCCAATCAGACTTGGTCAGGAATTTAGTGCGTATGCAAAGGTTCTTGCTCGTGATATTAAACGTATCAAGCAGTCTAGACAGCATTTATATGAAGTCAATATGGGAGCAACAGCCGTCGGAACTGGACTGAATGCGGATCCTAAATATATTCGCCAAGTGGTTGGCTATCTATCTGACATTAGCGGATTACCGTTAGTTGGAGCCGAAGACTTAGTGGATGCAACGCAAAATACGGATGCTTATACAGAAGTATCAGCTGCGCTTAAAGTATGTATGATGAATATGTCTAAAATGGCGAACGATATTCGTTTAATGGCTTCAGGCCCAAGAGCAGGTTTTGGTGAGCTTCACTTGCCGCCGAGACAGCCCGGTTCATCCATCATGCCAGGGAAAGTCAACCCTGTTATGCCTGAGGTTATGAACCAAGTGGCATTCCAAGTCATCGGAAATGATCACACGATCTGTCTTGCATCAGAGGCTGGTCAGCTTGAACTGAACGTCATGGAGCCAGTTTTAATATTCAACTTACTACAATCTCTTAGCATGATGAAAAATGTATTTGAATCCTTCGTGGACAACTGCTTGCGTGACCTGAAAGCAGATGAAACGAGATTAAAGGAATATGTAGAAAAAAGTGCTGGTGTCATGACAGCGGTAAACCCGCACATTGGTTATGAGGCTGCTGCACGAATTGCAAGAGAAGCGATTCTTACAGGCGCATCTGTACGTGAGCTTTGTCTGCAAAATGATGTGTTAACAGAAGAAGAGCTTGACGTCATCTTGAATCCTTTTGAAATGACCAAACCAGGTATTTCTGGCGCATCACTTTTAGAAAAGGATCGTTTAGAAGACTAAGAGGCATCATGAGAAGCGCACACCGACAAAGTTCCGGTGTGCGCTTTTTATGAAGGTTTGTTTTTCTCAAGCTCACATAGTATACTATCGTCAATTATTAGGGATGTGACTGCGTTTGAATCTACTGAAAAAATGGCTGAATACAGAGCCTTATTTAATTTTGCTGCTGATTGTACTGACACCGATTGGCGGAGAGTTGAAATTCTATCCATTTGAGGACAGCTTTCGGGTCAGCTTTGGAACCGTTGTCTTTTTCTTTATTCTGCTTCAAATGAAAAGATTCCCGGGGTGGGCGAGCGGCATCATTGCAGGGGTATCTGTTTTTGCGTTCCGCGTGCTGCTTGATACAGCCGTGACAGGGAATCTCCTGCTAGAAGAGGCGGTGTCATTAAGATTTCCTTCTATGCTCTATTATGTCGTCTATGGCACGCTTTTTTATTTATTACAGGTGAGACGCTTCCGTGATCAACCTTGGCTGATTGGGGCGACAGGCATCATCATGGAGCTGTGCGCAAGCGTTGTGGAGATGATTGCACTTCGTGGCACCATCGATGAAATAGTCACGATGCGGACCCTCTTTCAACTATTTGTTTTAGCGATTTTCAGAAGCTTTTTCGTATTGGCTTGTTATACAATGATTCGGTTATATGAAGAGCAGGCGAGAGAGCGTCAGATGAAAAAGGAAAAGGAACATCTACTGATGCTGCTATCAAATCTTTACTCGGAGTCTACATATTTTTATAAAACACTCGCACATGCTGAGCACATTACAGCGACATCCTATCAATTGTATCAATCTCTTCACCACGCAGAGGATGCGGAGTCATTGGATTTGAAAAAGCTCGGTAAAACCGCACTGCAAATTGCAGGAGAGGTGCATGAAATCAAAAAGGATAACCAGCGGATTTTTTCCGCGTTGTCTAAGCTGATTCATGAGGAGAAATTCCAACAGTATGCCAGTCCAGCTCATATCGCGGGGCTTGTGATTCGTATCCATGAAAATTATGCAGAATCTCTTAAAAAACACATCGACTTTCATTATGATGAAGATGGGCAGCATCCCGTCTATCATGTGTATACCATTCTATCATTGTTAAATAATATCGTATCTAATGCTGTCGAAGCCATTCCGGTGGATGGCAAGGTGTCACTCTCCATTTCACAGAAAGAGAACCATGTAATCTTTCAAATAAGCGACAATGGACCCGGCATTAAAGAGAGAAATCATCATGTGATTTTTAAACCGGGCTTCACTTTAAAATATGACCAGGCAGGGAATCCATCAAGCGGTATCGGTCTCTCCTATGTGAAGGATACAGCGGAGAAGCTTGGGGGCAGTGTGGAGATGAAGAGTATCCCAAATAAACAAACGATTTTCACATTAATGATACCAATAGATCAAGTGAGTAGAAAAGAGGGGACTTGGAGATGAGATTTTTTATTGTAGATGATGATGAAGCCGTTCGTTCTTCACTGGCTCAGCTCATTGAAGATGAAGAGCTTGGCATTGTCGCAGGGGAAGCAGAGGATGGCGCAGAGTTAACATCAAGCTACTTGAATGATTTGCACATTGATATTTTATGTATTGATCTATTGATGCCGGAAAGAGATGGACTTGAAACGATTCGAGCGATCAAGGATGAGTTTCATGGGAAATACTTAATGCTGTCACAAGTTGAGACTAAGGAATTAATTGGACAGGCGTATACGCTTGGAGTTGAGTATTATGTGACAAAGCCGATCAACCGTGTTGAGGTGTTAAGTGTGCTTCACCTCATGGTTGAACGTCTTCATTTAGAGCATTCAATTGAAAACATTCAGCACTCGCTCAAATCCGTCATGCAGTTTCAGCAGCGTGGTCAGACGAAAACGAAGCAACGTGGGAAAAGTCTTGCAGAGGCAGGCCAATTCTTGCTGGCGGAGCTTGGGATTGTGGGGGAGAAAGGGTCTAAAGATTTATTAGATATGATTCTCTTCACCGATCAGTATTTAGCGCTGCATACCGAGCATCATGATTCATTTCCTTCTTTAAAGGTTATTTTCACCGGAATTACGGAGGATAAATTAAATGAACCATACACATCGGCAGACATTGCAAGAGAAGCGAAAGCAGCCGAACAGCGGGTAAGGCGTGCGATCAACCAATCCTTGAAACACATTGCATCTCTCGGGTTAACTGATTTTTCTCATCCAACGTTTGAAAATTACGCATCTAAATTCTTTGATTTCACCATCGTGCGAAAGAAAATGAGTGAATTGACAAAAGAGACAAGCGGAAGAGAAGAACACACCCGTATCAATGTGAAGAAATTTGTGCAGGTGCTCTACTACGAAGCAAAACGTATTTTTATGGAAGATTAAAAAAAGACATGCTCCCTTATGAGGGGGACATGTCTTTTTTTGTGATGGATTGCAGGTGCATCTGCAGCACGGAGCGTATGAGCTGAGGCGGTAAACGATGAGGCTGTAAGATTCCATTTAATGCAAGCCCGTTGATGACCGCATAAAGACGCTCAGTTTCGACGAAAAGATCGATATGATCAAGCAAAAGCCCATCCTCTTTTAATTTCATTAAACAATATTGGGTCATTTGGAAAAGCTCGTCATACATCTTTGCATTGAGCGGCTGTAAATCTGGTTCAGTCATCGACTTGACCGTAAAAGCCTGCCACACCTCCATTTCAAATCTTCGTTCTTCATCAAGTGGAAGAACCTGCTCTAATAACGCGAGGACATTTTCTTCCGTTGAATCGTTTAGCTGAAGTCTTGTGATCCGCTCCTTAACTCTTTCTTGAATCAATGTCATAGAGAAAAGAAATAGCTCCTGCTGTGTGGAGAAATAATGACGCATTGAGCCTGCTGAAATACCAGCTTCTAACGCTACTTTTCGTACAGAAGCGTTCTCCAATCCATCCTGTTTAATGACTCTCATCGCGGCTTGAGCGACTTTTTGTTTTTGTTTATGGTGATCGACGATTTTTGGCATACATTGATTTTAGCATAGCTATTGTTTTTTTAACACAGTTGTGTTATTTTTTATTTAATACAATTGTGTTAAAAAAGGAGTGTGGGAATATTGGTCGGGTTATTGATTGTGGCATGTGAAATCGGTTTTTGGCTGTTTATTCTGGTGGGGCTAACGTTGCGTTATGTGTTTAGACAGAAAAAGTGGGGCGCTCTCTTTCTCATTTGTACACCGATTTTGGATCTTATTCTTCTTGCAGCGACGTATATCGATTTAAAGCAGGGGGCTGTGGCAAGTGTCATTCACGGTCTTGCGGCTGTTTATATTGGGGTAAGTCTCGCCTTTGGGCATCAAATGGTGAAATGGGCTGATGCTCGGTTTGCTTATCGATTTGCAGGGGGCCCTAAGCCAAAGGGAAGACCAAAGTACGGGAAGGAACGGTCTATGTATGAAATGACTAGCTGGACACGGCATTTGATCTCTTATGTGATTGGAGCTGGTCTACTCTTTGGGTTATCCTATCTCATCCAAGCACCAGAACGAACGGAATCGCTGATGCAGTTAGCGAGAGTGTGGGGAATGGTTTTAGCTATTGATTTCGTCATTAGCATCAGCTATGTCATCTGGCCGAAAAAACACCCGCAACATATAGCCAGCTCATAAAAAAGACAGACGGAGTGAATCCGCCTGTCTTTTTTTATGATGACAACCCTTTGTAAATGGTGTCAATATTCCATTTCATCATCTTATAGTAACTGTCTCCATCTTCACCTTTCTTTCCAATGGAGTCGGTGAATACTTTTCCTTTAATCGGCACCCCGGTTTCCTCAGAGAGGCTTTCGAGGCTTCGTTGATCGACACTTGTTTCAAGAAAAAGCGCAGGCACTTGATGATCTTTGACAAAATGAATGATGCGCTTCATTTGTCCAGGTGTTCCTTCACTTTCTGTGTTGATCTCCCAAATGTAGCCGGCTTTCAGTCCATATGCATCTGCAAAATACTTGAAGGCTCCCTCACTTGTCACAAGTTGCTTTTTGTCTTTTGGCAGCTGGTCAAATTTGTCTTTTGCTTCATCGTGAAGCGCTTGAAGCTTTTTGATATAGGCTTCTGCATTTTTTTTGTAATCCTCTTGATGCTCAGGGTCTGCTTTTATAAGCGCATCTCTGGCATTTTTAGCATAAAGAATCCCATTTTCGACATTCAGCCAAGCGTGGGGGTCTTGCTGGCTTTCGAGTCCTTTTGAAGATAAATGTTTTACTTTGACGCCTTTACTTAATTCGGCTACAGGTGCATCATCCCCGTCCTTGCCACTCGATTCAAGCAGCTTTTGAAACCAGCCATTTCCTGTTTCAAGGTTTAAGCCATTATATAGAACAAGGTCTGCATCCGTCGTATACTGAACATCCTTTGGCAGTGGGTCAAATTCATGTGGGTCTGTACCAATGGGAACTATGCTGTGAATAGAGACGTGCTCTCCGCCTACTTCCTTCACAATGTCGTAAAGAATGGAGTAGGTGGTGACGACTTTTAGTGTGCCGTCATCTTTGCAGGAATTATTTTGCTTAGTAGAACAGCCTGCAATGACCATAAGGGCAATAAATACTACGGTCAAACGGATTGCGAATACCTTCTTCATATATGTCCTCCTTTTACATAGACGCTTCCTTTTTTAACTGCGTTCGTTTTCGTTTAGATTTTAATGATCTCCATAGAATTCCTTGTTTTGGTGAAAAGACAAAGGCACTGCCGAATAAAATGGTTGCGACCAGTACGATAGAAGCCCCTGACGACAAATTATACGTAAAACTAAGCCCAAGACCGACGACTGCAGAAACAGCACCGAAAAAAGCAGATAAATAAATCATAATCCATAGCCGGTCTGTTAAGAGATAAGCAGTGGCTGCCGGTGTAATAAGCATGGCAACGACAAGAATAATCCCAACAGTTTGCAGTGATGCAACGGTCACAAGGGTCAGCAAGGTCATCAGAAAGTAATGAATCATTCGATTCGGTAAACCGTAAACCGAAGAAATGACCGGATCGAATGAACTAATGAGCAATTCCTTGTAGAAAACGATGACAGCTAGCAGGATAAAAATGCCGATGCCGAGTGTAATCCACATATCAGAAGAGCGAACTGCTAGAACATTTCCGAACAGTATGTGATATAAATCACTGGAACTTTTCAAAAATGTAATGAGAATGATCCCAATGGAGAAAAAGGCCGTGAAGACAATGCCGATGGCAGAATCATTTTTAATGCGGCTGTTTTGACTCACGTATCCGATCCCAATCGCTGTTAACACCCCAGTTAAGACGGCACCGAAGAAAAAGTTAATGCCCAGCATATAAGAGATGGCGACACCTGGCAGGACGGCATGCGAAATGGCGTCTCCCATCAGAGCCATACCGCGTAAAATGATAAAGCAGCCAATGACCCCGCAAATGATGCCGACCATGACGGATGTAAATAAGGCTTTTTGTAAAAACGCATATTCAAAGAGTCCGGTCAAAAATTCCATTACATGTCTCCTCCTGCTGATTTTAAGAATGGTAGCTGCGTTTCATATGCCTTCAGCATGACCTCTGGTCGAAGGATGTCGTGTACAGGCCCTGATTTGATGAGTTTTTTGTTTAACAAAACGAGATGGCTGAAGTAATCATCGGCTTTACTTAAATCGTGATGGACAACCAAAATGGTTTTTCCTTCATCTCGTAATTCCTTCAAAATGTGAATCATTGTTTCTTCACTTGCCATATCAATCCCGACAAACGGTTCATCCAAACAGAAGAGCTGTGCGTTTTGAGCAAGTGCTCTTGCAAGGAAGACGCGCTGCTGCTGACCGCCGGATAACTCACCTATCTGTCTTTTAGCAAAATCCTGCATCCCGACCTTTTCTAAACAGTGGTACGCATATGCCCGGTCTTCTTTTTTCGGGCGTTTCATCAGGCCAAGCTTCGGATATGTTCCAAGTAGAACGGTATCCAGCACATGAATAGGAAACGTCCAGTCTAAATCATTTCTCTGAGGTACATAGGCAATCTGTTTTCTAACTTGTTTAAAGGGCTGGTCAAAAAAACGAATATCCCCTTGATCTTTTTCAATTAAATCCAAGCATGCCTTGAGTAAAGTCGATTTACCAGCACCGTTTGGGCCTATGATTCCTGTCAGCGTTCCTTCCTGTATGGAAAGAGAGACGTTCTCTAATGCATCCTGTCCGTGATATGAGACATGCAGTCGGTCGATTGTTAAAGCATTTGACATCTCTTGGGGCCCCTTTCAATCATCATTGCATTTCCTAAAGATATATGCATACATTAAATAATTTTGACTAAAGGATGAAATGATTCTTTAGCGCTAATTTGTTTCCTTAGGGAAACTTTTATTTTAGTTTAAACGTATGTCCTTCTTTTGTAAAGAGAAAAGTTGCATTTATTTCGTTAGAGGTCAAACGACCGCTTTTATGTTATGCGGGGAGCGGGGGACATGAGCTTGGTTTATTGAAAATCCATGTGACCGCAATGAACAAAAAAGCATTCATTTGCTCATAAATGATTGACAGTTGATTAGAACTCCACATATAATAAGGGTAATCCAATATATGAATATGTGCTCATATATAACGAATATAGCGTCTGATAGGTTTGAGTGAATCAGGGAAGGCTACTTATATAGAAAAAAGGTGAGAACATGAAAAAGATGAAGGATGAATACGTATTAAGCGGTCTTGATTGTGGCAACTGTGCACGCAAAATTGAAACAGGTGTCAGCAAAATGGATGGAGTGGACGCTTGCTCTGTTAATTTTGCGACAGGCACATTGACTGTCACACATGCAGATAAACAAGAAACAATGTCAAAGCGTATTGAGAAAACCGTTCAGTCCATTGAGCCTCATGTGAGTGTATCACCGAAACAAGAAGGACATCATCATGATCATGGATCGAAGAATTTAAAAACGATTGTGCTGAAATTAATTGGTGGCGCAGTCATTGGTACAGCGGCTTACTTTATACCTGAAGACGGTGTACTAAAGTTCATCATGTTTTTCGCGGCGTATTTGCTAGTCGGCGGTGATGTCGTCTTTCAAGCACTGAAAAATATCGTGCGCGGTCAAGTGTTCGATGAGAACTTTTTAATGACCATTGCAACGGTCGGTGCATTTGTTATTCAGCAATATCCAGAGGCGCTCGCTGTCATGCTGTTTTACCAAATTGGAGAGCTCTTCCAAGGGGCAGCAGTCAATCGTTCAAGACGATCAATTAGTGAATTAATGAATATACGCCCAGAATACGCAAATCTCAAAGTAGGAAATGAAACGAAAAAAGTGAAGCCGGAAGAAGTAAAAGCCGGTGACCGTATTGTTGTAAAGCCAGGTGAAAAAATTCCGCTGGATGGACTTGTGATCGAAGGCTTCTCGCTCGTAGATACCTCCGCATTAACAGGGGAGTCTGTGCCACGAGACGTTGAAGCAGGGAAAGAAGTTCTTGCCGGATTCGTGAATCAAAACGGTATACTTGAAATTGAAGTGCAAAAAGAGCTAAGTGAATCGGCAGTGACGAAGATTTTAGATTTGGTTGAGAATGCGAGCAGCCGAAAAGCGCAGACAGAAAATTTCATCACAAAGTTTGCAAAATATTATACACCGGCTGTCGTCGTACTCGCCTTGTTGCTTGCCTTTGTGCCGCCGATTCTCATGCCATCAGCACAATTGTCTGACTGGGTTTACCGGGCACTTGTCTTTCTCGTGATCTCTTGTCCGTGTGCACTTGTTGTGTCCATCCCATTAGGATTCTTCGGCGGGATTGGTGCAGCTTCTAAACGAGGCATCCTAATAAAAGGAAGTAACTATCTAGAAGCACTAAACTCTGTGAGCTATGCGGTATTTGATAAGACGGGCACTCTCACAAAAGGAAACTTTACGGTAACTAACATCGTGACAACTAGTGACAAGTGGACAGAAGAGGAACTGCTTTCTTTTGCAGCACTGGCAGAAGCCCATTCCTCACACCCTATTGCTGAATCGATTAAGGCGGCATATGGATCTCCGCTTGATGAAAGCCAGATTGAAGCATATGAGGATATAGCAGGTCATGGAATTAAAGCGACCATCAGCGGTTCCCGCGTCTTAGCAGGAAATCACCGTTTGATGGAACGAGAAGGCATTCCATATGAAAAAGAAAAACGAAGCGGAACGGTTGTATACATGGCCATTAACGAGGCATTTGCCGGTTCAATCTTGATTGCAGATGAATTGAAAGATGATGCCATCGAAGCCGTCTCTCTTCTCAAAGCATCTGGGATTCAAACGGTCATGCTCACAGGTGATGCGAAGCAAGTCGGGACTGTGGTTGCCGAGCAAATTGGCATCGACGAAGTCCATGCAGAATTATTGCCGCAGGATAAAGTAACAAAAATCGAAGAAATTGACCAGAAAAAAGCGCCTCAAGAAAAGCTATTATTTGTTGGGGACGGCATTAATGATACACCGGTGTTAGCAAGAGCAGACATAGGCATTGCGATGGGCGGGCTTGGTTCAGATGCAGCTGTTGAAGCGGCTGATATCGTCATCATGACCGACCAGCCATCAAAGGTAGCTGAAGCCATAGCTGTTGCAAAACGAACAAGAAGAATTGTATGGCAGAATATCGCATTTGCTCTTGGTGTCAAAGGTGTTTTCCTGTTACTCGGGGCATTCGGTATTGCGACCATGTGGGAAGCTGTCTTCTCAGATGTCGGTGTTACCGTACTTGCGGTATTAAATGCAATGAGGGTCATGAAATAAAATTGTAAGGAAAAATTCATGAATACCGTCTTTCATAATGGCCCCCCTCTTGTTAAAATAGAAGAAGTTGGATAATGGCACTTTTCTAAGCTATTATCCTTTTTCTTTTTTTAGGAATGAAAAAGATAAGGTAGGTGCTTATGTGAGTAAGAAAAATAATCAATCTTCATCCATTAAATTTGCTGTCATTTTAACCATCATTGCAGCTCTTCTCATCGGTCTATTTGTTGTCATTGGAAACAAGAACAGCCAAGAAGCACAAACAGTTGATAGTAAGCCTTCTATTAAAGGGCAGCCTGTCATGGGCGACAAAAATGCAGCGGTGCAAATCGTCGAGTTTGGGGACTACAAATGTCCATCATGTAAATCTTTTGAAACAGACATTTTCCCAAAATTGAAAGCTGACTACATAGATAAAGGCGATGTATCCTTTTCATTTATTAACTTACCACTGCCTGTTCATGGAGATGGCGCAGTGTTAGCAGCACTAGCTTCTGAAGAAGTGTGGAAAGAAGATCCAAAAAACTTCTGGGCATTTCATGAAGCTGTCTATCAAGCACAGCCAGACAGTGAAGCAGAATGGGTTACGCCAGCTAAGCTGACTGAACTAGCGAAAAAGACAACAAAAATTGATACGGACAAGCTAAAAGATCACTTATCCAAGAAAACGTATCAGCCACAGCTGAACGCAGACGATCAACTTGTGAACAAATATAAAGTGAATTCCACACCAACGATTTTCATTAATAATAAACAAGTCCAAAATTTTTATGACTATGATGAAATCAAAGAATTAATTGATCAAGAGCTCAAAGGGAAGAAATCATGAAAAATAAGCTTATTTACTTGTACAGTGCTTGGATTGTCTCGATCGTTGCAACGATGAGCAGCCTGTATTTAAGTGAAATCAAGAAGTTCATCCCATGCGATATGTGCTGGTTTCAGCGCATTTTCATGTACCCGCTTGTGCTTTTACTCGGAATTGCTACATTCAGGGGCGACGTCAAATTGAAATACTACGTCCTCCCTTTGGCCGTGATTGGTGCTTGCTTTTCCATCTATCATTATATGGAACAAAAGATACCGGGCTTTGCATCGATTCGTCCTTGCCTCAGCGGTATTCCTTGTTCCGTTGATTATTTGAACTGGTTTGGTTTTATCACCATTCCACTGTTGGCACTCATTGCATTTATTTTGATCATCATTAGTATGCTGCTGTTAAATGCAAAAGAAGATTGAGAGATAGCCTGCTTTTCAGCGGGCTATTTTTTATTTTTGCAAAAAGATAAAATTTAAAGAAAATTTGTATTGCTTTTCGCTTGTGTCAGATATACATTAAGGGGGTAGTGTTAGATGATCAGATCATGTAAGGAGATAAGCGGAAATGGCATGGGAAGTCTTAAGTATCATTGGCATTATCGCATTCGCCATTAGTGGTGCGATTGTGGCAATGGAGGAAGAGTACGATATTCTTGGTGTGTACATTTTAGGGATTGTGACAGCATTTGGCGGTGGAGCGATTCGGAATCTATTAATCGGTCTTCCGGTGTCTGCTTTATGGTCACAGGGCAAGATGTTTACGATTGCCCTTGTATCCATTACGATTGTGTTTCTTTTTCCAAAGCTTTTGCTCAAACACTGGAGCACATGGGGGAATTTCTCGGATGCGATTGGTTTAGCAGCGTTTGCCATTCAAGGTGCATTATTTGCTGTGCAAAGAGAACTCCCGCTCAGTGCGGTCATTGTAGCAGCCATTTTGACTGGAAGCGGCGGCGGAATTGTGCGTGATTTATTGGCAGGGCGGAAGCCGCTTGTGCTAAAAGCAGAGATTTACGCAGTATGGGCAGCACTTGGCGGCTTATTCGTAGGGCTCGACTTAGCACAAGGAGAGATTGCTTTGTATATGCTGTTTCTCATTCTCGTCGTATGCAGGGTTTGTTCCTACTTATTCAAATGGCGGCTTCCCGCTAGGTCTTATTTTTTAAATAAAGGGTAAAACGAAAAAAGGGCGATGTCGCTCTTTTTTTATGCATTCATGGTGTTTGATACGAGCAGGATGTCAGCAGATGAGGAGGGTTTCGTGTAAAATAAAAACAGGATCTTTTTGTTCATCATTAGAACAATACATGTGATGAAAATTTTGTCAGCTGGCTGAATCTAGATTCAGTCTTTTTTTGCCTAGATGGATTGTTATGTGTTGGTTTCTCTTTTTGCGGAATACTAAAAAAGCAATTATCTCTGATCGGATGAATTCATAAGAAATGAACACATCATTGCATGTAAGCAAAACTTGACGAAAACATGAAATGAGGAGGGACATGTACTAGTGGAGATTTTTTTGGCAGTGCTCGTGTTACTAGCACTCATTGCAGCATCTAATATTATCAATCGTTTTGTCCCTTTTATTCCAGTCCCGCTCATTCAGGTGGGATTAGGAATTTTGGTGGCAGCTTTTCCTTCAGGTTTACATATTTCTTTAAATCCTGAACTATTCTTCGTTTTATTCATTGCACCGCTGTTATTTAATGACGGAAAGCGTACCCCAAGGGACGAGCTGTGGAAATTAAGAGCACCGATTCTTCTGTTAGCGCTCGGGTTAGTGTTTGCGACTGTGATCGTAGCTGGATATACCATTCATTGGATGATCCCAAGCATTCCGCTTCCGGCCGCATTTGCACTTGCAGCCATTTTATCACCGACAGATGTAGTTGCAGTAAGTGCTTTATCCAGCCGTGTAAATATGCCAAAGGGCATCATGAGACTGCTGGAAGGCGAGGGACTGATGAACGATGCATCAGGACTTGTTGCCTTTAAATTTGCCATTGCTGCAACGGTAACTGGCGCCTTTTCGATTGCTGAAGCATCCTTTAGCTTTGTACTGATTGCAGCAGGTGGTTTATTAACTGGATTTATTCTATCCTTTTTTATCATTCGTTTTCGCTATTTTCTCCGCCGTTTAGGAATGGACGATGTCACGATGCACATCATCCTGCAAATCCTTACACCATTTGTTATCTATTTAGCAGCTGAAGAAATTGGTGTCTCCGGCATTTTAGCCGTTGTTGCTGGTGGTGTGACACATGCAATTGAGCAGGATCGAATGGAAGCAAATTTAGCCAAACTGCAAATTGCTTCGTCAAACACATGGAATATTATTTTATTTATTTTAAATGGACTTGTTTTCGTTTTACTTGGATTGCAAATTCCAGATGTTTCGACAGTCATTTTCCAAGATGAAGCTTTTAATAATATGCAGGTCATAAGCTACATTTTAATCATTACACTGTGTCTCATGGTGCTCAGGTTCTTGTGGGTATGGCTGTTCTGGGCAGGGAACTGGAGTGTATCGAGAAAGAAGAACGTGAAAAAGCCGAAGCTGCGCGCCTCAATGCTCATGACATTCTCTGGTGTGCGCGGGGCTGTGACATTAGCCGGTGCCTTTTCCATTCCATTTACGCTAGCAGACGGGTCACCTTTTCCTGAGCGGCATTTAATTATATTCCTGGCAGCAGGTGTGATTTTATGTACACTCATTTTAGCTAGTATACTACTCCCGATTTTATCTGAGAAAAAAGACAAGCAAATCGACGTGGACTTGGATACAAAGATTCAGCATGCGAAACGGAAGTTGCTGAGAAGCGCCATTAAAACCTTAAAAGAAGGAATGAATGAGGATAACAGAGAAGTGTCTCTTGCACTTATCAACGATTACCGAATGAAGCTGCGGAATATCCAGCGTGAACCATATCAATTCGGGATGAGAAAACAAGAGAGGAAGATCAGGCTGCACGGAATCAAAGCTGAGCAGATGAAGCTTCAACAGCTCATTGAGGACGAGAAAATTGATAAAGAAGAAGCATATGAGCTGCAAGAGAGATTTCATGAACTCGAAATGCTATATTCCAACTCCTTTAAAATTCGTTTTTCAAAAGTGAAGTTTCTGCGCTTACTTCAATGGCTCCAATTATGGCGGCCGAATCAGCACGTTTCCAGCGGTATTTTAGAAAATGAGGACTCGTACAAGCAAATTCGTAAGAAAACAGCGGAGGCAGCTGTGAACTCGATCAAACAGCATATGACCGATGAAAATAAACAAACGTGTCATCAAGTCATTGGCTTTTACAATCAAGTGATTTACCGCTGTGAACACGGTCCGAGTTTCTTTCAGCAAAAAGACCGTTCTTTTGACCGGAAGAAAAAGGAGCTGAACTTCCAAGCTGTACAGACGATTCGAAATGAAATTCAAACCTTGTATGAAGATGGTGAAATCAATCGTGATATTGCCCATCATTTAAGGGAATATATCAATGATATGGAAGCTGTTCTCCTGACCAATACGTAATATTGTCATCTTCTCCCCTATGTTTTATGATGAAGAAAGAGAACGAGCAGGGGGAGATCAATGATGGCGTATTATGGAGCAATTGAAGCTGGCGGTACAAAGTTTTGTTGTGCAATTGGCAATGAGCACGGGGAGATTATAGAGGAAATGACGATTCCGACAGAGCACCCGGAAAAGACATTACAAAAGCTTATTCCATTTTTCGAGCAGTATGATATTGAAGCATTAGGAGTTGGCTCCTTTGGACCTATCTGCATTCAAAAAGACGATCCTTCTTACGGCTATATCATGAACACGCCGAAGGTAGATTGGAAGCATTACCCGTTCATCCCAGAGCTAGAGAAGCGATTAGAAGTCCCAGTATCTTTTACAACAGATGTCAATGCGGCAGCATTAGGTGAATTAACAAAAGGAGCAGCCAAAGGGCTGAACAGCTGTATGTATATCACGGTCGGTACGGGTATCGGAGCAGGAGCTGTTGTGAAAAGTGAACTTCTGCACGGTCATTCACATCCAGAGATGGGGCACATCCTTGTCAGGCAGCATGAATCAGACTCGTTTGAAGGAGTCTGCCCGGCGCATGGTACGTGCTTAGAAGGGCTCGCCGCTGGGCCTGCGATTGAGAAAAGGTGGGGGAAATCTGCCAAAGAGCTCACGCAGGAAGAGTCGGTTTGGGTACTTGAAGCCGACTATTTGGCGCAGGCGCTAATGCAGTACTCGCTTATTTTAAGCCCAGAGCGCATCATTATGGGCGGGGGCGTCATGAAGCAAAAACAACTGTTTCCACTAATTCGAGAGAAGCTTGCTGCTTATCTCAATGATTATGTAGATCTGCCGCCGCTTGATTCATATATTGTCTCTCCTGGACTTGAGGACAAGGCCGGCATGACAGGTGCTTTGTTGTTAGCCATAGAAGCAAAGAGAAACGCCTGATAATAGAGTTTTAAAGCACAACGTGAGATAATGGAAAAGATGGAATCTATGAAAAAGGTGGTTGTTAAAATGGTCAAAAGCTTGAATGATACCGTAACACTGAATAATGGAGTGGAAATGCCTTGGTTTGGTTTAGGTGTATTCAAAGTGGAGGACGGCAATCAAGTGGTAGATGCCGTGAAAGCAGCCATACGAAACGGATATCGCAGCATTGATACGGCTGCCGTTTACAAAAATGAGACAGGCGTAGGCAAAGCTATTAAAGAATCTGGCGTGAAACGAGAAGATTTATTCATTACGTCTAAAGTATGGAACACGGATCAAGGATATGACAAAGCGCTTGCTGCGTTTGATGCAAGTTTAAATCGATTAGGTCTTGATTACTTAGACCTCTATTTGATTCATTGGCCTGGCCCAAATGCAGATACATTTAAAGACACATGGCGTGCGCTTGAGAAGCTTTACAAAGATGGAAAAGTGAGAGCCATTGGCGTCAGCAACTTCTACATTCAGCATTTAGAAGAGCTGTTAAAAGATGCTGAAGTTGTTCCAGCCGTGAACCAAGTGGAGTTTCATCCGAAACTGACACTTGTCGAACTGCGTCAATACGCAAAAGAAAAAGGGATTCAAATTGAAGCGTGGTCTCCGCTGATGCAAGGAAAGCTATTAGACCATGACGTATTGAAAGAAATGGCTGCACGCTACAACAAATCAGTTGCACAAGTCATCTTGCGCTGGGATCTGCAAAGCGGCGTCGTGACGATTCCTAAATCAATCAACGAAGAACGCATTAAACAAAATGCCGACATTTTTGATTTCGAACTATCCAAGGAAGACATGGAAAAAATCGATGCATTAAACAATAACGAGCGTGTCGGCTCAAATCCAGAGACGATGACGGTTGGGTTTGAATAAATGAAAAAATCCTCTTTCTCATGTGAGAAAGGGGATTTTTTACGTACTACTTCTTCGCACAGCCAAAAGCATAATAAAAGATAAGACCACAATACAGATCGTCCACGCCCAAGCAAGCTCCATGCGTCCAGAATCAATTGCCACATAGATAGCAGTTGGGAGTGTTTGGGTTTTTCCTGGGATGTTGCCGGCAAACATTAAGGTCGCTCCGAATTCTCCAAGGGCTCTCGCAAAGCTGAGGATGCTGCCTGACAAGAGGGAAGGCAGGGCAAGAGGGACTGTAATATAGGCAAAGACTTGGAATGAATGGGCACCATCTACTTTTGCAGCTCCTTCAATATCTGACTCAATCGTAGAAAATCCGGCTTTTGCTGATTGATACATGAGCGGGAATGCCACAACTGTCGATGCAATGACCGCCGCCCACCAAGTGAAAATAACCGGCTGGTGAAAGAGCCATTCAATCGCGCCTCCAATCACACTATGCCTTCCAAATACGACAAGTAATAAAAAACCTACGACCGTCGGCGGAAGGACAAGCGGCATCATCAGGAACGTTTCCACAATCATTTTCCCCTTAAACGTTGTGCGCGCCATCCAAAAGCCAATCGTTGTGCCAAAAACAGTGGCCAACAGCCCGCTAACGATGGCCACTTGAACGGACAGCCAAATGGGAGATAGAAATTCTTCAGTCAGCATAGGCATTACGACACTTGAAAGCCGTATTTCTTAAAAATAGATGTGGCTGTATCTGATTGAAGAAATTGAAAAAAGGCCTTGGCTTCTGTTAGATGCTCTGTCGCTTTTACAATCCCTACTGGATATATAATTGGGGAGTGCATGTCCGGATTTGCTTCAGCTGCAATGTTTGCTTTTTTTGAAACGAGGGCGTCTGTTTTATACACAACACCTGCTTCGACATTTCCAGTTTCAACGTAGCTTAAAACTTGCCGTACATCTTTGGCATAAACAGCATTCTTTTTCACTTGATTCCATATATTCAGCTTTGTGAAAATCTCTTTGCCATAGGTACCAGCAGGAACCGATTCAGGTGTACCAAGAGCAATCTTTCCTTTTATGTCCTTTACGTCTTGAAAGCTTTTAATAGAAGAAGAGTTATCTTTTGGCACAATGAGGACAAGCTCATTTTGTATAGCATCCTTGATATGCTCTTGATCAATATCTCCGGATTGAACAAGAGCATCAAAGGGCTCCTCAGCCGCTGAGAAAAAAAGATCTGCTTTTGCTCCTTGAGCGATTTGCTGCTTCAATGCACCGGATGATCCGAAATTATTCGTTACTGTCACATTCGGATGCTGCTTTTGAAAGGCGGTTTCAATTTCCTTTAGTGCATCCTGAAGACTCGCCGCTGCTGAAATCACAAGTTCTGTTTTTTTACTCGTATGAGTTGACTTCACCTCTGTTTGACATCCACTTAGGAGCAAACATAGGGAGATGAAGGGGAAGAATAGATACTTCATATGCACACCTCTTATCATTCATATCATGTAGTTCCCTTTATTATAAGCAAACTTATTTGAGCATTCATAGGCTTTCAGTAAAAAGAGAAAAGAAAAAGCCGCCAACTGGCGACTTTCACAGCGTGAAGACAAAGGAGGGCATTTTATCCTGTTTAATGCTGATAAAAACGCAGCAAATTTCCATTGATCACTTTGTCTGATAAGGAGAGCTCTTTATTGGCTTTTTCTATATAAGGCTGACACACCTCATCCTGCTTAACAGGTTCTTTTGTCTTTTGATCATAGCAGGTGTTCTTTGTATAGAGATAATCATCTGTAATAAAGTTCCCGTTTCTCAGAACAGCAAAAGGCGTGCGTTCGTTTGAAAACAAGTCATTTCCAAACTGAATGGCATCCTTTGATTCAATACCGAGTAAGTGAAGAAGTGTCGGCTTTACGTCCATTTGACCAGCTGTTTCAGAAATGGTCTGCGGTGCTTGATCTGTGACACCAGGAATGTAAATCATAAAGGGTACCCGCTGCAGTTTGACAGCATCAAACGGCGTGATTTCATCTTTATTCAGCAGCTGTGCCATTGCCTCATGATGTGCTTCTGAGATGCCATAGTGATCACCCATGAGAACAAACATCGTATTGTCATACAACCCTTCTTCTTTCATACGGTCAAAAAATATCTTAACCGCTTCATCCTGATAGCGGACGGTCGTTACATAGCGGTTTAAAATGGTGCTGGACGAATGATATTCATCAATAAACTGATCCACCTGGTCAATCTCAAATGGAAAATGATTGGTCAGGGTAATGAATGTGCTGTAATAAGGCGGCTTCAACTTTTTCAAATGATCAACGGATTGATCAAAAAATTCGATATCCTTTAAGCCCCAGCCAGTTGAATTCTGTTCATTGACATCATATGAATCGACATCATAAAAACGATCAATTCCAAGCGATTCATACATCACATCACGATTCCAAAACGTTTTATTATTCGCATGAAATTGGACGGATTGATAGTTTTCTTTTTTCAACTGCTTGTATAACGTGTCATATTCGTTATCACTCGCTGTGAAAAAGACAGCGCCGCTACTGGATGGATAGAGGGAATTCGCAATAATAAACTCTGAATCTGACGTCTTCCCCTGCTCAGTTTGCTGATAAAATTCATCAAAATAAAAACTCTTTTTAGCCAGTTGATTCAAAAAGGGAGTGATGTATTGTCCATTCACCTTTTGATCCATGACAAATTGCTGCGTTGATTCAAGTGAAATGAACACAACGTTCTTGCCTTTAGCAAGTCCAAAAAACTCTTCGTTTGGGGCACTGTAATCAGCCTTCGTGTAGTTGGCAACGGTAGAAAGTGTATCTTCATCTGCAAAGGCCTTTTGCCCAATGCGCGCCGTTTGAGCAGCACCGTCATACAGGTGAAATTGGAAAAGTCCAAGGTTTCGTACAATGACTTCGCGATCATAAGAGCTTGTCAGAAAGCGAGGATGGTCGATCATGGCTGCACTGACATGAAACAATAAGAAGCTGCAACAGACCGCATAATACGTTTTGATCGTCTTGAATGACGTTCTTGGTGCTAATGGTTTGCGCTTGAGCAGCCATGCTAAAATCACAAAATCAATGAGCATCAGCACAAAGAGTGGATGAAACAATTCCGTCATACTGCTTCCCATATCTCCCATGTTCTTCGCTTGGAATAACACGGGAATGGTAATGAAATCAATATAAAAACCATAAAAGATCGTATTCGAGATAAGGATTGCCGTTAGAATAAAATTGGCCGTCAATAAAAAAACCTTTTGTTTCTTTTCATTTAAAAAAAGAGCAATCCCAAACAAAGGCAGCAAAAAGCTAAGTGGATTGATCAACAGTAGCCATTCATGAAACAGATTGGCTGTTCGTATGTGAAATCCGAATTGATAAATGATGTATGTTTTCATCCACATGAAGAGGATGGAGTACACTAAAAACCAGTGATTTTTAAAAAACGCTTTCATTTATGTATCTCCTCACCGTTCTGTATTCGGGTGCAAGGCAAAAACACTTACCTTAAACCTACTAAAAAAATGAGGAATGATCAATTCATATCCTGTCTTTTCCCAAAAACTCTTTTTTAATCTGTTAAAACTGAATGGGGATAGATATACCGCAGATGACGGCAATGTAATAGCAGGTGACGACAGTGAGAGCAGCTAGTACGACCTGTTCTCCTGTACTTCCTGTTTTGACATAGAAGGGGAGACGCACTTTAATGGAAGCTGGAAATAAAAATTTAATACCGTTCACTGTTCCTGCATCAAGGATAAGATGGCTCGCCATTCCAACGAGTAAACCGGTACTTAAGCTGTCATTTGAAATGTATGTTGTTGCGAGAAAATAAATGATCAGCAAAAATAATAGACTGTGTGTAAACGTACGATGACCAAACACACTGCTGATTAGAGCCGAGAGCAGCGGGAGTTTTCTACCGATTTTACTTTTTGTATGGCAAAGATCGGGGATCAAAGCACCTGCTGATCCAGCAGCAGCCATGGTGACTGGGTCGAGTCCGTAGTAGTAGGCGACCGCCGTTGTGGCGGCAATTCCGCCCATAATGTGTGTTTTTCCTGTCATGATGCGTACTCCTGTTCTGTTTTTTGTTCAAGTATTCACTATATCAAGGGTGAATTCATTCATCAAGGCTTATTTCTATAGAAAAAAGGATAAAAGGGTTGGCTGATTGGAAAAACATTCTATAATAGGGGGGAAGTCATGTTGATACTAACGATAAGGATGCGATTCGGATGAGTAATGCAGACATTTTAAAAGAAATTGTTCTCGTACATTATGAAGTCAGCCGTAAATTAAACCGCAAGTTACTTGAGTTAGAAAAAGACATCACGCCACCGCAGATATATGCTCTTTCTATTTTGATACAAGGCCAAGTATCACATGCCGAAGAGCTAAAACAAAGACTCTCATTAAACCCCGGTGCAGCCTCTATTGCACTCAATAAATTATGTGAGCAGGGCTATATTCAAAGAGAACGTGACAAAGACGACCCCACGCTAGTTCGGTTAGAAGCTACGGAAAAAGGGATAGCGATTTATGAAAAGCATACACGTCTTTTCGGAAAGGTGATTCAACATATGATGTCAGACTTCACCAAAGAGGACTTAAAGACTTTTTTGACGTATTTGCAAAAAATGAGACAGACCTTTCATGATGATTAAGCCTTTCCATTTGTATAATGCGGCGCACTGTAGCACAAATTAAACGGGCAACCGCATTTTATGAAAAGGGAGGAAACAGCGATGTCATTTTTCCAAAAGGACAAAAAGGCGAAAAGTGAGAAAGACCATAAGCAGGTAGATCAGCTGTTAGAAGAAGCAAGTAAAGAGCTGGCAGGCGATCCACTTCAGGAAGCTGTACAAAAGAAGAAAAACAACGATCAATAAACAGGTAAAGGGCAGAGAAATGATTCTCTGCCTTTTTTCTATGTTTTTCCCTTTGACAGATGTGAGAATGTTTGATAACCTTCGTGTAGTAAAAATGAATAGAAATCCTCACGCTATGTCTCAGTGAGGTAGAGGTTGCGCGGATGATGAGTCACTCATGGGAGAGATGGAATCGAAGATCATGAGAAAAAAGGCATCAGCGCCGAAGTGTAGAGAGAGCTCCAACTTTCTTTATGCTGGGTCTGCATTGAATAAATGCAGGACTGCCACGTCTTTGAAGCGTGGAGGGCTATCCGGAGATCAAGGTGTATGTTTTGAAAAGCATGGACTGTTGTTCAGGCTTTTTTTTATGTTCTGAGTATTAAAGATAAGGGTATGCTGTTAAGAAAGCGACCCATGTTGAACATAAAGAATTCAAGTCATTGCTTCACAAATATATCAATGAAGATACTGCCGGGTCTGGTCCTAAGTGAATATAACGGAGGTACGGAAATGGAACAGACAAAAAAATGGGGTTTTTGGTTATTGACGGCTTTTGTCGTCGGAAATATGGTAGGTTCAGGCATCTTTATGCTGCCAAGTACGCTTGCCCAGCATGCCAGTCCTTTAGGTGTGACGATGGCATGGCTTGTCACAGGTGGCGGTGTGCTGATGATTGCACTTGTCTTTGGACATTTGTCCATTCATAAACCGCAGCTGACGGCTGGACCACAAAGTTATGCAAGAGCGCTTTTTAACGATCCGAAAAAAGGAAAAGCGGCCGGTTTTACAATGGTTTGGGGATATTGGGTGGCAAGCTGGATTAGTAATGTCGCGATTATTACGAGCCTTGCCGGTTATTTAACGACATTCTTGCCTATTCTCACCGTGAAGACGGAGATTTTTTCCTTTGGAAAAGAAGCCATCACACTTGGTCAGCTGATGACGTTTATTGTATGTACCATTCTCCTATGGGGAACACATACGATATTAATCACAAGCTTAAGTGCTGCAAGTAAATTAAACTTTATTACGACCTTTTCAAAGGTACTTGGATTCGTCCTTTTTATTGTTGCGGGGTTATTTGCATTTCAAACGGCATTATTTGAACATTATTACTTCCCAGTTGCAACAGAAGGCGAAGGAGTGCTCGGGCTTGGAGGCCAAATTCATCATGCGGCCATCTCCACACTATGGGCATTTATCGGCATCGAATCTGCTGTTATTTTATCAGGAAGAGCGTCCTCACAGCGTGATGTAAAACGTGCAACGATTACAGGTCTTTTAATTGCACTTTCTATCTACATGATTATTACATTGATTACAATGGGCGTCCTGCCGCATGATCAATTGCAAGGCTCAGATAAGCCATTCGTTGACGTGCTTCAGCTCATTATCGGGCCGGCTGGCGGGATTGTCATGGCACTGCTTGCGATTATTTGTTTATTTGGCTCAATGCTTGGCTGGATTTTACTTGGTTCAGAGGTACCGTATCAAGCAGCAAAGGCTGGCGATTTCCCAGCAGTATTTGCAAAAACCAACAAAAAGGGCAGTCCTGTGTTCGCTTTGACGGTTACAAATATCATGTCACAGCTGTTTATTTTCTCAGTCATGTCCCGTACGATTAATGAGGCTTTTACCTTTTTAACAACATCAGCGACACTTGCGTATCTCATTCCGTATATTGTGTCTTCGATCTATAGCTTTAAAGTCATTATGCAAGGTGACACATACGAGCTTCAAAAAGGGAACCGTACAAGAGACGGAATCATTGCGCTTGTTGCGATGGGGTATTCAGCTTGGGTGATCATTTCAGGAACAGCTGATTTGAAAACATTTGGACTTGGTATTGGTCTATTCTTAGTAGGGATTTTGCTTTATCCATTCATGTCAAAAGGATTCGCTAAAGGAACGGAATAAGGGAAACGTTTCTCCATATTTGGAGAAACGTTTTTTTTATGATGCAGATGTTAATCGGTCCACAATAAACTCAAGCTGACCTTCTAGTGACACTGGATCATTAAAGAAGTAACCGACAGGATCGATTTCAAATACGTGTTTATTTTTTACAGCAGAGAGGGATGTCCAAATGCTGCTTTCATACACTTGATCTCCTTTACTTTTTGAACCGCTCCATGGGCTAGTAAAAATATAGTCGCCTGCGTAATCAGGCAGCTTTTCAAGCGAAATGTTTGCATAGCCTACACCACTGTCGATGGCGTCTTTTTGAACGGCTTTCGGTGCACGTAATTTCAGCTCGTCATAAATGATTTCGCCTCCGCGTGCAAACGTGTTTCCAAAGATATAAATGCCTTTATCAAATGGCGATACGATTGAAACGGTTTTGCTGCCAACGGCTTTTGTTACTTTAGGCTTCACCTCAGCTATTTTTGTATCCCATTTCTTGATCCATTCTGTTGCTTTTTTTGATGTGCCTGTCATTTTACCGAATTCTTTTAGTTGATCTTTAAAGGAGTATTGATTGTATTTTATCGCAACGGTTGGAGCAATCTTTTTGTATTGATCAAATTTTTCATCTTCTCCCCAAGCGATAATCATATCTGGCTTCAAAGCGGCTACCTTTTCAACCGAAGGTGTCGTACCAAGGTTTTTGACTCCATCTGTTTTTCCTTGATAGAAAGGGTTTTTAAAGATGGGGGCGGTTGCAGCAATCGGCGTCTTGCCAAGTGTTACGAGGTCTCCATAGTAGCTTTCTGCCAGAAGTACAATTCGTTTCGGATCTTTAGGGAGCTTAACTTCACCTTTAACATCCTGATAAGTAATCGTGTCATTCTGACTGGCACCAGAGTCTTTATTTGAATTGCTGCCGCAAGCAGCTGTAAACAGCATAAGGATAGCTAAGGAAATCAACAGAAATCCATGTCGTTTTTTCACAAAGAGTCTCTCCTATTCATTTTCTTTTGATAATGATTCTCAATTTCGATTATATCGTAACATGATAGGATGAAAAATGCATCGGCTATTTTCGGACCGAAAGAAAAATGGTGAATTTCTCCCGGTTTTTTGATGAAAATAAAAAAATGTTCAGAACAATGATTTCAAAAAGAAAAGAAAATGATATACTAGACTTCGAGATTGATAATCATTATCACTGATAAAGAATAGATATGAACGGAAAGGAAGAGACTGGTTTTGGGCTCACAATCGAATAAACAGCTGCCAGCCAAAGACGATGCAATGGATATTGTCACGAAGCCCTTTGGAACAGCAGCTGTTGTCATCATAGGAATCATCGCTTTAGCATTTGGTCTTTTTTTATCGGTATCATTAGGAGCGGCAAACATTCATCTACACACTGTATGGGACGCCATTTTTCATTTTGATCAAGAGCAAACTTCACATCAAATCATCCGGGAATTGAGGCTGCCACGTACAGTTGGTGCTGCACTCGTTGGTGCCTTTTTAGCCGTATCAGGTGCCATTATGCAAGGGATGACAAGAAATGCGCTTGCATCTCCTGAAATTATGGGTGTGACAAATGGCTCTGCATTTGCAATAGCCATTGCATTTGCGTTTTTCCCAGGCCAATCTTCTTTTACATTAATTCTTTGGTCGTTTGCCGGAGCCGCACTTGGTGCCTCTATTGTGTTTGGTGTCGGTACTCTGTCAAAAGGAGGACTGACCCCAGTGAAGCTTGCACTTGCTGGGACAGCGGTTGGAGCCCTTTTAAGTTCCATCTCTTCAGCAATTGCCATCCGGTTTGACGTCGCTCAGGACATGAGCTTTTGGTACGCTGGCGGCGTGGCAGGTGTGAATTGGAGCAACATAAAGATTATTATTCCAGTTGCCATTGCAGGACTCATCATTGCGATGGTCCTTGCTCGCTCGATCACTGTTCTGAGCTTAGGTGATGAATTGGCGAAAGGGCTCGGTCAATATACGAAAACGGTTAAGGTGCTAGGCATATTGGTCGTGATTCTTTTAACCGGTGCTGCCGTGTCGGTGGCAGGCTCTATTGGTTTCATCGGGCTTGTCATCCCCCATGTTACTCGATTCTTGGTCGGAGTGGACTATCGATGGATTATCCCATGCTCGGCTATTTTAGGTGCCATTCTGCTAATTTATGCAGACATTGCTGCAAGATTGGTCAATGCTCCATTTGAAACGCCAGTCGGCGCCATTACTGCCATTATAGGCGTTCCTTTCTTCTTATATTTAGCTAGACGCGAAAGGAGCGGAATTTAAATGGAAATGGTGCAGCAGGCAAAGAAAAAGAAATATAAACGAACGATGCTGATGATCTTGTTAGCGATCGCCGCCGTATTTTTAATTAGTTTAAATACCGGAGAAATTCGTATTTCTCCGATAGATACATTAAAAACATTTTTGGGGTTTGGAAGTGAAATGGATGAGCTTGTCTTGTTCGAATTCAGACTTCCACGAATGATCATTGCTTTACTTGTGGGTGCTTCTATTGCTGTATCAGGAGCCATCTGGCAAGGTGTTTCTCAAAACGGCTTGGCTGATCCAGGTATTCTTGGTGTGAATGCGGGCGCTGGATTTGCCGTGGTACTCTTTATCTTTGCATTCCAAGGCTCGATGTCGAACCTAGGTGATTTGACGATCTTTGTACTGCCGCTTTTCGCATTTGCAGGTGCAGGCTTTGCTGCATTTCTCATCTATGTGTTAGCGTGGAAAAAAGGGATTACACCTGTTCGATTGATTTTAACGGGAATTGGCGTCAATGCTGCGTTTTCAGCAGCAATTGTGGTCATTCAATTAAAAATGAGCCCAAATGATTTTAACCAAGCGATCGTATGGTTATCAGGAAGCATTTGGGGATCGAGCTGGACGTATGTCCTGTCTGTTCTGCCATGGATGCTCATTTTCCTTGTGCTAGCGCTGGTGAGAGCACGCTACTTAAATATCATGAATTTGGGTGACCAGCTATCCTATGGATTAGGGATTTCAGTTCATAAAGAAAGAAGCTTTCTGATGCTGATTGCCGTTGCATTAGCAGGTGCAAGTGTCGCGGTTGCAGGCAGTATCTCGTTCCTAGGATTAGCCGCACCACACTTGGCGAGAAAGCTTGTTGGGCCAAAGCATCAAGGCATGATCCCGGCCTCTGCGTTGATCGGCGCCCTGTTATTATTACTGGCAGATACACTTGGTCGCGTCATACTCGCACCATCAGAGGTGCCAGTTGGGCTCGTCGTTTCTGCTTTAGGCGCACCTTACTTCATTTACTTATTGATGAAAACGAACTGATGAGGAAGGAGAGACAACAGATGAAATCGCTCGAAACAAAAAAGCTATGTATCGGTTATCAAGACCGTTTAATCGTAGAGGATTTAAATATCAGTATCCCAAAAGGCAAGGTGACAACACTGATCGGACCAAATGGCTGCGGGAAATCAACGATCTTAAAAACAATGTCCCGCATCATGAAGTCTCAGCAAGGCGCTGTTTACTTAAATGGCCAGGCGATCCATCAAACGCCGACAAAAGAAATTTCAAAACAAATGGCGATCTTACCGCAAACGCCCGAAGCACCGAGCGGATTGACAGTGTATGAGCTTGTATCATATGGACGATTTCCGCATCAAAATGGATTTGGTCGCTTATCAAATGAAGATAAGCGAATCATCCGATGGGCACTTGAGGAAACGGGCATGATTGCTTTTCATGACCGCCCAATTGAAGCACTTTCCGGTGGACAGCGTCAGCGTGTATGGATTGCGATGGCACTTGCCCAGGAAACAGAATTGCTTCTATTAGATGAGCCTACGACGTATTTGGATCTTGCGCATCAGCTCGAAATTCTTCAACTGTTAGAACGATTAAACAGAGAGCAGGGACGAACTGTATTGATGGTCATTCATGATTTGAATCATGCGGCACGTTTTTCTCATTACATGATTGCCCTCAATCAAGGAAAAGTCATCAAAGATGGTACGCCTCATGAGGTCATGACCAAAGAGGTGCTCGGTCAGGTATTCCACATTGACGCAGAAATCGTACTTGATCCTAGAACGAATAAGCCGATCTGTTTAACATATGACTTGATGAATCATGAAAGAAAGCTAGAAGCTGTAAATGGATAATAGAGGTCAAATGAACTCGGTGAAATAGCCGAGTTTTTTTGCGTCTTTAAACCTTCCTAGTGTTTCCGTTTTTTCCAGTTGATATTTTTTCGCTTTTATGCAGAAAAGAGGTACTTTTTTACTTTAGACAATGGTAATATACGGTTAGAGATCATAGCTAGAAAGGAAAGAGATGCGTGGAAACAGCAAAAATATTGATTGCAGATGACGAAGAAGCAATTGTAAAAATGGTTGAACGCGTATTAAAAAAAGAAGGATTCAAGCATATATATAAAGCCTACCATGCAGATGAAGCATTAGATGTTGTCAAAAACGAGGACATCCACCTCTTACTTCTAGACGTGATGATGCCCGGTAAGTCTGGCTTTGATGTTCTTCCTGAAATGAGAAAATATACGAAAGCGCCCATTTTCTATTTAACTGCAAGAACGTCTGATGTAGATAAACTGACCGGCTTTGCGCAGGGGGCAGATGATTACATTACAAAACCATTTAACCCGCTAGAGCTAGTGGCTAGAATTAAAGCTCACTTAAACCGAACTTATATCTCCTTGCAGGAAGACCAAGAGGATGCTCAAAGCCCATATGAATATGCCCATTTCTCCTATCATCCTCATTCAGCCGAATTAAAAGTAAGAGGAAAGGTAACCGCATGCTCAGCTCAGCTTCTCTCCTTGCTGAAGTACTTTTGTGATCATCCGAATGTGGTTCTCTCAAAAGATCAAATCTATGAGAAAGTATGGGGCGTTCCATCATATGGTGATAACAACACCGTGATGGTTCATATTCGAAAGCTGAGAGAAAAGATCGAGTTAGATCCGAGTCAGCCAGAATATATTGTGACGATCCGTGGTATGGGCTATAAATTTATACCACATCCAGCAAAGGTTCTTAATTAATTTATGAATTTACGAACAAAACTTTTCTTTCACTTTGTTGGGCAAATGTTTATTGTGATTGCCATTTTGATGATCGGACATACGTTCTCTGAGAATTTATATTTTAAAAAACACTACGAGAACATGGCTGAAACCGGTTTAACAAAAGCTGATGGAGATACACTCATGAGCTGGCTTTATTTTAATGAGGATGGAAAAATGGAAGCCGATGATCAGCTCAAGCAAGCAGTGAAAAAACGAGACGGTTGGCTGCAAGTGATTGATTCAAAAAAGCATAACGTCTATAGCTATCACCGCCCTCAGACCATTCCAACATCCTATCAAAAGGATGAAATGATCAAGATCTTTGAAAAAAGACAATTCAAAGATTACAAGATGTACTTCTGGCCCATTGAGATTGATCAAAAAAGCTTTATCGTGTTGTATGGGTTTAAAACGAACAGCACGAAGGTAGCCAATTATTTGAAACAGCACGAGAAAGATTTGGCTGCACTATCTCAATATTCGGTTGAAACGAAAGAATTCTTGAAGAGAATGAATGGATCGGTGCACCTGTTCAATGATGAAGGGAAATATTTAAAGGGCATTCGAACCAATACCAATATGAAACAAGATGTAACAGATGTTGAACTGCTCAAGTATCAATCGAAGCCTTGGGAGTTTAGAAGTGACCTGTCTTATATCAAAGTGAATAAAAACCTATATATCATCATTTCTGTACCAAATAAAGTATACAGCCCAGACGAACTTTACGAGAAAGAGACAGACGCTTTAAATCAATATACAACCATTTTAATTGCGGGTCTTGCGCTTACGGTTATCATCGTCATGACATTATGGTACTCGTATCGCTATGGACTGCCGATCTATCACATTATCCGCTGGCTGATTTTCTTATCAAGAAATAAATTGCAGGAACCAACAAACAGAAAAGGAATTCCAGTCAGTAAAAATAAAAAAGGCCGTATTAAGCGGGAATACCGATTATTTGAGGATATCCTTAAAACAATGGATCAGCTCACGCATACTTTAAAAGAGAATGAAGTAAACCGAAGAAAAATTCAAACCACAAGGGAAGAATGGATTGCCGGACTTTCTCATGATTTGAAAACACCTCTTAGTACGATTTATGGTTATGGTCTGATGCTCGAATCCGATCAATATCAATGGTCCAAAGAAGAAGTGATGGAAATGGGCCAGGTGATTCGTGAGAAATCAGAATACATGTCTACCTTGATTGAGGATTTAAACCTCACGTACCGTTTAAAAAATGGTGCCTTGCCTATTAATCGAAAACCGGTTGAGCTTGGTGAGTTTATCGCCTCTATTATGGACGAGTTTTCAAGAAACTCCTTTTCTGAGGACTTCCCATCCTCTTTTGAAGATCAAACAAACGGTGTCATTTTTGAGATCGACAAAGCCTGGTTCAGACGTGTAATTGAGAACCTACTGGCGAATGCCGTCAAGCATAATCAAAAAGGTACGCATATTACAGCTGTTTTATCTGAAACAAATGAAGAAGTTCGGATCGAAATGAAAGACAACGGATGCGGAATGGCACAGGAAACGGTCGATCACTTATTTAACCGCTACTACAGAGGGACAAATACAAATGACCCAACGAATGGCACAGGACTCGGGCTGGCAATAGCAAAAGAACTTGTCCTGCTGCATGACGGTGATATTCAAGTGGAGAGTGAACCAGGTGCTGGAACAACTATTGCGATTATCCTAAAAAAATCACCTCCTGTAAAATAGACAAAAAACGATTTTCTTTTCTAAAGGAGATCGTTTTTTCCTATTTTAGGATTGAAATCAACTTTGTAAACGATTACAATAAAAATGTTAACGTGAACAAAATATTTTTCATACGATAAGGGGGATGGGGTTTAATGAAAGCCTTTTTAGATGATCAGTTTTTACTGAACAGTCAAACGGCTGAAAAGCTATATCATGAGTTTGCAAAGGACCTTCCAATTATAGATTACCATTGTCATTTAAGTCCTAAAGAAATCTATGAAAATAAAACCTTTCAAAATATCACCGAAGCATGGCTTTATGGAGATCATTACAAATGGCGCGCTATGAGAGCAAATGGCATTCCTGAATCGCATGTTACGGGTGATGCATCAGATGATGAAAAATTTTTGGCATGGGCGAAGACCGTCCCTATGACCATAGGAAATCCACTCTATCATTGGACTCATTTGGAGCTGAGAAGATATTTCGAAGTTGAAGATCTATTAAACGAACAAAACGCAGACTTCATTTGGCAGAAAGTGAATGAAAAGCTGCAAGGAAAGGGTTTTGGTGCGAGGGACTTCATTGTGAAATCAAACGTTGAAACCGTCGTGACAACAGATGATCCAGTCGATTCACTTCAATATCACCAAAAACTGCGGGAAGAAGGATTCTCTGTACAAGTGCTTCCAGGGTTTCGCCCTGATAAAGCACTAGATATAGCGAATGATCTGTTTGTAAAATATGTTCTCGAACTGGCAGAGGTTTCAGCTACTTCAATACAATCCTATCAAGACTTCTTAAATGCACTCCGTACAAGAATTGATTTTTTCCATGAACAGGGATGTTTGATCTCAGATCATGCCATTAATGAAATGACATATGAAGAAACGTCAGAAGATGAAGTGGAGATCATTTTTCATAAAAGAATGTCTGGGCATCCATTGACGGAAGAAGAGAAAATCAAGTTTAAAACACAGACATTCATTATACTAGGTCAGGCTTACTGTGAGCGGGGCTGGGCCATGCAGCTTCATATTAATGCACTTAGAAACAACAATACGAAAATGTTTGAGCGGCTCGGACCAGATACGGGATATGATGCGATGAATGATGAGGACATGGCAAAGCCGCTTTGCAGAATATTAGATCGTTTAGAACGAGAAGATGCATTGCCAAAAACCATTCTTTATTCCTTGAACCCTCGTGACAATGTGGTCATTTCAACATTGGCTGGAAGCTTTCAAGACGGAAAAACACCAGGGAAGATGCAGCATGGCACAGCCTGGTGGTTTAATGATACGAAGCAAGGAATGACAGAGCAGATGATGGCTCTTTCCAGTATAGGACTGATCAGCCGCTTCATCGGGATGCTGACGGATTCACGAAGCTTTTTGTCGTATACGAGGCATGAATACTTCCGAAGACTGCTTTGTGATATCATTGGAGATTGGGTAGAAAAGGGAGAAGCCCCATACGACCTTGAACTGTTAGGGGGAATCGTGAAAGGAATCAGCTATGAAAATGCCAAGCAATATTTTCAATTTGATCGTGCCAAGCAGCCCCATCATCAACGTGAAATCACATGAGGAAAAAGGCAAGAAAATGAAAGCGGTTTTATGATAAGATGGTAAAAAATCATAAAAGGCGGAATAGCATGACAGTCACAATTAAAGACATAGCAAAATTGGCAAACGTCTCTCATACGACGGTATCAAGGGCTTTGAATAACAGTCCTTTTATTAAAGAGAAGACAAAACAAAAGATTTTGTCGATTGCAAAACAGCTAAATTATTCACCGAATGTCCATGCCAGAGGCCTTGTATCACAAAAATCATTTACAATCGGTCTGTTTTTTACGAGTTTAACAGAAGGCACGTCCTCAAGCTTTTTTGTGGATGCGTTAAAAGGCGTCAATAGCGTCATGACAGAGCATTATAATTTGTTTGTAAGAGGTATTGACGACTTTCATGATTATACAACCATTCATAAACAGCGCTACGACGGCATTTTGCTTATGAGTCAAAGTGAGCACGATGAAGCGTTTATCCATCATGTTAAGCAACAGGGTATTCCAATCATTGTGCTGAATCGCCGAGTAGAAAGTAATGACGTGATGAATATATTAGCAGATGATAGTCAAGGAGCATACCAGGCAGCACACTATTTCATTCAGCAAGGTCATCATCAAATCGCCATTATTGAAGGAAAAGAAGGCTTTAAATCGACTCAGGAAAGAAAAGCTGGCTTTCTCCAAGCGTTAATTGATCACCATATTCCTATGAAGAAAGAATATATGATCACAGGCGACTACCACATGAAAAATGGCTATGAATCAATGGAATCCCTGCTAACCCTTGATCATCCGCCAACAGCGCTTTTTTGCTCTAACGATGATATGGCCATTGGAGCGATGAATGCGTTATTTGCAAGAGGCAAAACGTGTCCAGAAGATGTCTCTATTATCGGTTTTGATGATATCGCATTCTCATCTTATACCACGCCTGCATTGACCACGGTGAAAAAGCCAATCGAAAAAATGTGTGCACTTGGAGCAGAAGCCATCCTATCGGTCATAAATGGTGAAGCACAAGAAGAAGATCATATGGAAAAAGTGTATGTACACACAGAGTTAATGATCAGAGATTCAGTCAAAAAGGTGCAGTAATCAGCATCTTTTAAAGAAAAATGTTCACGTGTGCATCTCACGAAGAGAGGGGAATCCATTTGAAACGTTTATCCAAAGCTATGCACCCTGTGGCGGCTTATCCAGAAACCATTTTGCAGATCGGTGAAGGGAATTTTATGCGCGGGTTTATGAACTGGCAAATTCAAAAGCTGAACGATCACACAGATTTTAAAGGAAGAGCCGTTGTTGTTCCTCCGCGAAAAGGGTCCGTTAAGGCTTTAAATGAACAAGATGGCTTATACACTTTATGTATACAAGGCTATCATGACGAGCAAGAAAAAAATGAGCGTATGATCATTCAGTCGATCAGCAGAGGAATCAGTACGTATGCCGATTACGAAGGGTTTTTAAGCGTAGCAGAAAATCCCGATCTCCGCTTTGTCTTTTCAAACACGACAGAGGCAGGACTTGTGTTTAAAAAGGAGGATCGCTTGGAGGATCGACCGCAAGCCAGTTTTCCAGGAAAGCTGACGGCATTTTTATATGAAAGGTTTAAAGCATTTGCTGGTGACGAACAAAAAGGGCTGATCATTCTTCCTTGTGAACTGGTTGAACATAACGGTGATCGATTGAGAGAATATGTGATCGACATGGCAGCTGAGTGGGACCTGCCGCCTGCATTTATCACATGGATCAAGGAAGCCAATACATTTTGTAATACGCTTGTGGATCGGATTGTTCCTGGATTTTCTAAGGAAGCGGCTGAAATCGTCCAAAAGGAAGATGGGTATATAGACGAATTGCTTGTCACATCAGAATATTATCACCTCTTTGTTATTGAAGCACCTGCCTTCGTACAAAAAGAGCTTCCCTTTCAAAAAGCAGGATTGAATGTTCTTTTTGTAGAGGATATTACGCCTTATCGCATGAGCAAAGTACGGATATTAAATGGTGCACATACAGCGATGGTGCCAATCGCTTATTCATGTGGTCTAGAAACTGTAAAGGAAGCAGTGGATGATGAGCATGTTGGTCCGTTCATCCGGCGGATGCTGGAGGAGGAAGTACTCCTAGGACTTGATCTCCCTAGAGATGAGCTTCTTCTTTATACACAGTCCGTTTGGGATCGATTTTGCAATCCATTTGTGAAGCATCAATTACTCGATATTGCGCTCAATGGTGTAGCCAAGTTCCGAACCCGTATTCTTCCGTCCTTGCTTGATTATGTTGAGCAAAAGAAAGAGCTGCCAATGAAACTTGTGTTTTCACTCAGCAGTCTCATTTATTTTTACCGAGCACATTCAGAAAAGATAAAGGATGATGAGACTGTAATGGGCTTGATGATGACAGCCTGGAAAGGGGAAAACCAATCCAATGAAACGGTCGCAGCCGAGATTCTATCATGTGAACCCTTATGGGGAAGAAATTTAACAGATGTAAAAGATTTGAGTCATGCTGTAGCGGAGCAGCTTACATTTATACAGAAGCATGGCATGAGAGTGGCTGTTCAACAAATGCTGAATCATCAATATGAAAGTCAGGGGGAGAAGGCATGAAAGATTTTATTGTGATTCACCCTTCAGATAATGTCGGTATTGCTTTAAAAGTGCTTGAGCAAGGGGAGGAACTGCACCATCAAGAGCTTTCTGTTGTCTTAAAAGAGACCATCGCTAAAGGTCATAAATTTGCATTGGCTGATATCAAGCAAAGAGAGAATATCATGAAATACGGCTATCCGATTGGGCATGCAACGACTGCTATTTCTGCTGGAGAATGGGTGCATACACATAACATTAAAACCAATCTATCAGGCAAGCTCGATTACGAATACCAGCCTTCATTCACAGATAATCCCTATGAAAAAACGAATCTTACATTTAAAGGATATAAACGAAAAAATGGGGAGAGCGGGATTCGCAATGAACTTTGGATTGTGCCAACCGTGGGATGCGTGAACGGCATCGCTGATCAAATCATTCAAATATTCATCGCTGAAATGGGCGGAAACATCCATCCCTTTGAAACAGCTCTCGTATTAAAGCACAATTATGGATGCTCACAGCTTGGGGACGATCATGAAAATACAAAAACCATTTTACAAAATGCCGTCAAGCATCCGAACGCGGGAGGGGTTCTCGTCCTTGGGCTTGGCTGTGAAAACAATGATATTGAAGATTTTCAGTCCACATTAGGTGAATATGACCGCGAGAGAGTGAAATTTTTAAGAAGCCAAGAAGTAGGAGATGAAATTGAGACGGCAGTCGCTTTACTCAAGGAAATTTATGATGCGGCGAGAGAAGATCACCGTGAAGAGATTCCGTTATCTGAACTGAAAATTGGCTTGAAGTGCGGAGGGTCTGATGGATTCTCTGGCATAACTGCAAATCCGCTTTTAGGCAGGCTGTCAGATTTTATTGTTGCTCAAGGCGGTACGACAGTGTTAACTGAAGTGCCCGAAATGTTTGGAGCTGAAACGATTTTAATGGAGAGAGCGGAATCAGAAACGACTTTCGACAATATTGTGCAAATGATTAATGACTTTAAACAATACTTTATGGATCATCGACAGCCGGTATATGAAAATCCTTCCCCGGGAAATAAAGCAGGTGGAATTTCGACATTAGAGGATAAATCTCTCGGTTGTACACAAAAAGCAGGGACTTCTGAAATTCAAGATGTATTGAAATATGGGGAGTTGCTGAAGCGAAAGGGCTTAAATTTATTAAGTGCGCCGGGGAATGATTTAGTTGCTTCATCTGCTCTTGCCGCTTCCGGCTGTCAGCTGGTTCTTTTCACAACAGGCAGAGGGACACCATTTGGCACGTTTGTTCCAACAATGAAGGTCTCAACGAATACATCCTTATATGAAACAAAAAAACACTGGATTGATTTTAATGCGGGAGAACTGCTTGAAGATATTCCAGAAGGTGTTGTGTTAGAAAAATTCATTTCAACTGTCATTGATGTGGCGAGCGGAACGCTATTAAATCATGAAAAAAACAATTTTAGAGAGCTGGCTATTTTCAAAACGGGTGTCACACTTTAAGGCGACTGGGGGATGAGATCGTGTCTAAAAAACGGGGTTTGATGTATGTCACAACAGGAGCGGTACTCACAGGAATTGGTCTCACACGTTTAGCAAGAAAAAGGGAAAAAGTTAACGGAATGGATCAAGTATTAAAGCAGATAAAAGCGCCACTGTTCCCTAATCGTGAATTCAATGTGGTACATTACGGTGCAGATGCGAAAGGGACCGAGCTCTCAACAACTGCAATTCAGTCTGCTATTGATGATGCGCACCGGTTGAAAGGAGGACGTGTGCTGATTCCAGAAGGGACGTTTGTGACAGGTGCTCTAGAATTGAAGAGTCATGTAGAGCTTCATTTGCATGAGAAAGCCTATGTGACATTCAGCCAAAACCCAAAGGATTATCTGCCCCTTGTACTGACAAGATATGAAGGGGTGGAGCTTTATAATTATTCACCTCTCATTTATGCACACCATGCAGAAAACATCGCCATTACAGGAGCTGGAACGCTTGATGGCAGAGGAGATGAGCATCATTGGTGGCCTTGGAAGTATGGAACGAATGGCCAGCCTTCTCAGGACCGTGATCGTCAGATTCTATTTGACATGGCTGAAAAGAGAATACCAGTAGAAGAAAGAGTGTTTGGAGAAGGCCATTATTTAAGATCAAGCTTTATTCAGCCCTATCAATGTCAGCAAGTTCTTATTGAAGGAGTGACAGTGAAGGATTCACCGATGTGGCAAATTCATCCGGTGTTAAGTGAAAACGTCATCATCCGCGGGGTCCATATCATCGGGCATGGGCCAAACACAGATGGTGTCAATCCAGAGTCTTGCCGGAATGTGCTCATTGAAGATTGTTATTTTGATAATGGAGATGATTGTATTGCCATCAAATCTGGCAGAAATGAGGACGGACGGCGAATAGGGATGCCATCTGAAAACATTGTCATTCGTAGAAATGAGATGCGTGATGGACATGGCGGAGTGACAATCGGGAGCGAAATCTCTGGCGGAGTAAGGTATGTATACGCAGAGAATAATGTCATGGATAGTCCGAACCTGGACCGAGCACTGCGTATTAAAACCAACTCGGTCAGAGGCGGAACCATTGAACATATTTATTTTAAAGACAATACAGTTAAAAGCTTAAAGCATGAAGTGGTCTGTATCGACATGATGTATGAAGAAGGAGATGCAGGTACTCATCGTCCTGTTGTACGTCATATTGAAGTAGAAGGACTTAAAAGCAGCGGCGGACGGTATGGTGTGAAAATAGCTGCCTACCCACATTCCCCTGTGACACACTTCAGCATGAAGAATTGTGTCATAGATCATGTGTCGTACCCACTTTCTTTGGAACATGCAGTAGCTCCTTCTTTCCAGAAAGTCGTCATCAACGGGGAAAAAATTAATAGATAATTGGGTGGGAAACAGTCTTTTTAGAGGCTGTTTTTCTTTTATTCGAACGGAAAAAACGCTTTTAGAAATCACATATACAACCTATCTGCACTGTAGTATAATATTCCCGAAATTAGAAAAGAATTGACGAAAGAGATTTCGTCAAGCAGTACATAAACCAGGGGGTTCATTCATGAAAAAGTTAACAGCCATTTGGCTATCGCTATTGCTTGTGATGGGTGTTTTAGCAGGATGTGCAGGTGCTGACACAGATCATCAGGCTAAGAGTTCACAAAATAACGAAACAACAGCTGCGGCATTTCCTGTATCAATTAAAGATGCAGCTGGCAAAACAGTCGAAATCAAGGAACAGCCTAAACGCATCGTTTCGTTAATTCCGAGTAATACAGAGGTTGCCTATGCACTTGGTCTTGGAGATAAAATAGTCGGACGATCAGACTTTGACAATTATCCAAAGGAAGTTGAAAAGGTAGAGAAGATTGGCGGACTTGAATTCAATGTCGAGAAGGTTATTTCCTTAAAGCCCGATCTTGTACTAGCTCATGCATCGCAGATGGGATCAAAAGATGGATTTAAACAGCTTGAAGATGCAGGGATTCAAGTGCTGACTGTAAATGATGCCACCTCCTTTAAGGACGTGTACAAATCAATCAACATGATCGGAGAAGCAGCCGGAGTAAAAGAAGCATCGACAAAGCTTGTAGACGAGATGAAAACAAAACTGAATGACATCAAGAAACAAGCAGAGTCAATTTCCAAAGACAAACAAAAAACAGTCTTTGTCGAAGTATCAGGTGCGCCTGAAATATATACAACAGGTACGAATACATTTATGAACGAAATGCTTTCTGCTATACATGCAAAAAATGCTGCTGGCGATCAAACTGGCTGGGTGCAAGTAACAGAAGAATCGATTATCAAACGAAATCCTGATGTCATTGTCACGATTGATGGTTCCAGTTTAGCTGATCTGAAAAAGAGAGATGGCTGGAATGCGATCAAAGCAGTGAAAGAAAAACAAGTCTTTCAATTGAATACGGATCTCGCATCAAGACCGGGACCGCGATTGGTTGAAGGAGTCGAGGCTCTTGCGAAAAGCATCTATCCTGACACGTTCAAATAAATTCATCGTCGCATACACACTAAGTGCTTTACTTCTTGTGGTGAGCATTGGAATGGGAATCTCCTTTGGAAGCTTAGGGATTCCCATTCCGTCTATTCTCCGTATTTTTGTTCATGAACTATTCGGGGTGCAGATTGGCACCATAGATTCAATTGATCGCAATATTATGATGAATATTCGGCTGCCGAGGGTCATATTAGCGGCACTAGTCGGAGCAGCGCTGTCCTTATCTGGTGCAGCCTTTCAAGGTTTATTAAAAAATCCCCTTGCAGATCCTTATACGCTAGGTGTATCTCAAGGGGCATCAGTTGGAGCTGTCGCGACACTATTTTTTAGCTTGCAGCTCCCTTTGCTCGGCAGTTTCACACTGCCTTTTTTCAGTATGACAACAGCGCTTGTGACCCTATGTCTCGTCCTCTTTTTTGCGCGTCTTGTTCATCGGGGAATGAGCATCTCTTCTTTAATCTTAACAGGGGTGATTTTCAGCTCCTTTTTGGGCGCGCTTATCTCATTAATGATTGCTTTAACGGGTGATGATCTAAAAGAGATTATTCATTGGCTTCTCGGCAGTGTGTCCATGAGGGGCTGGCGCTATATTGCGCTTTTCCTCCCTTTCTTTTTTATTGGGACCTTTGCGTTAATGCTGATGGGTCGGGATTTGAATGTCATGACGTATGGAGAGGAGAAGGCACAGCTATTAGGTGTCCATGTGAAAAGGAGCAAATATATCGTGCTGCTTGCTGGTTCGATTCTGACTGGAAGTGCGGTAGCGGTGTCAGGGACGATCGGATTTGTGGGACTTGTGATTCCGCACTTTATCCGTCTCCTAGCTATCACAGATCACCGGCATCTCCTACCTTTGTCTATGCTGAACGGCGCTTCGTTTCTCGTTTTAGCAGATGTGTTGTCCCGGACGATCATTGAGCCGACTGAATTACCGATTGGCATCATTACTGCGTTAATTGGTGCTCCTGTATTTGGCATCATCCTTATCCGCAAATATAGAGGAGGGACGCATCTATGATTCAAGTGAAGGAAGTCAGAGGTGGATATGGAGAGAAAGAGGTCATACGTGGCATCAATTTTGAGGTGAAGCAAGGAGAATTTCTCGGTATACTTGGCCCAAATGGGAGCGGGAAGTCGACCTTGCTGAAGCTGATTTCTGGAATGCTGGCACCTAAGAGTGGCGAAGTGCGCGTGAGCGGTCAACTGGTTCAATCCTACCGTCCGAAGGTGCTTGCGCAAAAAATGGCTGTTCTTCCGCAGAAAACGGACCAAGCCTTCTCATTTACAGTGGGAGAAACGGTTCAATTTGGTCGTTATCCATATCAAAAAGGATGGCTGCAATCTGTTACGCAAGAGGATATGCAGATTGTAAACAAAGTAATGGAACAAACGGATGTTGCGCAGTTTAAGGATCAATCCATCCATGAGTTGAGCGGGGGAGAGCAGCAGCGTGTTTACTTGGCACAGGCATTAGCTCAGCAACCTGAATATTTATTGCTGGATGAACCAACCAGTTTTCTTGATTTGGCTTATCAAAAAGACTTGCTTGATTTAATTAAAGAAGAAACCACTTCCTCTAGCTTAACGGTGATCGGCGTGTTTCATGATGTGAACATCGCCAGTTTGTATTGTGACCGGTTGCTGCTACTTGATGAAGGAAAGACTGAAATGATAGGACAGCCGCATCACGTCTTGACACCTGAGCGGATCAATCGTGTATATGAAACAAATGTGACACCGCTCCAGCATCCATTTCGGCCAAACCCTCAGCTGATCATTGAGCCTGCGGGGGAGTCTCTAGCATCAAATGAGAAGTTAGCAGATGGATGGAGCACATATGACGAAGAAGGAATGATGTTTTCCATCAAACAGCCGCTTCGCATCCTTTCCTCACATGAGAAAAGAGGTGGCTTCTTTTGGAAAAGATCTCTCGGAACGGGAAGTGAGACGCTTCTTGACGAACTGGATGATCGTGAAGGACTATTGTTTTACGACCAAACGAATGGATCAAAACAATTTGCTGCTGAAGACACAGAAGACGATATGGTGCTTTACGGTATGCGCCAGCAAGACGAGCTGACCATTTGGCTTGTGCTGAAAGAAACTCGATCAGACGGATCGTCTGTTCAGCTCATGGGGCAGCTTGTCCACATGATCAAACAAGCGACGAGCATGCCTATTCATCATCTTTGTATCGCTATTGCGGGTATGCAAGAAACAAAAAATGGTGAGCTTTTACAAGAAAGATTAAGGCAGAAATTGCACCGTCTTCTTTATACATTGAATGCCATTTAAAAGTGAACCAAAGGGTTCGCTTTTTTTGATTGATCATGTGATTCAATCGAATATTAAAAACACATTGTTTTAGCAAAACAAATACAACCCCTCCACTTCAGGGTATACTAAAAGGACAAAGCAATGGAAAAGGGGGAACACCGATGAAACTTTATACAAAAACAGGGGATCGAGGCCAAACCGGCTTGATCGGCGGGAGAGCCGACAAGGATGATGTTAGAGTAGAGGCGTACGGCACGTTAGATGAGGCAAATAGCTTTATTGGACTTGCACATGCAAATTTACGTCAGCATGGCGAATTGTTTCAAGACATTCTGTCAGAGCTTACGGTCATACAGCATGAGCTGTTTGATTGCGGCGGAGATTTGGCAACAGTCAAACCACACAAAGAAGGTAAATTAACTGAAGCGTCTGTAGCCGTCCTTGAGCAAAGAATGGATGTCTATGTAGAAGAAGCCACGCCGCTCACCAAGTTTATTTTACCAGGCGGCCAGGAAGGCGCTGCTCTTTTACATGTGGCGCGGACAGTCGTCAGACGAGCAGAGCGGCATATGGTGACGCTTGCGAAGCAGGGAGAGATTCCAGCGGTTGCGCTCACATATGTAAATCGGCTCTCTGACTATTTATTTGCAGCCGCCCGGATCGTGAATCATCGGCTCGGTGATGCGGATGTTGAATATGAACGAAGCGCAGACGTGTTTCGGTCTAAATAAGGAAAAGCACTCTTCACATTCGAAGAGTGCTCAGCGTGTAGTCAAACCCTCGCATTCTTTGTCAGTCCTGCGTGCTGGTGCTCACGAATGTCAAATTCGCTCCGCGCCAGTACTCGGCCTTTCTAGACTTCAAAGGTTTTCTATCACGCTGAAAAGAAGACAAATGGCTAAAATCAAGATCATTTTAGCCATTTGTCAATATTCTGAGCACTCTTCACATTCGAAGAGTGCTTTTTTATTGGGTTCTAACGCACAGTCTGAGTGAAGTTACGACTCTGGTCGCAATGAAAGATCAATCTGCGACACGTTTTGCCAGCTTTCTTTTTTGACTATAGTTAAAGCAAGGAGCAAGAAAGGAGGCATGAAGATGAAATTAACAAGTAAAACCATCATCGGTTCGATATTCATGTTTGTCGGTCTATCCATCTTCTTTGGTGGTTCGATCGGAGGGCTGATCCCGATTCTGATTGGGGCGTGGCTCATCTATGTAGGTGTAAAGAAATATGAGAAAGGCAGCAAAACTTTCGGTGTCATTCTAGCAGTCATTGGTGTACTGATCGTCGTGCAATCTCTGCCATTTATTTTTGGAATTGCTTTGGCTGGAGGGCTTCTCTACTTTGGCTGGACGATGATCAATGGTGAACAGGCAAAAGAATCGTCGAGTCGATCATATATGGAGCCGAACACGGCACCGAAAATGGATGAACCGATTCACACGTCATTTGATCAAGAATGGGAAGATTTTTTAAAGAAAAAATAAGAGGAGGAATATCAAATGGTATTCAGAAGAGTAAGAGATATGTTTGTTGCAACGGTCAATGAAGGTTTAGATAAATTAGAGAATCCGCGTGTCATGTTGAATCAGTACGTTCGTGATATGGAGGACGATATCGCCAAAGCAAAACACGCGATCATCAAACAGCAAACGATTCAGCAGGGTTTCCTGCGCAAAGCAGAAGAGACGGAAGCCTTTGCTGATAAAAGAAAGAAACAAGCTGAGCTGGCATTTCATTCAGGAGAAGAAGAGCTGGCACGAAAAGCGCTCACAGAAATGAAGTATTTTGAAGAAAAGCACCAGGAATATCAGGAAGCCTACCAGCAATCTGTGAAACAATTAAAAGAGCTGAAAGAGCAATTGCAGCAATTAGAAACGAAGCTGCGTGATATTAAAGACAAGAAGCAGGCACTCATTGCAAGAGCAAATGCCGCACAGGCAAAGCAGCATATGAACGAATCCATGAATAAAGTAGACAGTGAAAGTGCATATAAGGAATTTCTTCGAATGGAGAATCGTATTGAAGAAATGGAAACAAAAGCGGGCAGCTATGCACAATTTGCTGATCAAGGGGCATATGCTCATCTAGACTATGCAGATGAAGTTGAAAAAGAATGGCAGAAGCTAAAGCTTGAGAAGAAGCCAGAACAGCAAGCAAACTAAGAAATCGATGTCAAATCGGAAGAAAAGCAGGTTTTTTCTTCCGATATTTGATTTCTTTCTGTTTCGCTTTTCCTTATAATGAAAAGGTCAGAAGATAAAGGGATGGTATGAATGAAGCGGTTAATCGGTCTAATTTGTATAATTGTAGGTGTCTTTTTAATGATTGGGATGCTCTTCAAAAATGAAGATCTCTTTCATTTAAGCTTCTCCCGTGAAAAAGCTGTCACAACAGCTTCAGCGAAAAAAGGTGAGGTGGATCAATTAGATGTCTCTCTTTCTGGATTTCGTGTGAAGGTTCAGCCTGAAGATCGTTCCGATATTTCCGTGATGGTCGTAGGTGGAAAAGGGAAAATGTTTGCAAAACAAACGGGCAGTACATTCAACGTCCGTGCTGAAAAAAAAGGATTCTTGTTTTTCTCCTCATTTGAAAAAGGAGAACTCTTAGTTAAAATTCCAACAGATTATCATAAAAATGTGAAGATTACGGGTGGAACCGGGGTCAGCGAGATGGATGGCGAAGGGAAGCTGTCTCTTCAAGATGTGACGCTCAAATCAACAAGCGGAAACCTCAAAGCCGAGAATTTCTCAGCAAACAATGTAGAAATCAAAGCGACATCCGGTAGGCTCTCCGTGTCTCACATTGATGCGAAAAATAGTGATATTGGGACAACTTCAGGCCGTGCCGATATTAAAGATGTTAAAGGAGAACTGCAGCTAGGCATGACGAGTGGTAGATTGACGGCAAGCTTTGATACTATTACGTCACCTGTCTCCTTTCAAATGACATCAGGCAGCGCAAAATTTAACCTGCCGGATGAAGGAGATTTCAACGTTCAAGTGAAAAAAACAAGCGGCAGTGTCGATCATTCCTATCAATTTGATCAAGCAGATAGTGAAGGTCGAGGCTTTAAAGGCACGCGTGGAAAAGGGACACACTTAGTCGATATTGAGATGACAAGTGGAAACCTCAAGCTGCGGTAAAGAACGAAAGAAAGGAAGGAGGCGAGTCAACTGCGTTTTTCAAGGAATCAAATTTTAGGCATCATTGTCGTGATTTTTGGTATTAATCTATTTCTCAAAATTATTGGGATCGGAGCCGATTTGTTTTGGCCTGTGTTTTTTGCGCTTGCGGGCTATTGGCTGCACTCACGATCCAAACGTTGGCTCGGTTCAGTTTCCTATATTTTTGCCGGCTTTCTCTTTTTAAAATTCCTGCTCAATATTACGTTTAGTCTCACAGGGTATTTATTTGCGGCCTTTTTGATATATGCCGGCTATCGCTTATTGAAAAACAAACCCGTTTTTGATGTCGATAAAAAGGAAGCACCGGAGGGCGGTAAGCCATCTCTGAAAGTCAATCTTGAAAAAGAGGGCGAGCAAAAGAAAACAAAGAGCCAGACAAAGCCGCGCAAAGAGCATGACTTTTTTATTGGTGAAGTCAGGCTGATGAAAAAACCGTTTCAATTAAGTGATTTGACGATTTCAGGGTTTATCGGGGATGTCAAAATCGACTTATCCAAGGCGATCATCGCAGAAGAAGAAAGTACGATCGTGATTAGCGGGCTCATTGGAGACGTGGATATTTACGTACCGCAGGATATTGAAGTGTGTGTGAGTGCTTCAGCCGCGATCGGTGATATGAAAATCATAGATGAAAAAAGAAGCGGATTCGGCAGTAAAGTGTATGTGATGACCGACAATTACGATGAGAGTAAACGAAAAGTGAAAATCTCCATCTCTTTACTGATCGGAGATGTGGATGTGAGATACTTATGAGGAGACTCCATCTAGGTATCCAGTGGCAATCTATTCGTCTTGGAGTAGGGATCTCGCTTGGTGTTGTCATCATGACGATGCTGCCCATGTTTTTTTATTATCAGCTTGATCCGATGATTCTCCTCTCTACCCGCTGGTTCGGCATCCCGTTTTTTTGTATTTTACTGATCATTAGTCTTGCCATTGGGGTTTCTGCCTCACATGTATTTGGCTATCAGCATAAAAAGCGTCTTGATCAGCTTGTAGAGTCGATTTTAAAGTTTGAAAATGGGAACTTTGCATACAGACTGCCGTCTCTTGGTGACGATGAAATTGGCTTAGCGGCCGATCAATTAAATGAAATGGCGAAGCGAGTGGAAGGGCAAGTAGCCTCTTTGCAAAAGCTCTCGAATGAGCGAGCGGAATGGCAGGTGCAAATGAAGAAATCAGTCGTGTCAGAAGAACGTCAACGTCTGGCGCGAGAACTGCATGATGCGGTCAGCCAGCAGTTGTTTGCGATTTCAATGATGACCTCTGCGATTCTTGAAGGTATGAAGGAAAACGATGAAAAGATTTTAAAGCAGATGCGCCTAGTCGAACGAATGGCTGGCGATGCACAAAATGAAATGCGTGCGCTTTTGCTTCATCTCAGACCGATCACCCTTGAAGGAAAAGACTTGAAAAAAGGCTTGATTGAACTCCTAAATGAATTTCAAGCAAAGCAGCCGATTGATATTGATTGGGAAATAGAAGATGATGTACCGCTCTCAAAAGGAGTAGAGGATCACCTCTTCCGAATTGTACAGGAAGCCCTGTCAAATGTGTTCAGGCATGCAAAGGCAACAAAGGTGACAGTACGTCTGCTCATCCGAAATCGGCAAGTTCAGCTGAAGATTATCGATAATGGGATCGGCTTTCAAACAGATCATGTGAAGACAGCTTCCTATGGGCTTGAATCGATTCGTGAAAGAACAAGTGAAGTAGGCGGTGTCGCGGAGATTATGTCATTTGAAGGAAAAGGAACACAAATTGATGTGAAGGTTCCTATTTTTGATGAAGGAAAAGGAGAGAACGTTCGATGATTCGAGTGCTTTTAATCGACGATCACGAAATGGTGAGAATGGGGCTTGCTGCCTTTTTAGAGGCGCAGGCTGATATTGAAGTCATTGGTGAAGCGTCAGATGGACAACAAGGTGTAGAGCTAGCGGTTGAATTAAAGCCAGATGTGATTTTAATGGATCTTGTCATGGAAGGAATGGATGGCATCGAAGCAACGAAGAGAATTTGCCAAAAAATTGACGATGCCAAAATCATCGTTCTGACGAGCTTTATTGACGATGATAAAGTCTATCCGGTCATTGAGGCTGGTGCTTTAAGCTATTTGTTAAAAACATCCAAGGCAGGGGAAATTGCTGATGCCATTCGATCTGCAAGTATCGGCGAACCAAGACTTGAATCAAAAGTGGCTGGAAAGGTCATGAATAAGCTCCGTCATTCCTCAAATGGGTCCATCCTTCACGATGCCTTAACAGCACGGGAAATGGAAATCTTGAAGCTGATTGCCGATGGTAAATCAAATAAAGTCATTGCCGAGGAACTATTTATTACCATTAAAACGGTGAAAACCCATATTACCAACATTCTTTCCAAACTCGATGTAGAAGACCGAACGCAAGCGGCTGTGTATGCGCATCGCCATAAGCTGATTCAATAAAATAAAAAACAGCTTTCAAATGAAAGCTGCTAGAACATGCGTGAAATTAGTCCTTCTGTCCTGTGATCGGACGTTCGGATAGTTGATGGAGCTCAGGAACTGGAAAAGCCTCCTGCTCCTCGGCCGATTTATCTTCCAGGGCTTTCTTCATCTCGGATAATAGCTTTACGCTCTCCTTTGCCACTGCTGCTTTTTTCTCCTGCAAACCAATGATCTGTGAAAGTCCAATGAATAAACCGCCTCCAATCAGAAGGAGTGCAGGGGTTTGTCCATAATAGATCACGATCAAAAATGTGCTCGAAAAGCTGTCGGCTTCAATGAAGAAATCTTCTTTTGATTGCATGAATACAACGACTAACAGGAGTATTCCTAGAATCAAAAATAGAATGCCGGCCGAAAGTAAAGCTCGTTTCATGATTGACACCCTTTTTTTCTTACCATTTTAACATACTCTATAAGGATTGTGTTGCGCCCTTAGTCCCGAAGTCACGGATTTTCACATTTGCTTTGTATCGAATATCTGATTCACTGAAAATCTCATCCCAATGTTTTGCTTCTTTTCGAAAGTCCTTCGGGTACGCAATATTCGCCTTTTGATAAAACCCGCAAATATCTGCTTTGAACTCATGCTGTAATTCACCGATGAAATTTTTTACGTTTTTCTCTAATCGACGCTTTACAACGCCTTCGATTTCTTGGAGGTACTTTTCATCAAAAGAGTTCTCACGTTCATTCCAATCCTCAGACAATCGTCCATCAAGCTCCACTGACACATCAAATTGATATTTTCCGCTGGCGGATTTGTGAGTTTCGACATGGTGCTTGAGTTTGAAAATCTCAAAAGAGTAGATGCTGTGTTGATATTCAAATTCAATGATTCCACCCATCCCGTCTCCAGTTAACAGATTGTATGACTGTACTGCTAACGGAGAAATATTGGTGAGAAATCGCTTATTCTTAATAATAGAGGCACCATCGAGCATTAATTTACCTTGATCGACGCTGACTTTCGGAATAGCGAAAGATACATTGTTTTGCATGGCAGAAGAAATATCTCCTAATGAGACAGCCTTGAGCATGCGAATGGTCGATTTTCTATTCTCAGAAAGATCGTATAAGGTCGTAGAGGCTGGCTGGCCGTCGTCATTGATTTTCAGCATGTCCCCAGGCTTCTCTGTCATAAAGACGAGGCCTCCTCTCCTCGTTTCATTGTCTCGAATGAATTGATTAATGACGAGGTCGAAATTATTCTCATTGATGAGTTCCTCAGAAAACAAAAACACCCGCAGCTGCTGTGCGAAAATGCGATGGCTTTTCAGCGCCGTTGTGCGGAATATTTGATGCACCGAATCCCCATTTGTTTCAATGATTTTCGTAGGATCTTTGATGCTTGCTTCCTGAGAGATCTTTTGAGGCACGAGGACTTGCATAGACACCTTTAATTTATGCCCTTGGTCCCCTTTATCTACTGCAAATCCGATCGCCATGTTTAGCTCCTCAATATTTGTGCTATCCCAGCAGCCACTTAATAGAACCAGCGTCAAAAGAGCAAGAGCGGCTTTCTTTTTCATGTTGTTTTCCGCCTCCTTTTGAAAAACACGATGATAAATAAGAGAAACGGGAGAATGCCGAACAGCAGGAAAAAGAGGTTGTTCACATAGGTTAAATAATCTCTCACTGTATCGACATCCTTTGGAAAAATCGCTGCAAAGTAAATGGCAATCCCCATTAAAACGAGAACCACTTTTTTAGGAAACTTGGTCAGTTTAGACACCCCGATTGCAGCGAAAAATGTATATCCGACAAAGCTTGTATAAAGTTGAATGAGCCAAACAATAAGCAAAAAGGAGTCAATTCGTTCAATAAAAATCCCCTGAATATCAAAAGATTGAAATAAGGCAATGGTCGGCCAAGTCAAAGTCGCCGTTTCTTTGACAGTCAGCGCACCAATCACAAGAATATAAGTGAAAATATAAATAATCGCTGGAATTAAAAAGCCGACTGTCCCATAAGCAAAGGTATGTTTTTGTGTGTTCAAATAAGCAGGCATAAACAGCATCATTTCAATGCCGACAAACGAAATGGCGGATGCATTAAAGGAATTGAAGACAGGGGAGAATCCCTCTCCTAATACGGGACGGAGGTTATCTAACTTAAATTCTTGAAGACTAAGTCCGTAAGCGACAAATAAGATGATGAGCGTCATAATCAGTATAAAAGGGAAAAGCCGCGCTAAATCACCAATTCCTCCAATCACCAGATAAAACCCAACCACAATAAAGCTGATCATTGTCACAGCTACTGGCGTGTTTTGAAGCAGAAAGAATTTGACCATTTCCGACATCGCGCGTACTTCATAGCTGGCGACGCCAAGAAAATAAATAATAATCAAGAGATTGGCAAGAGCGCCAAGCCATTTCCCAAGCCCTTCGTTCGTATAATCATAATAAGAGGAGAAGGGGACTTTTTTCATCATGAGGACATTTGCAAAAATAAACACTATGTAAATGACACTCATAAGTAAGAGTGCAATCCAGCCGTCAGGTGTAGTCGCAGCCTGAGCCATCGATCTTGGCAGAATCATCATACTTGCGCCTAGTGTTGTATTGGTAATAATGGCGCTTGCCTGATAGCTTGATATTGACTCTTTATGATTGACCATGTCGTTCTCCTTTCTTTTGATTTTTTAAAGGCAATCGAATGATGGAATTGTCTTCGTTTTTATAGCTGAATACAAAATCTGGTGAGAAATACGGTGTGCCAAAACTTTTTTGCCGCGTGAGATGAGTAAGGAGTATGAGCATAAACAGCACAATCCCATATAAACCAAAGGTAGCCGCAGTAAACATGGATACAAAGCGGAGCACACGAAAGGACATGCCCATTCCATATTGAGGAACGGTAAAGGAAGCAAGTGCAATGACACTGACAATAATCACCATGATCGAGCTGACAATATGGGCTTGAACGGCAGCTTGTCCAATGACAACCCCACCAACAAGTCCGATTGTCTGACCGAGCGGATTTGGCAGTCTTAAGCCCGCTTCCCGCAGCAGCTCAATCGTCATCTCCATGATGAGAGCCTCGACAATTGGCGGAAAGGGGACATTTTCCCTTGTGCTTGAGATCGAAATAGCTAGAGTGGTTGGCAAAAGACCTTGATGGAACGACACAAGCGCAATATAAATGGCAGATAAAAATAATGTCAGAAAGATTGAAGTAAACCGTAGTAAACGAATAAGAGAGGCGGCAATCCATCTTTCATAATAATCATCCGGTGATTGCATAATCGCCGCAAGGGAAGCAGGTACAATGAGCACAAAAGGGGAATGATCGACAAAGATGGCGACCCGGCCATTATTTAAAGCAGACGCTACTTTATCCGGGCGCTCTGTGTTTTGAATTTGTGGAAAAGGAGAATACACATTGTCTTCAATGAGCTCCTCAAGAACACCAGAGTCTTGTATATCATCAACGGTGACTTGCTTGAGCCGTTTTTTAACTTCTTTTAACACAGGTACTTGAACGATACCGTCAATGTACATGATGGTCACCTGGGTGTATTTCTGTAGACCAATCTTCATATCGACGCTTTTGAGATCAGGATTTTTTAAGCGCTGTCTCACAAGAGCTAAATTCGTATTTAAATCTTCAATAAAGCCAATTTTGGGTCCTCTCACGACTGTTTCAGACGTAGCATCCCCTAAACTACGTTTCTTCGTTCCGTTTGTCTCTAATATATAAGCATGTTGAAATCCGTTAATCAGCACCACGCAATGACCTTGAAAAATCGCATCGACCAATTCCTCACAGGTTTTTACTGAACGGGTGGTCATCATGGATAAATTAGATTCCAACTTTTCTTTTGTAAGAGACGAATGATCTTGGAGAAGCAGCTTTAAAAAGGTTTGGAACTGCATTTCTTCGTTCATTTCTTTAATGTATAAATAGTAAACCACTTGTCCGTGAGGTAATGTTTTTTTCTCATGGACCAAATCATCCATTTCCTTTAATTGCGGGAGAATGATGGAAAGATTATCGTATAAGTGCTCTTTCAATGGAGTCTGACTCAAAAGGATCACCCGCCTCAACATCTTTTTCTTAGCATTACCTGCTTGAAAAAACAATATTCTGTGTTACATTATTTTGTGGTAAAAGAAAGAATGAGGGTTTTGGAGGAAACAAGATGGCGCAAATTCGTTTAGCAGGAACAAAAGAGGAGATTGACCGTATTCTACAGTCGTTTGACAAGCATTATGAAGTGACATATACATCAAAAGATTACGGAAAAACGAACCCAAAATACAAATATTCGAAAGATGTTCGCGTTTATATTGAACTAAAATTAAAATAAAGATAAAATTTTAATTGAAAACGCTTAAAGGATTTTCATTTTTTGTATAGAATAGAGTTGAGTGTATAGAAGCTATGGAGGGATACATAATGACGGAATTTAGAATCGAAAAAGATACAATGGGCGAAATCAAGGTGCCAAAGGATAAATTCTGGGGTGCACAAACACAACGAAGCAAAGAAAATTTCAAAATCGGTTCTGAGAAAATGCCAAAGGAAGTTGTGAATGCGTTTGCAATTTTGAAGCGTAGCACAGCGATTGCCAACGAACGTCTTGGCAACCTTGAAAGCGAAAAAGCAGAAGCAATTGCTGCTGTATGTGATGACATCATCAGCGGAAAGTATGACGAGCATTTCCCGCTTGTTGTATGGCAGACAGGCAGCGGGACACAAAGTAACATGAATATGAACGAAGTCGTTGCAAATAGAGCAACTGCTTACTTGAAAGATAAAAATAGTGAGTTCAGCATTCACCCGAATGATGACGTTAACCGCAGTCAAAGCTCAAATGACACATTCCCAACTGCTATGCACGTGGCAGCTGTTTTAGCTGTGTACAAAAAATTATTGCCTGCGATTGATCAATTAAGAGCGACTCTTGATGAGAAAGCAAAAGCATATCAAGAAATTGTGAAAATCGGTCGTACGCACTTGCAAGATGCAACACCACTGACAGTAGGTCAAGAAATTAGCGGCTGGGTGTACATGCTGGACCGTTCAAAAGAAATGATTCTAGAATCAACTGAAAAAATGAGAGAGCTTGCAATTGGCGGAACGGCTGTTGGTACAGGAATTAACGCACATCCTGACTTTGGTCAATACGTGTCGGAAGAAATCAGCCAATTAACAGGTCAAACATTCAATTCTTCACCAAACAAATTCCATGCGCTGACAAGCCATGATGAAATTACGTATGCACACGGTGCCCTAAAAGCGCTTGCGGCTGATCTCATGAAAATTGCCAACGATGTGAGATGGCTTGCGAGTGGTCCGCGCTGTGGAATTGGTGAATTGATCATTCCTGAAAATGAGCCAGGAAGCTCCATTATGCCAGGTAAAGTCAATCCAACTCAAAGCGAAGCTTTAACAATGATCGCAGCACAAATCATGGGGAATGACGCAACAATCGGTTTTGCCGCGAGCCAAGGAAACTTTGAGCTGAACGTATTTAAGCCGGTTATTATTTATAATTTCTTGCAATCAGTTGAATTACTTGCTGACGGCATGAATTCATTTCATGACAAATGTGCAGTTGGAATTGAACCAAACCTAGAAACAATCGAGAAAAACTTGAACGATTCATTGATGCTTGTGACGGCACTTAACCCTCACATCGGATATGAAAATGCAGCCAAAATTGCAAAGCTTGCTCACAAAGAAGGATTAACGTTAAAAGAAGCAGCACTTCAATTAGAGCTGTTAACAGAAGAGCAGTTTGAAGAATTTGTGAAACCAGAAGACATGGTGACACCAAAAGCAAAATAAGAAACCAGGGGCGGCTGCCCCTGGTTTTTTCATTGAAAGTATTGAACAAAATGAAACCCCAGGGGGCTTCCTTGGGTTTTACAAATGATCCTCTTTCAAAATACGCAAAAGTGATTCAGAGTTGGTTTTGAGCGGTGCGTATAATTTTAACTGATACAGCATGCCTTTCACGATGACTTGTCTAGGTTTTTGTTTGTTTAATTCATTTTCTAAAATGCCGAGTGCTTCAAATAAATCAGGCTCGTCTTTTACTTCATACTGTGCTTCGGCCTGTTCTCTTAAATCTTTTAAAAGAGATTCTGTCAGCGGATCGAATGACCGTTCATAAATAGGACCAAACCAATCGCTCGCTTGATCTACAGAGATAAGCGGCTGATCATGTCGCCCCATCATACCGTCCATCAAATCATCGATACGGTGAATCATTGTTGCGGCTAGCTCCTCAGCCTCCAGTTGAAAATCATATAAAATTGCAAGCTCGAAATAAACGTGGCTCATGCCCTCAATCGTCAAACAAAGATCGGCCATATAAGGGATTGCTGCATCTCCGTATACCTGCTTAATGTTGTCAATGTGAAGCTGGATGGTGGCGAGTCTGATTTGTTTTGCAAGCTGCTGCGTTTCTTCATTCAACGGCAGTGCTCGATCGCTCAGCTGCATTTTAATGAAATCCTTTTGCTGTAAAATATTATCGTAGTAGACAGTAAGCTGCTTACGGTAGGCTTCCTTTGGTGTGCCGCCCTCTGTTTGAACCTCGTGAATCCGGGTAAATACCTTATCGTAATAGTAATGCAAGATTGAAATGAGCAGTGCTTCCTTTGACTTGAAATAAAGATAAAAAGCACCCTTTGACATGTGGCATTCATCCGCAATTTCCTGAACAGACGTTGTATTGTAGCCTTTGCTGGCAAATAATTTCATGCCAGCCTCAATGATCATTTTTTCTTTCTTTTTCAATATGAATGTCATCCTTTCTTACCGAGAGACAAATGTCTTAGGAAACGTGCGCAAAGAGATGTGACTTATCGGTCATAAACGACGAAAGTTTTCAAAAATTAATCAGATTGTAACTTGTTTTTTACAGTGTAATTCTTTATATTATAAAGTAAGGTGACCAACTGGTCAAAATATGTGAAAGGATGATGTTCCATGAGAGAAATCGATGATATGATGAGACGCTTGCGAACAAAAGGGATTCAAGTAGAAAAAGTTAAAATGCCAAAAGAGACAACCATTGAAAAGAAATGGATGTATCAAGCTGGCAAGAAAATCAAAGCCACATACCGTGATTTCAATGGGTATTCATTCATCTAAAAAAGACTGCGGTCAAAAACCTACAGTCTCTTCTTTGGAACCGTGATCGTGTAACGTACACCTAGATCATCATTTTCAATGGATATAGACGCTTGATGCATGGAGAGAATTCTTTTGACAATGCTTAATCCAATACCGAATTCGCCCTTTTTTCCCTTACTAAAAGGTTCGTATAGGTTGGATAGCATATGTTCTTCAATTGGAGGACCGTCATTGCGAATGACAATGCGAATTTGATCCTCTTCCTGTTTCAAATGAATATCAATTTTCTTTTTTGCGTAGCGAAGTTGATTTTCTAGTACATTTTCAAATAATTTGCTCCATTGTTCTGGATCGCCTTCAAGAGCAGCCTCATCATCTAAGTCCACGTTCCACTGCAATTCATTTTTCGACCAGCGTATTCGGTCGACCACTTCCAGCATCGTATTACTGAGTAGGAAGGAAGAGTGTGTGTGGTGTTGATTTGATAAATAATCAAGCTTTGTTAAGTACAGCAAATCCTTGATTTTCTTCTCAAGCTTTTCCGCTTCACCTTCAATGACTTCCACCGTTTGTTCAAGATCTCCCTTAGGAAAAATACCATCTTTAATCGACTGCGTATAGCCGCGGATGACCATGACTGGTGTCTTTAAATCATGTGATATATTTTGCAAAAGAGTCCGTTCTGTTTCATCCTTTTGAATGAGCTTTTTTCTCATTTCTTCAATGGTATGACCAAGCTTTCCAATTTCATCTTGCCGGTCAACGATAACAGGATCGTCCCAGTCCTCTTGTGCAATCCGCTTGACGTGCTTTTCAAACGCAACGATTGGACGGGATAAGTAGCGGGCAAGCCAAATCGATGGAATCCAGCTTAATAAAATAACAGTGCCCAAGATAAAGATCAGCTGTTTAAACAGAGTAAAGGACAGGTCGTCTCGATAAGAGTCTGGTGCGTAAGAGAGAAGAATGTATTGTGTATTGCCTGTTGATACTTTTTTGATGACAAAAAAGATGTGCTGGCCATTCACCTCTTCAGAATAGCGTTTCGTTGCGCTTTTTTGTTTTTTCACAAAAGATTGGATTTTCTCAATAAAAGCATGCGGGAAAAACTGCGCCATTTGGTTTAATTCATCTGATGGAATCAGAATGTGCTGCACCGAGCGGTTTTCCGGTGTCGACTTTGGCGTGCCGTCTCGGTTCAACGGATATTCTGTGAGCACCTGTTGTTCATTTTCGATATTTTTATAAATTTCATTTGTGAAGAAGTTACGTAATGTATTGGAAAATAGGATGATCAGGACAATCGAGATTGTGAGCAAAATGCCAGAGATAACGACCCAAATTTGAAAAGCGAGCGGTTTGTTCTTCATCCCTTTAACATCCTATAGCCAAACCCATAAATGGTCTCGACCTTTAAGTCGGGCATTTTTTTGCGCAGCCGTCTGACAAGGTCATCGACCACACGATCTGTCCCGAAGTAATCATGTCCCCAAATTTTGATGAGGATATCTTCACGAGAAAAAGCATGTCCCTGATGATGGGTAAATAAGAGCAGCAAGTCAAATTCTTTAGAAGTTAAGTTGATGAGCTGATCGCTTTCATACACTTCTCTTACATCCTCATGAATGACATAGGAGGAAACGGATGTGACGCTTTGCTTCTGCGGAGTATCGCTGTTTTTATACACAAGCTCAAGCAGCTTTTGCACCCGAATGATCAGCTCACGCGGAAGAAATGGCTTTGCGATATAGTCACTGCTCCCCAGTTCTAAGCCGAGGACACGATCAATATCTGCATCGCGTGCTGAAATGAAAATGACCGGTACGTCAGGTGAGGCGGCTTTGATTTCTTTAATGAGTGTGTAGCCATCTGTATCAGGTAGCATGATATCTAAAATCCACAGATGCGGTGGCTTGGTCATTGCCTCGCGTGCCGCTTCTCCGGTTAAAAAAGAGGAGACATTCCAATTTTCACTTTCTAAATATTTGGTTAACAGTTCATTTAAGTTTTGTTCATCTTCAACTAAATAAATGGTGTACGACAAAGTCTTCCACATCCTCTCAACGTCATTATAACGGGAGATAAAGGCGGCGTGTCAACAATCACACGCTTTTTTCACAATTTCACATATTCTTCTCATCATTATCCCATAATGTTTGATTATGATAAGATCAAGGGAAAAAAGGGCATAGACAAAAGGCAGATGAATAGGTGCTTTTCACCAATGTGCGCACCTTGCTTTTTTTCTATGAATAAGTATTATATAATTTGACATATTGTCATGAAGTATTCTCAATGATGTTGCCATTAAGAGGACATGAGTCCGATCTACACATATGAATCAAGCAAGTCATGAACATGACGTAAAGGAGTGCAAGCGATGGATTTCCGAAGAGAAGATGAAGAGAAGAAGTTAAATCAACAAGAAGATATGCATCAAGAGAATGAGAAACAAATAGACGAACCAGAAAAAGAGAAAGAGCTCGTTTTTCAATCTCATGAAAACGAAACATCTGCCACTCAGGAGAGTGTGACAAATCATTCTCCTCAAATGGGGGATGACCGTGCGTCGAAAAAGGAGAAAAAACGGAAGGCGGCATGGCTCAGTCCGATCCTTGGAGGGATTATTGGCGGAGGCCTTGTGCTTGGCATTACACCGCTTTTGCCGCAGTCGCAGGACACAGCGGCAAACACACAAACGCAAACAGCGTCAAGTGAGCCGGCAACCTCTGATAACTTCTCGACAAAACAAATTACCAATGCCACGAATGTCGCTGATATGGTAGAAGATTTAGAGCCAACCATTGTTGGAGTCTCAAACTATCAATCTACACAAAATTCATTTGGCCTTAGCGGTGATTCAACAGAGGCTGAAGCTGGAACGGGTTCTGGCGTCATCTTTAAAAAAGATGGCAAAAAAGCGTACATTATTACAAATAATCACGTAGTCGAAGGTGCCAATAAACTAAAGGTGACACTTTTTGATGGGAAAACAAAAGAAGCGAAGCTTGTCGGCAGTGACGTGATGACAGATTTAGCTGTCGTTGAAATCAATGCAGACGGCATTGATAAAGTGGCGAGCTTTGGGGATTCTTCTAAGCTCCGTGCTGGAGACAAAGTCATCGCCATTGGGAACCCGCTCGGTGCACAGTTCTCTGGTACTGTGACAGAAGGGATTATTAGTGGTCTGGATCGTACGGTTGAAGCGAACACGTCATCTGGTACGGTGGAGATGAATGTACTGCAAACAGATGCAGCGATTAACCCAGGAAACAGCGGTGGACCGCTTATTAATACAGATGGTCAAGTCATTGGCATCAACAGCTTAAAAATTAGCGAAAGCGGTGTGGAATCACTCGGCTTTGCGATTCCAAGTAACGATGTCAAACCGATTGTAGATGAGCTGTTGAAAAATGGAAAAGTTGAACGTCCTTACCTTGGTGTACAAATGATTGACCTTGAGCAAGTGCCTGAAACGTATCAGGAAAATACGCTCGGCCTATTTGATAAACAAATTGGCAAAGGGATTTACGTAAAAGATGTATCAAAAGGATCACCTGCACAAAAAGCAGGCTTGAAATCTGGAGATGTCATCATCAAGTTTAAAGGGAAAAACGTGGCGAACAGCTCTCAGCTGAAAGAAATTCTTTATAAAGAAACAAAAGTTGGCGATAAAACGACAATGACTGTTATTCGTGAAGGAAAAAACAAAAATCTAGACATTACCCTTGGACAGTCTGATAACGAATAAATGAAAAAACAGGTGGCCGTTAACGGTTCACCTGTTTTTTGTGCTTATTTTTTTGAAGAGAGTGTACGTAATATGATCTTTTCCCACAAGCTCCAAGGCAAAAGCTGCTTTGCTGTGAATGAAAGTCGTACCCCTTTCCCAATCGGATACCTCAGTTTTTTCAGTCGTTTCTTTTCGGCTAATCGAACAACAAGTGCTGCGACGTCACGAGGGTCCCCGTAGTTGGCTTTTTGGGCATTGATATAGGTCATCATCTTTTGATAGATGTGTATGTATTTCGATCCTTCTCCTGGCTGCATCATGTGCTCGTTCATGGATGTGTTCCAAATATTTGTTTGGAAAGAACCTGGCTCGATCAAGGCTGCCTGTATCCCGAACGATGCCAGTTCAATACGCAAGCTCTCTGTATAACCCTCTAAAGCAAACTTTGACGACACATACGGAGAAAGTGCGGGCATCCCCATTAATCCGCTGATGCTGCTCATATTAAATATTTTTGCACCATTTGTCATAAACGGAAGAACGGCTTGTGTCATTTCCAAAACTCCAAAGACATTCACATCAAATTGCTGGCGGTACGTGTCAACAGGAACCTCTTCAGCAAAACCCGCATAGGCTGTTCCCGCATTGTTGACAAGCAGGGTAATGGGAGCGTAAGCCTCTAGCTTTTTCTGAAATGCTTGAATCGACTGCGTATCTGTCACATCTAATGCTTCAATATGTATTGTTTCGGATAAAGAAGCTTGCTTGATCTCCTCGGCAAGCTTGTTCACATTGGCTTTCTGTCTGACCCCTGCGATCACTGTATAGCCTTGCCTGGCGAGACCTATCGTGATGAGCTTGCCAAAGCCGCTATTGGCACCAGTTATAATGGCTGTCCTTTTCATCATCTCGTACCTCCTTTTTGTTTCAATTTACCATAGCCCACTCTTTTATTGAATAACGAAAAGAAGGATGGAGAAGAATAAAAAGCGATGATAAGAAATAGGAGGAAGTGCATGATGTGTTGGAAGAAGGCGGGACAAATAGGAGTGTCGCTTTTTATGCTGTCTGGGTGCCAATCGATTGAGCCGCTTCAACAAACAAATGAAGCAGAAGCAGAGAGTCTCTCAGCGGTTCAAATGAAGGAGCTCCCATTTGAGCATCTCCACCTGCATGTTCAATACGGGCAGAAAAGCGAATTATACGAAGCCACCTATCGTCAAGCGAAAGGCAAAGAAGAAGCACTTATTCGTGATCATATGAACGGTGTCCGCTATGAAGGTGAAGAAGCATTACGCGAGATGAAGATGAAGCTAAATGATATGTCTATTCCTAGTGCGAAGATTAATGAAGCGTATGTAAATGAGCTATTAGCTGCTTTTAATTTGGATGATGATTATCAGCGGATACAAGTCGATATGAAGCTTGAAGATGGAACGAAATGTACATTCCAAAAGAAGAAGTAAACGAGGCTTTCTCATTTTTTAATTGAAAATGATTTTCAAGATCACTTAAATCTGATACACTAAATGGAGTTAAGTGATCTTTTGCGTCTATATATAGACGATATTTCATATAAAAAATTTGCATGAGAAAAGGAGCGTTTGAGCGGAATGAGTGCCATTTCTACTGAAGATTTAAGCTTAGGCTACGGAGAAACAATGATCATAGATGAACTAAATGTATCAATCCCTAAGGGTGAAATCACAGTATTTATTGGCAGCAATGGATGCGGTAAATCCACGCTACTTCGCTCTTTGGCCCGTCTCATGAAGCCAATGGGTGGTTCTGTCCTGCTTGAAGGTCATTCCATTGCCAAATTACCAACAAAGGAAGTAGCGAAACAGCTCGCCATTCTTCCCCAAGGACCGGAAGCGCCAGAAGGATTGACGGTGCATCAATTAGTGAAGCAAGGCAGATATCCTTATCAAAATTGGCTGAAGCAGTGGTCGAAGCAAGACGAAGAAGCCGTGAATCGCGCACTGAAGTCAACAAAGATGGAAGACCTCGCTGATCGTACGGTCGATTCATTATCAGGTGGACAAAGACAGCGCGCATGGATTGCGATGACGTTAGCGCAGGAGACGGATATCATCCTGTTAGATGAACCGACTACGTATTTAGACATGACACATCAAATTGAAATTCTTGACCTTTTGTTTGACTTAAATGAAAAAGAGCAGCGCACGATTGTTATGGTTCTTCATGATTTAAATCTTGCATGTAGATATGCCCATCATCTTGTGGCCATTAAAGACAAGTCGATTTATGCAGAAGGAAGACCAGAAACGGTCATTAATTGTGATCTTGTGAAAAATGTCTTTGATATGAACTGCCAAGTGACAACAGATCCTTTATTCGGAACACCACTATGTATTCCGCATGGTAGAGGACGCTGTATTGTGCAGCAAGCGCAAGCGGAGACATTTCTTGCTGCAAGATAATCGTATGTCAAAAGCCTGACATCTGTTACACGCAGAGTCAGGCTTTTTTCTGAAAAAAGGAGCGGAAGACAATGGGAAATGAACTAGACGAAAAGCTGGAAGGCTTGCTTGAGAAATATACAGAGCTGCTGCTCGGTGAATCAACAGACGCACTGAAACAAGATGTGAAACAGTGGGTGATTTATTCTCATATTGCAAAAAGTATGCCGCCTCTCGCCAAGCACTTTAATGAAACGTATCCAGAGGCAAAGGAAGAAATAAAAGAAACCATTCAGCGGATTAAACAAATGAACGAAGCTCATCGAGCCAATAAAGACCGTTAAAAAACTGCCAGCTCCAGACCGGCAGTTTTTCTTTATGACATCTGTGATGGTCCGTATGGAGATTGGTCTGTCAGTGTTTGCTGGAATTTCTGGTGTGCCTGCTGGAGCTTTTGCTGCTCGGCAGCTTCAACAGAATACCAGCCATATCGGAACATGACATCATATAGATGTCTTTGTGTTTTCTGAGTTTCTAGCGCAATTCGCTGAATATCCTGATAAAGAGATTCATGACTGAATTCATTGAGCGCTGTGTTGTATCCGCTTGTCATATATTTTTCAGTCGACAAGAGATCTGTGATAAAATCACGATCATTCATGTTTGTTGTCGTAGGAACCGGAGTTTGTGGATTCCCGATTTTTTGTTGGTTTTGTTGTTCCATGTTTTTTCCTCCTATTGCATAAAGCCAGTAGACTGGCCTTGTCCTGAGCTGCCTAAATGCTGAAGAATTTGTGTGTAATGCTGATGGTGCATTTGGCCCACTTGGTTTAATTCTTGTTTCAATGTTTGGTCCTGGCAATGCTCGGCCATAAAATGAGCCTTTTTCATCGCGATCAAGTTCCAATTCAGCATATCCTCTAAGTACAAGGAATCCTTCACTGAAATGACTTGAGGGGGCATATTCATTTGCTGATTGTTCAAGATAAGTTCCTCCTTACGATTTTGTTTCCTTACTGATTCTTTTTATATTGCTGATTTTGACTGGTCTTTTTCCCACCTAGGTCAGCTTCTTGTGATGGACCTGCGTTTCCTTTCACACTTGCAGCACTTACGCCTGCTTTCGATGGATTTTTCTTCAAACGAGACATGTGGACATCACCTCCATTCTTACAATTCCCTCTCATCTTTAATTCATACGCCGCAAAGGAAGCACATGAGAATGTGTAAATTTTTCAAATCCGCTATTGAACTGTTTCGTAAAATCTTTTAAGATAAAGAAAGAGGCATTGCTTTTTTTTGGACAAAAAATGAATGACTGTTCATTCAAAATGTTTAGGGGGATATTTATGGGCAAACATATTCGCAAGGCGGCTGTCATTGGTTCAGGTGTCATGGGCTCAGGCATTGCTGCGCATCTAGCCAATATCGGGATACCAGTAACATTGCTAGATATTGTGCCAAACGAACTGACAAAGGAAGAAACGGCAAAAAAGCGAACGCTTGATCACCCTAGTGTTCGGAATAGATTAAGTCAAGAAGCGTTGAAAAAATTATTAAAGCAAAAGCCAGCACCTCTTACTTCAGCAAAAAACCTATCATACATCACACCGGGAAATCTCACAGATCACCTATCCTTATTACATGATGCTGACTGGATCATTGAAGTCGTCACTGAAAAGCTCAGCATCAAAAGGCACGTATTCTCTCTCATCGACGAACACCGCAAAAAAGGCAGTATCGTATCAAGCAATACATCCGGTATTTCGGTTGAAAAAATGGCAGAAGGCCGATCAGAGGATTTTAAACGCCACTTTTTAGGCACACATTTTTTTAACCCAGCTCGTTATTTAAAGCTTTTAGAAATCATTCCTATTCAACAAACAGATCCAGAAGTCATTCACTTTATGAAAACGTTTGGCGAGGATGTACTTGGTAAAGGCGTCGTTGAAGCGAAAGATACGCCGAACTTTATTGCCAATCGTATTGGTACTTATGGACTCCTTGTGACAGTGCGTGAAATGCTTGAAAACAAATACACCATTGGAGAAGTGGATTCGGTCACAGGACCCCTCATTGGAAGACCGAAAAGCGCGACCTTCCGTACACTTGATGTCGTAGGGCTTGACACGTTTTCCCATGTAGCCCGGAACGTATATGACCAAGTAGAAGGAAAGGAAAAAGATATATTCCAGCTGCCTGAATTTATTGAAAGAATGCTCGAAAAAGGGTGGATTGGCAGCAAGGCAGGGCAAGGGTTTTATCAAAAAAATGGGAAGGTCATTTTAGAGCTAGATCCTGTCACGCTCACGTATGGAGAACGAACGAAGCTGAAAGATCCAGGCATTGAGATGGTGAAGCAGCAAAAGGGAACGAAAGCGAAATTGAAAGCGCTTATTTATCAAGATGGTCGTGCAGGACAATTACTATGGAACATGACGGCACCTGTGCTCCTTTATTCGGCTCAATTAAAAGGCGAAATTGCGGATGATATTCAGTCCATCGATAACGCCATGAAATGGGGATTTGGCTGGCAGCACGGTCCATTCGAGCTGTGGGATGCAATTGGTGTAAAGAAAGCAGCCGAGCGTATGGAAGCAGAAGGTCACCTCATCCCGCAGTGGGTGAAAGATATGCTGTCAGAAGGACACGACACATTCTATCAAGAGAATGCTGATGGTGAGCGGTCATTTTATCAAAATGGGGCTTATGAACAGGAAAAAGGGAACGAAAAGAATATATCTTTATCGAAGTTGAAAAAGAAGCAGGGCGTGATTTTTAAAAATTCTGGTGCGAGCTTGATCGATATTGGGGATGATGTCGCCTTGCTCGAATTTCACTCTAAAAGCAATGCCATTGGACTAGATGTCATTGATATGATCAATCGTGCTGTTGATGAGGTGGAACAAAATTATAGAGGGCTTGTCATCGGAAACCAAGGGAAGAACTTTTGTGTTGGTGCCAACCTTGCTCTTATTTTAATGGAGGCTCAGGATGATAATTTCTTTGAAATTGACTTTGTGATCCGCCGCTTCCAGCAGGCGATGATGAAGGTGAAATATAGCGACCGTCCAGTCGTTGCTGCACCGTTTGGTATGACACTTGGAGGGGGAACAGAGGTTTGTCTGCCGGCAGCAGCTATTCAGGCGTCGAGTGAAACATACATGGGTCTTGTCGAAGCGGGAGTTGGACTGATTCCAGGCGGCGGTGGGAACAAAGAATTATATCTTCGGCATCTGCAAGGATCAGCTAAGCCGTCAGAGACCGCTATTCAAGATGCCACGCTGAAAACATTTGAAACGATTGCAATGGCTAAAGTATCCACTTCGGCTGAGGAAGCGCGAGATATGAATATGCTCGGCGTGAGTGATCGAATTAGCATGAACGGAGACCACCTAATCTATGATGCAAAACAACTGGTGCTCTCTCTTGATGAAGCGGGCTATCGTGCACCGCTCAAGCAAAAGGTGCCCGTCATGGGAGAAACAGGGTATGCGGCGATGATATTGGCTGCTGAAAATATGAGACTGTCTGGATACATTTCAGAGCATGACATGACCATTGTCAAAAAATTAGCCCATGTCATTTCCGGCGGAAAACTGCCATTTGGAACAGAGGTAGAGGAGCAATACTTATTAGAGCTTGAAAGAGAAGCCTTTTTAAGTCTTGTAGGAGAAGTGAAATCACAGGCACGTATGCAGCATATGCTCGTCAAAGGAAAACCTTTACGTAACTAAGGGGGAGTCAAAATGAGAGAAGCAGTCATTGTCGCTGGCGCGAGAACACCAGTAGGGAAGGCAAAAAAAGGATCGTTAAAGCATGTTCGGCCTGATGATATGGGCGCGTTGTGTGTAAAAGAAACATTAAAGCGTGCCGGTGATTATGATGGACAGATAGATGATTTGATCATCGGATGTGCAACACCAGAAGCAGAGCAGGGGTTAAATGTGGCTCGGAATATTGGAGCGTTAGCTGGGCTTCCGTATACAGTACCTGCCATCACCATTAACCGCTACTGCTCATCTGGTCTTCAGTCCATTGCTTATGCAGGTGAACGGATCATGCTCGGTCAGGCAGAAACGATTTTAGCCGGAGGAGTCGAATCGATGTCACAGGTGCCGATGATGGGTCATTCCATTCGTCCGAATGCTCATTTGGCAGAACGAGCGCCTGAATACTATATGAGCATGGGACACACGGCAGAGCAAGTGGCGCAAAAGTATCAGGTCACACGTCAAGATCAGGACGCCTTTGCGGTAAGAAGTCATCAAAAGGCAGCCAAAGCATTGCAGGAAGGGAAATTTTCAGATGAAATTGTATCCGTTGATGTAACAGAGCGGCGGGTAGGGGAGCAATATCAGTTAGAAGAACATCAATTCACGTTCTCGCAGGATGAAGGTGTGAGGGCAGGGACAACGGAGGAGATTCTTTCCACTTTGCGCCCGGCTTTCTCAACAAAAGGCACGGTAACCGCAGGAAACTCTTCTCAAACAAGTGACGGCGCTGCGTGTGTGATGATGATGGATCGTGAGAAAGCATCCTCACTTTCTCTTCAGCCGCTTGCTAAATTCCGGGCGTTTGCTGTTGGCGGCGTACCGCCTGAGGTGATGGGAATCGGACCGATTGAAGCCATTCCGCGTGCGCTGAAAATTGCTGGGCTTGAGCTGAAGGATATTGGGCTGTTTGAATTAAACGAAGCATTTGCCTCTCAGGCCATTCAAGTCATTCGTCATTTAGGAATCGATGAAGAGAAAGTGAATGTCAATGGCGGGGCAATCGCGCTAGGACATCCGCTCGGCTGTACAGGCACGAAGCTTACGCTGTCACTCATTCATGAAATGAAGCGGCGAAACGAGCAATTTGGCATTGTCACAATGTGTATCGGTGGGGGCATGGGAGCAGCAGGAATTTTTGAATTGATCTAAAGGGGGAAATCAGGATGAAAGCAATGGAAGATGTAAAAAAGGGTGGAAGTTTCTTAATTGATGAGACGAATTACGAGCATATCTTTACACCAGAGGATTTCTCTGATGAGCATCAAATGATTGGAAAGACAACAGAAGATTATATTTTACAAGACGTTGTTCCATATATCGATCAAATTGAAAATCATGAATTCGAGCATTCTGTCAGGCTTCTCAAAAAGGCTGGAGAGCTTGGACTGCTAGGGGCTGACGTGCCTGAAGAATTCGGCGGGCTCGGTTTAGATAAAATCAGTTCAGCCATTATTACCGAGAAATTCTCAAGAGCAGGGAGCTTCTCACTTTCCTATGGCGCCCATGTCGGCATTGGATCTCTGCCTATCGTGCTGTTCGGAAATCAAGCGCAAAAGGAAACGTACTTGCCTGGACTCGCTTCGGGAGAAACGATTGCGGCATACGCCCTCACTGAGCCAGGATCAGGCTCTGATGCCCTTGGAGCAAAGACAACTGCGGTCTTAAATGAAGCTGGAACCCATTATGTGCTCAACGGGGAAAAACAATGGATCACAAACTCCGCATTTGCCGATGTCTTCGTCGTATATGCGAAGATTGACGGTGAACACTTCTCTGCTTTTATCGTAGAAAAGGATTTTCCAGGTGTCAAAACTGGACCTGAAGAAAAAAAGATGGGCATTAAAGGTTCCTCGACGAGAACATTAATCCTTGAAGATGCTCAAGTCCCGAAAGAGAATTTGCTAGGTGAGGCTGGCAGAGGGCATGTCATTGCCTTTAACATTTTAAATATCGGACGCTATAAACTGGCTGTCGGAACAATTGGTGCATCAAAACGTGTCATTCAATTATCGGCAGAATATGCAAACCAGCGTAAGCAGTTCCAAACGCCAATTTCTCGATTTAGTTTAATTGGTGAAAAAGTAGCCAACATGTCGGCAAAGCTCTATGCGATGGAAAGTGCTGTTTACCGCACAGTCGGATTATTTGAACAGCGCATGGGTCTATTAAGTGAAGAAGAGCAAAAAGACGGCAAACAAATTGCCCAGTCCATTGCAGAATATGCGATTGAATGCTCTCTTTGCAAAGTGCTTGGCTCCGAAACATTAGATTATATTGCGGATGAAGGCGTGCAGATCCACGGAGGATATGGATTCATGCAGGAATATGAGGTCGAAAGAGCCTATCGTGACTCACGGATTAACCGCATTTTTGAAGGAACAAACGAAATCAACCGCTTACTTGTGCCAGGCACATTCCTGAAGAAAGCGATGAAAGGTGAGCTTCCGCTGCTTCAAAAAGCGCAAACCTTACAGGAAGAGCTCATGATGATGATGCCGGAAGAGCCAGGGAATCAGCCGCTCGATCAAGAGAAATATTTACTCGCCCATGCGAAAAAGATCGCCTTAATGGTATCTGGAATGGCGGCGATGAAGTATGGAAAAGCATTAGACAAAGAGCAAGAAATTCTTGTGAACATCGCAGATATCATCAATGAACTGTTTGCTGCTGAATCGGCGATCCTGCGTACTGAAAAGGCAATTGCTGCAACAGGAGAAGAAAAGAACGCTCAAAAGCTGACCTATACACAAATTTTCACGCAGGAAGCCTTCTTAAAAATTGAAGCCCATGCAAAAGAATCCTTGATCGCGATGGAAGAAGGAGACTCACTCCGCATGAGCCTCTCAGCTCTTCGCAAGCTGACAAGATTCACCCCAGTCAATGTCATCGCCAAAAAGCGCGAAGTGGCGAAACGAATCTTTGAAGCAGAGAAATATACCGTATAAGGACGGCTTAAAAGGTGCGGATATCACTCCGCACCTTTTTATAAGCATACATTTAGGTTTTTAAAATATTTTGTGATAAAATGTTCTCACAATTTGCAGGAGGTGAAAATGGTGGCTTTAGATTTTTATGAATACCCATCTTGCGGTACATGCCGAAAAGCAAAAAAATGGCTGGAAGAGCACAATAAAGACATCAACAGCATACATATCGTCGAAGAGACGCCTGATAAAGAAACATTAAAAGCCCTTTACGAAAAAAGCGGCTTAGAGCTGAAGAAGTTCTTTAATACAAGCGGACAGAAATACCGAGAGCTACAGCTGAAAGATCAACTTCCTGCAATGTCAGAGGACGAGCAGCTAGAATTACTCGCATCTAACGGAATGCTGATCAAGCGCCCGATTACAACAGATGGCAAACGAGTCACAGTTGGATTTAATGAAGATACATTTAAAAGCGTCTGGAAATGATGTAACTTTCATTCAGATTGTGGTATCTTCAATATAGATTGAAAGAAAAGACTGGAGGGGTATTGAATGAGCACACCAAAAGATTTACGTTATTCAGAAGAACATGAATGGGTCAAAGTAGAAGGAGATAAGGTGCGTATCGGTATTACGCATTTTGCTCAATCTGAGCTAGGCGATATCGTGTTCGTTGAGCTTCCTGAAGTAGGAGACAAAATCACAGCGGACGAGCCTTTCGGAAGTGTAGAATCAGTGAAAACAGTTTCTGAACTTTACGCACCGATCAACGGTACAATCGTCGAAGTGAACGATGAGCTGGATGACAGCCCGGAATTCGTCAACGACTCTCCATATGAAAAAGCATGGATGATCGTCGTAGAGCCAGCTGATGCATCTGAAATCGAGAACTTGATGACTGCTGAGCAATATGAAGAAATGACAAAAGAAGACTAATTCATGTGAAATTGGACACTCTACCTTTATGGGGGGTGTCCAATTTGTCTTTTCAAAAAGAACAGGTGGATATAACAGATCATGTCACTGGACGATTCAAAGAAAGCGGCATGGTGCTTTACCATCAAAATGAAGAGATTGGCACGATGATTAGTGAAAACCAATATGAGTTAAAATCAGGTTATTCCTATGATCAAAATCGTTTTTATCGTCTGACGGATACATTGACCCACGGGACAGAAAAATATGTAGACTGTGATGATGAAAATGGCTGGTGCTAATCACAGATGAGGCTGCAGTGAGCATAAGCTGCAGTCTTTTTGGTGCCAAACGTCCAATCTTTACAACCTGAATGAAAGATTGTAATCTAAGGAAGAAGTGAATCAACGTCAAAAGGGCCAGGTGATCGTGATGAATGTCGAGATAGAAAAGGTCATCATTGTAGAAGGTAAAACAGACAAACAAAAGCTAAAAGAAGTCATTAGTGAACCTGTTACCATCATTTGCACCAATGGCACGATCAGCACCTCGAAGCTGGATCAGCTTGTGGACGAACTATTGGGGAAAGACGTTTACATATTAGCAGACAGTGATGATGCAGGCGACAAACTGCGGAAGCAATTTCGGAAAGAATTCCCTGAAGCACGTCATCTTTTTGTCGATAGAACGTACCGCGAAGTGGCCGCTTCACCGTCAGCCCACATTGCATCTATCCTATTAGCTGCAAACATTGATGTTCATTCGAAATATGTATGAGGGTGGACGTATATGAAAGAGATTGAAGAACATGAATTCAAGGAAATAGAGGACGATTTATTTCTTTTATACTTATATACACCGTTTTGCGGAACATGCCAGCTGGCAAAGAAAATGCTGGCTGTTGTAGATACGATGCAGCCGGATGTACCATTTTACGAAAATAACTTAAACTACTCACCAGGCTTTGCGAAGGCTTTTGAGATCGAAAGCGTTCCCTGCTTTCTCCTGTTTAAAGATGGGAAGCTGGTGCAAAAAGGCTATGCCTTTCACTCCGTTCCATATCTTCATGAAATGATTGAAACCGCTAAATAAAGCGGTTTTTTGTCATATTTCAAGCAATTCATCTGAAAATTTGTCGATCTATTTATAAAGGACAAGCCAATGTTTATAGAGAAATGTTATGTATAACCAAATGACAGGGAGGTTATACATGTGGAAAATGTGAAAGCCCACGGTAACACGGGGCAGCGATTATTGTTAAAGCCGCTGCTCTCATCATCATCCTTGAAGATTACATTTGAGGCGGAAACTGACTCTTGTACATTGATTGTGGATGAGCTTGGTGAAGTGAAGAAACTACCTGCAATTGAGTTATCGGATCTCATTTTTTATGGTGAGAGGAAAGAAATTCTACAATTATTAGATGGAGATATGTCCTTACAGCAGTTAATCAGTAGGGGACAAGTGAAGGTAAAAGGATCATTCAGGGCACTCCTAAGACTAGAGGCTGTGCTTTGGCTGACAAACGGTTTTTTTCGAAAAATGATAACGTAGTTGTTTACTTGGAAATTAGCGATTTACAGCGTTGACATATCTCGGGTAGCATGATATCCTACGTTAGTAAAAACATGAACATCACATAAAACAACATATTTTCTCTTATTAAGAGAGGTGGAGGGACGTGCCCTATGAAACCCGGCAACCGTCAGCATAGCTGAAATTGGTGCCAATTCACTCAAAGCCGCAATGCTTTGAAAGATGAGAGAAAGGCGTATTGAACATAAAAGGCCTTTCTGCTTGCGTTGCAGTTAGGTCTTTTTTACTGACCTGGCGTCAGGCGTGAAGCATGGCAGCAGGAAGAATAAATAATGTATGTGATGGCAACCTATAGATTCAGCAAGAAAGCAGGTGAACAGACTGTGATCCATTTACAGAATGTATCAAAAACGTATTACTCAAAAAGCGGAAATGTTGATGCCGTGAAAGACGTCAACTTGGATATCGATAAAGGTGAAATATTCGGAATTATCGGGTATAGCGGCGCAGGAAAAAGCTCCCTCATTCGCCTCTTAAACGGTCTGGAGCTGCCAACAGAAGGAATTGTTGAAGTAGCAGGCAATCGGATCAATGAAGTATCGAATGCAAAACTTCGTAAAGCAAGGCAAGAAATCAGCATGATTTTCCAGCACTTTAACTTGCTCTGGTCAAGAACGGTGAGACAAAATATTATGTTCCCGCTTGAGATCGCAGGTGTACCGGCATCAAAACGGAGAGAACGTGCGAATGAACTGATTAAATTGGTCGGTTTAGAAGGAAAAGAAAATGCGTATCCGTCTCAATTAAGTGGTGGGCAAAAGCAGCGTGTGGGAATTGCGAGAGCATTAGCAAACGATCCAAAGGTACTTCTTTGCGACGAAGCAACATCTGCGCTTGATCCGCAAACAACCGATTCCATCCTTGAGCTTTTAGCAGATATCAATAAACGACTAGGGCTCACAATTGTACTAATCACACACGAAATGCACGTCATTCGCAAAATTTGTCACCGTGTGGCTGTCATGGAGGATGGCCGCATTGTCGAAGAAGGCGAAGTATTACGTGTCTTCAGACAGCCGAAGGAAGAAATGACGAAGCGATTTGTGAAACAGCTTGCTGAACCAGAAGAAGCGAAAGAAACAATTGAGCACGTCCTAGAGCGAGTAAAAGAAGGTCAGGTCGTACGGTTGTCCTTTATCGGAGATTCTGCCGAACAGCCGCTGATCACTGAAATCATTCGATCCTTCAAGGTCGATGTGAACATCCTGCAAGGAAAGATTTCTCAAACGCAGGAAGGCGCGTTTGGAACACTCTTTATCCATATTAATGGAGACGAGAACGAGGTTGAAAAAGCCATCGCCTATATCCAAAGCAAACAGGTTGAAATCGAGGTGATGACACATGTTTGAGAAATGGTTTCCGAACGTTGATCTAGATGTCATCTGGAGTGCAACAGGTGAAACGGTATATATGACACTGATTTCATTGGCATTTGCTTTTGCAATCGGGATTATCTTAGGGCTCCTGCTCTTCCTTACAGGAAAAGGCGGTCTTTGGGAAAATAAACCGATCAATGCTGTCATCGGCGCAGTCGTCAACATTTTCAGATCGATTCCTTTTATCATTTTAATTATTCTTTTATTAGGGTTTACGAAATTCTTAATGCATACGATTTTAGGTCCAAATGCAGCATTACCAGCGCTTGTTATTGGATCAGCTCCTTTCTACGCACGTCTTGTTGAAATTGCACTGCGTGAAGTAGACAAAGGAGTCATTGAAGCAGCACGATCTATGGGAGCAAAAACATCTACAATTATTTTTAAAGTATTGCTGCCAGAATCACTGCCAGCCCTTATTTCAGGAATTACCGTGACAGCTATTGCTCTTATTGGCTCTACTGCGATTGCAGGAGCAATTGGAGCAGGCGGACTTGGTGACCTTGCCTATGTGGAAGGATACCAATCTGGTAATACAGATGTTACACTTTTTGCCACTGTGTTTATTCTCATCATCGTCTTTATCATTCAAATAATCGGTGATTTGATTACAAATAAAATTGATAAACGTTAAGGGAGGATTTATTCATGAAGAAATTGATTTTAAGTGCACTATTTCTAGCATTTGCAGGCATTTTAGCTGCATGCGGTTTATCTAATAACGCAAGTGATAGCAAAACCATTACGGTTGCCGCTTCAAAAACACCACATGCCGAGATTCTTGAAGAAGCAAAACCACTTCTAAAAGAAAAAGGCTACGACCTAAAAGTGAAAGTGCTTAGCGATTATAAAATGTACAACAAAGCGTTAGCTGAAAAAGAAGTGGATGCAAACTTTTTCCAACATATCCCTTACTTAAACGAAGAAAATAAATCAAACAAAGATTACAACCTAGTAAGTGCTGGTGCAGTTCACCTTGAGCCTTTCGGTATCTACTCTAAGAAATACAAATCAGTAAAAGATATTCCAAACGGCGGCACGATCATCATGACAAACAACGTAGCTGAGCAAGGTCGTATGCTTGCTCTATTGCAAAATGCTGGTGTGATCAAGCTTGATCCGAAGGTTGATACAATCAATGCAACAGTCAAAAACATCAAAGAAAACCCGAAGAACCTAAAATTCAAAAAAATCGCTCCTGAACTAACAGCGAAAGCTTATGAAAACAGTGAAGGTGATGCCGTATTTATTAACGTCAACTATGCGATCCAAAATAAATTGAATCCGAAAAACGATTCAATCGAACTTGAGCAAACGAAGAACAACCCATATGCAAACATCGTAGCCGTTCGCAAAGGTGACGAGAAATCAGATAAGATCAAGACTTTAATGGAAGTTCTTCATTCTAATAAAATCAAAGAATTCATCGACAAAAAATATGATGGTGCCGTATTGCCGGTATCTGAATAACAACATCTCAACCTCGCTTCTATCAAAGCGAGGTTTTTTGTGTATTTTTTCAAATCTCGCTCATAATAAAAACGTACAAATGACCTGAAGGGATGGAATGAAAATGAATGAACAGCATATGAGCGGATCCATGCAGCAATCACTGACCGATTATAAAACAGCAATGGGTGAATTTCAGAAGAAAATGCCGGTGTTTGGGAAGAAATTCAATGAATTCACGGAGCAATGCTTTCAGAGTGATTCATTAACGCAAAAAGAGAAGCAAATGATTGCCCTTGGCATCAGTATTCATGCACAGGATGAATACTGCATGATTTATCATACAAAGGGAGCGCTTGATCAAGGCGCAACAGAAGAGAACTTGCTGGAGGTTGTCAGTGTGGCGGCAGCGTTTGGCGGCGGGGCAGCACTGAGCCAAGGCATCACTGTTGTTCAGCAGTGTATTGATGAATTTGGAGGACAGACGCATTAATTGAAGGAAAATAAGGTATTATTCCATATCACGGAGTTGAGTTCTTCTCAGCCGATTGTGTGAGAAAATATGCCAGCATAGCGCGCGATATCCCTTTTGAGTGAAGCCACATTTCTTTGATACAATAGAGCTACACTCAAAGAAGGGAATGGTTTATTATTTGTTCGGACCATAGTACACTGGGATTGGATTATACCGCCGAGATGGAAAAGGCCATGCATAAAGCTCATGGCATGAGCTATGCAGAGTACGAAAGAGACCATGACTTAAGGATGAAAGTGGAATATAAACGAGAGCAGTCGTATCGAGATGAGAAAAGACAGCTCGCAAAAATGAATATACAAGGCTATTAATAGCTTAGGGGCGGGGAGAAAAGTTTCCCGCCCTTTCTTTATGAAAACAGTCTTTTCGACATAAATCCTTTTATCTACCGGCTTTTTTTGTTAGAATTTTGAGAGCATCCTTTCACGCTTAACGTGAATGTGTTGTATTCACTTTTAATTTGTTATAAAATTAGAATGAGAATAAATTGAGAATAATGATTATTTTGGAGGTATCGATATATGACTGCTTCGACATTAACAATTAAGGACTTGCACGTTGAGATTGAAGGGAAAGAAATCTTAAAGGGTGTAAACCTCGAGATAAAAGGTGGAGAATTCCACGCAGTAATGGGACCAAACGGTACAGGTAAATCAACTTTATCTGCTGCCATTATGGGGCACCCTAAATATGAAGTAACAAAAGGCAGCATTTTGCTAGATGGCGAAGATGTACTTGAAATGGAAGTAGATGAGCGCGCACAAGCGGGTCTTTTCCTTGCAATGCAATACCCATCTGAAATTAGTGGTGTCACAAATGCGGACTTCCTTCGTTCTGCTATTAACGCTCGCAGAGAAGAAGGCGATGAAATCTCTCTCATGAAATTCATCCGCAAAATGGACGAAAATATGGAGTTCCTTGAAATGGACCCGGATATGGCACAGCGTTACCTAAACGAAGGTTTCTCAGGCGGGGAGAAAAAACGCAACGAAATTCTTCAATTAATGATGATTGAACCAAAGATTGCGATCCTTGACGAAATCGATTCTGGTCTTGATATCGATGCATTGAAAGTGGTTTCTAAAGGAATTAACAGAATGCGCGGCGAAAGCTTCGGCTGCTTAATGATCACTCACTATCAGCGTCTGCTAAACTACATCACACCAGATCACGTTCATGTCATGATGCAAGGACGTATTGTGAAATCTGGCGGACCAGAACTAGCTCAGCGTCTAGAGGCAGAAGGCTATGACTGGATCAAAAAAGAGTTAGGAATTGAAGACGAAACTGTTGGTCAAGAAGCGTAAGCGTTAGGAGGATTATTGATGACATTAGAAACGAAATTATCAGTAGATCAAGATTATGTCAAAAGCTTCTCCGAGAAGCATCAGGAACCGGCATGGATGAGTTCCCTTCGCTTACAGGCTCTTGAAAAAGCAGAAGACCTTCCAATGCCAAAGCCTGACAAAACGAATATTTCTAAATGGAATTTAACCAATTTCAAACAGCATACAGTCGAAAGTGCGCCATTTGGATCTTTAGAAGAGCTTCCTGAAGAAGTGAAGTCTCTTATTGATTTAGAGGACACAGATAAGACAGTCTACATTCAGCGTGATCAAACGCCAGCATACTTGTCTCTTTCTACGGAAGCAAAAGACAAAGGTGTGATCTTCACTGACCTTCATACAGCGCTTCGTGAACATGGCGATCTAGTGAAGAAATACTTCATGACTGATGCAGTGAAAGTAGATGAGCATAAACTAACCGCTTTGCATGCTGCTTTAGTGAATGGTGGAGCTTTCCTCTATGTACCGAAAAATGTAGAACTTGAAGCGCCAATTCAAGCCGTCTACCTGCATGAAAACGACGACACGACTTTGTTCAACCATGTCATCGTTGTAGCAGACGATCATAGTGCAGTCACATATGTAGAAAACTACATTAGTACAGCAACACCTGAAGAAGCAATCTTCAATATCGTGTCCGAAGTGTTCACGGGAGCTAATGCCCGCGTCACTTACGGTGCAGTAGATAACCTTTCAGAAGGTGTCACAGTCTATGTGAACAGACGCGGAATGGCGAATGGCCGTGACAGTAAAATCGAATGGGCTCTTGGCTTAATGAATGATGGAGACGTCGTGTCTGAAAACATCACGAAGCTTATGGGCGACGGTACATTCGGTGATACAAAATCAGTTGTTGTTGGCCGCGGGAATCAAACGGAAAACTTCACAACAAGCATCATCCACTTCGGTAAAAACTCTGAAGGGTATATCTTGAAGCATGGTGTCATGAAGGATCAAGCATCTTCTATCTTTAACGGGATTGGTAAAATCGAGCATGGCGCAACGAAGTCAAATGCGGAGCAAGAATCTCGTGTTCTCATGCTGAGTGAGAAAGCCCGCGGTGACGCTAACCCAATTCTTTTAATCGATGAAGATGATGTAACAGCAGGGCACGCTGCATCTGTTGGGCGTGTTGATCCAATTCAACTCTATTACCTCATGAGCCGTGGGATTTCCAAAGAAGATGCAGAAAGACTTGTCATTTATGGCTTCTTAAATCCAGTCGTCAAAGAACTGCCGATTGAAGGAGTTAAAAAGCAGCTCGTTTCTGTGATTGAAAGGAAAGTAAAATAATGAATATCAAAGACGTTCGTGAGCAGTTTCCAATCCTTCATCAGCAAGTGAACGGACATGATTTGGTGTATTTGGACAGTGCAGCGACATCTCAAAAACCACGAGTTGTCATTGATGCAATGAATGAGTATTACCGGTCTTACAACTCGAACGTCCACCGGGGTGTTCATACCCTTGGCACAAAAGCAACGGACGCATACGAGGGTGCAAGAGAGAAAGTTCGAGCATTCATTGGTGCTTCTTCTGTCCAGGAGATTATTTTTACTAGAGGTACAACAACGGCGTTAAACACAGTGGCGATCAGCTATGCTAGAGCAAACCTCAAAGAAGGCGATGAGATTGTCATTACGCATATGGAGCACCATGCGAATATCATCCCTTGGCAGCAAGCAGCAAAAGCAACTGGCGCCACATTGAAATACATTCCGTTACAGGAAGACGGCACGCTATCGCTTGAAGATGTGAAGCAAACGATCACACATCAAACGAAAATCGTCGCTGTCACACATGTTTCAAACGTATTAGGAACCATCAACCCGATTAAAGAAATCGCTAAAATTGCCCACGATCACGGTGCTATTATCGTTGTCGATGGTGCGCAAAGCACTCCGCACATGCAAATTGATGTTCAGGATCTAGATTGTGACTTTTTCGCATTCTCGGGGCATAAAATGTGTGGACCGACTGGCATCGGTGTACTTTACGGGAAGAAGGACCTTTTGAATAATATGGAGCCTGCTGAGTTTGGCGGTGAAATGATCGACTTTGTGGATCTGTATGATTCTACTTGGAAAGAGCTTCCGTGGAAATTTGAAGCGGGAACACCGATTATTGCCGGAGCAGTTGGACTCGGAAAAGCGATTGATTTCTTAAATGACATTGGTATGGAGGAAGTCAGCCGTTACGAGCATCAGCTTGCCACTTATGCGCTTGAGCGCTTTAAGGAGCTTGATGGTGCGACTATTTATGGACCGCAGCACCGAGCTGGGCTTGTGACGTTTAATTTAGATGACGTCCATCCGCATGATGCGTCTACTGTTCTGGATACGGAAGGTGTTGCCATTCGTGCTGGACACCACTGTGCACAGCCGCTCATGAAATGGCTTGGTGTATCAGCGACTGCAAGAGCAAGCTTTTATCTGTATAATACAGAAGAAGAGATTGACAAACTTATTGCAGCGCTCCGTAAGACAAAGGAGTATTTTACGAATGTCTTTTAATGTAAACTTAGACACACTGTACAGACAAGTGATTATGGATCATTATAAAAATCCGAGAAACAAAGGTGTGTTAAACGACAGCATTGTCGTCGATATGAACAACCCAACGTGTGGTGACCGCATTCGTCTCACGATGAAAATCGAAGACGAAAAAGTCATGGATGCGAAATTTGAAGGAGAAGGATGCTCGATTTCGATGGCATCAGCTTCTATGATGACGCAGGCGATTAAAGGGAAAGATATTGAAACAGCTTTGAAAATGTCTCAGATTTTCTCCGATATGATGCTAGGAAAAGAATACGACGATTCCATTGATCTTGGTGACATTGAGGCACTGCAAGGAGTGGCAAAATTCCCTGCCCGCATCAAATGTGCAACACTATCATGGAAGGCGCTTGAAAAAGGCGCATCTGCCGAAGATAACGGCAAATCATAAGATTGGAGTGAAAATGGATGGCTAAAAAAATGCCAGATGTTGGTGAATATAAATACGGCTTTTCTGATAAAGACGTTTCCATTTTCCGTTCAGAGCGCGGACTGACAAAAGAGATCGTTGAAGAAATTTCTCGTATGAAAGAAGAGCCTCAGTGGATGCTCGACTTCCGTTTGAAATCTCTTGAGCACTTTTACAACATGCCGATGCCACAATGGGGCGGAGATTTAAATGCATTAAACTTTGATGAAATTACGTACTACGTAAAGCCATCAGAGCGCTCTGAGCGTTCTTGGGATGAAGTACCAGAAGAAATCAAACAAACCTTTGATAAGCTTGGGATCCCAGAAGCAGAGCAAAAGTACTTAGCAGGTGTATCTGCTCAGTATGAATCTGAAGTTGTGTATCACAACATGAAGCAAGACCTTGAAGATCTAGGCATTGTGTTTAAAGATACAGACAGCGCATTAAAAGAAAACGAAGACATCTTCCGTGAGCACTGGGCAAAAGTCATTCCTCCGACTGACAACAAATTTGCTGCGCTTAACTCGGCTGTATGGTCTGGTGGTTCATTTATCTACGTACCAAAAGGCGTCAAAGTAGATACTCCACTTCAAGCATACTTCCGTATCAACTCTGAAAACATGGGTCAGTTCGAGCGTACACTGATTATCGTTGATGAAGGCGCACATGTGCATTACGTAGAAGGCTGTACAGCTCCAGTTTACACAACAAACTCTCTTCATAGTGCGGTTGTTGAAATCATCGTGAAAAAAGGCGGCTACTGCCGTTATACAACGATTCAAAACTGGGCAAACAACGTCTTCAACCTTGTGACGAAACGTACAGTATGTGAAGAAAATGCAACGATGGAATGGATTGATGGAAACATCGGTTCTAAGCTGACAATGAAATACCCAGCAGTCATCCTAAAAGGTGAAGGCGCTCGTGGTATGACATTAAGTATTGCCCTAGCAGGTAAAGGTCAGCACCAAGATGCAGGTGCGAAAATGATTCACCTTGCACCAAACACATCTTCAACGATCGTATCGAAATCAATTTCGAAACAAGGCGGTAAAGTCACATACCGCGGAATCGTTCACTTCGGACGTAAAGCAGAGGGTGCACGCTCAAACATCGAGTGTGACACACTCATCATGGATAACAAATCAACATCTGATACGATCCCTTACAATGAAATCTTAAACGACAACATTTCATTAGAGCACGAAGCGAAGGTATCAAAAGTATCAGAAGAGCAGCTATTCTACTTGATGAGCCGCGGAATTTCTGAAGAAGAAGCAACAGAAATGATCGTCATGGGCTTCATCGAGCCATTCACAAAAGAACTACCAATGGAATACGCCGTTGAAATGAACCGTTTGATTAAGTTTGAGATGGAAGGTTCGATTGGTTAAAATCTTAAATTATCTATTAGTGTAGGAGGCGAACTTTTGAAGTTCGCCTTCTTCTATTTGCTCAGTAATAGGTGTTCGTTTGTATTTTATTGGTTTTATAAGAGGGGGATTAGAACAGGGGAATGGATAATTAATGCAATGTTAAAGATAAAATGGAACTTAAATATTTAATTTTTAGTATAATAAAAGGTAATGGTATTAAGGAGGTTCCAGTATGGCATACCAACCTGAAGCAGAACTTGAAAAAACTCTACATAAACAACTTGTAAATCAAGGCTATAAAGCTGTTAAGATTGCTGACTATGATGCACTATTAGCTAATTTTAAGCAGCAGCTTAACTTATTCAATGAACATAAACTAAATGGACAACCATTATCTGATATAGAATTTAAGAGAATACTTACATTAATCGAAGGAAAAAGTATTTACGATTCTGCCAAAATCCTACGTGATAAATTATTAATTGAACGTGAAGATGGTACTCAATTATATGTAGAATTGCTAAACACAAAAGATTGGTGTAAGAATCTCTTTCAGGTTACAACCCAAACCACTGTGACTGGTAAGTACACAAATCGTTATGACGTAACAATCTTAATTAACGGCTTACCACTCGTTCAAATAGAATTAAAAAGGCGAGGATTAGACTTTAAAGAAGCGTTTAACCAAATCCAACGCTATCGTCGTCATACATTTCCTGGTTTATATCGTTTTCTACAAATCTTTGTTATAAGTAATGGTGTTGATACAAAATATTTTTCGAACTCTGATTATGACATTCAATTTGGATTTACTTTCTTCTGGTCAGATGAAAAAAATGAACTGATTACAAATTTAAAAAGTTTCAGTAGTACATTCTTAAATCCATGCCATCTTGCGAAGATGCTTAGTCGTTATATGGTCATTAATGATACCGATAAAGCATTAATGGTCATGCGTCCTTATCAAGTTTATGCAGTTGAAGCACTTGTAAAGCGTGCAACCGAAACCAACAACAACGGCTACATCTGGCATACAACCGGTTCGGGTAAAACTCTGACTTCCTTCAAAGCTGGACAAATATTAGCCGATGAGGAAAACATCAAAAAAGTTTTTTTCCTTGTCGATCGCCAAGACTTAGACAGTCAAACCATTTCTGAGTTCAACAAGTTCCAGAAGGGAGCGGTTGACCGTACGGAAAAAACAGAAATCCTTATTGAACAAATACAAAATCCGATGAAGAGATTCATTGTGACAACGATTCAAAAAATGAATAATGCTGTTAAAAATCCTAAATATGCAAAAGTCATGGAACCATACAAGCAAGAGCATGTTGTGTTCATCATTGATGAATGTCATCGCAGCCAATTTGGTGATATGCGAAAAGAAATAGACCAGCATTTCCAAAATGCACAGTACTTCGGCTATACCGGAACGCCACGCTTTGTCGAGAACAAGAGCCAAGATGGACGAACAACAGCAGATTTATTTGAGAAGTGCCTTCATCATTACCTCATTAAAGATGCAATTCGTGATGGGAATGTACTAGGGTTTTCTGTAGAATATATTCGTACTTTTAATGCCAAGATTGATGAAAATGATGATACAAAGGTACAAGCGATTGATACAGACGAGGTATGGCATGATGAACGACGTTTAAATCTCGTAGCCGACCACATTATTGATAATCATCTAAGACGTTCGAAGAGTAAAGGTTATTGTGCAATGTTTGCAGTGGATTCCATTCCAACATTAATTAAGTATTACGAAATTTTTAAATCAAAAAATCACGACTTAAAAATTGCTGGTATTTATTCATATGGGCAAAATGAGGACAGTGATGGGACAGGTGAACATTCTCGTGAAGCGTTAGACCGTATGATTACAGATTATAACAAAATGTACGACACAGACTTCTCAACAGAAACATGGGATCGTTATTTTTCTGATGTATCGAAAAAGGTGAAAAATGCCCAAGTTGATATTTTACTTGTTGTAAAAATGTTCTTAACTGGATTCGATAGTAAGCCTCTTAATACACTCTATGTTGATAAGAATATGGTGTATCACGACTTGTTGCAAGCATATAGCCGTACAAACCGTGTAGAGAAATCGACTAAGCCATATGGTAATATCGTTTGCTATCGAAATTTAAAAGAAAAAACAGATGATGCAATTAAATTATTCTCTCGAACAGACAATGTTGATACCGTTCTAATGGGTAGCTACGATGAATACCTAAAAGCGTTCAAAGAAGCTGTGAAAAATTTACGAGACATTACAGTCATTCCAGAAGAAGTAGACGAGCTAGAGAGAGAAGAAGATAAACGTAGATTTATCATTGCATTCAAAAATGTGACAAAATTCCTTCAACGTTTACAGTCGTTTTCTGATTTTGAGTTTGATGAAACAGAGCTAACGATTTCACAGCAATCATATGAAGATTTCAAGAGTAAATACTTCAAGGTATACGAAGATTTTAAACGTAGCGAAGTGCCAAAAGAATCGATTTTACATGACATCGACTTTGAGTTAGAGCTAATGCATACAGACAAGATTAATGTCAGCTACATTTTGAATCTTATTGCGAGCCTTAACACAGTGAATGAAAAAGAACGTGACAAAGAGATTCGTTTCATCAAACAAGAATTAGACCATGCATCTGATCCGAAGTTACGTCTCAAAATTGAATTGATTAAAGGATTCTTAGACAAGGTTGCACCAGCGTTAGCACCTGATGAATCTGTTATAGATGCGTACAATCGTTACGAAGAAGAAATGAGTGAGCAGGAACTTTCAACATTTGCCAAAGAAGTAGATATTGAAGACAGTGTATTACGTGAACAAGTATCAACGTATGAGTATTCCAACTTAATCGAAAAAAATGCAATTATGGATTCTTTATCAGGATCATTCTTGAAAAAGAACAAAGCAATCAAAGCAATTACATCATTTATCCGTGACTTTACTGAAAAGTATGGTGCATAAACTATATTTCATTCGATTAAAGAGCGCTAATTTGGCGCTCTTTTTGATATTTTAAAAAATATCAAAAAAACACAATAAAAATAATGATATTTTTTAAAATATCATTTATATTTAAATTGTCAAATATGATATATTAAAAAATATCAAGGAGGTGTACGATGAAACTTCACGAAATCGCTGAATTTACACAAGGTGCATTTACAAACCGTTTAGAAACATTATCTTCTGATGTTGAAACATCAAAAGTAAAACCACTTTCATTAAAGGAATTTAACGAGACACTCGGCTTAGCTTATCGAATTTCAAATGAAAAAAATGCGGAAATTACTGTATTTAAAGAAAAATTAACACCCCAACTTTTAACCGATACAAATAGTCTTATTCTACATACACATACGCAAAAGATTGTTTTGTTACCGACAAAATATAGCGGGTTACTGTTAACAAATAACTTTATTAAGATTCAATTAACAAGTGATGTAGATGAAGCATTTTTTGAATGGTACTTTAATGAACATCCATTCATTCAAAAACAGTTGGCAGTATTAAGTGAAGGGACCGTCATTTCATTATTGAAGCTATCTTACTTAAAAGATTTAGAAATTGATTTACCACCTTTCCAACAGCAAATCATTATTGGAAAAATCGCTCAGCTTAAAAAGAAAAAAGAATCATTAATGGCTGAAAAAAGTGAATTACAACAGCTGTATATTCAACAAAAGCTAATTCAAAGTATTAACAATAATTAATCCACCTTAGGAGGAAATAACAATGACAACAAGTGAAAAACAACGTCAACAACAAGCTGAACTGCATAAAAAATTATGGGCAATGGCAAATGACTTACGAGGTCAAATGGATGCCAGCGAATTTAAAGATTATATTTTAGGGTTAATCTTCTACCGTTACCTTTCAGAAAAAGTAGAAGCACGCGTTAACGTATTACTAAAAGAAGATAACATCTCATTCGCTGATGCATGGAAAAACGAAGAATATCGCGAGGACTTATCAGAGTACTTAATCGATGAATTAGGTTATGTCGTAGAGCCACAATTCCTATTCTCTCACTTCCTTGAAGAAATTGAAAAAGGAGCTAATGGTAACTTTGACGTCGAAATGCTTCAAAACGGTATCAAAGCGATTGAATCCTCTACACTAGGAACAGACAGCCAAGACGATTTCCAAAATCTATTTGATGATATGGACTTAACATCATCACGTTTAGGACGTACAGTAAAGGATCGCACAAACTTAATTAGTAAAGTAATTGTGAACATTGCAGACATTCCATTTTTACAAGACGATGTAGAAATCGATATTTTAGGTGATGCTTATGAATATATGATTTCTCAATTCGCAGCTAACGCTGGGAAGAAAGCTGGAGAGTTCTATACACCACAGCAAGTATCGAAAATTTTATCGAAAATAGTAACAGCTGGTAAATCAGAAATTCGTGACGTATATGATGGGGCTTGTGGGTCTGGTTCTTTACTATTACGTGTTGGGAAAGAAGCAAAAGTTCATAAATACTACGGTCAAGAAAAAGTATCCACAACTTACAACTTAGCTCGAATGAATATGTTACTCCATGATATTCCATATCAACGCTTTGATATTCGCAATGCAGATACTTTAGAGGATCCACAACATATGGATCAACGCTTCGAAGCTATCGTTGCCAACCCTCCATACTCAGCAAAATGGAGTGCAGATGATAAGTTTAAGGAAGATGAGCGCTTTAGTGCCTATGCAAAGCTAGCACCAAAATCAAAAGCAGACTTTGCTTTCATCCAACACTTTATTCATCAATTAGATGATAACGGGACAATGGCAGTTGTATTACCACATGGTGTCCTTTTCCGTAGCGCAGCAGAAGCGGTAATCCGTAAGTACCTAATCGAAGACAAAAATTACTTAGATGCAGTAATCGGATTACCAGCGAATATTTTCTACGGTACAAGTATTCCAACATGTATCCTTGTATTCAAAAAATGCCGTAAAGACGATGATAATGTGCTATTTATCGATGCATCGATTGGATTTGAAAAAGGTAAAAATCAAAACCTTTTATCTGATGAACACGTTGAAAAAATCATTACAACATTCCTAAGCCGTGAAACAATTGACAAGTATTCATATGCAGCCACATTAGAACAAATCAAAGAGAATGATTATAACTTAAATATTCCTCGCTATGTTGACACATTTGAAGAAGAAGAACCGATTGATTTACAAACAGTAGCTCAACGTCTAAAAGAAATTGATGAGGAAATCGCAGAAGTGGATCGTGAGTTAGAGAAGTATTTTAAAGAGTTGGGGGTGTAAAGGATGAATGCACCTAAGTTAAGATTTAAGGATGATATTCATTCATGGAGCTTTTTAAAATTAAAAGATTTAATTATCGAGCTATACCAAGGTCTAAATACAACCTCAGATTTAAAATATACCAAAAAGGGAATCCCTTTTTTACAAGCTAAACATATTACCGATGGACTAATTAACTATGAAGATGTGCGTTTTTTAGATGCAGACCTTTATGCTAACGTAAAAGATAAATATAACCCTAAAAAAAACGATATTCTTTTTACTAATCGAGGTACTATTGGAAAGTCCCTTTTTATCGATACAGCAACTGATTTCATGATAGCTTGGAACATAATGTTAATCAAGGTAGACAGTGGAAAGATAAACCCTTATTTACTTTATCTTAAGTTATCTGACATGGAGGAAAGAGGATATTTTGATTCTATGCAAACTGGTAATGCAACTAAATTTATTAAAAAAGATACACTATTAGATTTAAAGATTGGCATACCTACTGACTTGAAATTGCAAAATAAAATAAGTTATTTCTTACAAATGATAAATAAAAAAATCTACCTACAAGAAGAAAAAATCGACTTGCTGAAAAAACAGAAAAAAGGCTATATGCAGAAGATTTTTAGTCAGGAATTGAGGTTTAAAGATGAAATAGGAAAGGAGTATCCTGAATGGAAAGTTTATCAACTATCAGAAGTTGTATCCTTTTTTAAAGGACAAGTACTATCAAAAAATGATCTTACTCAAGATGGTCAATCTTGTGTGTTATACGGACAACTCTATACATTGTATAAAGAAGTCATCGATGAGGTTGTTTCTAAAACACTAAATACTGGTGGTTTCAAAGGTGAAATAGGAGATGTTTTAATTCCTTCTTCTGGAGAAACAAGTTGGGATATTGCTTGTGCTTCAGCTTTACGTACAGAAGCGTTATTAGGAGGAGACTTAAATGTTTTACGCCCTAATAAAGAGTTAGTCAATGGTGAGTTTTTAGCATATATATTAAGTAATAACTATAAAGCTGAATTATCAAAATTAGCACAGGGAGCTACTATCGTACATCTTTATAACGACAGTCTAAAATTACTACGTATCCAATTACCAACACTAAAAGAACAACAAAAAATAGCCAACATGTTATTTGCTTTTGATAAGAAAATTCAAAAACTTCATATGAAAGTAGCACAATTAGAGTTACAAAAACAAAGCTTAATGCAACAAATGTTTATCTAACAAAACAGCACCTTCCACATATCAAGGAATGGTGCTGTTACTTGTTCAGAAAAACCTCATTTACATAATGGTACGCTTCCCCACTATTAATGTTAAAATAAATCTTAGACAATCTGGACACCAGAAAATTTATTTGTAAATGAAAAAGAACTCACAGTTTCCATTCCGTGAGTTCATATTTTAAATCCTATCTAAAGGTTGATTTTAGGTGAATCTTCGTGCCGATTTTGTGCCGAAATGAATTTATTTTGCATTTTATTTTATTTAAAAAAACTTGTTAAACCCTTGATATAATGCCACTTCTTTATAAAACATTTCAAGCTGTTTTACGCACAATTAATCAAGTTCGAGATGGAAGGTTCAATCGGTTAATAATAAAAGACCAAAAACGTGATATCAAACGTTTTTGGTCTTTTTGTTTTTGAAAAAATCTAATTCACATCCCGCTAGGCTGGTAAAACGCATCAAAAGCTTTAGACAAATCATCAGCTGCAGATGTCAAGATCGTTTCTTCCTCTAAAATCGCTGTTCCTTGTGCTCGGACAATATGAAATTGTTGAAAGCCCATCAAGTTTTGGAATATTTCTTTTAGGTAGTAATGTGAAAATTCCAGAGGTGTGTATCGATCGTTATTTGTGAAAATCGAGCCGCTTGCTTGAAGAAAAAGTACACGATAATCGTCAGTCATCAGCCCAACTGAACCATTTTCTGTATATTTGAATGTTTCTCTAGCAATCAAGATATTATCTATATAATCTTTCATACGTGACGTCACATTGAAATTATGAACAGGTGATACAATCACGATTCGATGATGTGCTTTGAATTGAGCCAATAAAGCGGATGAAGCAGCAGCGATGTTTTCTACGGCATCAGTCAATGTTTGTTCAGATGCTTGCTTATCCCAAATACGAAGCAGCTGTTCTTTTTCGATACGAGGAATTTCAGTTCCGTATAAATGCAAAATTGTTGGTTCCTCATGAGGAAACCTTTCTTTAAATTGTTTTAAAAATAGTGTTTGCAGTTTGTTTGAATAACTTTCTCGATGAGTGAAATCAGGGTGCGCGTTAATGATTAGTGTTTGCATATACATGCTCCTTTTCTTTTGATAAACTGAGTATAAATGATAAAGGTGACAAAAGAAGTCACCTTTTTAAGAGGGAAAACAAATGAAAAAATCTGAACGATTAAACCAAGAACTTATTTTTTTAAGCGATAAACACTCTTTTCAGTTAAAGGATTTACAATCCGAATTTGGTATATCTAAACGCACAGCTCTGAGAGATATGGAAGAGCTGGAGTCCATGGGCTTAGCTTTTTACGTTGAAAATGGCAGACATGGAGGATATCGGCTAGTGAATCAATCTCCATTGGTTCCTATTTATTTCAATACTGATGAAGTTCAAGCTATTTTTTTCGCGCTTAAAGCGCTAGACCTGGTGTCAGCAACACCATTTAAAAAATCCTACTCACAAATTCGGCAAAAGCTGTTTGCCACAATGTCTGATGAGAGAAAGCAAACGATTACGGAGACTTTGAATGTGATTCATTACTATAATGTCGCACCAGTTAGTGAACAAAATCATTTGGAATTGATTTTACAGGCGATGATGAAAGATCAAATCGTGAAGATGACTTACACTCAGCATGAAAATAAACGGATCAGGCTACAATTTCTTGAATTATTTTATCGAAATGGCATTTGGTTTTCTAACGCATATGATGTTCAACATAAAAAATGGGGCATTTATAGATGTGATTGTATGACTGAAATGATGGTTGAAGAAGAAACGACAGACACATTGACTAAAGAAGAGTTAAAAGCACTGCAACTCGAATACGAAAAAAATTATCATGATATTTCATTTAAATGTCGATTAACACAACAAGGAAAAGAAAAATTTCTGAAGAATCATTATCCGAATATGAGACTTGAGATCGTTGATGACACGCCTTATATTGTGGGTGGATACAACCAAGAAGAATTATCGTATATGACCCACTATTTAATCTCATTTGGGAAACATGTGAAAATTGAATACCCAGATGAGTTAAAAGAAAGTTATTTGAATCAATTGCAAGAAATGCTCGACCAGTATTGAATCATAAAAGACTCCAGAAAAGGCGAATCACTAGAGTTCGCCTTTTTTCTGACTCTTTTTAAGTAATCAGTTATTTCACCGCAGTGAATGTATTTGTTTTCGGTTGATCATGGACCTTCCCATACGTCAGCTGACGCCAAATAAATTCCATCGGCCCATACTTAAAGCGCTTTAACCAAAACGTACTGAAAAGCACAAGGAACACATACACGCCAATAGCCATGAAGAACGTACCAGCCGGCTGAAGATGATCGACAAGCCCCGCTCCATACTTTAGAAATAGCATGGTTCCAATGATCGAGTGAAGCAAATAACAGGTCAGGGACATCCGGCCGACTTTGGTAAAGACCATCAAAGCACCTTTCAGCTGAGGAACGTGTAGAAATAGCATCGCAAGTGTACTCATATAAAACATACTGCCAGTTAATCCCCCGTTTTGTTCCAGAGCTGTGGCAATGCTCACCCAGAGTGTATGTTCAAAAGGATTGACCGCTGCTATGATCGTACTGCTTTGGATGATGAGAAAAGCGATGGTACAAATGATCCAAATGCGATTCCAAATCGCTTTTTTCGCCTCCATATTTTTAAAAAACGCCATTTTCACAAAATACACACCAAGCAAAAACATGAAGAACATGGAATAGACAGTAGAAAAAGAACCGGAAGCCATTGTCACCATATCTGTCCATCGGTCACCAATAGATGCTAAATAAGTCAGACTGTTGTGGCTGATTAATTCGAAATCAGCAAAGTCCGGCTTGCCCGATGGTCCTGAACTGACGGTATTAAGCAGCATCGTGAAAAAGGGCGTGAGCAATTGAATCACAAAGAGTGCGATCAACCAGTATCCGATGGTTTTGGCTGTGCGTTTGTAAAAGAAAAGCAATAAAAAGCCAGCGACTGCATAATAGGCCAAAATATCACCAATCCAAACAAAAGTTAAATGCAGAAGGCCAAATCCTAAGAGAATGGTTAATCTGCGGGCAAATAGCTTGTTCGGATTGTCCACCTTCTGAGCAGCTCGATCCATAAAAATCATAAAACCAACACCGAATAGGAAGGAAAACAACGTAATGAATTTCCCTGAGGCGAACCAATTCACCAAGTTATGAAAGACATCATTTGCTCCCATATCAAACCCCTTCGCCGAATCCACAATCAAAAAGTAATTCACCAGAATTATTCCCATTAAGGCAAATCCTCGTACGATGTCTAAGAAATGAACCCGATCTTTCAAACTCATCGCGTGTGCTACTTTGTTTGCATTCATATCCATGCTCCTTTTCTTGTTATGATAAATGTCATTTGGATCAATTCATCGATCCTTACAATGAATCAATATACGTCCCAATTCTTAACAATTTATGAAGATCCAATGATTAGAAAATAAATGTGGCGAATTGATGGCAGCTGGTCAAATTCATAAACTGTTAAGATTTATGCTGTATCTTTTCACATAGCTAGATGATATATAGTAAAGACATAAAAGAAAGTACATTACGTATCATGAGGTGAGAGAGACATGACGCATCGAATATTAGTCGTAGAAGATGATCAGGATATTGGAGACCTTTTGCAGGAATCACTTACACGTGCTGGATATGAGGTGCAAAGAGCGATGAATGGCGAGCAAGCATTGAAGCTTGTGGACGATTCGCTCGATTTGGTGATTTTGGATGTGATGATGCCAGGCATCTCGGGCATCGAAACATGCCAGCAGATGAGAGCCTCTACTAACGTCCCGATCCTCTTTCTGACAGCCAAATCAAGTACGTTCGATAAAACGGAGGGCTTACTCGCCGGCGGGGATGATTATATGACAAAACCTTTTTCGCAAGAGGAGCTTCATGCTAGAGTCATTGCACAATTACGCAGGTACACCGTCTATCAGGAAAAGAAGGAACAGGAAGAAACGTTTCTTGTTGGGGGCAAGCTAAGGGTGAGCGAAGAATTTAATGAAGTGTGGAAAGAAAATCAACAAATCAAGCTGTCTGATTTAGAATATCGTGTGCTCAAGCTACTTATGAGCAGACGAAATAAAATCTTTTCAGCCCAAAATATTTATGAGAGTGTGTGGGGACAGCCTTATTTCTATTGTTCCAACAATACGGTGATGGTGCATATTCGAAAGTTGCGTGCCAAAATTGAGGATGATCCGGCACGTCCTGTATATATCAAAACGGAATGGGGAAGAGGATATCGATTTGGCACATCGTAAATATACACTAGCCATAAAGCTTGCTCTATTGATTTTGACAGCTACGGTCGTGAGTGGACTTGTCTTTTTGACGCTGCAAAAGATCACCAATGACCTCATTGACGGATACTTGAGTTCGGACGAGTATTACGAGGAGGAGTCAGCTAAATATATTCAAAAATTCAGCCGCTACGTGTCTGAGAATAAGCTGTCTTCAACAGATCGACAAGCGTTTGGTGAGTGGGTGAAAAAAGAGAATTACATTAATTTGTCCATCTTCAAGGATGAAGTGCTCCAATACGACTCTATTTATTCCGCTGGCGATGAATCAGCGTACGGAAAAGAAAAGATAACCGAGTACGCGGAGCATCATTCGTATCCGGTTCAGTTTAACGACGGTAAAGGAAGGGTTATGGTGGACGGTTTCTATTCATCTCGTTACCACGATCTTGCCTTTACACTAGAGCTCCTTGGGGCGACGCTTATTTTTCTCCTCATTGTTCTTCTCGGCATTCGCAAAAGTTTACGCTACCTGCAAACGATTCACCAAGACATTCATATTCTTGAAGGCGGCGAGCTGGACTATGAGATGACGGTGAAAGGGCATGACGAATTAGCGATGATTGCCAAAAGTATTGAGGATCTTCGGAAAGCTTTTTTGGACAAGCTTCAAGCTATCGATGAGCTGCAAGAAGAGAGCCGCAGTTTGGTTACTGAAATGTCACACGATATGAGAACACCGCTGACGTCGCTGATGATGAACTTGGAGTTTGCGAAAAAAGAGGAGGCTGGAGCGGATACCCGTAAAGATCAATATATAGCAAATGCTTATGAAAAAGCACTGCAATTGAAAAATCTGTCTGATAATCTATTTGCCTATTTTCTACTTGATAAAGAACATGAACCTGAGCTTGAGACCGTTGCAGTCAAAGAGGTCATTTACGATCTCTTATCAGATCAGGTGGCGATCTTGCAGCAAGAGACATTCAAGGTTCATCTTTTAGGAGAGCTGCCTGACAGCTATATTAATGTGAATGTGGAGGAACTTGGCCGAGTGTTTGATAATCTGATGTCGAACATACTGAAATACGCCGATCCGAAAAAAGACATCAATCTCACGTTTTTATCCGATCAAGAAATCTTTGAGATCCATGTCAGCAATGCGATAAAAGAGACAAACGGCACACCGGAAAGCACTGGACTTGGTGAACGAAGCATGAAACGAATGATGTCCCGCATGCACGGGCAGTTTGAAAAGATGGAGAAGAACGGAGTTTACTACATTGTGCTACGATTCTGGCACATCAAAATATAGACGACAAATGAATAACATGGAATGGAGAGACAATCTAATGAAACGATTCAGCAATTTCCAAAAGGTACCCGATCTCTTGCAAGGTCTTCTGAATATCTGTCTGTTCTTTCTGGCCCTTGCTTTAAGCGTCCTCTTAATTAGTGAAACTTGGTATATTGTCCAATTTGTCTACAAGAATGTAGTCAACAAAGGAGAAAGCTACTATGAAATGCTTGGTGAGCTGTTGATCTTCTTTATGTACTTTGAGTTTATTGCCTTAATTATTAAGTACTTTAAATCAAATTTTCATTTTCCGCTTCGTTATTTTATTTATATTGGCATCACAGCCGTCATCCGTTTGATTATCATCGATCATAAGGAGGCAGTATCGACGTTCTGGTGGGCGCTGACCATTTTAGCCATGACCGTTGCACTCTTTATCGCCAGTAAGCGACATGCGGTTCAGGAGCATGAAGAAGTGAAGTGAGGAAAGAGGATTATTCAAAACGTTTGATTAATGAGGTTTTCGTTTCCATTCAATAGCTTCTGCCTAGTTTTATGGCTTTTTGAATAGCATTAATAAGTTAACTGGCACACGATAAAAATCAACATTATTTGGTGCATATTGAGGAAATACATGTTTATTCCCTTTTCAACCATCAACATATCTTATTCATTGTAGGTTATGTCGCTGGTCAAGTTTTTGTTCTTGTTGCACTTATTCGCTATAAGTGAAGGGGTTGTCTCTCTTTTTATCATCATGATTTTCATGTAACCGGAGTACAATTCCTTACCCATTGCATAGGATGGTTTTATATCAAGGTGAAGGGATTGATTGAAAATGTACTATAATCCTTATTTTTATCCATATGAATATCCTTATTATGTAAGTGCTCCAAGGCATCATCATAGTGTGCATCCTGGTTACTGGAATTTCCCTCATGAAAGAAGGCTTGAAGACTTTAACGTTGATGGAAAAAGGCGGTTAAAAGATTATGGAACACAACCATTTGTCATCAATATCAATGAAGCAACAAAGCAAAATCATACTTATCGTACTGCCTTATGGACAGGAACACATTTGCAAACCACTTTAATGAGTATTGGCGTTGGTGAAGATATAGGGATGGAAATGCACTCTGACGTTGATCAATTCTTAAGAATTGAACAAGGACATGGGATTGTCCAAATGGGAAAAAGTAAAAATAATTTAAATTTTTATAGAAATGTGTATGATGATTCTGCCATATTTATACCAGCTGGAACATGGCATAACCTAACTAATATAGGGAATATTCCGTTAAAACTTTATTCGATATATGCACCTCCTAATCATCCATTTGGGACTGTCCATGTAACCAAAAAAGACGCCATAGCTTCGGAAGAAGGTCATGGTCATTGAAATAGAATTTAGTTATTTTTGACAAGATGTTAGATGAGAATGAGTGGATGCAGTGCACTGAATTTGAAGGAAGGAGGATTACACTATACACACATTCTTCAAGAATTTTTCCCAATAGGAAGTTCTTATAGGAAAAGACTATACTCCTGAAAAAGCATATGAAACGTACAGGAGAATCGAAACTTTTTCAACAAAGATCGTATCACTCATTAAAGAAACACCGATAAAAACACCGACAAGAAATACATCCCAGCATTTCTTGTCGGTGTTTTTTAAATTTATTGCTGATACTTTAGCCAACATAAGCATAGAGTTCAAAGCTTCCTTTAAAAAATTACTTACTCCATCGCAGAAAGAAATAGAAGACGGTAAAAAAGATGAAAGAATTGTGTTTTCCTATAATATGTCATGATGTGATGAGGCGATGATCAGTTGTTATTTTTATATTTTACATTGACACCATCCCTTTCTATGATAAAATCATAGTGTGATAATGAGAATCGTTATCAAACGATATGAATACATATAGAATGGATAGGTGAGGTACATGTTCAAAAAATCTTTTTGGTCGCTATTAGTTGTGCTCTCCATCGTTTTACTTACAGCTTGTGGCAGCAATAGCAGTGAAGGCAAGTCAGATAGTAAAGATAAAACAAGAACCGTTGAAAGCGCTATCGGTTCGACTGATAATATTAAGGATAAACCAAAGCGTATTGTGACGCTGTACCAAGGAGCAACCGATGCAGCAGTCGCTATGGGGATTAAACCAGTGGGTGTTGTTGAATCATGGCTTGAAGCACCTACGTATAAATATTTAAGAAATGACTTAAAGGATGTCAAAATTGTTGGGCAGGAAACTCAGCCAAACTTAGAGGAAATTGAAAAACTTAAACCAGATTTGATCATTGCATCGAAGATCCGCCACGAGCAAATTTTTGATCAGCTGCAAGAAATCGCGCCAACTGTTGCGACTGAAACTGTGTTCACATTTAAAGATACAGTGAAGTTAATGGGTGAGGCGTTAAACCAGCAAGACAAGTCAAAAGATTTGCTGACGAAGTGGGATGACCGCGTCGCTGACTTCAAAGAAAAAGCGAAAAAGGATATCAAAAACTGGCCAATGAGTGTATCTGTGGTGAACTTCCGTGCAGATCATGCTAGAATCTATCAAACTGGATTCGCAGGGTCGATTTTAACAGAGCTAGGCTTTGAAGGACCTAAGAATGTCAAAGATAAAAAGCAAGACATCATTACACTTACAGACAAAGAGAGCATTCCACAAATGGATGCAGATGTGATCTATTACTTCATGGATGATCAGGATAAAGCGGTTGAAAAAGCATATAAAGAGTGGACGAGTCATCCTTTATGGAAGCAGCTTGACGCGGTGAAAGCGAAACAAGTGCATAAAGTCGATGAAATCACTTGGAATATGGGTGGCGGTATTATCGCTGCAAACATGATGCTTGATGATATTTATGATCGTCTCGGAATTGATAAATAAGGATAACAGAGGAGAAAATGTGAAAAACCATTTTCTCCTTTTTCCATAACAGACTGAAAGCGGGAATCAGATGAGAAGTTTATTAAAAAAGGATTCGAGCAAGGCGCTGCTGTTTGCTGGATTCGTCGTATTGATGTTGGTCTTTTTTATGCTCAGCATTTCTCTTGGGCAAACCTCGATTTCCCTCAAAGCCACCATCCATGCGTTTCTTCATTTTGATGAATCGGACCCAAACAGTGTGATTGTCATGACATCCAGATTATCAAGAGCTTTAATTGCAACGGTTGTTGGATCAAGTCTAGCCATTTCGGGTGCACTGATGCAGGCATTAACGAGAAATCCGCTTGCGGCACCAGATTTGTTAGGAATTAATGCAGGTGGACTATTTTTTATCGTCATTTCAATTGTTTTCTTTTCAACAGAGTCATTAACAGGCTATATGTGGACAGCCTTTTTAGGTGCGGCGATTGCAGGGATGCTCGTTTTTCTCTTGGGCTCCATTGGAAGAGATGGATTGACACCGGTCAAAATTGTCCTTGCAGGTGCGGCGATATCTGCACTGTTTGCGTCCTTTACACAAGGTCTTTTAATTGTAAATGAACAGTCGATTCAAAGCATCCTGTTCTGGATGGCGGGTTCAGTGTCTGGAAGAAGCATGGATATGCTGCTGCCTGTTTTGCCTTATATTTTAGGTGCAACCATTGTGGCGCTGCTTCTTGGACGCTCCATCAATGTCCTTTTGTCAGGAGATGATATTGCAAAGGGACTTGGTCAACGTACGCTGGTGCTGAAAATCACGATGGGAGTTCTTGTCGTCTTTTTAGCAGGTGGTTCTGTTGCTGTCGCAGGATCCATTGGATTTGTTGGTTTTCTAGTGCCGCATATTGTGAAAAAGCTTGTCGGACCTGACCACCGCTGGGTACTGCCGTATTGTGCCGTTGTGGGGGCGTCGCTTTTACTTGTCGCTGATCTTGCGGCTCGTTTTCTGATCATGCCGCAGGAAGTACCGATCGGTGTCATGACGGCGGTAGCAGGAGCGCCTCTATTTGTTTATCTCGTGCGCAAGGGGTTGAAGACAGGTGGCTAAAACATATACAGTGCGTTCAAAGGGTGAACGCATTTCATTTCAATTTTCAAAGCGGACGTTTTTGATTTTACTATTATTGACGGCCATTGCTTTTGGGTTATTTATTCTCAGTCTTTGTATGGGTAGCCGGTTTATTCAGCCAATGGATGTGCTGCTTCATTTAATCGGTCAGAGAGAGGGAAACTCCTTTGTGCTAAACACGCTGAGGATTCCAAGAACACTGCTGGCTGTCTTAGTGGGAGCCGCACTTGCGGTATCAGGGCTTATTCTGCAAGGATTAATCCGCAACCCGCTTGCATCGCCTGACATCATCGGGATTACGAGCGGTGCTTCCTTTGGTGCGATTATGTTTATTGTCTTTTGGATGGGGGCTTTACCTATTGCATATCAATCGTTATGGGCGGTTGCAGGTGCATTTGCCGTATCGTGCCTCATTTATTTGCTTTCATGGAAAAAAGGAGTCAAACCGATCACACTTGTCCTAATGGGAATTGGGATTTCTGCCATTATGAAGGCATGTGTGACGTTTACTCTTGTTCTTAGTGATACGATGACAACGACAAAGTCATATATTTGGCTGACGGGCAGTTTATATGGTTCTACGATGAAGGACGTTACGTCGATGCTTCCTTGGGTCATGATCATTTTACCGATTGTGATGGTATTAGCCAGAACGATGAATGTGAAGGAGCTTGGAGATGATCTCGCAACAGGCCTCGGAGTTAAAGTGCAGGCAAGGCGATTATTCTTTCTACTCATGAGTGTAACATTGGCGGGTATAGCCGTTGCCTTTGCAGGCGGCATTGAATTTGTTGGACTCATGGCGCCGCATGTCGCACGGATGATCATCGGCCGTTCCTTCATTGCGCTGGTCCCAGCATCTGCCCTTGTTGGAAGTATTCTCGTGATGCTGGCAGATTTAGTCGCTAGAACGGCTTTTCTACCGTTAGATGTACCAGCAGGTGTCTTTACGGCTGCAATTGGTGCACCGTTCTTTATTTATTTACTATATCAACAACGAAATCGCTAAACGAAAGATGGGGTTTTGATATGAGGCCAGAGTGGGTTGAGAGAGAATTACTTGATTTCGGGGTACACATCACAAATAAACCAATGACATCTGAACGCACACTTGCTGCGCTTTTTTCAGAAGCATCTGTCCTGCGTTTATTAGAGGCTGAAAAGGAAGCGATGCATGCGCCGAATATGGCGGTGGCAGCGTCGATGTTTTCAAAGCGTTATGCTTACTTAGCCGTCAGTTCCTCTTTGTACTTGATGACGATATATGACGGTGTCTATCAGTTTCCACCGGAGGCATGTGCCTTTAGAGAGGATCGGAAAATTGAAATTGATGAGTCATTGTGTTCGTTTGTTCCACTAGTAGGAAATCGACATGAATGGAGAGAGCAGGTTGTGCATGCGCTGTTTACAGAGTGTGTCACACCTCTTTTAGATGTTCTGAAGCGTACTTCAAGACTTCCGTATTCAATTTTATGGGAAAATGTAGCGGTTCGTATTAATTCTCTTTATCGCAGCATGATGCGGGAAGCTGAAGAGCCTGTGGTGAAGCAGCGAGTGCGAGAGGATTATCTATATCTGAAGCAAGCGGCTGGTGACGTATTTGGAGTAAAACAGAATCCATTTCACCACAGCTTAAACTTAGATGACAGCTTACTAGAAGCATCCGACCGAAAGACTTGCTGTATGTATTATAAGCTCGAGAAAAAATCAGAGAGTCTCGATTATTGTCTCGTCTGTCCACTTGAAAAAAAGAAAGGCACTGCTTGCTCATAGCAGTGCCTTCTTTTTTATTCCCAAATATCGCTTGCCCATTCAGGGTGATCAATAAAAGGATTGCGATTGTGCTGATACGTTTGATAGATGATTTCGTTACGATTCCGTTCGATTTGATCGACTGGGTCTTGATTGTGCCATTTGAGAAGCACGGACATTTTTCCGTGAAGAGGGGCACTTCCATTATTCACTTTATTGTTCAATTCTAAATCAGGAAAGCGGTCATCACCCTCGTACCGCACCGCCATATAAAAGAGCATTCTTGCCACATCCCCTTTCACCCGGCTATTAGGTTCGAATGAGTCGCTGTCGTAAAAGTTGCCCGGCGCTCCCTTGTATTCATTTCCGCCTATATCAAAATCTAAATTTCCACGTGTGCTATTCGTTTGTACGTCTGTTGCCCGCAGGTGATGGAGATCTGTACCTGGGCCCTGGCTTGTCCCAAAATTGCCGTGAGACTTAGCCCACACATGCTCCCGGTTCCACTGTCCCACATTTCCGCCGTTTGCTTGCTTTGAGCGGGAGACTCCGCTATAGAGCAAGAGCACATTGCTTGGATTTTTTGGATCTTCATCTGTTTTCTTTAATGCATCCCAAACTTGGCTGTAGGATAGCTGTGTATGGTCATCAATAATATCGTGTAATGCTTTTTTGAGAGCGGGTCCTGATTTGCCCTGAGCAGATTGATAATAGGAATCGATTTGACTTGAAGCAGCTGTTTTCGGTTGTTGTGCAGATGTTTCATTTTGAAGCTGTAACGGGGAAAAGGTGATGGTTTGACTCGGTTCATTCAGAGTAAAGCTTTGAGCATTCGCAGCTGGAGGCAGCGGGGCGGCTAACGTGCCGAATATCATGATTCCGGCAGCCACAGTTCCAAATAGGGTTCTCTTCATTCAATTTCCTCCTCGATAGGGAATGTATTCTCTTTATTTCTATCATATTGACAGAAAGAAATAAATGGATTTATCGTAAATTTTATGTAATAAATTCATTAGAAAAGAGATTGCTATTTTATTAGCATTGCTGTATAAGTGGGCATATAGGACGACATCAAGGGAGAGGATGGATAACGTGAAAGAACTGCAAACACCTTCAAGAACGATTATGACACCAGGACCTGTTGAAGTAGACCCGAGAGTGCTCCGCGTGATGAGTACCCCTATTCTTGGGCAATTTGATCCAGCATTTACACACATCATGAATGAGACGATGACCTTATTGCGGTCACTTTTTCAAACAGAAAATGAATGGGCTTTTCCGATAGACGGCACGTCTCGTTCAGGGCTTGAAGCAGTGCTTGCCAGTGTGATTGAACCGGGAGATTCGATGCTCGTGCCTGTTTTTGGACGCTTTGGTCATTTGCTCATTGAAATAGGACAGCGCTACGGTGCTGATGTACATACAATGGAATGTGAATGGGGAACGGTTTTTGACCCTAGCGAGATCATTCGGGAAATGAAGCAGGTCAAGCCTAAAATCGTTGCGATGGTTCATGGTGAAACATCTACTGGGCGGTTGCAACCGCTTGAGCAAATTGGAGAAGCGTGCCGGGCGCTTGATGCATTGTTCATTGTAGACGCTGTGGCAACCATTGGCGGGGCCCAGGTGAAAGTAGACGAATGGAAGATTGATGCGGCGATTGGCGGCACGCAGAAATGCTTGTCCGTTCCATCAGGTATGTCACCTATCACGTATAATGACCGGGTGGCAGCTGTCGTTGAATCGAGAAAGAAAGTAGAAAAAGGAATTGCAACACAGGATGAATTACAGAAGCAGATAGATGTTTCTCCAATTAAAAGCAATTACTTCGATCTCAGTCAGCTCCAGGATTATTGGAGTCCGAGGCGGTTAAATCATCATACAGAAGCGACAACGATGCTTTATGCACTTCGAGAAGGAGTTCGTGTTGTGCTGGAAGAAGGGCTGAGTGAGCGTTTTCAAAGGCACATCTATCATGAGAAAGCTTTGATGATAGGCCTTGAAGCGATGGGACTTGAATTGTTTGGAGATCCAAACTGTAAAATGCCGGTTGTGACATGTATTAAGATTCCAAGTGGTATTGATGGAGAAGCTGTACGTGCCGATCTGCTCCAGCATTTTGGCATTGAAATTGCCAGCTCCTTTGGACCGCTTGCCGGGCGTATATGGAGAATTGGCACAATGGGCTATAGCTGCCGAAAAGAAAACGTGCTGTTTGTGTTAGCAGGACTTGAAGCGATTCTGATCAAACATGGTGCTTCTATCAATTGCGGAGCAGGGCTTCAGGCGGCTCTTTCTATCTATGAACAAGGTGAATAGAATCATACGGATACCCGCTATTTGCGGGTTTTTTAGCGTGTAGATAAACCCTCACATTCGGTGTCAGTCCTGCGCGCCGGTACTCACGAATGTCCAATTCGCTCCGTTCCGGTGCTCGTCCTTCCTAGGGCTGCAAAGGTTTTCTATCACGCTGAAAAGAAGACAAAGGGTTAAAATCAAGATCATTTTAGCCCTTTGTCAACAATCTGGAATACCCGCTTATACGGGTATTTTTTATTTGGAAAAGAACGCTATTTTTTGAAAAACTAGACTTATAGAAGAGGATATCGCTATACTGAAGAAGTTCTGAGTTTTTGACATCATTTTCATTTATTTTGCAGAAAGAGGTTTTAATATGAAGAAGATGGGCAGATTGTATATTTTGATGCTCAATATTTTTATTGCCATGCTCGGCTTTGGCCTCATTGTCCCTGTCATGCCAAGTTACATTGAAGCCTTTGGTGCAACGGGTAAAACACTTGGCTTTCTTGTGGCTGCAACAGGTCTTACACAATTTGCTTTATCGCCGATTGCTGGCGCACTAACCGATCGATTTGGACGTAGAAAATTGATCATTGCCGGGATAGCCGGCTTTACCATCGCCCAGTTTATTTTTGCCTTTGCCGATCAGCTTTGGATGCTGTTTGTGTCTCGGTTTTTAGGCGGAGCTGCCGGAGCTTTACTCATGCCGGCGATGTTTGCATACATCGCTGATATCACAAGTGAGAAGGACAGGGGGAAAGGGATGGGGCTGTTTAGTGCAGCGATGACACTAGGTTTTGTCATTGGACCAGGCGTCGGCGGTTATTTGGTCGAGTTCGGCATCGCTTTTCCGTTTCTTATTGCAGGTTCCTTTGCAGCTCTTTCAACCCTGTTATCTATCCTGTTTTTACCTGAAACATTAACAAAAGAAAAGCAGGAAGAGGCGCGTTTGAACAAAAATATTCACTTCAACCCTTTTGTGCAAATGATCCAAGCATTAAAGACATCGTACGGTTTTTTGTTCATATTGGCCTTTGTTCTCAATTTCGGCATCATTCATTTTGAATCAATTTTTGGCCTATATGTAGATCAAAAACATGGGTTTACACCGAAGGATATTGCGTTTGTCATTACGGTTGCGGGTCTTGCAGGCGTGCTTGTCCAAGGTGCGTTGGTGAACGCCTGTGTGAAACGATTTGGTGAAATGCGCATTGTGCGTTATGCACTGCTAGGAGCAGCTTTGATGCTCATTGTCTGCCGTGTTGCTCCGTCCTTTTGGCTGATCTTTACAGGCTCTATTTTATTTTTGGCGGCTACATCATTTGTTCGTCCAGCCCTCAATACATTGCTGTCTAAGATGGCTGGTAATCAGCAAGGGATAGCGGGCGGTCTTAATACATCCTTTATGAGCCTTGCCAATATCGTCGGGCCAAGTCTTGCGGGTATCTTATTTGATGTGAATATTGAGTTTCCTTTTATGTTTGGGACATTGGTGCTTTGTGTAAGCTTTATTGCATCCATCGTATGGGGGAAGAAAGTGCAGCATGCTCCGGCTGTTTCTTAAAATCAATTGATAAAAAAACCGATCAGCAGGGACTGACCCCCGTTTTTGAGACAGGGATCAAAACACCTTTATACAGCCAATTGCCGATAGTTTATCGGTGATTGGTTGTTTAGTTTCGTTTGAATACGAATGTTGTTATAATAATAAATGTATTCTTTGACAGTGCGTTCTACGATGGTGGTCGTAGTTCGATCAATCCTGTTAAGATAGAACGTTTCAGACTTTAGTGAGGAATGAAACGATTCGATGGAGGCATTATCAGCGGGTGTCCCTTTACGGGACATACTCATGGTAATGCCTTTTATATGAACAGCTTTCTGATACTCGTAAGATGTATACACAGAACCTTGATCGCTATGTAACACGCAGTTCTTAGGCAATGCTGGTAGCTGATCAAGTGTGTTTAAGATAAAGTCTGTATCCTGCTTATCACCAATATTAAAAGCAATCACTTCTCCATTATACAAATCCAATATACTGGAAAGGTACAATGGTTTCTGTCCATAAGGCAAATACGTGATGTCCGTTACTAGTTTTTCAAGAGGGCGATCAGACTGAAAGTTCCGATCCAGTATGTTTCCGGCCACGGCATAGGGCTGCCCATTCTTCTTACGCTTTTTCATTTTAACACGGCATTGCCACTGGTTTTTCTGCATGATACGTTGAACAGTTTTATGGTTAATACGCATTCTCATTTTTAGTATGGCTGTGATTTTTCGATATCCATATCGATACTTGTGCTTTCGGCACAACGTGCCGACCTGTTTCTCTAGTTGTCTTTTAGATTGATTCTGATTCAGCTCCTTTTTCCATCTATAATACGAAGTGCGTAAGATGCCTAAATGGACACAAACGTCCTGTACCGTCATCGTTTTGCGAAATTCTTCTACCAGTTTGATTGACGTTTCCTTATCAACTTCCTTTCCAATTCGTTGTACTTTTTTAAAATTTCATTCTGTTGGCTCAGATAACGATTTTCCGCCTGCAGTCTCTCTAATTCGGAAGAGTACTCGGGACCCTTTCCATAGGTATATTGTTTTCCAACAGGCTGTTCGAACCGGTGTGTATCCCCAGCCTTATGCCACCTCATCCAGGTCTGAACCTGCGTCTTATTCTTGATATTCAATTCCTGCAAGATTTCTTTCATAGGTACGCCTGCCAATCTCATTTCTACAGCCTTCTGTTTGACTTCAACCGGATAACTCACTCTTGTCCCCATAGAAAAAACACCTCCATGTTTTATTTCGGATCACAACGATCCGTTTTGAAACTTGAAGGTGTTTTTTATTTGTCTCATTTTATGGGGTCAGTCCCGCACGAGATGATCGGTTTTTTATCATGAGTATCACCTTTCATATGCCATGCAGGAGATTTTTCTTTATGAACGAACGAATCATCGCAGGTTCAATAAAGCTTTAGAAAAAAACATTCAATCAGGATGTGGAGAGATACATTTGAATACGTAAAGCTAAGCGCAGCCGCAATGTTGCATCTGGGTCTTTTAAACTGATTCGAAGCAGCTCCTCACACTTCTCCAATCGATAAATGACTGTGTTGCGATGGATAGACATGCGTTTCGCTGTTTCTGAAATGTGGCAATGCGTTTCTAAATAGACGGATAAGGTGTGGAGGAGGCTTTGGTCTTGTGATGATGCTTCTAGCGGGTGAAGGTGAAGCTGATGAAACGTGACCAAATCCTTTCTTGGAATAAGCTTCAATAAATTTGGCACATCCTTTGCTTGATAGAACTGAATATATTCCGTCTGCGACGAGAGATATCCAGCTTGAAGAGCCTCTAATGCTTCGCCGTAGCCTTCAGACAAATCGGTGATGCGACAGCTAGTCAAGCTCACGCCAAAGGAAATGGTCCGATTCATTTGGATGTTAACGAGCATCTGTAACTGTTTTAAAAAAGAGAGGAGCTTGTCACTCACGTCAGACCAACTGCCTGTCTCTTCCATTAATACAATGCCCATATCTCCTTTGACAAACAGAAAGGAAGGAAAAGGAGAGCTTGGAAGTGCGCTGTCGAGCAAATCAACGACTTGATCTAAAAGCAGTTGGTGCTTTAAGAATTGAGTGGTCTCACGACGCTGATCAAGCTGACAGACCATGCATAGATAGCTCTTATCGACGCTTAATCCAAATGCCTGTGCAACGGTTGCAGCGTCTTGCTGAGAAGTCGAAGCGCTCTCTATCCATCTGCGAAATCCTTCATTTCTGGCACGCTTGGCTGTTTGCCGGGCAGTATATTGTCTCATTCGAGATATCGATATTTCAATTATGGCATGTTTAATTATGACATGCAGTGCTTCATCCTGCGGAGGAATGAAGGAAAGGGAGACTAGATACTCACATTCTAGTTCAGTTAGATCAATCGGAAAGATGGAAAAGGTTTGCTTCGCATATATCGTCGAAAAATAATGGGGTGTCCTACTTTGAAAAAAGGGGAGCATGTGAATCCAATCTGGGCTCGTCATGATGGTGTTTGATGTGTAGAGAATACGTCCATGCTGGTTACATAAATAGACGGGCTTGTGAATCCTTGCGGCCATTTTTTGTAATGCTTCAAACAGGTTATCGTCTATGTTCATATCCACTAGGTCTCCTTTACTGAGAGCTAAAGCTTTTGGTGAAGATGAATAAAAAAATGGACAATCACTGTCAACATCTCTGATATGCATTTTATGTTATCAGCTCAATTGATTTTAGATAGAAAGTTGTCAATGAATATGACAAACAAACAGAGCGCCAGGACAAAATCACATACCATCAGTCATCTTCATTCAGAATTACGGGTAAATGTGATATGTTGTAGACAGAAGAATTTCTTTCAGAAAGATGGGTATCACAAGAAACAAAGGCTTTGATGTGAGGAAGCCGTCTATACATGAGAGTCGCAAGAGGTGAGAAACATGATTTATATCGGATTAACTGGCTGGGGAGATCATGACAGTCTTTATCCGCCGAAAATCGGCAGCGCGCAAAAGCTATTTCACTATTCGTCTACGTTTCCCATTGTGGAGCTGGATGCGAGCTTTTATGCGGTTCAGCCTGAGCGTAATCATGAAAAGTGGATCAAGGATACGCCAGATGCCTTTCAATTTGTCGTAAAAGCATATCAAGGAATGACCGGCCATCAGAGGGGTGACATTCCGTTTGCTTCGAAGGAAGACATGTTTGACGCGTTTATTCTTTCACTGACCCCGCTTATTCGTGAAGGGAAACTAGCCATGGTCCTGTTTCAATTTCCCCCATGGTTTGATTGCAAAAAAGAGCACGTCCATTATTTAAGATGGTGTAAAGAGAAGATGGGAGATATTCCATGTGCCCTCGAATTCAGAAACCGCACATGGTTCTCAGATGAATTTTATGAACAGACCTTGTCCTTTATGGAAAAAGAAGGGTGGATTCATTCTGTTTGTGATGAGCCGCAAGTTGGAGAAGGCTCCATTCCACCAGTCATACAAGCTACACACCGTGAAAAAACCTTGGTCCGTTTTCACGGAAGAAATAAGCAGGGCTGGCTTCACCCCGCAGACCATGAGAATTGGCGTGAAGTGCGATACTTATATTTATACAATGAAGCTGAATTAAAAGAGTGGAAAAAGAATCTCGACATTCTGCATCAGCAATCAAAAGATGTCTATGTCGTGTTTAATAATAACTCCGGCGGAGATGCAGCGACGAACGGCCAGCAGATGATTGATTTGCTGGATATGACGTATTCAAGCCTTTCTCCGAAGCAGTTAGATTTATTTAGTTAGATGAGAGCTGCGGCTTTCAACCTGAATGAAACGGTTCAGTGACAACTTGAGGGAGAGATCAACATGCTGCAGAAGCTATGGTTATATCATACAAACGACTTGCACAGCCACTTTGAGAACTGGCCAAAAATCGCAGCTTATATTGAAGAAAAGCGTCAAGTTCATGATCAGATGCTCTTGTTTGATATTGGCGATCATATGGACCGAGTGAACCTCGTGTCAGAAGCTGATTATGGAAAGGTGAATGTCAAGCTACTGAATCAGCTTGGCTATGATGGGGTCACGATTGGGAATAATGAAGGCATTACGCTGCCTCATGATCAACTGGATCAATTGTATGAGCATGCACAATTTCCAGTGATCCTGTCCAATTTATTTGAAAAAGGTAAAAGGCCGTCGTGGGCAAAGCCCTATCATATGATCACAATGGAAAACGGACTGAAGATATGTCTCTTAGGCGTGACCATTGCGTATACACCTGTCTATGAAAAGCTGGGCTGGGATATGACAGATCCCTTTGACAGCATACGGGACATGCTGCAAGAAGTGAAGGGACAGGCAGATGTGATTGTACTCTTATCCCATCTTGGTATCATCCATGATCGGGAGGTCGCCCGTGATTTCCCTGACATCGACATCATCCTAGGCTCACACACGCACCATCTGTTAGAACAGGGTGAAATGGATAATGGGGTGCTGCTTGCATGCGCTGAAAAGTATGGGCATTATATTGGCTGTGTCGAGCTGACCATTGATACAGCGAGCAATGAGCTGATTGAGAAAAAAGCAACAGTTCAGCCGGTGGATCAGCTAATCAGTGAATCAGATGAAGCGATCACTATCTTAAAGCAAGCAGAGAGAAGAGCGAAAACACTCATGCAAGAAAAAGTGACAGCGATCGAGGCGAAGCTAGAAACGAAGTGGTTTGATGTATCTCCGCTTCCACAGCTCTTAACAGATGCCATTAAAGATTGGTGCGGGGCAGATATCGGCATGATGAATGCTGGGATGGTGCTTGATTCATTAGAGGCGGGAATTGTGACAAGAGAAGAAGTCCATCGAATCTGCCCGCATCCCATTAACCCTATTCGTGTGACGCTTTCGGGTCAACAGCTCATCGAAACCGTTCGGCGCGCTTGTGAAGAAAAAATGGAACAGCTGCGCATCAAGGGTTTCGGCTTTAGAGGTGAACTGATGGGCAAAATGCTGTATAGCGGTCTCACCTATACATTAGAAGAAGGTGAAACCAAACGGGTGAAGGATGTTTTTGTGCATGATCAATTGATCAATAAAGACGCTTCCTATACGGTTGGAACAGTCGATATGTATACATTAGGCTCTCTGTTTCCTCATATTCGTGACCATGAACACATTGAATATTTCATGCCAGAATTTTTACGTGATGTGCTTACTTGGCGCCTGAAGGAAGCCACATGAAATCCGCTTTTGCCTAACAACACTCGCCCTCTTGTCACATAGATTGTGATGAGAGGAGTGAAGGGATTTGGTGAATTTAACACCTATTAATATTGATGGACATTCCTTTACAGCCGTCACCGTCAAACTGCCGAAGACGAATTTTATGGCAGTGACAAATGAACATGGGTATATTATGTGCGGTGCACTGGATGTCGGGCTCTTAAATGAAAAGCTTGCAGATAGAGGCATTATCGCAGGGAGAGCAGTTGGAGTGAGAACCATTGATCAATTGCTTGATGCCCCTTTAGAATCTGTGACATACGCCGCAGAAGCGTTAGGTATTTCAGCTGGAACCATTGGAAGAGACGCGTTATTGAAAATGGTGAAATAAAATGAACAGATGATTCTTATCCCCCGCCTGTCTGCATACACTTGTAATGGAGAAGGGGGGATTTTTTATTGAGAATGAACCGCCGCTATCGCCCCTATAAAAAGGGCCCTTTGCCATTCCGATACGTCATGCTGCTTGCGATCTTATTCTTTGTACTCTCAACCGTCATCAGTCTATTTTTCATTAACCGCTCCATTAAACCAACCCTTATTCACATCGCTGAACTAGAAACAGAGCGTATCGCCAATCATCTAATTCAATATTCCGTCCAAGACTTTGCAGAAGATCAGGAAAATATGAAGGATATGGTGGTCATGAATACAAGTGAGAACGGAAAAGTGACGACCATCGATTTTAATGCGCAGGCAACATCGAAAGCAATGGCTGACCTGTCACGTCATCTTCAAAAAAATTTAGAGGACATTGAAAAGGGGAACTTTCAAAAAGAGGCAAAAGAAGCGTTAAAGGATCAAACAGATGGACATGACGGCATTATATATAACATCCCGCTTGGGCAAGCATCCGGAAATGCACTCATCGCCAACCTAGGACCAAAAGTGCCTGTACGATTTAGTGTCATAGGTGATCCGCATACGGACGTTGAAAAAAACATTAAGCCTTATGGTATCAACAATGCCTTGATTGATATTAGTGTTCTAATCGAGGTCAAGGTGAGAGTCATCATTCCGTTTGCATCTGAAACAATTGTGGTCAAAAACTCAGTTCCCGTCTCCATCCAAGCCGTTCAAGGGGACGTACCAGATTATTACAATGGCAGCGGAACGAATTCAGGTGCTCCATCGATTGTTCTCCCAGAGAAAAAGGAGAAGAAGGAATAATTGAAAACAGCCCAAGGAATGATTGGGCTGTTTTTTGATGTGCAGTTATTGTAAGTAAAAACCTTATTCACTACTTGATTCCATATGGATGGATGTGTCATGATCAATTTTAATTGTTATTAGGGGGAGCTTTATGAAGAAACTTTATGTAAGTGGTATTTGTTTTTTAGTTTTTGCGATCGTATTTAGTGCTAAATATATCACAGCATCCATTTTACTGATCAGAAATGAAAGCTTAAGTATCGATATTTTTAGAGGTATGTTTGACATGATTCCATTGGAAGTAACAGTTGTGTATTTCATTTTTCTCATCATGGGGATTCTTTTTTTCATTTTAGGTTTGAAGGAGAAAAAGGAGCAATAACTTGTTAGAAATGAAAAAGGAGAAGGGTGCGGAACCGCTCAACTTCTCCTTTTGTTTAATGGCGTTTCCGCTCAGCTCTTTCCCATGCCCTTAAATGAGGGTATGGATCAAATGACCATTCGGTTCTGCCATTGTCCTTATACATACCATAGTGAAGATGTGGTGGAAACTTTCCTGCTGTGCCTGGAGGACCATAACCAGAGCTTCCAACAGATCCAATGACTTGTCCGGGTTCAACGATTTGACCCGTTTTGAGTCCCTTCGCAAAGCCATTTAAATGAGCGAAGTAATGATAATGATTATGGATATCTCGAATGCCAATCCGCCAGCCGCCAAACCGGTTCCAGCCTTTCATTTCAATCACACCATACGATGTCGCACGAACGGGTAGTCCATAATGAGCAAATAAATCCGTGCCCTCGTGAATTCTTCTGCCTCCAAACCCTCTTGCATCTCCCCATGTACTCCGGTAGCTGTAGTCAGCTCCGACCGGAAGAGGGAAAGCATGCTTTCCAAGGTCGAGATGACCGTAGTGCTGAAATAGCTTCATAAAAGATGAAATGATTCCAACAGTTTGATCACGTCCATAATAGTCCCATAAAGCAATTTTTAATTGCTCAATGCTGCTACCATAGTGAAGCAAGTATTGAGCAAACGTGAATAATACATCTTCGTCGTCATCACTATTCGCTTTTCCATCCCCATTTCCATCAAGTCCAATTCCGTCAAACACTTTAATGCTTAAAGGAGATGTATCCTGCTTATTCGGGTTCTCAGGTCCAATCCACATTTCCCGGGGAATGTAGATACCAATGATGCCTTTTTGTTTCGGTAAATCTCTTCTACTTTTGCGAATATTGTGTTCATACTGATCAACCGCAGCAAGTACATACCATGGAACCTGTGTCGTGATGGCAACTTTCTCGTATAGTGCCATTCGCTGCTTTAATTCATCTGGCTGCTTACCTGAATCTTGTGCATGAACAGGTACAGGGAGCACTGAAAGAGCGATTATGATGGCTAAAACCACTTTCACAAACATCCATCTCCTTTCATCAAGCATCGTCTTCTACCGTTTAGTGTGGTTCGATCGCTCTAATTCATAAGAAGAAAATGTTAGTAATTTTCTTCTGCTTTTTTTAGGAGTCTTTTGGGTATTTTTGCAGCTCATTCCCTTGTTGTTCAATCTGTACTATGTTAAAGTGTCTAAAGAAAAGGCTTTAGGCCGAAGATTCAATTTTTTGCAGCTTCTTGGCTGCATCCATCGTATATAGCAGGAAGATTTTTGTAGATGCACCTTTAACGAATTCATATGGAGATGATGGAATTGGCAAAGAAGGAAGAGCACGTAAGAAAACCGGACTGGCTTAAAATTAAGCTGAATACGAATGAAAACTATACCGGTTTGAAAAAAATGATGCGGGAAAACAACCTGAATACCGTTTGTGAGGAAGCAAAATGTCCGAATATTCATGAATGCTGGGCAGTGAGAAGAACTGCTACATTTATGATTCTAGGATCTGTCTGCACGCGAGCATGTCGTTTCTGTGCAGTGAAAACCGGGCTTCCAACTGAGCTTGACCTGCAAGAGCCAGAACGAGTGGCAGATTCAGTGGCTTTGATGAACTTAAAGCATGCTGTCATAACAGCGGTTGCAAGGGATGATCAGAAGGATGGCGGAGCAGGTGTGTTTGCTGAAACCGTTCGTGCCATTAGAAGAAAAAGCCCATTCACGACAATTGAAGTTCTCCCTTCAGACATGGGCGGCAATTATGATAACTTGAAGACGTTAATGGACACTCGTCCTGACATTTTAAATCACAATATTGAAACCGTTCGCAGATTAACGCCGAGGGTTCGTGCACGTGCTACATATGATCGTTCATTAGAATTCTTGCGTCGTGCAAAAGAAATGCAGCCCGACATTCCAACAAAATCAAGCATTATGATTGGACTCGGTGAAACGAAGGAAGAAATCATTGAGGTCATGGATGATCTTCTTGCTAACAACGTCGATATTATGGCGATTGGTCAGTATTTACAGCCTTCGAAAAAACATCTAAAAGTTCAAAAATACTATCATCCGGATGAGTTTGCAGAGCTGAAAGAAATTGCGATGTCAAAAGGCTTTAGCCATTGTGAAGCTGGACCGCTTGTGCGCTCTTCCTACCATGCAGATGAACAAGTAAACGAAGCGTCTAAAAAGCGTCAGGCGCAAGCATAACAAAGAAAACGCCAGAGTACTTCTGGCGTTTTTCTCATATTAATTTTGACCGTAAGGGGCATTTCTTCTCATAGTACGATCAGAATTCGTCATGCCATTTGCATCTTCTTTCGTTGAAATATCTCCGCCTTGAGGAGAATATTTCATTTGTTGAATCGTTTTGGTTAAGATTTGATCAAAATCACGTGAATTGGTTTGAAGACGTGAAAAATTGGCAATGGATTGAAAGTGCTCTGGATTATCAGAGACGTATACATGATAATAACGAGGGAGTACAGAAACCGCTGTTTTCTTTACTTGATCGGCAGATTCATCCCGGTTTTTGTTGCCTGTGCGATACACAATGAGTGCATCCTCATCTGTCACCAGTGTGGCTGCATCTTTGATGTTTGGCAGCTGCACGGTTAAACTTGTAATGACGTGGGCAAGATGCTCACGATTTAAAGCAGGGGTTCTTTCTTTCTGATCCGTTACTTGCTGGCGCTGATAACGAACATACCCTGCTCTGTTTGTGTCTGCTTCTGGCATGTTGGAATTATTTCCTTCATGACGATCCGACAGACGGATGGTTTTACTTGAAGAATCTTCATCTACTTGCCGGTTCATACCTGATTGAAAGCCGCATCCGCCTAAAAGCATGCTGAGGAGAATGGCGGCTGTCAGTTGTTTCTTCATAAATGTGACCTCCTTTTTCCTTTAGCTTCGGCTAAATCGGAAAAAACATGCTTTAGCAATTGATGGAGTTCTTCCAATGAATTATCATTAAAGATGGATCGTTTAAAAAGAGGTGAGAAGATGATCGTCATTCAGAATGCTACCTTTGATCTTGTAAGAGAGATCAAAGACGGTTTTGATGAAGAAGCGTTTAAAGCAAGGTACTCAGATATTTTAAATAAGTATGATTATATTGTGGGGGACTGGGGCTACAATCAGCTGAGGCTGAAGGGGTTCTTTGATGACCAAAACCAAAAGGCCACATTTGATACAAAAATCAGCACACTCGATGAATACATTTATGAATACTGTAATTTTGGCTGTGCCTATTTTGTCTTAAAACGAATCAGAAAATAACGCAAAGGGGAGCGTCATGATGTATTTCGTGGACAGAAAAAAAATAGAAGAGACATTACGTTTTTTCGAGGAGCAATATGAGTTGATGCGCAGTCATCAAACATGGACAAGTCCTCTAGAGAAAAAAGCGCTCGAACGAATTGTTCATTTGCTCGTCGAATGTATTCTTGATACGGGAAATGACATGATTGATGGCTTTATTATGCGTGATCCAGGAAGCTATGATGACATCATGGATATTCTTGTTGATGAAAAGGTTGTACCAGAAGAGGAAGGCGGTCAGCTGAAAAAGCTTGTTTCATGCCGTAAAACACTTGTGCAGCAATACCAGGAAGTAGTTCATCATGATTTGTTGCAGGTGATTAGTGAGGTAGAGCAGGCACTACAGGTTTTCCCAAACCGTATCCGTACCTACTTGGAGCAGGAGCTTGGCCCAGTATCAGCGTTTAAATAATCCATTGGAGTTGTGAGCATCATGAAATACAAAGGCTATTTAATTGATTTAGACGGAACAATGTATGAAGGAACAGAAAAGATTGAAGAAGCAGGTCAATTTGTTCAAAAGTTAAATGAGCTAAACATTCCCTACTTGTTTGTCACGAATAACTCATCACGTACACCAAAGCAGGTAGCGGAAAAACTTGTTTCATTCGATATCCCAGCAACTGAAGAACAAGTCTTTACAACAAGTATGGCGACGGCCAATTATATTGCCGAACAAAAGAAAGACGCGTCTGTTTACGTCATCGGTGAAGAAGGAATCAAGCAGGCCATTGAAGAAAAAGGGCTGAAGTTCGGTCAAGAAGACGCTGATTTCGTTGTTGTTGGAATTGATCGTAGTATCACGTATGAAAAACTTGCAGTAGGTGCAATTGCCATCCGGCAAGGTGCACAATTTGTCTCAACAAATGGAGACATTGCCATTCCAACAGAAAGAGGGCTTTTGCCAGGGAACGGTTCGTTAACATCCGTATTGACCGTCACCACTACGGTTCAGCCAACGTTTATCGGGAAGCCAGAATCCATCATCATGGAACAAGCCATGCGGGTGCTCGGCACGGATGTGTCTGAGACGCTCATGGTGGGCGATAACTATGATACGGATATTATGGCAGGGATGAATGCAGGAATGGACACATTACTCGTTCATACTGGTGTGACGACAAAAGAGCTGCTTCAGCAATATGAAAAGCAGCCAACCTATGTCATTGATTCGTTATCTGACTGGATCGAGCGATTATCATAAAAAAAAGAGGACAAGCGTTACACGCGCGTCCTCTTTTTTGCTTTATTCCGAATTTCTGGAACTATGTGCCAGCCTGCTTGAGGCAGCGGCAGCAATGGCGCCGACGATGTCATCTAAAAAGGTGTGACACTCGCCAGTGGATTTATCGTTCAGTTTCCCAAGAATCCCTGGTTTTTCTTTATCGATATATCCGTAATTTGTAAAGCCGATTGAACCATAAATATTAACAATAGCAAAGGAAAGAATTTCATCGACACCATACAGGCTTTCGTCTGTTTCAAGAATGGATTGCAGCGGCTCGGTCAGCTTTTTTTGCTCGGCCAGTACGTCTAGTTCGATGCCTGTTAATATCGCATTTTGCACCTCACGCTTTGCGATGACACGCTCCACATTGTGGATGCACTCTGTCATGTCTAAGCCAGGATGATATTTTTCCTGTAAAAAATAGACAAGGTCTGCTATATCTTGAATGGTAACGCCTCGTTCTTGTAAACGGCGTCTTGCTGTTTTTTCTACTTCGTTCATCTCATGATGATGCGGCATATATTCCTCACCCAATCCTCGTAATTTGTCCACAACGTGTAAAAAGCTTCGGATAGTAAATAGTATTCATAATTCTTTCAACCTGCGACTACGATATGATAAGAGATGGATCATATGAACGCAGGTGAAAAGATGAAAGAAACCATTTATCACACATTTGGTATTGATGTTCGTCAATTTATGCCATATGGCCATTATCAGAGCTTTCAAACGTCGAAGGCTCTATTCCTTATTGTCCCTGTGGCTCATTTGCGAGAAGAAGAACTCACAGAGCTGTATCATATCAGTCAGTATTTACTGAATGCGGGAGACCCATACGTTGCCGTGTTTGAATTAACAAATGAAGAGAAGCCTACCTTTACTCATGGAAAGGAACAGTACGCTTTATTTAAAGCAGCACCGCCGATAACAAGCCGCACGTTTCAAAAAGCGTCAGAGCTGGCGTCATTTCATGTCAGAGGAAGAGGATTCCCGTACGAGGTATCTGAAACAAAGCGTGTGGGAGCCTGGAAGGAATTGTGGGCAAAACGGTTAGATCAGCTTGAAGGCTTTTGGATGCAGCAAATGCACCAAAAACCACTGGAACGATTTGAAAAAAAATTCATCGAATCCTTTCCGTATTATCTAGGGTTAACGGAAAATGCCATTCAATATTTAGTGGATACTGAGCTTGATGATGAGCCGAAGGAATGTGACTCAGGCACTGTCTGTCATCAGCGCTTTTCACGGATGACCTGGCCGCATGAGCAACCGCTCCGTTTACCTGTGGATTGGGTCTTTGATCATCCAACCCGGGACATTGCCGAATACTTAAGAGAAACCTTTGTCCAGCACAAGGAAGATTTAATTGAAGAAGGCTTCTCCTTTCTTCAGCAATATGAACAGGTGACACCTCTATCTTCCTTTTCTAAGCGTTTGTTATACAGTCGCTTGTTGTTCCCGCTTCATTATTTTGAGATCGTGGAAGGCTACTATATGTCGGGAGAAAATGAAAAATCATATTATGAAGAACGGCTAGATTACGTCTTAAATGATGCCAATCGCTATGAATACTTTCTGAAGGTCTTTCAAGAAATGAGTGCGATGCGAAGCGGCGAGAGCCTGATTCCGACTGTAGGCTGGATCACAGATTCACTGATTTGAAGTTTCCGTGAACAAACGAAACGTCTCTTTTCTCTTGAGGCGTTTTTCGTTATGCTTAAAGAAATCAATCAAAGGAGTGTTCTTCTTGACGAAACCCTATGTCTATATCACAAGAAAGCTGGATGAAGCATCACTTACACCACTAAAAGAAGTCGCTCATATTGAGATGTGGCTGAGCGAGGATGAGCCATGTCCACGAGAAGAGTTAGAAAAACAAGCTGCGAAAGCGGATGCTCTTCTCACCATGCTGTCAGATCAAGTAGATGAAGCCCTTTTATCAAAGGCCCCACATGTTCAGGTGATCGCAAACCTTGCTGTCGGCTATGACAATATTGATCTTAAAGCGGCTGAAAAGCGCAATATCACCATTTGTCATACGCCTGATGTATTAACAGAATCCACAGCTGATCTAGCCTTTGCCCTTTTGATGGCGTCAGCTAGACGGATTGTTGAGGCGAGTGAGTGGGTGAAGGAAGGACATTGGACAGGCTGGGGACCGCTTCTTCTTGCAGGTGCTGATGTTCATCACAAAACTCTTGGGATTGTCGGAATGGGGAGCATCGGAACAGCGCTTGCCAAGCGGGCAGCAGGCTTTGACATGAAGGTGCTGTACCATAACCGGTCAAGAAAGCCAGAGACAGAAGCGCAGCTCGGTGTGACCTATGCGGCTTTTGAAGAATTGCTTACGCAGTCTGATTTCGTCGTCTGTCTGACCCCTTTAACCCCGGAAACGAAAGACATGTTTAACGAAAAAGCATTTGATTTGATGAAGAACTCAGCTTATTTGATTAATGTATCAAGAGGACAGACTGTGGATGAGGATGCTTTGTATGAGGCGGTCACGACTGGGAAAATTGCCGGTGCCGGTCTGGATGTATTTAGACAGGAGCCTGTCAGCCCCTCTCATCCGTTAACAACATTACCTAACGTCACGGTTCTCCCTCATATTGGCAGTGCAAGTGTCGAAACGCGAAAAATGATGATGCGTTTGTGTGCTGAAAATATTGCGCTCGTCTTACAAGGTCAGCAAGCCAAAACGCCGGTTTGTTCATCATAAAAGGCTCCTTAAGCTCAGCGTGTAGACAAACCTTCGCATTCGCTCGCAGTCCTGCGCTCCGGTGCTCACGAATGTTCAATTCGTTTGGGCTCCCTAAGTTTCGGGAGCTTTTCTGACAAAAATATTTTGAAAATATAGAATCTTGATGTAAATAGCTGTTAAGCGGTTTCATTCTGACAATCTCTTATTTTATTGTCTTGTCAAAATGAGGATACCCCTTTATAATGTGTTTACATTGAATGTCTGTGTTAGGTTAACAAATGTCTTTTTAGAGAGGACATTTACGGAGAAAGGTGGAATTTCAGGTGAAGGCAATTCGAGTTGGACTACTAGGATTAGGAACAGTGGGGAGCGGTGTCGTCAAGATTATCCAAGATCATCAGGATAAATTAATGCACCAGATCGGCTGTCCAGTATTAATACAAAAAGTACTTGTCAGCAATCCCGATAAAAAGCGAGATGTGGATGTGGCAAGAGAGGTCTTCACAACTGAAGTATACGATGTGATTAGAGATCCAGAGGTCGATGTCATTATTGAAGTGATGGGCGGCATTGAAGAGACAAAGCAATATTTAACAGATGCGTTAAATGAAAAGAAGCATGTCATTACCGCCAATAAAGATTTAATGGCACTTTACGGAACAGAGCTTTTACATGTGGCGAAAGAAAATGGCTGCGATCTTTATTATGAAGCAAGTGTCGCTGGAGGAATTCCGATTCTGCGTACGCTGGAGGAAGGATTGGCTTCTGATCGCATCACCAAGATGATGGGGATTGTGAACGGCACAACGAATTTTATTTTAACGAAAATGAACGTCGATAAAAGCGCATATGAAGATGTCTTAAAGGAAGCACAAGATCTTGGCTTTGCAGAAGCAGACCCGACAGCTGATGTCGAAGGATTGGATGCGGCTAGGAAAATGGCAATTCTAGCAAGACTCGGTTTTTCCATGAATGTGGATTTAGCAGATGTGAAAGTCAAAGGCATCTCCAACATTTCTGATGAAGACATTAATTTCAGTAAACGATTTGGCTACACGATGAAGCTGATCGGAATTGCCCAGCGGGACGGAGAGAAAGTGGAAGTCAGCGTCCAGCCAACCTTACTCCCTGATCATCATCCGTTATCATCGGTCAACAATGAATTCAATGCGGTGTATGTCTATGGAAGTGCTGTAGGAGAAACGATGTTTTACGGTCCTGGAGCAGGAAGTCTGCCAACGGCAACAGCTGTTGTATCAGACCTAGTCGCAGTGATGAAAAACATGCGTCTTGGTGTGAACGGAAGCGGATTTATCGCACCGCAGTTTGAGAAAAAGATCAAATCATCATCGGAAGTATTTGCTCAGCAATTTTTAAGAATTCATGTTAGAGATCAAGTCGGGGCATTCTCCCGCATTACATCTATTTTTTCTGAAAGAGGCATCAGCTTTGAAAAGATCCTTCAGCTTCCTGTGAAAGGGCACGATGAGCTGGCTGAAATTGTGATCATTACACACCAGACGTCAGAAGAAGATTTCACAAATATCCTGCAAAAATTAAACGATCTCGATGTGGTGGTTCAAGTGAAGAGCACATACCGAGTAGAAGGGAACGGTTTAAGCTGATGAAGTGGAATGGACTTATTGAAGAATTCCAAGAATTCTTGCCAGTAAACGAATCAACACCAAAACTAACATTAAATGAAGGAAATACACCGCTAATCCACCTTGCCAAGCTTTCAGAAAAGCTTGGGATTGAGCTCCACGTGAAAACAGAAGGCGTCAATCCAACTGGCTCTTTCAAGGACCGCGGGATGGTCATGGCTGTAGCGAAGGCGAAAGAAGAAGGCAATGATACGGTCATGTGTGCTTCGACAGGGAATACCTCTGCGGCGGCAGCAGCTTATGCAGCCCGTGCTGATATGAAATGTATTGTCATCATTCCAGACGGGAAAATTGCTTTCGGGAAGCTTGCACAGGCTGTGATGTATGGTGCAGAGATCATTGCCATTGACGGCAACTTTGATGATGCGCTGAAAATCGTCCGCAGCATCTGTGAAAAAGCGCCGATTGCCCTTGTTAACTCTGTCAATCCGTACAGAATTGAAGGACAAAAAACAGCGGCATTTGAAATCTGTGAGCAGCTAGGCTCTGCTCCTGACGTATTGGCGATTCCTGTTGGAAATGCGGGGAACATTACGGCCTACTGGAAAGGCTTCAAGGAATATCATGAGAAAAAAGGAACGGGACTGCCTGTTATGCGCGGCTTTGAAGCAGAAGGTGCAGCAGCGATCGTTCGAAATGAAGTGATTGAGCAGCCAGAAACCGTGGCAACAGCGATCAGAATCGGAAATCCAGCGAGCTGGAAACAAGCTGTGGCAGCGGCAGATGAATCAAACGGAAAGATTGATGAAGTGACAGATGAGGAAATTCTTCATGCGTATCAATTGATTGCACGTGAAGAAGGTGTGTTTGCAGAGCCTGGCTCATGTGCGTCTATCGCAGGTGTGTTGAAACAGGTGAAATCTGGAGAAATCAAGCCTGGCAGTAAAGTTGTTGCGGTATTAACAGGGAATGGATTGAAAGATCCGAATACGGCGATTGATATTTCACAAATCAAGCCGGTTACACTCGATGCAGATGAAGATCAAATTCTTGAACACTTAGAAAAGGCAGCACGCGTATGAGTGAAGCCTCCATGCTTTTTTCAATCACAGTACCGGGAAGCACTGCCAATTTAGGACCAGGCTTTGATTCAGTTGGAATGGCGCTCAGCCGCTATTTAAAGCTATCGGTCTATGACCATGATAGCTGGCTGTTTGAAGCAGAAACAGATGTCGTGTCTGGAATTCCATCAGGCACCGACAACCTGATTTATCAAACAGCCAAAAAGGTCGCAGATGACTTTGGAAAAACACTCCCGCCTGTTCATGTCAAAGTGTGGAGTGATATTCCATTGGCAAGGGGATTGGGTAGCAGTGCTGCTGCGATCGTTGCAGCCATTGAGCTAGCCAATCAGCTTCTCGAATTAAATATGACGGATGATCAGAAGCTCTTTTTTGCAAGTGAGGTAGAAGGTCATCCAGATAATGCGGGTGCCTCTTTATTCGGTGGTTTATTGATTGGTCTTCATGAAGAAGACAAGACACATGCCATCAAAGTACAGCATGTGGATGTAGACGTTGTTGTCGTGATTCCTTTTTATGAGGTGCTGACAAAGGATGCCCGTGATGTCCTGCCAGAGGATTTCTCTTATAAACATGCCGTCAGCGCAAGTGCTGTGAGCAACGTCCTTGTTGCCGCCTTAATGACGCAGAACTGGCCGCTTGTTGGAGAAATGATGAATAAGGATTTATTTCATCAGCCTTACCGCACAATGCTCGTTCCAGAGCTGTCGAAGGTTGAGCATGTCGCTTCGCTAAAAGGAGCGTATGGAACGGCTCTGAGTGGTGCTGGACCGACGATCTTAACTTTAGTTGAAAAAGGAAAGGGAGAAGCGCTGAAAGAACAGCTTGCCCAAAACTTCCCGCATTGCGAAGTAGATTTGCTGACAGTACCAGTAGAAGGTGTTGTCGTGGAGCATCATCCTGTCAATCAAGTAAAGAACGTGCTGTGAATATGCACGTTCTTTTTTTATGCTTGTTTTTAGAGGAAGAAGCAGGGATTATTATTTAGAGGATCGAACTATTTTTTTATGCATAAAAGGGGGAGATACATTCATGAAGAAAATGATGACAGCAGAAGACTTAACGAAGATTGTTTCTGTTTCTCATCCGGTTTATTCACCAGATGGAACTAAGGCAGTTTTTACAAAAGTCACGGTGAATGAGAAAAAAGACGATTACAACATCCATTTATGGGTGCGAGATGAAGAGACAGAGGAACTGTCACAATGGACATTTGAGGATGGAAAGCATCATCAGCCAGTTTGGTCAAAGGACGGCAGGCAGCTTGCCTTTATTTTGCAAAAGCCAAAGGAAATTCCTCAGTTAGCACTTATCCAGAGCCAAGGAGGCAGCATACGCACCTTAACGGCGATTCCATACGGGGTATCTCATCCTGTTTTTTCACCAGATGGTGCATTCATTTATGCAGCTGTATCAATGAAACCATCAGAAGCTGTTCATGATGAAAAAAAGGAAGAGCGAGATGATTTCGCTCCTGCGGTATATGATGATTTGACCTATAAAGCAGATGGCAGAGGTTTTTTAGATGGGCGTTTCACGCAGATTATTCAAGTCGATACCGATTCAGGAGAAGTAGAGGTGATCACAAGCGGTCAGCATCATCATGTGAATCACACGGTCTCTCCGTGCGGGAAATGGCTTGCCTATATTCAATCCAATCCTCAGACGCCTTACATAAGTGATGTGTGTCTCCTCTCGTTAGAGGATGGTACGATCAAGAAAATGACACAATCAACTGGCGCTTATTCCACTGTATCTTTTTCTCCAAATGGAGAGAGTCTTTTGTCCATTGGACATGAGCGTGAATTTCAAAATGCGACCTTCCCTTCATTATGGCTGTATGATTTGAAGGAAGAAAAAGTCGTTCAGCTGTCAGAAATGCTCGATATGTATGTAGGCAACTGTATGGCAGGGGATAGCATCATGGGCGAAGCTAGTCAGCTTCCGCAGTGGACAAAGGATAGCCAAGGATTTTATACGCTCGTTTCTGATCAAGGAAGTACAGGGATTTATTATGTCTCCATTGAAGGCTTAGCCTATCCTGTTCGATTAGAGGAAGAACATATCACAAATTTCAGCCTTCACCCTGATGAAGCTAAAATGCTTCTCAGCCGGCTCTCGCACGTTTCACCAAGTGAACTGTATGAACTAACATTAGGGGAGCAGGATTTAAAGCAAATCACGTTTGAGCATGATAGCTTTCTCAAGGAACATATCCTATCGGTACCAGAGCCATTTTCGTTTCGATCGAAAGAAGGCGACGAGGTGCACGGCTGGTTTATGAAGCCTTCCCAGATGGAAGCCGGGAAGACATATCCGCTCATCTTAGAGATTCATGGCGGACCGCATGCGATGTATGGTCATACGTACTTTCATGAATTTCAAATGCTCGCCGCTGAAGGCTATGCCGTCGTCTATATCAACCCTCATGGCAGTCATGGGTATGGACAGATGTTTACTAACCGTGTGAGAGGAAGTTATGGTGACGTTGATTATGAGGATGTCATGCAGGCTGTTGATCATGTGCTCAAAGCCTATGATTTCCTTGATGAAACAAGGCTTGGAGTGACAGGCGGCAGCTATGGAGGTTTCATGACCAACTGGATTGTCGGTCAGACGGGCCGCTTTCGTGCAGCTGTCACACAGCGGTCCATTTCAAACTGGATTAGCTTTTATGGCATCAGTGATATCGGTTATTTCTTTACAAGGTGGCAGATTGATGGAGATATTTATGATTCGGTCGATAAGCTATGGGATCGTTCGCCGCTAAAGTATGTGAAGCAAGTGAGCACGCCGCTCCTTATCTTGCACAGTGATGAAGATTATCGCTGCCCAGTCGATCAAGCAGAACAGCTTTTTGTGGCATTGAAGGAGCTTGGGAAAGACACAAGGCTTGTCAAATTCCCTAAGGCATCTCATGATTTATCCAGAAGCGGCCATCCCGGGCAGCGTATTCAAAGACTGAACTTCATGAAGGAATGGTTTAGAGAGAAGTTAAGCTAATCATGAAAAAAACGACCCAATTCGGGTCGTTTTCATGTCATATATGAATTAGAAAACCTGTTCAACTTCTACAACGCCAGGCACTTCTTCTAATAATGCGCGCTCGATACCGGCTTTCAATGTAATGGTTGAACTTGGGCAGCTGCCGCATGCACCAAGAAGACGTAATTTCACAATGCCATCTTCAATGTCTACAAGCTCACAGTCTCCACCATCACGTAATAGAAATGGACGAAGTTTGTCTAGTACTTCCTGTACTTGGTCTTTCATTTCGACTTCAGTCATTAGATACAATCGCTCCTTTCACAACATATCACCATTATATTCATCTGGACGATAAAAATCTATTGATTGGTTTCAAAGTTTCCTTCTCATTATAGCACAATCTCATCTTGAAACAAAAAGTGATTTTGACTTTTTTCATACAGAAAATTCAGCTAAAATAAAGAAAGAATAGGGGGCTTGTCAAATGAATCAAACCGTTGATCTTTATGTATATGGAAGAGATGTACTCTGTGCTAGCTGCGTGAATCTGCCTTCTTCAAAAGATACATTTGAGTGGTTAGATGCAGCATTAAAACGAAAATACCCGAATCAGCCGTTTCGCATCACATATATTGATATTGAGCACCCGCCAGAAAACGAACACCAAAAAGACCTATCTGAACGGATTCTTGATGATGAATTCTTTTATCCGCTTGTCTTAGTGGAGGATCAAATTGTTGGAGAAGGCAATCCAAAGTTAAAAGACATTTATCAAGAAATGGAGAAATACGGATACAAGGAGAGCAGTGAATAAGCTGTTCTTTTTTTTGAGAAAATAAACAGAACAAACGTTCCTTTTTAGCTTGAAAAAGAACGTTTGTTCGATTATAATGAAGTGAAAGGAGTGTGAGCATCATGAATTATTTACTGAAGCAATCTCTTCATCAGCAAATACCGATTGAGATGATTTATATGAAGAAAAACGGAGAGTGCACGAAGCGCAAAATCATTGTCCATCGTCAAACGGACCAGCTCATCCAAGCGTATTGTTTATCAAAGAAGACGATGAGAACATTTCGTAAAGATTGCATCCTTGCCCTTGCTCCGATCAAATTAACCCGTTCATCGGCACATGCCGTTTCATAAAAAAAGCTCCCTCATCATAAAGGAGCTTTGAGAAAAAATTCACATGATGTTAGCCATTGTGATGCTTGTACATCCAAAGGAGTCCAGATTTTAGAAGTCTTGGGACACGGCCAACAAGTGGACGATCTGCTACTAAGCCAAAGCCGGATTTTTTCCCTAAAGATCCTAAGACCCCTTTTAGCTTAAACTGAGGATAAGCTTCAGGAAGCGGCTCATTTTTCCAGCGTTTTTGCAGAGATTGAACAATTTGTTCTGCCTGCGCCTCGGCAAGCTGTGCACTTGGGGCATGCGGCAAGCTTGCGCAGTCACCCACGACATAGACATGCTCATTCCCAGGGAGATTGTGATGAGGTGTTAATACGACGCGACCTTGCGCATCTTTTTCAACATCCATCTCTCGTACCACTTTGCTTGGTTGAATGCCTGCTGTCCACACGACGACCTCTGCTTCAATAGCGTCATCATGGTTGTACACAACACCTTCTTCAACCTTCGTGATATTGGCACAGTTAATAATCTTGACATCATTTTCTTCAAACCACTTTTGCACATATAAACTTAATCTTTTTGGGAAGCTTGATAGAATCAGCTCTCCGCGGTCAAAAAGAATAATGTTTAAATCAGAACGGCTTTCTCTTAGTTCACTGGCCAGCTCTACCCCGCTAAGTCCAGCACCGACAATGCCAACCGTTGCACCTGCGCTCAAATTGTTTAATTTGTTATACGCATGCCTTGACTGATCAATGGTTTGAATGCTGTATGTATGTTCTTTCGCACCAGGGACATTGTGATACTTGTCCTCACAGCCGAGTCCAATCACCGTATCATCATACGGAATAGGTTCACGGTCACTGAATAAGATCTGTTTGTGTTCAATATCAATTTTTTCTACTTCCCCGTATTGAATATCGAGCTTCGGATGCTCTGGAAAAGATACTCGAATGTGATGATCAGAGATCGTTCCAGCAGCGAGTGCATAATATTCTGTTTTTAAACAGTGGTAAGGATTTCGATCAATTAATGTGATAGTAACATCATCAGGTAATTGATTTGGCAATAAGCGGTGGAGAACCCGCATATTCCCGTAACCTCCGCCGATCAAGACTAAATTTTTCATGACGATTCTCCTTTTCCCCGTAGACATTGAAAAACACTTATACTAAAAAACTTTAAGTTAAAATACCAAATAAAATTATATCGAATTTACTGTGAAACCACAATAATTGTTTCAAAATAACCTACATATTCATTAGTTAGTCCTAAATAGTAAAACATTTTACGAGGAATAGGCGTAACGATACAGGTGAAGCTCATGTTTTGACTAATAGAAGGAATTTCGGTAGGATGGTAAAGCAATGTGAGGTGAAGCAAAGTGTTCCCACTGATTGAATTTTGTGTAAGCAATCTTGCACAAGGGTCGCAAGAAGCAAAAGAGAAGCTTGAAAAAGACCCAAACCTAGACGTTATGGAATACGGCTGTTTAAGCTACTGCGGCAAATGTATGGACTCCCCATTTGCACTCGTGAATGGAGAATTTGTTTCCGGAGAAAATCCAGAGCAGCTTGTCGAGCGTATTTATGCTTTTATAGAGGAAAATGAGATGTTTTAAATGCACCACATGAGTCATGAGGTGCATTTTTTTCATACTTTTAGCTTCCATTTTTAAGGAGAACGAATAGAAAGCGCATCCAATATGTTATGCTAATAAAATATCTTCAAAATGAAGCATTACACGAAAGAAAAGGAGGCATATGCATAATAAAAGCCCTTTGCCATGGCAGCAAAGAGCTTTTATGTATGAAAAACGGGGGATGATAAGATTGTCTCCTGAACCGACTCCTTTTATACTATAAAGAAACAACATTTTTGGAGGAAGCTCATGACATCATTTCAATTCACGAAAATGCACGGGTTAGGAAATAATTATATATATGTCAATCAAATGAAGGAACAGCTTCCAGAAGAGCAGCTATCAGAGATCGCGATCCGAGTTTCTACTGTTTACACAGGAATCGGTTCAGACGGAATGATCCTTATTTGTCCATCAGATGTTGCACCTGTGAAAATGCGTATTTTCAACAATGATGGATCAGAGGGGAAAAACTGCGGCAACGGTTTGCGCTGCGTCGCAAAATATGTGTATGAGCATCAAATCGTCAAAGACACAACGTTCCAGATTGAGACATTGTCAGGACTCGTTGAAGCGACCGTTCATGTGCAGAATGGCCACGTACATTTAGTGACAGTAGATATGGGAAAACCTCGTTTTGAAAAAGAAGCGATGCCGATGCTTGGTGGGCCGGGCAGCACCACGATTAATGAACCGCTTGATTTTGGCACGGCGACCTTAAATGGAACGGCTGTTTCAATGGGGAATCCGCACATCGTTTTTTATCTAGAGGACATTGAAAAGGCACCACTTGGTACACTTGGGCCAATCATCGAGAAACATGACATGTTCCCAGAAGGTGTTAATGTAGAATTTGTAGAAGTGGTCAGTGAAACAGAACTGCATTTTCGCGTGTGGGAAAGAGGATCAGGGATTACGCAGGCCTGCGGAACGGGAGCTTGTGCGGCAGCTGTATCTACGATTGTGAATGGGCAGGCGAAAAAGGAAACGGATATGACGGTTCATTTAGCAGGCGGAGATCTCATCATTCGCTGGAAAGACAATGACCATGTACTCATGACAGGTCCTGCTGAAACGATTTGTGACGGCACATTTTATCTGTAAACCATTTATTTGAGAAAAGGCACCATCACGTTTATAATTGAAAAGAAACATCCAGTCAAAAGGAGGGATGATCATGAGTACACCAGTAACGATTACAGAAGCTGCTGCACTGCAGATTAAAGATATGATGAAAGAACATGAAGAAGAAAATGCGTTCCTACGAGTGGGCGTAAAAGGCGGCGGCTGCAGCGGTCTTTCATACGGCATGGGCTTTGACCATGAAGTCTCAGAGAAAGACACGCAGTTCGAGCAGCAAGGCATAAAGGTCCTTGTCGACTCCGAAAGCCTTGATATCATGAACGGCACCATCATTGATTTCAAACAATCACTAATGGGTGGCGGTTTCACCATCGATAACCCGAATGCGATTGCGTCATGCGGATGCGGTTCTTCTTTTAGAACAGCGACGAATACAGGTACGCCTGAAGAGTGTTAAAAGAGAACGCCTGATTTTCGTAAAATCAGTTAAGCTCCACGAATATTATTCGTGGAGCTTTTTGTTGTTCAAAAAAGACGCCAAATAAAATGGGTGTTTTAATAATTTTCTTCATAATATTCCGTTAATATAAAAGGAGGGGATAAAATAAATAATTTGATGGTTTGTATGATCCTGGTTAAGACAAAATAGGAAGCTCATCTAATTACTTAAGCCGCTGTAATGCCTTCTCATAAAAACAGTTATTTAGAAAAGAGTCCACAATTTCTAATGATTTCATCTGTGCTTAATAATGTGGCTTCTGCAATCTCTACATTATTCCTTTTCATAAAAGATTGTACAGCCTGATAACCTACTGCATAGCCTGCAAAGGGTGATAATCCGACAGGTTGATACCCTTGTTCTTTTGCAATTCTATCACCAAACATATAACTACTGACCTCAGCAAATCCTTTCGTATATATAGCGTCTTTCATCACTTCTTTTGAATATTCTAAGTCCTGTTGATCAAAAGAAGTGACCCAAGGTCCTAGCATCTTTTCACCATAAAGTTCTTTTGCGAATGATTCAGCTAAACCTTCTATAATCAAGTAATCTCCAACCGTTACGTTCCCGTAATCCCATTCAAAATAAGAAAAGCGAATATTATGGTGGAATTCATGCGCAATTAGAGCGGGGATTCTTGGAATGTTATAAGAGTTTGGATATATTGATACTTGGATAAATCCAGGAATTCCTCCAAACCCACAGTACCCTTTTTGTTGTTCTAGCTTTTTGGGATCTGCTAGGAATAGACCAAATTTCAATTCATCAGCATTTAAATGAAGATTGTGCTTTTTGATAAAATTCATACAATGGTTCAAGGTGGTATTTGCCGTTTGAAGAGCTTGAATTTCTTGTAGTTTTTTTAACGCCGGTTTCCCAGTTTGTGTATGTGAAATATCAAGATAGCCAAGCATGTTGGTTGCCATTATGACGTCATAGCCATTTTTCTGTTTAGCTTTTAACGGAACATTTATCATATTCCACATCTTTTCAAAAGGTTTCATCATGTTGTATCGGAAAAAATGTTCTTTATTTTCTGTCATTGAAAACAATTTTTCGTATTGATCGATTGTATCCTCAATTATGATGTTCATCGCTGGAACCTCTTTTCTGTTGAACAGCAAAGGCTTTCATCGCCTCACTCATGAATGAAGCTAAGCCCTCACCATATTGATCTATATTTTTTGTAAACCGTTCATCTTGAATATAAAGTTGACCTAATCCATAAAACGCCTCGAGGGAGTATTGAGTAAAGTGATTATTTAAAAAGTCATACCATTCTCTGATGGCGGCTTGTACCTCTTTGGATTGAGGAGCAAGATTGCGCAATGACGCTAGGTTATGAAAAATCCAATCCCATCTCACAGATAAATCATCTTGTTCCTCCTTGGACAATCGACTTAATTTGAAGTTCATGTTATCAATGGAGTGATTCCCCCAGCGACAGCGAGCTTCTTCCTCATATTCGTTGAATGTCATGTTCATTCCCTCGAACCTCTCTTTATTTGTCAGGTGGATTTCTCCTCTCATATGTTTTAGCGTCTTATCAATATTTTCAATCATTCTATCGAGTTTATTTCGTTTCTCCATCAACATTTTTCGTTGTAATATAAATGCTTCTTGTTTATCAAATGACGGATTATTTATGATTTCTTTTATTTCCTTTAAGTTAAATCCCAGTTCTCTGAAAAATAATATTTGCTGCAGTGTTTCAAGGTTTTCTTCTGAATAAAACCGGTAACCAGCTTCTGAGACTTCTTTTGGGGGCAACAAACCAATTTCATCATAATGATGAAGTGTACGAATACTAATATCAAACAATTCAGCGACTTCTTTTACTTTCATATTCAACACATCTCCTTGTGATATTCACTATAAAGTATGACGTTACGTGAGGGTCAATAGAGGGAGGGCAGTGATTAAAAATTCGTTTTGAATGAACTGATGATAGCAGGACGTTGAAGGTGGAAAAATGAAAAGAGAGACACTCATCCAGCGCCTCCTTCTCACATTTCTTCTTCTGTTTTTAAAAGCTCTTTATCGAGAATATACACCAATTCATGTGAACTAGATAAATAGATCTCGATCTCTTTGTTGACATCTTCCATATGGATTTCAGCCTCAACTCGAATTTTCGCTGGTTTTCCACGATACACCACTTCAAACGTACCAATCTTTTTCGTTTCATTGTCTTTTTGCATGTTTTCCACTACAGTATGTATCTGCTTCATTTCTTGATCACTCAAACCAGAATCCAAAATCGAAGTGGACACACGCTTTAAAAAAGGTTCTAATTGATTAACATCAATATTTAACCCTGCTGCGAATTCAGCATCACGTTTATTAAAGTCTTTTGCAAACAGTACAACTGAGCCGCCAATGATGAGTAACAACCAAACACTAATTATGAAACGCCTCAACATCTTTCACCTAACCTTCATGATCTATTTTACTTTCTTTATATCGGACGAACAGAAGATACCTTCATTGATTTCCACCCTTCGCAAATCGCTCAATTTTGTTACAGCTTGCCCTCACAACTGGCTATTTCCACCCGAAAAGAGTATCATGAGAACCAAACATAAACTGTAGGTAGAAAAGAGGTTGCTGAGGTTTGAGTGAACAAATCAATTGCAGGAACTGTCATGAACTGATACCGTATCGTTCCAAAACGTGTCCAGCTTGCGGGATTGAGAAGCCGCTTCCGAAAAAGGAACGTGTGAAGGATCGGGTGATTTTGGTTGTGGCAGGGATTGTTGTGGTGCTACTTGCTGCAATGGTACTTGGAATGGCGAATGCCTATATTGGGGTTTTTAAATAAACGAAAAAGGAGTTCCGCTAGTGGGAACTCTTTTTTTTACTCTCTCTTATTTGTTTTCAAATAAGCTTGTGGAATGAAGAGGCTGTACACGGGCTTTCGGGTCCATGTAGGCTTTGGCATTGTTGACAGCTGTTGGTGCTTCACCAAATCCGCTGGCAATCAATTTGACTTTTCCTTCATACGTGCAGATATCGCCTGCTGCATAGAAGCCTTCAATATTGGTTTCCATTGTAGGTTTCACCACGATGGAGTTCTTTTCGATTTCAAGGCCCCATTGTTTAATTGGTCCAAGGGAGGAAACAAAACCGAAGTTGACGATCACGTCGTCTACATCAAGCACTTGTTTTTTGTCGCCTTTGACTTCTTCGAGCACGATCTGTTCAATGCGGTCTTCACCAATGAGCTCGGTTGGCACAAATGGTGTCACTACATTGACTTTCGAGTTGTGCAGGTTTTCTACACTGTGCTCATGGGCGCGGAATTTATCGCGGCGGTGAATAATGGATACTTCTTTTGCGATTGGCTCAAGCATCATTGCCCAGTCCACCGCAGAGTCTCCTCCGCCAAGAACAGCAACACGTCTGCCGGCAAATTGGTTCAAGTCATTAATGAAGTAATGTAGGTTGCTTCCTTCAAATGATTCTGCTGCATCTAGTTCAAGCTTTCTCGGTTGGAAAGCACCGTTACCAGCTGTGATGATGATCGTTTTAGAATAATGAATCTCTTGATTTGTGACGAGTTTAAAGATACCATCTGCCTGTTTTTCAACCGTCTCAACTGCTTGCTCTAAGCAAATGGTTTGATCAAATTTATCCATTTGTTCTTTTAAGTTATCAATTAATTCTTGTGCGCGGATTTTTGGAAAACCAGCCACATCATAAATATATTTTTCAGGGTAAAGAGCGGATAGTTGACCGCCGAGCTGAGGAAGGCTTTCAATGATTTTCACACTTGCCTGTCTCATGCCTCCGTAAAACGCAGTAAACAATCCAACTGGGCCGCCCCCGATAACGGTAATGTCATATACCTTAGAATCTTCTTGCATTCCTTTAATCCTCCCAAATGAAAATTGTTATCACTATATCATATCATACCACATATCGTCGTTTGACTTGTTTTGAAAAACTTGTCGTTTTTTGATGCGGAAGCTTTGAAAAAGAGGAAAAAGCGAGAAAGACCGTTTATCATCAGGATTTTCCGTTTAAAGCCTTGAAAAAAGGAGCAGAACTCGCTATTATTGTTAAGGGAACTAAATATTAATTTTTTATGAATTTTTGTCGGATACGGTCAAATGCTTTCGTTTTTTGTAGGTGAAAGTTCAGATTTTCACATACTTATTTTTTTGTTTAAATTTCATAAAATGCCGCAAAGCGGTTGAGAATAACGATATGTAATTCTTTATCCGTTTTACAGCAAATTTAAAAAAGGTGGATGTGATTCCAGTGAATAAACCGAAAATCGTTGTATTAGGTGCAGGTTATGGCGGATTAATGACTGTAACAAGATTAACAAAACAGCTTGGCACAAATGATGCGGACATTACTCTTGTGAACAAGCATAATTATCATTACGAAACAACATGGTTACATGAAGCAAGTGCAGGTACTCTTCATCATGACCGTTGTCGTTACCAAATCAAAGATGTGATTAACAGTTCCCGTGTCAACTTTGTACAAGCAACAGTTGAAAGCATTGATAAGGAAGCGAAGAAAGTTTTGACTTCAGATGGCGAACTTTCTTACGATTACCTTGTTGTTGCGCTTGGTGCTGTTCCTGAAACATTTGGTATTGCAGGATTGAAAGAATATGCATTCTCAATCTCTAACATCAACTCTGCTCGTCAGCTTCGTGAGCATATCGAGCTTCAATTTGCGACGTATAATACGGAAGCTGAAAAACGTTCAGAGCGCCTGACAATTGTTGTCGGCGGTGCTGGCTTCACAGGTATTGAGTTCCTTGGTGAGCTTGGAAACCGTGTACCTGAGCTTTGCAAAGAGTATGATATTGATCAAAAAGACGTGCGTATCATCTGTGTAGAAGCTGCACCAACAGCTCTTCCAGGATTCGATCCTGAATTGATCGACTATGCGATGAACTACCTTCAAGGTAAAGGTGTTGAGTTCAAAATCGGTACAGCGATCAAAGAATGTACGCCTGAAGGCATCATCGTTGGAAAAGACGATGATACAGAAGAAATCAAAGCTGAAACTGTTGTGTGGGCTGCTGGTGTACGCGGTAATCCAATCGTTGAAGAAGCTGGATTTGAAAACATGCGCGGCCGCGTAAAAGTATCTCCAGATCTTCGTGTACCAGAAAATGATGATGTATTCATCATTGGTGACTGTTCATTGATTATCAATGAAGAGATCAATCGTCCATACCCACCGACTGCACAAATTGCAATGCAGCAAGGTGAAACTGTAGCGAAAAACCTTGCAGCACTATTGAAAGGTGGTTCTCTTGAAAGCTTTAAGCCAGACATCAAAGGAACAGTTGCTTCTCTTGGTGAACACGACGCTGTAGGTGTTGCGTTTGGTAAAAAACTTCAAGGAACAAAAGCTTCTGCAATGAAGAAAATTATCGACAACCGTTCTTTATTCATGGTTGGCGGACCAGGACTTGTTCTGAAAAAAGGAAAATTCAAGTTCTTCTAAACCATCATAGACAAAAACGTGTATCCTCGTGATACACGTTTTTTTATGATATACGGAATATTTTCTCACTTGGTACTGGACAGAAAAATATGTTATGATGAATTATCAGAAAATTTAGATTAAGGGAGTGAGCAATATGAATGCACAAACAAAAGAAAAAAAGTCCACCTGTCAATATTGTTCGGGAAAAGGATATTTTCAGCTATTGCTCGGCGGATCTGAAACATGTGAGGAATGTAAAGGAACGGGAAAGAAGCATTAATCCCCTTGCTTTTTCCATTGATTGACTTCATCTCTATTTCCAAGTTAAACTAATGATGGGATATTTGGGGGTGGAGATGAAGTGATCAGTTTACCAGTCGTTATCATTTCAGTTATTTTATTTTTCGTGTTATTCTTCGGCATTGGCTTTTTGCTTAATATGCTGCTGAGAATGTCATGGATCATGGCAATTTTATATCCAATTGTATGCCTTTTCATTATCAATAATCAAAAGATGATTGCCTATGTTAGAGAACCTGGCATTGCTTTTTCTGGGATAGGAGACCGCATTGTCTCTCTCGCAGCGGCAGATATCATTATTTTATTCAGCGGCCTGATTGGTGCGATTGTATCAGGTCTTGTCATTAATGCCCTTCGAAAAAGAGGGTATCAAATGTTTTAACTCACTTGTGGACATGCAAGTGGGTTTTTTTGTTTCTCCTTTGCATAGTTTCCATTTTGTTTGGAAACAAATAGATGGGTAGAGGAGTGACAAATAGAGATGAAAACATGGATGAAACGATTGTTCATGACAGCCCTTTTCATGGTTGCGTTGATGACAAGTTTTACGGGCATATCTGGAGTCGAGCCAAGTGATTTAGCTGCATGGGTGAAAGAGTCCGATGCTGGCAAACAAGTATCTTCTTTTTTTCAGCAGCAAAAAAGAGAAACGATGGCACTTAAAAGTGATGACCTGCGCGCTGTTTCTTTAGAAGAAGCGTTTAATTGGAACGATTATCCGAAGCAAAAGGTTGTCGCTACAGGCTATACAGCAGGAGTGGAATCAACAGGTAAAACGAAGGAACATCATGCATATGGCATTACATATTCAGGCGTCAAAGTGAAACGAGATTTATACTCAACCGTGGCAGCAGATCCATCAGTCTTTCCGATCGGCACCGTGCTGTTTATCCCAAACTATGGCTACGGAGTGGTCGCAGATACTGGGAAAGCCATTAAAGGACATAAGCTTGATTTATACTATGAAACCGTTGATGATGTGTATAGAGAATGGGGTAAAAAAGTACTCGATGTGTACATCATCAAAAAAGGTGAAGGCTTGTTAACGGAAAAAGACTTAAACCGGCTCAATGAAGCAAAATCGATGCAAGTGTTCCGGCAGCAATTCCAAGCCAATAAAGAATAAAAAAGCTTTGGACAACGTTTAAGTCCAAAGCTTTTTTCGTTTCTACATGAAGTAATAATCTAAGATGAGTGTCAGCAAGATTCCTGTTAAGCCGCCAAAGAAAACCTCAATCGGCTTATGACCAAGAAGCTCTTTTAATTTCTTTTGCTTTTCTTTTTCTTCAGCACTTGGGAAATTCTTTGCTTCAGCAACAAAACGGTTAAAGTCTGTCACTAGCTTGTTGAGAACAGTTGCCTGTTCTCCTGCCTGTCTGCGCACACCTGTTGCATCAAACATGGTAATAATGGCAAAGATGGCGGAAATGGCAAAAATAGATGTTCCTAGCCCGTGCTCTAAAGCAACTGCTGTTGAGAGTGCTGTTACGGCTGCGGAGTGTGAACTTGGCATTCCGCCTGTGCTTGTAATGAGCGACCAATCTAGTCGTCTAGAAATGATAAATTGAATCGGTACTTTTACAAATTGAGCAAAAAAGATGGCTGCAAGGCTGGCAAGCAGCGGGAAATTCGTCAGTACGCTCATGAACAAGAAACATCCTCTCTTTAAGAAAAAATATGGTGCGAAATGATGGACTGTGTACCCTAGTATGATGAAAAATGATAGCAGTATAAAATGCTTCCAAGTCCATGTTCAATTATAACATTAAAGAAAGTAGATGTGGAACGAGGAGAATGCAGGCGGACTGCTCAAGTTTTCATCGCTTTTTTCATGATGCCCTTCCATGTGTGAAAATATAAATGTTCATCGAGTAAAGACAGACTGGCAATGATCGTATAGGCACGTAAATTTTGATATAATAGAGATTACAATGTGAAAAATGGAGTTCATTGAAGGAGCGTGTGATAATGTTTTTCTCGACAAATGAATGGCAACATAAAGATACACTGGCGATCGGGCTTTTTCAAAAGAGCCAATTATCAGGAAAAGCAAAAGAAATGGATGAATTACTTGAAGGAAGAATCACTGAATTATTAAAAGAAGGCGATATTTCATCTAAACGAAATCAGCTTTCGAAGTTTTTCCCATCCCCTGAAACAGGCATCAAACGCATTTATTTTGTCGGGCTTGGGAAGGAATCAGATTACACGTTTGAAGAGGCGAAAGAAGGCTTTGCGCATTTATTTAAAAAGCTTCATCAAGATAAAAAGCAAGCGGTTTCGGTCTTACTGGATACGTTTATTGGAAAAGATCTGCCTGCCCAAGATGCAGCGCATGCTCTTTCTGAAAGCTGCCTTTTAGCTACATATGAATTACAGGATTTTAAACATAAAACAAATGAACCGGATCGTTTTATCGAGTTTGTTTATGCAACGACGAATCATGATACAGCTGAAATTCAGGCAAGTCTGAAAGTGGGCGAAGTGTACGGACAGTCCGTTAATTCAGCTCGTACCCTTGTGAATATGCCGCCAAACATGCTCACATCCTCTGATCTGGCTTCATACGCGGCAGAGCTTGCATATAAGTATGAATTTGAGATTGAAATTTTAGATAAAGACCAAATGGAAGAGCTTGGGATGGGCGGGATTCTAGCTGTCAATAGAGGCTCAACAGAACCACCAAAGCTCATCGTGCTGAAATATCAAGGCAAGGAAGAATGGACAGACGTCATTGGGCTTGTCGGTAAAGGCATCACATATGATACCGGTGGATATTCTTTAAAGCCAAAAGCAAGTATGGTTGGGATGAAAACTGATATGGGCGGCTCAGCCTCTGTTTTAGGCGCCATGGAAATCATCGGTGAACTGCGTCCAGAGCAAAATGTCATTGCTGTTATTGCTTCAACAGACAATATGATTTCGGCAGACGCGATGAAGCCGGATGACGTCATTGTGTCGCTTAGCGGTAAAACAATCGAAGTGCTGAATACGGATGCAGAAGGACGCCTTGTTTTAGCAGATGGAGTCACGTATGCGAAGCAGCACGGTGCTTCGGTCCTTATAGACGTGGCTACATTAACAGGCGGGGTCATTGTGGCGCTTGGAAATGAGACTACAGGTGTGATGACGAATAACGATGAACTGTATGCTCAGTTTAAAGAGGCATCAGAAGAATGCGGTGAAATGATTTGGCAGCTGCCAATCACTGAAAAAGATAAAAAACGAGTGCGAAACAGCAAAATGGCGGATCTCAATAACTCACCAGGCCGCGATGGTCATGCGATTATGGCAGGAGCATTCATTGGTGAATTTGCTGAGGATACACCTTGGGTTCATTTAGATATTGCTGGAACGGCAACAACAGAAAAGCCTTCATGCTTTGGACCAACAGGGGCGACAGGTGTGATGGTAAGATCACTCGCAACATTTGTGGAACGATTTGAAGGAAAGAAATAAAGGGTAATCAGGCTCTGCCAAATGGCGGAGCTTTAGATTGTTGACAAAGGGCTAAAATGATCTTTATTTTAGCCCTTTGTCTTCTTTTCAGTGTGATAGAAAACCTTTGAAGTCTAGGAAGGACGAGTACCGGAGCGGAGCGAATTGGATATTCGTGAGCACCGGAGCGCAGACCTGACAACGAATGCGAGGGTTTGTCTACACGCTGAGGCTCTGCCAAATGGCGGAGCTTTTTTTATGTAGGTCATACGCCATTTGACGAAGGAAATTTTCTGTGGTAACATACGTTGGTACTTTAATTATCTACTACATTAGTAAACTAAAGGATTTCGGAGGTTTCATCATGAATGCAGTTGTTATAGCGGTTCTTTTAATGTTGATATTAAGCCTGCTGCGTGTCAATGTGGTCATTGCTCTCGCGTTTGGTGCTTTAGCTGGTGGACTTGCAGGCGGATTAGGCCTGGCAGGAACAGTTGAAGCCTTTACTGACGGGCTGGGAGGAAATGCAACAGTTGCTATAAGCTATGCACTTTTAGGGGCATTTGCAGCGGCGCTGACGAAAACAGGTCTTCCAGACGCCATGGTAGAAGGGGCAGTAAAGCTACTAGGAAAGGAAGGCGATTCAAGAAGAAAAACATTATCAAAAGTACTCATCATTCTTGTTATTTTGATTGTTTCTTGTTTTTCACAAAACGTCGTTCCAGTTCATATTGCCTTTATTCCAGTCTTAATTCCACCATTATTAAAAGTGTTCAATGAGCTTCAAATCGACCGCAGACTGCTAGCATGTGTGATGACTTTCGGACTGACTGCACCATATATTTTACTTCCAGTCGGATTTGGACAGATTTTTCACGGGATGCTTCGTGATAACATGAAAGAGGCAGGATTAACTGTACAATTAACAGATGTTCCACTAGCCATGCTTATTCCTGTAGGAGGCATGATGCTCGGGTTGCTTGTTTCACTTTTTGTGTATCGGAAACCAAGAGTATATGAGGATCGAGATATCACGGACGTAGAAAAATCAGCTTATACAAAAAAGAGCTTATTGCTTGCAGTGCTGGCTATCCTTGTATCACTCACTGTCCAGCTTTATTTATCTCAAAGCCTTGGCGTGGAAGGAATGATTTTCGGTGCGCTGGCAGGCCTTCTCGTTCTGTTTTTCACAGGCATGATGAAACGGGATGAAGCTGATGCGCTTATTACCTCAGGGATGAATATGATGGCATTTATTGGCTTTGTGATGCTTGTGGCGGCTGGATTTGCCAACGTATTAACGAAAACAGGCGATATTGAACAACTAGTGAAAGCATCTTCTCAGTTAATTGGAAACAATCAAAGCGTAGCGGCCATTTTAATGTTATTAGTTGGTTTGCTTGTGACAATGGGGATCGGCTCATCCTTTGCGACGATTCCAATCATCACAACAATTTTTGTTCCGTTATGCATGCACCTAGGATTTAGTCCATTAGCCACGATTGCAATTATTGGTTCAGCTGCGGCTGTTGGGGATGCAGGTTCACCTGCAAGTGACAGTACGCTTGGACCGACATCTGGATTGAATATGGATGGACAGCATCACCACATTTGGGGTACTTGTGTTCCAACATTTGTCTTTTATAATGTACCGCTTGTCCTGTTCGGCTGGCTTGCGGCAATTATTCTTTAATAATGAAAGCTTGTAGAGAAAACGTTGTTTTTTCTATAAGCTTTTTTTGATGTTTTCTCCATTATTGTATCTGTCTGAGGGTAAAAAATAATTAGGAAAAAAGTATGATTCAAATGAATCTTTCTTCCTCTTTCTTACGTATATATGCTGATAAAAATGAAAAGGGGAAGATGAGCGATGTCATTTTTTAAAAAGCTAGCGGCAAGTGCTGGGATTGGTGCAGCGAAAGTAGATACCATTTTGGAGAAAAACGCTTATTATCCAGGACAAGAGGTAAAAGGAACTGTCCATGCAAAGGGCGGGAAAATCTCTCAGGATATCCGCTATATTGATGTCAAAATTCAAACACAGTATGTGATTGTGCAAGATGATGAAGAGCGTAGAAAATACGTGAACATCTATTCCTTACGGGTGACGGATGCCTTTACCATCCAGCCTAGCGAAAAGCATGAATTTCCGTTTTCATTTATTCTTCCTATTGATACCCCGATGACCGTCGGGAAAGTAGAAATTGCAGTGGTGACAGACCTTGATATCCAAGGCGGAATCGATAAATCTGACTATGACCGTATTTTTGTTGAGGCACATCCTTGGGTGAAAAATGTACTGGAAGCGACTAGCAATCTAGGCTTCCACTTGAACGAAGCGGATTGTGAACAAGCGCCTTACTTCCAGCGTCGTCTGCCATTTGTTCAAGAATTCGAGTTTATTCCGACATCAGACTACTATCGTTATATGCTGGATGAGTTAGAGCTAATTTTTCTGATAGATGAGGGAGGATTAGACATTGTTTTCGAAGTTGATCGTAGAGCAAGAGGACTCAGAGGGTGGCTTGAGGAGATGTATAATGATGGGGAACAGCTTGTGCGCTACCGCTTCAGTCCATCAGATCTTGAAGATGTAGAAGTGCTTGAAGGAATGCTAGAAGGAATCATCGATCAATACGCTGAGTAATGATGAAAAGAGCCTGAATGAAGACAGGCTCTTTTTTCTATGATCAATTTTCAGACTGTCTGCATTTATGATGCGGCTTGTTGTTTTCGAAAGGACGTGGCTTTTGAAACAGAGCGATAAATTTTAGGTGCCAGCATCGCAAGTAATATCGTTAATGCGTAGTCTTTCACCATAAACCAGATCATAAAGAACCACGTGGTTTGATAGGAAATCGGAGCATTCAGCCACACATTTAATGCGAGGTATGTATAAGTCGTGCCGATCACATACATCACCGTCGTTCCAGCAATAGCTGCAAGCAAGAAGCGGCCGAAGCCTGGATTTTTTCTTTTTTCTAAAATGAATCCAGCTAGCCAGGCAGCAGGAATGTACGATAAGACAAAGCCACCGCTTTTGCCTAAAATGACCCCAAAGCCTGCAGAGAACTGTGCGAATACTGGTGCACCAGCAATTCCGACCAAGGCATATACAATCATGGCTAATGCGCCAAGCCGTCTGCCGAGTAAAAGACCAGCAAGTACACAAAAAAACGGCTGCATCGTGAGTGGAATTCCACCGACCTGTAAAAACGGTACAATCGAGGTGATATTTGCTCCAATTGCCATGAGTGCGGCAAACATTCCGACTAGCACAAAATCAGCAGTTCTTGTTTTCTGTTGCATGATGTTTCCCCCTGTCATATCTGTACAAATAGATTAAGGGGGTGAGGAGTATTTGTCAACCTATTTTCATTATTAGTTAACAATAAAACCCGCCCATCAAAAGGGGCGGGTTTATATTAAGCTTCTGTCATAGAAGACGCATCGACCGCTTGAAAAACAGGCACATAATCATAGCCGAGGTCACGGGCGACCGCTTCATATGTGATATGTCCGTTCATGACATTGACACCTTCTGCGATGGCTTTGTTTTCTTGAATGGCTTTTGCAGCGCCTTTATTGGCAATTTGCAGCGCGTATGGAACGGTGACATTCGTTAAAGCAACAGTCGATGTCCGCGGAACTGCTCCAGGCATATTGGCCACTGCATAATGTAAAATGCCGTGTTTTTCATAAGTAGGCTGATCATGTGTTGTGATATGATCAATGGTTTCAACAATGCCGCCTTGATCAATAGCTACGTCTACAATGACAGAGCCCGGCTTCATTTGTTTCACCATCTCTTCCGTCACAAGCGTTGGTGCTTTGGCACCTGGGATCAGCACCGCACAAATGAGAAGATCTGCCTCGCTGACTGAATCAGCAATGTTTACTGGGTTAGACATTAACGTTTTCATTTGATGACCAAATTGATCGTCCAGCTGACGCAAGCGTTCTGCGTTTACGTCAATAAGAGTGACATCTGCGCCAAGTCCAATCGCCATTTTCGCTGCGTTTGTTCCAACAACACCGCCGCCTATAATGGTGACCTTTCCTCTTGATACCCCTGGTACACCTGCGAGCAAGATGCCTTTGCCGCCTTTTGGCTTTTCTAAAAATTGTGCTCCGATTTGAGCGGCCATTCTGCCTGCGACTTCAGACATAGGTGTTAAGAGCGGGAGTGATTTTCCGTCCGTTACTGTTTCATAAGCAATAGCTGTGACGCCTTTTTGTTTTAAAGCTTCAGCCAAGGAGGGCTCTGCAGCAAGATGCAGGTACGTAAATAAGATGAGTCCGTCTCTGAAATATGAATATTCCTCAGGTAATGGTTCTTTTACCTTCATGATCATATCAGAAGATGCCCACACATCTTTCGCTTGATCGAGAATTTCTGCACCCACAGATACATAATCGTCATCAGTGAATCCGCTTCCAAAACCAGCGTTTGTTTCAATCAAAATCTGATGTCCAGCTGAAAGTAATTGAGAAGCTGCTCCTGGTGTTAATGCCACTCGGTTTTCATTGTTCTTAATCTCTTTCGGAATGCCGATGATCATGTTTATTCCTCCCATGCTTATCTATTTATATTGTATGTCTAGTGTATCCTGAATGTTTAAAAAATGCTTCGGTTGAAATAAAAAATAAAAAAACGCCTCTTTGTGAAATTTCACAAATGGACGTTTTTTAGCTTCATATCAAGGTATATGGTCATTTTCTCATTCATGTTTTTTAAATCGATTTCTGCAATGTCTGTAATGCGTTTTAATCTGTAATTCAATGTATTGATGTGGATGTTTAATTGCTTTGCCGCAATATTGGCATTGCTGTCGCAGTCAATAAACCGTTCAAGGGTTTCGACTAGGTTGGAATGATGTCTCAGGTCGTAATCCTCCAGCTTCGATAAAGAATAACTGGAATAAGACGAGCCCCTTCGCTTTTCAGCGAGGACATCTAAGTATTGATAAATACCGAGTTCAGAAAAACTGTGTAAACGTTCGGTTTCAACAGGGAAGCGCTCTTTTGTTTTTAATACAGCCAGTGCTTCTTTATACGATGGCTGAATGTGAGAGATGTTATCGTAAATTCCACCAATCGCTGCTTGAACGTGATGGATATGATAACGGTCAGACAGCTGCTGCAGCATACCGCTTGTGAATTGTTTAATATCCTGTAGCGGGTGTTCCGTTTTAGGTGAGACAAGAATAATAAATTCGTGAAAATCAACAGTCGTTAACAGCACTTGGACTTGCTGCGTTGTTTCAAGCAAGTATGATAGCTTTTTTTCTGTCTCCTCTGTGAGTTCGTCACGAAGGCGGAAGATGATGATGGCATACGTGTCTGGACATCTGATGCCGAGTCTTAAAAATAGGTCGAGCATCTCATCCTTTTCATGAATATGACCTGTGAGCATCTTCCAAAAAAGCTCCTGATTGCGTTCTTCTGTTTTCGTTTTGCGAATTTGTAAATTGAGTAATTTGTTTTTAACAGCATGTGCTGCCATCTTTAGAAGGTCCATTTCTTCTTCTGAAAAGGGCTGTGTGGATTCAATGGCCCAAATAAATCCGAGCACTTCTTTGTCCTTCCAGATTGAAATGGCCACCCTGCTAGATAAACCCACCTCTGCAATTTGAGGGACACGAAGCGGTTCGTCTGTTTTAAGAAGTGTAGGAATGATACCGTCCTTCCAAAGCCGATTGATGACTTTTTCCGGTACCCGGCGGGAGATAATGGTTGAAGTTCTGGCGGGATCAGTAAAATCATTATGTGTGCTATAGGCCAATAATCGATGATGAGTATCTTCTATAGTAATAGGGCAATTGAGCACATCACTTATTTGGTCTGCCACATCCTCTAAACGATCAAGACTATACTTAAATGGATCTGTCCTTTTTGTCATAAAAACCCCTGCTTTTTCGAATATTTCACGTACTTACATTATGAAGAGAATGAGGTACGTAAATCAATAACAAAATGCCATAAATTTTAAAAAAGAGATTGCCCTGAGAAGTGAGCCCATTGATGTTGAATGAAGACGAAAAAGAAATAGTACAATAATAACGTAGTAAAAAATCAATAGGCGGAAAGATTCAGTGAAGTGTGTCTACATTTATTAAGAATATATGACCAAAAAAATGTAAAATACTAGATAAAGAGCGAAAAAACAGTAATTCTATAGACTCATTTTGTAAAATAAAAACAGATTTGTTTGACTGTGTATCATTTCTGTTTTTATAATGATAACGTCAAAAAATAAGTGGATTAGCCCATTATATGGTGGCTATGCCCGGGAGGTAATGAGGAATATGTCAGGAATTATTCGCGTAACCCCAGAAGAACTAAGAGCGACCGCTAAGCAATATGGTGTTGAAAGTCAAGAAGTGTTAAACCAAGTTGATCGTCTAAATAGAATGATCTCTGATTTAAAAGGAATGTGGGAAGGTGCTTCTAGTGAAGCATTTGCTGATCAATACGAGCAGTTAAAGCCTTCATTCATCAAAATGTCTGATCTATTAACAGATGTCAGCAATCAGCTTGATCAAACGGCAAATACACTTGAAAGCACTGACCAAGACATCGCAAGCCAAATCCGCGGCTAATCAAAGGGATTTCCTTTCTAAGTGTGAAAAGCAGAAAAAGCGCCGAGTCTGTCAATGGATGCCGGCGCTCTTTCTATTTTGTGAGGTGGAAATTTGTGTATATCGATATTACCATCGACTTAAAAAATTACGATGGCAGTGTGTTTGATTTGAGACTATCAAATTATTTACATATTAAACAAGTCATCCATATCGCCTGGCAGGCAAAGCAAATCTCACTTCCTAAGCGAGAAGGCGGATGGGTGCGTGTAGTCAATAAGAAAGCTGTGTTTTCAGGCGAATATAAGCTGTCAGACTGTGGCATCACCACAGGGGACAGGCTGGAAATACTATGAAAGGACTTTTGTAAATGGCAGATAAAAAGAGTTCCTATTTAGAAGAACAATTAGAAGCAGTCATGAAAAAAGAAGGCGGCACCTACAGCTTCATTTTTCAAAGAGAGACGATTAAGCTCTTAGACGGTTTAGAAGCGGCGCCAATCAAAGACATCAACCCTTCATTCAAAAAAGAGATTCAGTTAACCGAAGATGAGGTCATCATTTCGATTCAACCGCCTCCTGCCTATCAGGAATTTCGTTTCATCCATGCAAAGGATGAAAAAAGCAAATGGATTTTTTCATACCAGCTTGTCGATGCAGTTTGCAAACACGACGTGAAGCGGCTGCATCCTATTGTTTCTCCTGAAAACATTGTTTTTCATCAAGGCTTAGCGCCTGCATTTTTGCATTACGGGGTGAAAGAAAGCATCCCGCCTTATGAAACAGATGAGCATCGTCTGTTAAAAGAAGTCAAAGCTGTCATTCTTCGAGTGGTGGACCATGAATATCAGTTTCAGGAATACGTAGCTTACAGTGAGACGCTGAAATTATCTGAACGGGCAAAAGAAATAAGTGAAACGCATTCTCTGGAAGAATTGTCTGCCTTGATTCAGCAAAAGATCGAAGCAATTGAAACGAAAGAGAAAACGCTATTAACCATTCCGAAAAAGAAATGGAAGATCGAACGATACATTGGATTAGGTCTGCTCGTTCTGTTAATCCCTGCACTGGTGTACACCATTTACACCTTCTTTTTTGCAATGCCGAAACAAGAAGCGTATGTCGAGGCAAACAAATATTATCTCAACAAACAGTACAGCCAAGTGGTGGATACGTTAGAAAAATATTCAGCCAATCAAATGCCGGTCTCTCTTCAATATGAACTGGCCATTTCGTATGTACAAACAAATCAAGGCAACTTGTTACTCGATCAGCATAAAAAGGAAATCACAGATACATACACATTACAGACTGATCCTCAATATTTCCTTTTCTGGATTCATATTGGACAAGGCAATAGCAAGGAAGCACTTGATATTGCACGGGTACTTGGAGACGACCGTTACATATTCACGGCACTCGTTGCCTACCGCAATGATATTCAAAACGATGACAGCCTTTCTGCTGAAGAAAAACAAAAACAGTTAGACCCAATCATTAAAGAAATGGCGAAATATGAAGAAAAAGAAACAACGGAGACAAGCACCAATGACTCCTCGGGCGAAAGCCAAACAGATGAAACAGCTGAACAAAAAGAGCAGTCAAAAGCCGATCAAGAGAAAAAAGAGAAAGAATCTGAAGCGAAAAAGAAAACCTCTCAGACGAAAAAAGATGAGAAAAAATAGTTCTTTCGATACAAATGACAGTTGGTGCTGTCCCATGAGGAGGTGGAGCGTTTGAGTCTTCTTTGGGTTTTTTATGAGGAGGATTATCAAACCGTCCGTTTAGATGAGCAGTTTAATCGAGAAGCTGTGATTGGACCTGAAATAGAGCATACGGTGACAATCCCTTCACTTTCATTTCATGAAGGAGTCATCCGTTTATCTCCCGATGAAGCGAATGATGGCTTCTCCATTTATCAGGGTGAAGAGAAGAAAGGCAAATTACTTCCACATGAACCATATAAGCTTGGTACACTTACACTTATTTTAATGGAAGCACATCATGATCAACACATTTATTACCTAGGAAATAGAGTCGAGCTGTCTTTTTCACGTGAAGAAAAAGATGAGACTGATGTGTGGAAAGAACAAGCACATGCCATGTTTCAAGAGGCCAGCCAGTTTACTTTGGAAAAAATTGAAGGCACTTGGTATGTCATGCCTCAAGAAGAAACGATTTATGTGAACGGGAAAAGAATTCACGGTCCAGAGAAGATTTATACTGGGGATGAGCTGTTTTGGAACTTTCTAACGGTGACATTGAAAGATGATGATTTATTGCAGGTGACTGCATATGAACCATTTCAAACACGTTTGGAAAAAACAAGACCACCAAGCACAGAAACAAAGCAAAAATACCCTTTATATAGACGAACACCACGTTTGATTTATGATCTGCCAGATGACAGGGTGTCCTTTAGCTTTCCTTCGCAGGAGAGTGAAAATAATAGCAGAGGGCTTTGGCTTGTTGTCCTCCCGCCGCTTGTGATGCTCCTTGTGATGGGAATTGTCGCTCTTGTCCAGCCGCGCGGGATCTTTATTGTCGTGTCGATGGCGATGTTTATCATGACCTTAATCACATCGTCCGTTCAATACTTTAAAGAGAAAACACAACGCAAAAGACGGGAAGAGAAACGGCAGAGAGTCTATTCCCTTTACTTAGAAAATAAGCGAAAAGAGCTGCAAGAGCTCTATGATCGTCAGCAATATATTCTGACATATCATTATCCGTCATTTGAACAAATGAAGTACTTAACGTCAGAAATGAGCGGGCGAATATGGGAAAAAACGCTTGTGAGTGATGACTTCTTGCAGCTACGTCTTGGAACGGGCGCCGTTCCATCAAGCTATGAATTATCGATGAGCGGCGGCGATATGGCCAATCGTGACATTGATGACTTAATGGAACAAACGCAGCACATGCAAAATGTCTATCGTGAAGTAAAGGATGTACCGATTACATTCGGTCTAGCGGACGGTCCAACAGGATTGATTGGAAAGCCAGCCATTGTGAAAAAGGAGCTGCATCAGCTTGTCGGACAGCTTGCTTTCTCGCACAGCTATCACGATTTGAGATTCGTCTTTATCTTTCATGAACAGGAGTATGAGAATTGGGAATGGATGAAATGGCTTCCGCACTTCCAGCTGCCTCATACATACGGCAAAGGGTTTATTTACAACGAACAAACACGCGATCAGCTGTTGTCCTCGATTTATGAAATTTTACGTGAGCGTGATTTAGAAGAGGAAAAAGAGAAGAAGATCTTTACACCTCACTTTGTGTTTATCGTGACAAATCACGAGCTTATTGCAGAACATGTGATTTTAGAATACTTAGAAGGCAGCCGGACAGACCTTGGCATCTCCATTATTTTTGCTGCTGAAACAAAGGAAAGCTTGGCTGAAAATATTTCAACGCTTGTCCGTTATATTAACGAAGATGAAGGAGATATTCTCATTCAGCATAAGAAAGCCGTCCGAATCCCATTTCAGCTTGATACACATGAGCGCGGGGACAATGAACTGTTTGCCAGAACACTGAGAACATTAGATCATCAAGTTGGCATGACCAACTCAATTCCAGAAACGGTCTCCTTCCTTGATCTTTTTCATGCCAAACAGGTAGACGATATTGCCATTCGTGAAAAATGGCTCACATCGGAAACGGCAAAATCTTTATCTGTACCAATCGGATATAAAGGGAAAAACGACATTGTCGACTTGAACCTGCATGAGAAAGCACACGGCCCGCACGGTTTGTTAGCGGGAACAACGGGATCAGGTAAAAGTGAATTTTTACAGACGTACATTTTATCGCTCGCTGTACACTTTCATCCACATGAAGTTGCTTTTCTATTGATTGACTATAAAGGAGGCGGAATGGCGCAGCCGTTCCGAAATATTCCTCATTTACTTGGCACCATCACCAATATTGAAGGCAGCAAGAACTTTAGTGAAAGAGCGCTTGCCTCGATTAAAAGTGAATTGAAGAAAAGACAACGGCTATTTGATCAATATCATGTGAATCACATCAATGATTATACGAAGCTCTACAAGGAGAAAAAGGCTGAACAGGCAATGCCTCATTTATTCTTAATCTCTGATGAGTTTGCTGAACTAAAAAGTGAAGAGCCAGACTTTATTAGAGAGCTTGTCAGTGCTGCACGTATCGGCCGAAGTCTCGGAGTCCACCTCATTTTGGCTACCCAAAAGCCAGGCGGAGTCATTGATGATCAGATTTGGAGTAACTCCCGCTTTAAGGTGGCGCTAAAAGTACAAGATGCGTCAGACAGTAAGGAAATTTTGAAAAATAGTGATGCCGCGTCTATTACCGTTACAGGCCGCGGGTATTTACAAGTGGGGAACAATGAAATCTATGAATTGTTCCAGTCCGCTTGGAGCGGTGCACCATATATGGAAGATGGCTACGGATCAGAAGATGACATTGCCATCGTGACAGATACTGGCCTCATTCCATTATCAGGGGTGAGCACAGAGCCAGCAGTGAAAAAAGAGACAGTGACGGAGATTTCTGCTGTTGTAGATGAAATTGAACGTATGCAGCAGGAGCTTGGAATTGAGAAGCTTCCAAGTCCATGGCTTCCACCGCTTGAAGAACGCATTCCCAAAACACGTTATGCGTCAAGTGAAGAGCATGTCTTCCATTTTGCGCTTGTCGATGAGCCAGATCAGCAAAGCCAGCATCCACTTTCTTATCAAATGATGGAAGATGGGAACATTGGTATCTTTGGTTCCTCCGGCTACGGCAAATCACTTGCTGCGACAACACTGCTCATGAGCTTTGCGGAAAGATATTCACCTGAAGAATGGCATGCGTATATTTATGACTTCGGAAACGGGACATTGCTTCCGTTAGCCAAGCTACCGCACACGGCGGATTATTTCTTAATGGATCAAATGAGAAAGATTCAAAAATCAATGACACGTCTGCGGGAAGAAGTGGAATTCCGCAAGCGGTTATTCAGGCAGCAAGAAATGAGTCATATTAAAATGTACAACGCCTTAAATGAGAAAAAGCTCCCGTTCATTTTCATCGTGATCGACAACTTTGACATTGTCAAAGACGAAATGCATGAACTTGAATCTGAATTTATCCAACTCAGCCGTGATGGACAATCATTAGGAATTTACTTCTTGATTACAGCAACTCGGGTAAACGCAGTCCGCCAATCTCTTATGAACAACCTGAAAACAAAGGTCGTCCATTATTTAATGGATCAAGGAGAGGCGTACTCAATTATTGGCAGACCGAAATTCAGCTTAGAGCCGATACCAGGACGAGTCATTATCAACAAAGAAGAGCTTTACTTTGCACAAATGTTCTTGCCAGTTGAAGGAGAGAACGATCTCGAACTGTTTGAGCATTTGAAACAAGAGATACAGCTTCTTCATGACCGCTTTGAAGCATCTGAAAAACCAAAGCCTGTGCCGATGCTTCCTGATAAGCTGACAGTTTGGGAGCTTGAGAGTCGTTTAGATGAACAAAAACCGCCTTATGACATTCCAGTCGGATTAGATGAGGAATCTGTGGCACCTGTTTATTTTGACTTGAAAAAGAATAAACATTGCCTCATCATCGGTCAAACGCAGCGAGGAAAGACAAATGTGACGAAGCTGATGCTTGATCAGCTTTTAGCTGCAAAACCTGAGAAACTGGCCGTCTTTGATTCGATTGATCGGGGTCTATCTCATTATGCAAAAGAAGAGAGTATTGATTACCTTGAAACAAAGGATGATATCACCGAATGGGCTGAGGATATAGACTGCTTGTTTAAGGTGCGGGAAGAGATGTATGTCGAAGCAGTACGCCGGGGAGAGACTGATCAGCTGTCCTTTCCTCAAATTGTGCTTGTGATCGATGGCATTACGCGTTTTCAGCAGACGATCGATCCGCGTCTTCAAGATCAATTGGCTGATTTCATGAAGTCCTATGCACACCTAGGCTTTAGCCTGATCGCATCAGGGAATCATACTGAATTCAGTAAAGGCTATGATGCACTCACAAACGAAATCAAACAAGTACGTCATGCCATGTTACTCATGAAAAAATCAGAGCAAAACATCATACCGCTTCCGTATGCAAGACAAGAACCAGACATTCAGCCAGGCTTCGGATATTTGGTTGAAAACGGGAAAGAGAAGAAAATCCAGGTTCCTTTATGTGCGGTAGAAAGGAAGAGTGTTCAATGACAGAGCAGCAAAAAAGCTCCATCAAAATTGTATCCACCATGATATTAATTCTTGTTCTGCCGGTTTTATTTTTCCACCTCATTGGAGATGACCCCGCAAAACAGAAAAAGAATGCCACGCGTAATATTGCTGTGGTCAATGAGGATATGGGAGCGAGCGAAAGTGAAAACACCGCTCGTTTCGGACAGGATGTCGTGGCAGCATTATCAGAGCGTCCAGATTATACATGGACCGTAGTGAATCGCAGTGCAGCAGAAAATGGACTGAAAAGCAGAAAGTATGACGCTGTCCTCTATATTCCGTCTGATTTCTCAAAAAATGTGCTGAGCTATGATAAAGATCATCCTGAAAAGGCATCTATTCAATTTTCTATTCAAGACCAGCTCAATTCAGTCAATAAAGAAAAAGTGCAAAGAGAGCTGGAAAATGCGCAGAAAAAAATGAACGAACAAATGTCGACGTTATATTGGAGTTTTGTATCACAGGAAATCGGCAATGTCAGAGAAGAGTTTGAACATATTGTCGGGAAAGAAGTCGAATTCCAAAACACGATGTATAACTTCTATAAGCCGAATTCAAACAAACTATCAGACGCCGTTCAGCAACAGAAGAAACAAATAGAAGAATTAAAAAATGCGATGACTGACTCGCAGAAACAGTATAAAGACGGTCTGACTACAACAGAAGAAGCAAAGAACCAGTTAAAGGACTTTGTAAAAGTAGTCGATCAATACCAGCAGTATCAAGATAAACAAAAGGACCTCTTGATCAAAGCGCAATCGACAAACCAAAAACAAATCCAGCAAGGGCTCAAACAGCTAGCTGATATCCAAAACCAAAATGCCCGCAGCTTTAGTGATCAAATGGGCGGACTAAAAACAGATATCAACGGAGTACAAAGTCAGCTAAACACAACGGACAGCGCCATCCAATCTGTTCAAAAGTCAAGAGAGGACGCTATTCCTAAGCAATCAACGGGGTTAAGGGAACTTGTAAAGGCGTCTCAGGAAGAACTGATTAGTAATTATGAAGCTCAATATCTTGCATACATAGGGAATAAAATTACTCCGTTGCAAGAGCAATTGAAATCTTCAAGAAAGGCACTGCTGAATGCAGAGAAACCCTCAGAGAATTCGAATGAGGATTCGAATAATCAAGATGAAGACCCTCAAGACTCGACAGACGATTTGAAAATAGATCTTGAAGAAGAGACTATGAAATTAACTGAAATCTCAACAGAAATAAATCAAGTGGCAGATGAGTTGTCAGAAAATGAAGAAACGATAACACCTACTCCAGAAAATAGTGAAGAAAATCCAAAACAAACTGGGGAAACCAAATCAACGTCAGTTCAATCAAAAGAGCAACTAAAAGCACTATCCCTAAAATTAGAAGAAGTGAAAAAGAATATTGAGGAGAAAACTACAGCTCATAATGATCAATTACAAGGAAAAGTTGATCTTTTGAGTAAAGAATTAAAATCTTTAACAGAAAAAATAGACAAACTAGAAGAAAAAATAATAAGAATAGAAACTAGCAACAATAAAAACATAAGCGATATAAAGAAATCCATTATCAAACAAGAATCTGCTATTACAAGAAAATTAGAGCGTATAGTTACAACTCAATCTCCATTAAATCAATATACATCGAAAATGGATAAACTTGAGGGTTTTAATACAAATTCAGAAAATGCATCTGAATTATTAAAGTATTCAAATGAATTAGCACAGTATGAAGCATTACTTAAAAGCTTCTATCCAAAGAAGGAGCCTTCATCTTTGGTCGATACCAAACCAGATGAAATCGAATCCATCCTCTCCATCAAAAAAGAGGAAACAGAAAACTGGGATACGCTCAAAAATCAAATGCTGACGTCAAACGATGATGTGTCTTCTTTTATTGATGAGATGCAGCAGTTTTCAGATGGCTATGCGGAATACATTTCGACTCAGCAGGCAAGCATGGAGCAGGAATTAAACACAATTTCTGAAAGTGCGGACAATGTAGCTGAGCAAATGGCTGATCAAGGCGATGCAGTGTATACGGCAGACCTTGCAGGCAGTTCAATTGTTGTCAGTGCTCAGGATTCAATTGGTCAGGAAGTGCTTCGTCTTTCTGAAAATATGAGTTCGTTAACAGACCGCCAAAAAGGGGTAGCAGATTATACGAATAACATTGAAGAGAGTGTCACAACAGTTCAAGAAAAAGCAGATACGTTGAATGAAAACTGGAGCAAGAATGTTAACTCTACGAAGCTTGTTCAGCAAGATTTAAAGGGTATTTTAGGAAACACATTAAGCGATCAAGGGAACAGCAACTATGTGTATAACCACTTAGCTAATCCGCTGAAAATCAGCGGCGATGTACCGGAAGAAAAAACGCAGACTGTGCCGCCAGTGGTTATTTTGGTCATTGTAATGATCAGCAGTTTGTTAATTGGCTTTTTCAGCTCGTATTATTCGGCAGCTCCGATGCTTGTCAAAGGTGCATTGTTTGGCATCTTAAATCTGTTGGTCGGTCTCATGATCAGCTTGTTTGGACTGAACATTTACAAGCTTGCAGATGATCAAGCGATTCAATGGTCCATTTTCACGATTTTGCTATTGGTGGCTTGTTCCGCCTTTATTCGCACGGCTTTTCTTTTTGGATCAATTGCCGGATGGATGGCAGCAACGGCGCTTATTTTCTTCTTTGTCGCTCCATTAATTGATTTGGTGATGCCGAATTTCCATTTTACAAATCCAGTGACAGATGTGTACCTGTCCATCCAATATGGAGATGGAGATCACTTTGGAATGGGCGTTATAGGGTTAGTGATTTTAACTGTCCTCTTCATGGCCATACCGCTTGTGACAAAGCTATGGAAAGATAAAACGGAGGAACGTGATGTGACTCATGAGGCTTAATCTGTTCGTGAAAGGGATGGCACTTGGTGTCATGTCCCTTTTTCTCCTTATTCCTGCTGCTTTTGCTGCTGGTGAAGATACGGATACAAATGTCAAGCCGAATGAATATCAGGAAAAAGAACTCAATATAAACTCGAGTATATTGAGAGATCAAACGAAATACGAACAAAGCAAAAAGACATCAACTGTTAAAACAGACATTCATTTTGCTGAACCGCCTAAAACCCCTGGAGGGTCTCTTTCACCACAGCTTTTTAGTGATTTAAAAGAAAACCCGCCCAAAAATTCAGCTCGCATGATGGAAGAGATGAATATCTCTTTTCGTGATGCGGCTGTGTCAGCACCTTCTAGCGAGGATCATGAGAAACAGACATCAACGCTGCTTCCGATCATCTTTGGTTTTTTGATCGTGTTTGGCATCCTCGTGATGTTCATCCTGATTCCAAAGGTGAACGTGAAGGCTGAAAAGAAATAGCCTGTCTCTTAAAAGAGCCAGGCTTTTCTTTATGCAGATTGCTTGATGTCATACCGTTTCCCTACGTAAAATAGGGTTATCAAGGGAGGAGATTGTCATTCGAATTTCAATCGTTACAGGCGGATCAAAAGGATTTGGTCTAGCACTTGTGGACCGCCTGCTTTCACGAGGAGATCATGTGTACACGGCAGCAAGAAGCGCGTCACCAATTTCTCATCCGAAACTTACACATACACAGGTCGACCTGACAGATGAGAAAGCCGCTGCCAAATGGCTACAAGATAGCCTCACGCAGCAAACACTGGCAGCTGCTGATGAGATTTTATTCGTCAATAATGCCGGCATGGTGACACCTATTAAACGTGTGGGGCAAGGCGGTCAGGATATGCTTCATCAGCATTATACGTTGAATCTGATCATCCCCGTTTTGTTGAGTCATGTTTTTGCTAAGCAGGCCCAATCATATAGCGGAAAGAAAACGATCGTTCACCTTTCTTCTGGAGCGGCGAAAAATCCTTATAAAGGCTGGAGTGCGTATTGCAGCTCAAAGGCAGGACTTGATATGTTTATGAGGACTTTGCATGAGGAACAAAAAGATGAGGCGTATCCAATTAACACGTTTTCATTTTCCCCAGGCACGATTGATACAGGTATGCAGGGGGAGATTCGAAAATCATCAAAACAGGACTTCGAACAGATTGACCGTTTTCAGCAATTATATGAAACAGGCAGACTAAAGAGTCCAGGTGAAGTCGCAGGTATTTTGCTTGATCTCTTAGCGGATGATCCAGCTGGCGGAGTAATATATGATGCACGTGAGTATGGAAAAAAGCAGTCATAGCGACTGCTTTTTTCCGTCTTGTACAAGCAAAAACGGCTGATTTGTCATAAGCTAATATCGAGACTCATAGAAAATATGACAGAACATTTGAGTTTCTTTTCAGAATATGTTAGGATGCTAAAAATATAGATAAGGAGGGGTTTCCATGAGAAAGGTTACATTAATGGATGTTTACACCCATCCAGTTGCTCAGAAGTATTTAAATCGTTCAGGAAAAGCCCATGCGATTGCTTGTGCTTATCATGCATTCAAGCTGGCGACGCAGGCTGGAATTAACCCAGACTTAGCTGTGAAAGCAGCACTCCTGCATGACGTCGGTCACTATGAATGGTATACAGCCGGTGGAGAATGGGATTACGAGACATATAGACGAAATGATATTCATGCCATTAAAGGTGCAGAGCGGGCTCATAAACTGCTCATACGGCTCGGAGAGGAACCAAAAGCAGCCAAAGATATTGCACTTGCGATTCTGCTTCATACTGATTCATATTTGCCAGAGGGCGACCTGCATAAGGACACACTCCAGCAAATAGTGAAGAAAGCAGATGAAATGGATGAAGAGCCTGGCGGACATCATCATTACAGACAAATAGATGAATCATTGGCAATGAAAAAAATGGCTGAATTGGATCAGAAAGTGCAGCAGGCACTTCAGCCGATGAAACGCTCTGTTTAGTAGGGAATGTCTCCATGAATCGTTCCGTGCTGATCGACATACAATGTGCGAATCACGGTACGGTTAAATGCAGATGTACCTGATTCAGTAAGGCCGGTGTAGTTCACCGTGACAGAATAAGCACCTTCTTTTTTCAATTGAACGGCTGATGAAGTACTTGTTTTCAAAGGGTGATCCTTTTTTGCATCTTTAAAGTAAGTGGTTTCCACTGTTCTGCTTAACCGTTTAATCAGACCGCTTGAATGGGTCGATGCATCTCCTGAATTCGATGCAGCTGCTTGAATTTCTTCATTCAATGGTGAATCAAAGGACACAAGCAGTAAATAAGGAGCCTTTTTTCCTGAGTTCGATCGAATCGTCCATTCTCCAGGAACGGGTTTATTGATTTGCACATGGTGTGAAAATGCGCCTTCATACGGGAAAGATGCTTCCGATGTCTTAAGGTTTGTTAAGACGTCTCCATTTGGGGCGATGATTTCGGGCTGCGTTTCCTGTCTTTCATTTAACCACTGAATCGATAAGCCATTCGTTCCTTCCTCTACATAAAACGCTTCTGTTTTATCCTTTTCACTTTCTCCGCCTTTCACATAAATATCAGTATTCAGCTCAGCAGAAACGGGTTCTTGTTCCGTTTCTTTTTTCTTTTCAGCACCTGAGACATTTGCCAGCAACTGATGCTGGAACACAGGGAACATACTTGTGCCGTTTTTGATTGAATAGTGATCCCATTTTCCCGTTAAAATATTGTTGGCATACGATAGTCTTGTGCTGCTTACTGTAACAGCGCCATCATTGGCACCAAAGCTTTTTAAATACATGCCGCCTAAATACAGCACCCCGCCAAATGTTCCCCATTCAGAGCCAGAGTAAGTGACATACTTATTAGGATATGTCTCCAGCTGGTCGGTTTCGCTTCGAAAAGCCGCCATGAGACCGGTTTGCAAAGAATAAAGAGCATCACTTTTTTGTCCAAGAATCTTCGCGAGCCAGCTCCCGCCCTTGCTATACGCTAGATCCGCAAGCGGTGTCCCGTAATGAGGGGAGCCAAGTGTGATGACCTTTTCCACATATGGATGGGCATTGAAATACACAAGTGCGGACTGTGTATCGATCCCGCCTTTACTATGACCAATCACAATCATTTTTCTACCAAATACATCATAGATTTCTTTTAATTTTTCTGCTAATAGTTTACCATTCTTTTTGATGTCCTGATCTGGGTGTAAATCTATGAATGCGCTTTCGTATCCGTTCACAACTGCTTGTTTTGCCATGTCGTTTCGATCGGACCATGTGGAGGAGGAGCTGTTAATGCCGTGAACAAAAACAAGTGGTGGTTTTGACTCGTCTTTTTGAACTGGCTCTTCTCCTTTAAACCACTTTCCTGGTGTACCGGGTGCATCTCCAATTGTGCCTGCATACGCATAACTTGCAGAGGAGAGAAAGAGCATGACAGCAACGATACAGAATAATTTTTTCAAGATAATTCACCTCTTCAAAAGATTTAAGTTGTGGGCAGCACCAATCTAGTATACTCCTATAAATTGTAAAAAAATATAAAATGGTAAAAAATGGTAATATAGTTATAGATTTGCGAGTGACATTCACATGGGTCAATGCATACGCTGTGGGTAAATACACAAGTAAAGGGGCAGGTAGGATGGCACAACAAGGAAGTCCACAGCTTGTTTCATTAGTTGATCCATATGTTTATCAAACATTGCAGAAAGTGGTTGGTATGAGATTAATTGTGCAAACAGTGAAAGATACGGTGCGCGGGAAATTGAAGGAAGTCATGCCGGATCATATTGTCATTGAGGCAGGGGCGAAATCAGTTTTTTACGTGAGGATCCAACAAATCGTATCGGTGATGCCTGATCACAGTGAAAGAGTGTAACAAGCAGACGCATAGGTGTCTGCTTTTTTCATGCTTATAGAATGTATATCTTGAAAAAGTGCATGATATACCAATTGTTCTTTTTTTTTTCAAAAAATGAGGTTCTAAAATAAGAAGCAGTTGACAGAAGGTGGGTTGAATAGTAGTTTTTTAATAAGATCAATACGTAACAGGAGGAGCATCTTTGTTAAAATCTAAAGTTCATTTTTGGACATTCCAAATATTACTTGTTTTACTCATTGTCTATGTATCAACAAAGGTTTCGTTTTTATTTCAGCCGATTATTTTATTTGCATCAACACTGTTTGTCCCGATCTTGCTGGCAGGTATTCTCTTTTTCATCTTTAATCCAATTGTTCGGTTTTTGTCCAAGAAAATTCCGAGAACACTTGCTATCCTGATCATTTACCTCCTGTTCATTGGGCTCATCACATTCATCGTGAATGCTGCTGGACCGGTGATTGTCTCGCAGGTCGGTGGACTTCTCAAAAGCTTCCCTGGTTATGTGACGGACATGCAGAAATTTATCAATGATTTCTCTCATTCCAAAACATTTACTTGGATGATGAACCAAGATTATGTGTCTGTTTCAAAATTTGAACAGACAATCGTTTCGACATTAAAAGCTTTACCGGAAAATATTGCCGCAAGCATGTCTGCGGTGTTTGGTGTCATTGCCAATATTGCCTTAGCCGTCATCACTGTTCCGTTCATTTTGTTTTATATGCTGAAAGACGGGCATAAGTTTCCGGACAAGCTCGTTCAATTTTTGCCAATGCCTTACCGTAAGGAAGGATTGAAGATCTTTAAAGAATTAAACGACACACTTGCGGCTTACATACAGGGTCAGATTGTGGTCTGTTTATTTGTCGGAGTGGCATGTTTTATTGGATACTTATTAATTGGTGTGAAATATGCGCTTATTCTCGGTATTATCATAGCGGTCACAAATGTGATCCCATACCTTGGACCATATCTCGGTGCGGCACCAGCTGTGCTGATTGCTTTTCTTGATTCGCCTGGAAAAGCAGTGGTGACTGTGATTGTGATTCTTGTCGTGCAGCAAATTGATGGAAATGTGATTTCTCCATTGATCATTGGGAAACGCCTTAACACACATCCTTTGACCATTATCCTGCTGTTAATTGGAGCCGGAAGCTTTGGCGGAATCCTTGGCATGATCTTTGCAGTCCCTGTCTATGCGCTGCTCAAAGCGATCACCCTGAATATTGTCAGATTGGTTCAGCTGCGTCAGCGGTCTCGTAAAGAACAGCATTTAAACGTATAGGGCAGATGCACAACTATCCTCTTTTTGCATAAGATGATTGACATAAGCAGATAGGGGGGAGATTCTGATGCCTGCAATCGTTGGACCTATTCATATCGAGTCAGTAGGAGGAAACGGTGCAACTACTTTTGGTGATGTACTGGCCATTGCCCCTTTAGCTGTAGACCACTCTACTGGCGGGGCGGGAGCCTTTAATTCAGGTGATTATATGTCTCTTACAAGTGATCCAAATGCGACGATGCTTTGGGACTTCACATTGTTTGGTCAGCCTCAATCATTTAATGCATAGTAAGACAGCTGATGACCACTTATCAGCTGTCTTTTTTATGTTGAATATACACGTATTTTTCTCTTAGGCATATGATGAGGGTAGTAAAGGTGGTGGAAAGATGCCAGCGATTGTTGGGCCTATTCATATAGAACGTGTTTACGGAAATGGGGCGGCACATTTCGGTGATGTTTTTGCCATTTCACCAAAAAGTGTTGATCACTCCGCCGGTGGTTCAGGTACGTATAATGCAGGGGACCTCGTCCAATTTTGTAACAGTCCAAACGTCACTTTTGTTTGGGATTCTAATCTTATTAGTCAGCAAAAAAGCTTCAATGCGTAGCCAGCTTTGAAAGGGAATTCCTTTTCAGAAGCTGTCTTTTTTTATGGTACAATGGATATGGATGTAAGAAGAAAAAAGAGGTGTGAACAGAGTCAAATGAAAATTAGAAAAGCACACATCACAAGCCGGCAACCAAAGACCTACAATGTATATTTACATGAAAATAAAAAAGAATATAAAACGCTTGTTGCCGTACCAGATATTGAATGGAGTATTTCCATTGCGTACGAGGATGAAAAAGAGCAGTTGATCCATACGCTCGAGCAATCCTTAATAGACAGAGCAGAAACAGACGAAGCACGTGAGCTTGCACTAAAGATTGTGCACTGGGTCACAGAAATGTAAATTAAGAAACCAGGAGTGAAAAACAGCGATGAAAGAAGAATCCGTAGACTTTTATTTGCAGCAGGGGATGTTTGGACATGCTGAAACAAAACCAGATGAACGAAGAATGTTTCTCGGCTCATTAAGAGAGCGAGCGCTTCTTGCTTTGACAAAGGGGCAGGTATCACGAAGTAAACCATATCAGGAGGTCGAACAAGTATTGAAGGCCACCCGTCAGGCGACTGTTCTTTTAAATGGTGAGTTGTCCTATGCTTCTTATTCTCAATATGTGAAAATGGCTAATGCCGCTGGATGTTTGTTTAAAGTGGTGAATCATCATGAGGCACATTCTCCTTTTGGTCTTGTGGTAGAGATGCCAAATGCGGTCAATCAAGAGCATATCTATATTGAAGATGAGCTGTTTCAGAAGGCTTTTTCTCACGAATCTGTTGAATAGGTTTCCCTAGTGAAATGAATAGGATATAATGAGTCAAAAGAGCATATGGGAGAGATGCGGATGGGCAAAGCATTAATTTGTATTGATTATACAGTTGATTTTGTTGCAGACGATGGAAAGTTGACATGTGGAAAGCCTGGACAAGCGATTGAGTCTAAGATCACAGAGATCACATCTTCATTTATGGAAGAAGGACATTTTGTCGTCTTTGCAGTCGATCATCATGAACAGCAAGACCCTTATCATCCAGAGACAAAGTTATTTCCACCCCATAATATTCGCGGCACTAAGGGAATTGAACTTTATGGCAAACTAAGTTCACTATTTCACACGTCAAAACATTTAAAGCATGTCTACTATATGGAAAAAACAAGATACTCTGCTTTTGCAGGCACTCAATTAGAAGTGAAACTGCGCGAGCGCGGCATCACTGAGCTTCATTTAGCCGGCGTATGTACCGATATTTGTGTACTTCATACAGCTGTTGATGCGTACAATAAAGGCTTCGAACTTGTGATTCACGAGAAGGCTGTAGCGAGTTTTAATGAAGCGGGGCACGAGTGGGCACTTTCTCACTTTGAGCAGTCGCTTGGTGCGAAAGTGGTTAAGTAAGGGAAGGAGAATGGAAGTTGGAGCATCGGTTTATTGACGACAGTTTATCACTACATACAGATCTTTATCAAATTAACATGGCAGAAACGTATTGGAGAGACGGCATTCATGAGAAGAAGGCAGTGTTTGAACTCTTCTTCAGAAAGCTTCCATTTGACAATGGCTTCGCTGTATTTGCTGGTTTAGAGAAAGCGATTGAATATCTATCGGACTTCTCCTTCACCGAAAGTGATCTAGCGTACTTAAAAGATGAACTCGGTTATAAAAGCGATTTCATTGATTATTTAAGCGGGCTGTCCTTTACAGGAACACTTCATTCAATGCGTGAAGGTGAAATTGTGTTTGCAAATGAGCCGATTATGCGCATCGAGGCAACGCTTGTAGAAGCGCAGCTAATCGAAACAGCCTTACTGAATATCGTGAATTTCCAGACGCTGATTGCAACAAAGGCGGCTCGGATTAAAGGAATTATTGAAGACGAGACAGCACTAGAATTCGGAACAAGACGTGCGCACGAAATGGATGCTGCGATGTGGGGAGCAAGAGCCGCACTTATCGGCGGTTTCCAGGCGACAAGTAATGTTCGTGCTGGGAAACGTTTCAACATCCCAGTATCAGGAACACATGCCCACGCGCTTGTACAAGCATACCGAGATGAATATACAGCGTTTAAAAAATACGCGGAAACCCATACAGACTGTGTCTTTTTAGTCGATACGTATGATACCGTCCGATCAGGTATTCCGAATGCAATTAAAGTAGCGAAAGAATTCGGAGACAACATCAACTTTATTGGCGTCAGACTAGATAGCGGTGACCTTGCATACTTGTCTAAAAAAGCTAGAACGATGCTGGATGAAGCAGGATTCCATGATGCAAAAGTGATTGCATCAAGTGATCTTGATGAACATACCATCATGAATTTAAAAGCTCAGGGTGCCAAAATCGATGTGTGGGGTGTTGGGACAAAACTGATCACAGCATTTGATCAGCCAGCCCTCGGTGCAGTGTATAAACTCGTATCTATTGAAGAAAACGGTAAAATGAACGATACCATTAAAATTTCGTCCAACCCAGAGAAAGTGACAACACCAGGTCGAAAACGTGTGTACCGTATCATCAATCAATTGAATCACCATTCTGAGGGTGACTATATTGCCCTTGAAGAGGAAGATGTTCATAGTGAGGATAAGCTGAAAATGTTCCACCCTGTGCATACATTTATCAGCAAATTTGTGACAAACTTTGTGGCTAAGGATCTTCATGTCCCGATTTTCGAACAAGGAAAGCTTGTATATGACAATCCAGATATTCAAACGATTCAAGCCTATGTGCAGGATAGTCTCGGACTTTTCTGGGAGGAATATAAACGTATCAGCAAACCAGAAGAATATCCAGTCGATCTGAGTCAAAAATGCTGGGATAATAAGATGCAGTTTATCCATGATGTAAAAAATAAAATTAAAAAAGAGCTTTATGAAAGCTAATTTTGGAAGAAAAGGAGATCATCAAGCCGGGTGATCTCTTTTTTTATCTTTTGACTGGTTCAAAGTGAACCATAAGCACAATCATTTGGTATACTGAAAGCACATCTTGTTTGTCATTGCATAAAGGAGGATTGGAGCAGTTGAGGGTGTTTGTTGCGAGACAGCCTATTTTTAACAGAAAAGAACAAGTCGTATCGTATGAGCTGCTTTATAGAGATAGTGAAACCAATACATATAGCGCTGAAGACGGTGATCAAGCGACAACCGACCTCATTATTAACAGTTTTTTAAATATCGGTATCGAAACATTGACAGAAGGCAAACGATGCTACATTAATTTCACCGAAAGTTTACTGTCATCTGATCTGCTCACCTATTTTGATCCGCATCAGCTTGTGATCGAGATATTAGAAAATGTACCGATTACCCCGGCACTTATTATAAGGTGTCAGCAGTTAAAAAAATGGGGGTATACGATTGCACTGGATGATTTTTTTCTAAGCGGAACCCATTATAGTGACAATTTACTTGACGAACTCCTCTATTGCATAGATATTTTAAAAATTGACTTTCTGAAAACCACATCGGAAGAACGAAGAGATATTCTCCATACGTATAAAAAGTATCGACTTCGATTCCTTGCAGAAAAAGTGGAAACGCGAAAAGAATACGAAGAAGCGCTAAAAGCCGGCTTTCATTTGTTTCAAGGGTATTTCTTTAGTGAGCCGCATGTCATATCAGGACGAGCATTATCGACCAGCTTCCATGCGTACCATCAGCTGTTAAATGAGCTGAGCAAGGAACAGCCGAATATCCAGATCGTGACTCATTTTATTGAAAGTGACCTTTCCCTGTCATATCAATTATTGAAAATGCTAAATTCAGGCGGCATGAGACGTCTTTATCAAATCAAAAGTATCCGTCAGGCGATTATCCTGCTTGGATTTAATGAAATTCGTCGCTGGATTTTTATCCTTTCATTTAAAGAACTGAATGTCCAAGCCAACTCAAGCCAAAAAGAAATTATCAAAATGTCCTTCATTCGGGCTAAAACGTGTGAACTAATTGCCAGTCGTACCGAACGAAAGCATCCAGCCTCTTATATGCTGACAGGCATGTTTTCTCTTATTGATACGCTTGTCAGGGCAGATATCACAGAACTTGTGAAAGAGCTGCCGCTTTCTGATGAAGTTGGTGAGGCACTGCTTGGCTATGAAAATGATTATTCATTTGTGCTAGATGTGGCCAAACGGATTGAACGTAATGAATGGGATGATGAGATGTTAAATGGGGAACTCCCGAAGCAAGAAGCCTACGGCTGCTATATAGAAGCCATTGAATGGTGTCATAAAATGTTTGAATCTTGAGAAAAGCCGCTCACGTCAGAGCGGCTTTTTTTTATGCCCACTGTAAAAGGAGGAAAAGTCTGCTGGAGGTGAGAGATAAGTAGATACGAATGCCTTCTGGACTAAAGCGGATGTCAATGTTACTTTTCACACCGATTTGCTTCAGCATGCGGATGACACTTGTCGAATCAGAGCGCTCAGCAGCTTCCATGATGCGCTGTGCAAACGAAAGTGAGCCGGAAACCTGTTGTGTAATGAGTGAAGCATCAGCAACAAGACGGGCTGATTCCTTTGCGGCCCGTTGAAACGAGTGGGCATCTACTGGAGGAAAAGTCATAGGCGTGCGCGGGTATGCGCGGCTCATTGCGGGAACCTGCAAGGCAGGATAAGGAACATAGTAAAACACATGGTCACCTCTTCTCTCATTGACGTGAATTTGGACGGATATCTGTTCTAAATGTATGTAGAAAATCAGAATAAAGAATCAAAATGATCTTTCTACCTTTATAAATCCAACATAAAAATAGGTACTTTTGCGGTCAATTTCGGTGAATGTCGCCAAAAAATTGCGGTGTCCACAATAGGGTCTGTCGTCTGACCTATGACACGTAAAACAAAGGTTATAGAAGGGATCGTACGTTCTGTTGTGAGAGAAGTGTGACGAATGATGCCTATTCCTGTCGCAAAAATGACGAAGTTCCTTTGAAATTAAGATAAAAGTATGATTTGAAAAGTCAGAAAATGATGAAAAAAGACCTATTGAATTTTGCGGTATCACGCACACATTTTGTGCATACTTTTCGGTGAAAAAATACTCAATTGCATTTACACTGTTAGTAACAGATCAAATACTTATGACCCAATCACCATACACAAATACATTGATCTTCCAAAAAAGGAGAGTGGAATCGATGGAAAAGTATGAAATCGAAGAACTTAAACAATTATTATGGAAACTTGAAAACGAAATTAGAGAAACAACAGCTTCTCTTCATAACATTAACAAAAGCATTGATCAATACGACAAATATGAATATGTGAAAATTTCTTAAAGACTTGATAATCATCAAGTCTTTTTTTTATCCAAATACATACAAAAAAAGGATATATTATTATATAATTGTTAAATAGTGATGTCAGTGGACATTTACTCATGTCTTTTTAGTAAAATAAAAGGAGGAAGGGTGAGGTACAACATCGAGTATGCTAAACTATCTAGAGAATACGAAAATCAAGCAGAATATGTCTGATTTTATTCAACTTGCAGTCAGGCAGAATGATTTACAAAAACTGCTTTTGAAATTTACAGATAGAAAAAAAGAATTTCCTCTTGGTCAATTGGCTTACCAGCATTATAAGGCATTTGGCGGACAAGACAAGCAACCGATTACAAAACTGGCAGCAGGGATTGAACTTCTTATCTTATCTGCCGATATATTAGATGATATTGAAGATCAGGACAATGACTCGTATCCTTGGATGAACGTCAACCAAGGAGTGGCCATCAATGCTTCTACGTATTTGTATACGGTGAGTATCCAATTCATCACATCAATTTGTGAAAATAATTCTCAACTAATAGAGAAACTGTTCCACTTCATCAAAATGTCTATGGAAGGGCAGCATGAGGATTTGCGTCATCTGCATGGAACAGAAGAAGAGTGTGTAGAGGTTTTAAGGAAAAAATCAGGATCTTTAACAGCTCTTTCTAGCGTACTGGGTGTTTATTTAGCGACAGGAAAAATAAACGCCACTGTGGAATCTTATTCGATATATTATGGTGTTGCTGAACAGATCAGTAACGATTTTTTTGCGTTATTTTCAAAAACAAACGGAGATTTTCAAAAAAAACAAACGCTTGCATTCAGTTATTTACAAAGACGTTTTAACGATGCCAGTCAAGAGCTTCTTTCCTTCTTTTCTAAGCGGCTGGATGAGTCAGAGCAAAAGCCGTTTCAATTGAAGCAGAAGTTACTTGAAGCTGGTTTGACTCAGTACATGGTATCGATGAGAGAGATTATGCTGTTAAAAATGAAGCGTGAAATGGAACAACTTGATTTACCTAAAACGAAGAAGGAACAATTATATGCATTTATGACAAAGGAGGGCAATGATTGAACATTCAAAATGTTATTGCATATTTAGTGGAAAATCCTGGTGTTGTGAATGAATTGGACTTAGGGAATGCAAGTTTAATTCATACAGATGAGCAAACCATGAAAGCAATCATTCAGGGGATTAAAAAAGGGCAAATGTCTGCAGATTATATATGGTACTATAAATGATACGATTCATTTAAAAATGATTTAAAAGTTCTCCAGTTAAGGATGTTTTTTACATGAAGATAACTTATACGAAACTATCTGCTTTTTTAGTTTTTCTGTCTTTTTTATTTGTGATCTATGTTTCATATATTTATGTATTTGATATTTTTAATGGAGCACGTGTAGCGGAGAACAAGAACGGTCAAGCAGAAGTTGTCAAAGTTGAATATCTTTCTTTAGCCTACACATCAGGATTAGAAGAAGGAGATATTATACTTAAAATCAATGGGGAACCTGCTAACAACAAAGATCATTTGATCAATGGTGAGCTTAGGAATGTGCAAAGAATTGATATTCAAAGAGGCAACCAAATGATCACCCTAAAAAATAAGACATTGATTGGTCAAGAAAGTTTATTTGTCTATTTAATACCTCTCATCCTGTATTCAATTTGTTTATTTTGTATCTTCTTTATCATTCGAATTAACAAAGAGGCCCAGCGAAAATCAGCATTTCTTTTAGTTTTATTTTTATTAACGATTTGTATCGGATATCTTAGTGCAGGTACATCAGGTATTGGTGAGAGATTTAGCCATTATGTGATCGTATTTTGTTTATCAAGTGTATTTATCTTTTATATTCATTTCATTTATCAATATTTCAAAGAGTTTGACCTGCATATAACGACTCAAAAAACAATTCGCTTTTTATATAGTCTTCCTATAATTAATCTAGTAATAGAGTTATTTGTTCCGATTGATTCGGCGATAGCGAGATACATGCCAAGTTTAAATCTTTTATTCTTTTTCGCTTCTATTATTATGTCATTCAAAGTGATTATCAATGGAATGCGGAAATATAAAGAGACAGAGCAGGGGTCTGTTTTAAAGTTTTTTGTCATGATAAATATCATAGCATTTTGTCCATTTATCTTTTTATTTGCAATTCCATATGTTTTGTTTCGTATTTATGTGGTAGATCCCTTTTTCTTAACTTCTTTTGTCTTGCTCATTCCTTTTTCACTCGTGTATCAATTTATGACGAACAAGCTTTACAATATGGATTTTCTGATTAGTAGACTGAGGTACTATGGTTTTCTAGCGATCACACCGACTATTTTCGTTGTCGTCACATTTTACATTTTGCAGAAACCAGAAGACTTGAAGTACACTTTGAAGCTCGCCTTAATCACTTATACACTCATGCTTGCGGTCTTTTATTTCAAAGAAATTCTAGATTTCCGCTTCCGGCTGAAACGTTTTTCTGAGAAGTATAATTATCAGGATAGTGTGTTTAAATTTACACAGCTCATTCGTGAAGCATCATCTCTTCATCAAGTACTGTATCATTTGAAATATACGATATTAGAAGTTCTCATTGTCAATAAAGCCTTTGTCCTTGAGGTGAAACCTGATGGACAAATAAAAGAAGTCGATGAGTCAACAGAAGGTAGCAGCCTATGGAAAGTGTATGTGGATCAATTTCAAGATATTTTAGGTGAAGTCGGGAAAATCATTGAGCTTGATAAAGGGTTTATGATGAAAATTGGCGAGCGGGGCGGGCACTCGTTTGTGATTTGCTGTTTATCCAATTTACAGACACCGAAATTAACCCGAGATGAGATTTCTTGGCTGAAAACATTGGCTTTTTATACTAGTGTCAGTTTAGAGAATGTCGTCAAGATCGAAGAATTGATGGAGCATCTTGAAGATTTGAAGCAGCGTGAAGCGAATCCCGCATGGCTGAAAAAAGTGATGTTTGCGATGGAGGAAAAGCAGCGCTCCGATTTAGCGAGAGATCTTCATGATTCTGTGCTGCAGGATTTGATATCGCTGAAAAGGCAGTCAGAGATGTTTTTAACGAATTTCCAAAATGATCAATGCCCCACATCTATTGAACAATCTCTTATCTCATGGAACGAGCAAATGTCTAAGGTGATTCAAACCACGAGAGAAACATGTCATGAACTTCGGCCACAGCTATTGTATGATCTAGGTTTAGTCAAGGCGATATCGAAGCTGACTTCTCAAATTCAGGAGGTTGCACCGTTTCATATCCGGCTGAATACGACACGCTTTGATAAAGAGCTGGACATTGATATTGACTCTCAGCTGAATATTTACCGGATTGTTCAGGAGCTGTTATCCAATGCATTGAAGCATTCTCAAGCCACCCAAGTGCTGGTGATGCTGATTTGTATTAAAGATCAGGTTGTTCTTCACTACGAGGATGATGGTGTCGGTTTTGATGCAAGTCATCTTGATCAGCACACCATGAGCATGGGCCTATCGGGAATTAGAGAACGGGTCAAGGCGTTAAATGGGAAACTTCACATTCACACAGCCCCTGAAAAAGGGCTCAAGGTGAAAATTGAAATGGAATTGTAACGATTTATTAAGGAATAAGACTTGGCATCTGCCAAGTCTTTTATATAAAATGGAAGTGAGTGATTTAAAGGGAGGAAGACATGAAGAAGATATTGGTCATTGATGATCATCCGGCTGTCATGGAAGGGACAAAAAGCATATTAGAATCAGATCAGCAGCTATCAGTCGATTGTTTAAGTCCTGATGCAGAAGCCGCCTTTTTAAAGACGCATGACTTTTCCATCTATGATGTGATTTTGATGGATTTAAATCTCGGGGATATCAATGGAATGGACATTGCGAAGCAAATTTTAGAAACGAACCAGAAAGTGAAAATTATCATTTATACAGGGTATGAAGTAGATGATTATTTTGAAGAGGCCATTCGGGCTGGATTGCACGGTGCCATTAGTAAAACAGAGACAAAGGACAAAATTATTGAATACATACACCGCACATTGCAAGGAGAAGTTGTCATTCAGCTATCCTATTTAAAGAAATTAATTTCACAACAGCAAGAAAAGCCAGAACAGGCGCAGCAGACCGATCACGATCTGTTAACAGAGCGGGAGTGTTTGATCCTCAGAGAAGTGGAAAAAGGATATACGAACCAAGAGATTGCCGATGTGCTTCATTTGAGCAAACGCTCGATTGAATATAGTTTGACGTCCATCTTTAATAAGCTGAATGTAGGATCACGAACTGAAGCGGTGTTAATTGCAAAATCTGAAAGTGTGCTGTAAACGGGTGAAGGGAGAGAATCCTGATGGAAGTGAGTGAATCAAATACATTGCTTGAAGCACTGGGGATTGAGATTGTAGAGTGCAATAAATCACGCTGCGTGGCCACAATGCCAGTTGATCACAGAACAAAACAGCCATTTGGACTCCTGCATGGAGGAGCATCTGCTGCTCTTGCAGAAACAGTGGCAAGCATGGGGGCTGCGGCTCATTTAGACTTAACCCAGCAGGTTTGCTCAGGTATTGAAATCAATGCCAATCATTTAAAATCTGTGCGTGATGGCGTGGTGACAGCGACAGCTGTTCCTGTACATGTAGGGCGCCGTACGATGGTATTTCAAATCGATATAAAGGATGATCGAGACCGGCACATCTGTACGTCAAGGTGCACACTTGCTGTCATTGATCGTATATAAAAAAGCTCCCGGTGCAGCGGAAGCTTTTTTTAGGTTTAGCGGTAGAAATAAATGAAGGCCCTCACATGTGAGGGCCTTCATTCAATTGACAAAAGCTTTATAGATACGAGTCTTCTTTTCGTTTAATCACGAAGTTGCGAAAACCGCCATAATCATCTTGGACGCTTCGTTTGTCCATCTTGACCCCAGTATTGTAGGCGGCTCTTCCAATCAAGTGTGCCCCGACTGGAGCTGTTAAGAAGATAAAGACAATCCCGAGCAAAATCTTCGCAGAGATGATGCCGGCAAGAAACCATTCATGAAAGAATACCCCAACTAATATCAGGACAACACCAAGTGTTGAAGCTTTTGACGCAGCATGCATACGTGTATAAACATCTGGCAATCGAAGTAAACCAATAGCTGAGACGAGACACAAAATGGCGCCAAGCAAGATGAAAAAGATCACGATGGCTTTAGCGATGACGATCATTTTCAATCACTTCCCCTTTCTCAAGGAATTTAGAAAAAGCGACGGTGCCGATAAACGCAAGAATGCCGAGCAGTAAAACAATCTCAAAGAATGTAGTTGTCTTCAGTAAGATGGACACAATGGCTGTCATCCCAATTAAATTAATCCCTACCGCATCAAGTGCACTCACACGGTCTGGAATGGAGGGTCCTTTAATGACCCGAATGACAAAAAGTAAAGTAGACAAGGCGAGAATGCCGAGTGATATTTGTAAAATGGTATCCATTATTTACTGCTCACCTCCTGAATGGCTTTTTCAAATGATACACGAATATCATGAATGGCTTTTTCAGCATCTTCAATATCCATCGCATGAATGTATAAAATCGATCGATCATCTGATATATCGATTACGAGTGTTCCTGGAGTCAACGTAATTAAATTAGCCAGCACAGTAATTTCCCAATCCCGTTTTAAGTCTGTACGAAAGGCGAATATCCCTGGCTTGATTTGAAGCTTCGGAGACAAAATCGTCTTGAGCACACTTAAATTGGCAAGAAGCAGTTCTCGAATGAAAATGACCACTAGCTTGAAAATGGAATAAAGAGCAAAGCCGTAAAAACGTTGCGGGAAGAAACGCCGCAGCATAAAAATAGCGACCATCCCAAGTATATATCCTGATACAAAGCCTGAGGCCGTGTATGTATCATTCATAAACATCCAGGTAAAGGCGAGGAGAGCGTTTAATAATATTTGAAAGGCCATGTTCATCTACTCCTTCAGCACAGCTTGAATATATTTTTCTGGTGTTGAAAGCATTTCCGCAGCTTGATTGATGTAAGGAGCAATGAACTCTGTTCCTAATCCAATCGCAAGCGATAAGACGACAAGCAGTACGCCTGGATACACCATTCCTTTTATTGACGGTTTTCTTCTTGGCAGATCCTGTTCCTCGCCCCAAAATGCGAGCATGAAAATCCTCATGACACTATAAAGGACAAGAAGGCTGGATAATAAGACAAGGATAGAAAAAGTCATATACCCAGCTGAAAAGCCGCCTTCCACAATTTTCAACTTTCCTACAAACCCGCTAAGCGGCGGGATTCCTGCAAGGGATAATGCGGATATGAAAAACATCCAGCCGAGAAGTGGCTGTGATTGAATCAGCCCGCCCATTTTTTTCAGATTGTTTGTGCCAGCGTACACAAGGAGTGCACCTGCTAGCATAAATAAAGCGCCTTTGATGACCATGTCGTGAATGAGATAATAAATGGCCCCTTGGAGCGATGCAGGAGTATTGGCAGCAATTCCAAATAAAATGACCCCCACCGCTGTCACAATGTTATAAATCACGATCTTTTGCACATCGGAATAGGCAATCGAGCCAATCACGCCGAATATTACCGTCAGTGCGGCCAGCCACGCCATAAATGTATGAGTGAATCCTGTATCGTGTATAAAAATTAGCGTGAAGACCCTGGCAATCGCATACAAGCCAACCTTTGTCAGCAAAGCACCAAATAGAGCGGAAATCGCTGCTGGCGGTGCATGATACGATCCTGGAAGCCAGAAATAAAGCGGGAAGATCCCAGCTTTTAAGCCAAATACAATCATGAACAGAATGGAAATGACAGTGATTAATCCTGTTTGCCCTGATTCAGCGATCTTCACACTTAAATCAGCCATATTCAGTGTACCAGTGACTGCATATAAACAAGCGACACCGACGATAAATAAAGCCGATGAGATGATATTAAACACAATGTATTTGAGTGATTCACGAAGCTGCGGTTTTGATCCGCCCAGCACAATGAGCATGTATGACGCCATCAGCAGCAATTCAAAGAATACAAACAAGTTGAAAATATCTCCTGTTAAAAAGGCGCCGCTCACGCCAGCTAACAAGAACTGTACGCCGGAATAATAGAACAGTCGCTCTCTTTCTTTTCCAATTGTTCGAAAGGAAAAAAGCACTGTGACAAGCCCAACAATGGAAGCGGTCAGTACGAGCAGTGCAGCAAACTGATCAGCTACAAGCGCAATGCCAAATGGTGCTTTCCAGCCGCCTAAATTAAGTGTTTGAATCCCATTTGTGAAAATCGTTTGGACCAAAAATAGATTGCACGCGATCGCTGTAAGAGACGCAAAAACGCTAAAACCTCTAGACAGCATGATATTTTTATTCATAAAAATCAGCAATGTAGCGGATAGAACTGGTACTAAAATAGGTAATATAACGAGATTATTCAAGCTGATCATTTCCTCTCATTTGATCCATGTCATCTGTTCGCAGCTCTTGGAAGGCTCGGAAGGCCATGACGAGTAGAAATGATGTCACACCAAACGAAATGACAATAGCCGTTAAAATTAATGCTTGTGGCAATGGATCTACATAGGATGTGATCCCCTCAGTTAAAATGGGAGGAGCACCTTTTTTTAAGCCACCCATTGTTAATAGAAGTAAATGGACACCGTGGCTCAAAACAGCAGTCCCAACGATGACCCGTAAAAGGCTTTTTGAAAGCAGTAAATAGGTCGCCGTCATAAAGATAATTCCGACGAGAATAGACATTAGAAATTCCATTATTCCTTCTCTCCAATCGTTTGAATAATGGTCATGGTGACACCGACAACAACCAAATACACACCGATATCAAACAGGACGGCTGTTGCCAGCTCTGTTTTCCCTAAAATCGGTAATTGAAAATAACCAAAGGTATGGGATAGAAAAGGAGCACCGAACAGGAAAGATCCCATACCAGTCAATAGCGCAATAAGCAGCCCCACACCTGCAACATAGATAAAGTTAAATGGCAGAATGCGTCTTACTGTCTTCAGATCGTAGGCTAAGAGTAGAAGGACGACAGCGCTCGCACTCATTAAGCCGCCAATAAATCCTCCGCCAGGATTGTTATGTCCCGCAAGAAACAGGTGAAGGGAGAAGAGCAGGATGATGAATGCAGTGATTTTGGTTGTGACTTGTAAAAGCATATCATTCGTATCAATTTTTCTCATCGACGCACTCCTCTCTTCCGTTTTCCATGAGTCTTTAATAATCCATAAATACCAAGTGCCGCAATCGCCAGCACGGTAATTTCAAACAGTGTATCAAAGCCCCTGAAATCAACAAGGATGACATTGACAATGTTGTCTCCGCCTGCAAGCTTGTAGCTGTTTTCAATAAAGTAAGACGCAATCGTATCAAGTGACTGATTGCTTGTGGAAGCGAAAGCAAGGCATGTCACAATGACTCCAACACCTACTGAAATGATGAGATTGGTCATTTTAAATTTCCTCGTTTTTTGCTTCATGCTCAGTTGTGGCAAGTGATAGAAGCAAAGTAAAAACAGTGCAACAGAAATTGTTTCAATAATTAACTGGGTGAGGGCAAGGTCAGGTGCCCTGAAAATAACAAAAAATAGTGACAGCGTATACCCCATGACACCTAAACCGATAATGGCTGTTAAGCGAGAACGAGCAAACACAGTCGTGAGGGTTGCGGCTATCATGACTAATGATAGAATGACCTCGTATGTGCCGACTGGAGCAGCATGCTCCATATTAAATGAAAAGGCATTCTGATAAAACATCACGCCCCCAAGCACGATAATCATGAATCCAAACACATAGACAAGGTAATCACGAAGGAAACCAGTCATATAACTATTTGTTAGGCGATAGGAGCCTTTTTCTAAGCCGATCAGTGAACGGTCATATAAGGAGTTAAATGACCATTTTTCCTTAAAGATATTGTAGATTGGACGCCATTTTGACAACGTCAAATATCCGATAATCCCTAAAGCGACAACACCCATTGTCATATAGAGCTCTGGCTGAAAGCCGTGCCATGCTTCAATTTTGACAACAAACCGTTTTCCTGGATCAATTGCATCAGGAATAATGGCTGCAATTGCAGGTTCAATGACAGAATAAGCTAGAATATTTGGGAAGAAGAAAAAGGTGACCACAAGTGCAGCAAGGATAATTGGCGGGATGAGCATACCAATCGGTGCTTCATGCGGCTTTTTCTCTAATTGATCTAACTGAAGATTGCCTCTAAATGTTTTAAAGAGAAGCATCATACTGTAAATGAACGTAAATACACTAGCAAGCCAAGCAACGGCTGGGAAAATAGTGCCCCATGTTGAAATGTCAGTAAAACTGACCTCAGAAATGCGCACCATACTTGTGAAAAACAGCTCTTTACTTAAGAAACCGTTAAATGGCGGGAGACCAGCCATAGAAAATGTACCGATTAACGTAATTGTAAAGGTAATCGGCATAATGGTCATTAAACCGCCTAACTTCCGAATGTCACGGGTACCGGTTTCATGATCGATGATACCAGCCGCCATAAAGAGACTGCCTTTAAACGTGGCATGATTAATTAAATGGAAGATCGCAGCGAGAACGGCCGCACCGAAATAGGCGGGTTTGTTTTCATGAATTGCAGCTGCACCTACACCAAGCATAAGCATAATCATTCCGAGCTGACTAACGGTAGAAAAGGCAAGAATGGCTTTTAAATCGTTTTGACGAACGGCATGGAATGATCCCCAAAATAACGTCACAAGTCCAACGATGGATATGGTCCAAAACCATACCTCTGATATAGCAAAGATGGGACTAAAGCGGGCTACAAGGTAGATACCGGCTTTTACCATTGTGGCAGAATGCAAATAACTGCTCACAGGAGTTGGTGCTTCCATCGCATCAGGCAGCCAGATATAGAAAGGAAACTGCGCTGATTTTGTAAAGGCACCAAGTAAGATCAGAATCATGGCAGGGATAAAGTAAGGTGATGCCATAATGAGCTGAAGCTGATTGACTGCTTCACGAATACTAAATGAATCAGTAATCAGATAGAGGAGGATAAAACCACCGAGCATAGCTAATCCGCCAAAAACGGTAATTAGCAGTGATTTTGTCGCTCCATAACGTGAGCGCTCCCGCTTATACCAATATCCAATGAGCAGGAAGGAAGAGATACTAGTTAGCTCCCAAAACAAGTAAAGAACCACCATGTTGTCAGATAGAACGACACCGAGCATAGCGGTCATGAACATTAACAAATACGTATAAAAAGAGCCGAGCTGTTCTTTTTCCTTCGATAAGTAGAAAATACTGTATAAGACGACAAGTGCGCCAATACCTGTAATCAATAGGGCAAATAACAAACTAAGACCGTCTACATACACAGTGAAATTCATTCCAAGTGAAGGAATCCATTCGACCTGTGAAAATAACGTTCGTCCATTTGATGTCATCGTAATCATCTGGACAAAATAGATAAATAATAGAATAGGCAAGATAAGAACAAACCATCCTGTATGTATACGTTTTACGTATTTAAAAAGAAAAGGCACAACAAACGCAAGCAAAAAAGGCGATAGGATGGCGAAGTGAATAAGCTGCAAGAAAATAAACCTCCTTCAATCAATATAAATTCACGTTCTAAAGAACTGGTAAATAAAATTATAGCGTAAATACAGACATAGTGCATTGGTTTGAACTGATTTACAGCAAACTGCATTTGTTTTGAGTTCTTTTGACCACAAAAATATTTTATCAAAAATGAAACTCATTGTATATTGTTTTGTATTTCGTACATGCTTTTCTTAAAGGAGCTGATTACATGAAATTAAAAGCGGGCATCAGCTTAAGCATATTCTGCACGATTTTAGGAGGAGCATTCTTCATAGAACGAAATGATCAAAAAAGATGGCAGGCGGAAAGTGAATGGCCGTTGTTTTCAGAACATCTTCTCTATATGACCTATCAAGAGGCAAGGCAATATCCATTCCAGCCAAGAGAATATATACGAGTGGTCTCTGCTGAAGAATAAAGTCTTATAGGAGAAAAGAAATATAAAAAAAGCATGTGCCCTTTATAGAGCTCATGCTTTTTATTGTTTGATTAAGTAAACATTCTAAGTAAGATCGTTGCACAAATGACAGTTGCTGCTCCGCCAAGACGTGTAGATACTTGTGCGAAAGGCATCAGACCCATTCTTCCTGAAGCGGAAAGAATCGCAACGTCACCAGTACCGCCAAGCCCACTGTGACATCCAGTCACAATTGCAGATTCTACTGGGTACATGTTCATCAATTTTCCAACAAAGTAACCAGAACCAACCATTCCAAGAACGACAGCAATACATACACAAACAAATGGAATCGAAATCACTGTTGCTACATCGTCAAGTGGAATGTATAGAATCCCTAGACCGACCATAAGTGGCCATGTAAAGCTTCTTGATACAAACTTGTAGAACTGCTGTGAGCCATCTTGCAGATGCTGAGGCATCACATTTAAGTATTTGATTAAAGCGGCAAGTACAATCATTAAGATTGGACCTGGAATATGAACAAAGCTTTCTAACAAACCACCAAAGATAAAGGTTGTACAAGCAACGAGTACACCTGCACCCATTAACCCGAAATCTACTTTTGTATCCATATCAGGCTGCTCAAAAATTTCATTTGCTTCTTTTGATTTAACAAGACGGCCATTCCCGTTTAGTTCAGGACGTTTTTCACCAAGCTTTTTCATTGCGCCAGCACAGATAATGGCAATGACGTTCCCAATGACGGCAGCAGGAATTAATTGAGAAATTAATGACTCTGCTGATACACCAAGAATTTGTGAATAAGCAATAGATAATGGCAAAATCCCTTCACCAACACCACCGGCAATAATCGGAACGATAATAAAGAAGAACGAATGATGCGGTGTGTAACCAACTAAAAGACCAACAAGAATTCCAGCAGTCACGGCTGCAATTGTACCTGCAACAAGAGGTACAAACATACGAATAAGGCCTTGTACTAAAACCGTTCTCTGCATTCCAAGAATACTACCTACTACAAGAGCAGAAATATAGAAGTAAAGGAAGTTCGACGTTTTCATCAGAGACGTAACCGCTTCCAACGAGTTCGGATTCAGAACATGAAAAAAGACTAGGAATGATGGTACGAATAAAGAAAGAATTGCTGGTCCACCAATATCTTTTAAGATCGGAATACGTTGTCCTATATCCCCAAGGAAAATCCCCAAAATCATAATAACAGCGAAACCACCAAGCATATTTGCTGGAATTTTATTAAAATAAGCGGCAGTTAAAATAATCGCTGCAAGTACTAAATACACAGGTAAGTCAATAACACCAATTTTCCAAGACATGATCTTACGGAAAACGCTTTTATTATTGTCAGAATCGTCTGTAATCGATTTCAATTGTTGTGTATTAGCCACATAAACACCCCCAAATGCTATTTGTCTCAATTGTAGAAGATTCTGTGACACTCATCTATTTATTAAACTAAATTAAGTGTAATAAAAGTAAAATAAACAGGAGTTTTTCTATTTTTATCATACAAAAATCCCCTGAAGGTAGTTTATCCTTCAGGGGATTGATCATACATCGTATTTAACGTTTTCCTTTTAAATAAGGTGTCCCAAGTGCTTTCGGTGCATCTGCTCTGCCGATGAAGCCAGTGAGTGCTAGGATGGTCAGCACATATGGTGCAATGAGCATATACACGTTCGGAATATCTTGGAATAGTGGTAGGAGAGAGCCAATAATGCTTAAACTTTGAGCAAATCCAAAGAATAAAGCAGCGCCCATTGCGCCGAATGGGTGCCATTTACCGAAGACAAGTGCAGCGAGTGCAATGAAGCCTTGTCCAGTAATGGTAGCATGTGAGAAATCAAGTGCGATGGTCGATGCATAAACTGCTCCGCCAAGACCGCCAAACAGACCGCTAATGAAAACGCCGATATAGCGCATCTTGTACACTTTAATACCCATTGTATCAGCAGCCATAGGATGCTCTCCGACTGCACGAAGACGGAGACCAAACGGCATTTTAAATAAAACAAACCAAGCAACAACTGCAAGAGCTAAAGCAAGGATGGACGTATAGTAAACGTCTTTAAAGAAAATATCGCCAATAATCGGAATGTCACTTAAAAGGGGGATATCTCCTTTATAGAAAGGCTCTGTAATTTTATCTGTTTGTGCTTTTCCGTAAATGAGTTTCACGACAAACAGCGTAGCGCCAAGTGCGAGCATGTTAATCGCAACACCACTGACCGTTTGATCTGCTCGGAATGTAATGGTCGCAACGGCATGGATTAAAGAGAACAATCCGCCAATCGCCATTCCGACGAGGAGCCCAAGCCACGGGGTCATGGCGCCAAACGTATCAGCAAAAAACAAGTTAAAGATAATACTGGAAAATGCTCCGACGACCATCAAACCTTCAAGACCGATATTCACAACACCTGATCTTTCTGAAAAGACGCCTCCAAGAGCGGTTAAAATAAGTGGTGCAGCATAGACAAGTGTTGCCGGGACGATGATTTCAAGAATTTGCAGAAATCCCACTTATTTTCCCCCCTTTTTCTTCATTTGGTTCATCACAAGACGGATAATATAGCTTGAGGCGACGAAAAGAATAATGATCGCAATGACAATATCAACGACCTCAGTCGGTACGCCAGATTCAAGCGGCATGTTTAAAGCACCGACCTTCAATCCACCTAGCAACAATGCGGCTAATACGACACCAACGGCTGTGTTACCGCCTAATAAAGCAACAGCGATTCCATCAAAACCGACACCGGTAAACGAGCCTTTAATAGAAGCATATTCAAAGGTGCCAAGACCTTCCATTGCGCCTGCGAGACCTGCAAAAGCACCTGAAATGAGCATCGCATAAATAATGTTGCGGCGAACGTTCATACCGGCATAATGGGATGCCTGCTGGTTCATTCCAACAGCCCGCAATTCAAATCCTTTAGACGTTTTTTGAATAATGACCCACATCACAACCGCAGCGATAATGGCAACAAAAATACCATTATGCATCCGGGAGAAATCGGTGATTTGTTCAAAAAATCCAGAGCGAAGAGAGGCAGTGGCATCAATTTTCTCTGTTTTATCTTTATTATTTGTTAAGACATTCGAGATCAAATAGTTTGTGACATGAAGGGCAATGTAGTTCATCATGATCGTGACAATGACTTCATGAACATAAAAACGAGCTTTTAAAAACCCAGGAATAAAGCCCCATAATGCACCAGCAGCTGCTGCGGTAATGAGTGCAAGCGGCAGATGAATATACATAGGTGCATGGACAGTTGTGCCGATCCAGACAGCAGCTACCCAGCCAATCAGCATTTGACCTTCTACACCGATATTAAAGAGGCCAGTCCGAAAGGCAAAAGCAACAGCAAGTCCTGATAAAATATAAGGTGTGACTTGTCTGATAGTTTCTCCCATATAATAGGTTTCACCGAAGACGCCATTCCAAAGGGCGCCATAGCCTTCGATGACACTATAACCGCTCGCCAGCATAATAATGGCCCCAACGAAAAGGCCAAGTACAATGGCTATAAGCGGAATGAGCAGATTTGTTAAGCGATTAGACATTTGCTTCTTTCCCCACTTCCTGTTGCGTACTTCCAGCCATTAATAGACCAAGCTCTTGCTCTGTTGTTTCTTTTGGATCAACGATGGCTATAATGCTTCCTTCGAAAATAACAGCAATTTTATCACTGACATTGATAATTTCATCAAGCTCAAAAGAGATGAGCAGGACGGCTTTGCCTGTGTCCCTTTGCTCTATGAGACGCTTATGAACAAATTCAATTGCACCAACATCAAGTCCTCGTGTCGGCTGAGCGGCAATTAATAAATCAGGATTGCGGTCAACTTCACGGCCAATAATGGCTTTTTGCTGATTCCCGCCTGACAGGGCGCGCGCCTCTGTATATTCACTTGGTGTTCTTACGTCATACTCGGAGATAATTCGTTTTGCTTTTTGATAAATATTTTTCATATTCATCAAGCCGAATTTTGAGTATGGACGCTGATAATACGTTTGTAAGGAAATATTTTCTCCAATTGAAAAATCAAGCACAAGTCCGTGTTTATGACGGTCTTGTGGAATATGTCCAATTCCTGATTCGGTCACCTTACGAGGCGGGAGATTTTGAATGGCTTTCCCGTTAAGCATGATCGTGCCAGACTCTGATTTTTTTAGTCCGGTAATCGCTTCAATTAATTCAGATTGACCATTGCCATCTACCCCGGCAATTCCGACAATTTCGCCAGCCTTTACTGAGAGATTGAGATGTTTGACCGCTTCTATTCCTCGCGCATCTTTTACAGTAAGGTCTTGAATTTGAAGCACTTCCTCAGCAGGTGAGGCGTCTTTTTTGTCTGTTTTAAATGAAACTTCACGGCCGACCATAAGGCTTGCAAGTTCATCTTTATTTGTGCTCTCCACATCAAGCGTCCGAATGCCTTGACCTTTTCGGATAATGGTCACACGATGACAGGCATCCATAATCTCTTTCAGCTTATGGGTAATTAAGATAATGGATTTGCCTTCATTGATTAAGTTTTTCATGATTTGTATGAGTTCTTTAATTTCTTGAGGTGTTAAAACGGCTGTTGGTTCGTCGAAGATCAAAATGTCAGCGCCGCGATAAAGAGTTTTTAAGATTTCTGCACGCTGCTGCATGCCGACAGAGATGTCAGATACTTTTGCGGCAGGGTCTATTTTTAAACCATAGCGGTCAGAAAGCTCTTGTACTTGCTGTATGGCTTGTTCTTTGTCGATCTTTCCAAATTTTTTGGGCTCTTTTCCTAAGATAATGTTTTCAGCGACGGTGAAGGTATCGACAAGCATAAAGTGTTGATGCACCATACCGATGCCTAAATCACTCGCATCATTCGGACTAGAGATGGTCACAGGTTTTCCGTGTACCTTGATTTCACCTTTTTCAGGCTGGTAAAGACCGAAAAGCACGTTCATGAGCGTTGATTTTCCAGCGCCGTTTTCACCAAGCAGCGCATGAATTTCGCCCTTTTTTAGCTGCAGCGTAATGTTGTCGTTTGCTACAATGCCAGGGAATTCTTTGCGTATATTCAACATTTCAATGACATAATCCACAGGTTTAACCGCTCCTTTTTTAGGGTGCTGATGAAGATAAAAACTAGCAAAAGAAAAGCTGCAAAACGAGGCTGCAGCTTTTCTTTTACCACCTTTTACGAATAAAGAGGAGGTAAAGGAGAAACAAGGGGATAAGACGCGCTTATCCCGATGCTCAAATTAAGCTTTAAAATCTTTTAGTTCATCACGTGTTGCAGGGATTTTAATTTCACCCTTGATGATTTTTTGTTTCCATTCTTCAATTTTCTTTAATACATCTTTACTAAGGTTGTCCTGAGATGGAGAAATGTCAAGAGCGCCTTCTTTCAGACCATATGTGATCACTTCGCCGCCAGGGAACTTATCTTCTTTTGCTTTCGTCGTTAAGTCTTGTACCGCTGTGTCTACTTTCTTAACCATAGAAGTAAGGGTGACACTTTGTTTTGTTCCAGGTACTTTTCCTTCGTCATACTGGTCTTTATCTACACCGATGACCCAAACTTTACGGTTAGGATCTGCTTTTTTCAGGTTTTTCGCTTCTGTGAAGACACCAGTTCCAGTGCCGCCAGCTGCATGATAAATGATGTCAACGCCAGATTTGTACATGCTTTCAGCTGTTGCTTTACCGATGTCTGCTTTATCGAATGCACCAGCATATTTCACTTCTACTTTTGCTTTCGGGTTAGCTGCTTCAACGCCTGCACGGAAACCGACTTCGAATTTTCTGACTAATTCAGAATCAACGCCGCCAACAAAACCAATTTTGTTTGATTTTGTAGAAAGAGCAGCCGCAACACCCACAAGGAATGATCCTTCGTTTTCGTTGAACACAATGCTAGCTACGTTGTCTTTTTTCACGACTGCATCAACGATAGCAAAGTGGTTTTTCTTACGTTGGTCTGCAATTTCAGATATAGCATCTTCCATTAAGAAACCAATTCCGTAAATTAGATCGAATTTCTCACGAGCAAGTGTGTTTAAGTTTGTTGTATAGTCAGCATCTGATTTAGATTGTAAATAATCAAAGCCGTTTTTACCTTTTTTTAGATTGTTGTCTTTTCCAAACGCTTGTAAACCTTCCCAAGCGGATTGGTTAAACGATTTGTCATCGACACCACCGACGTCAGTTACCATTGCAACAGTGAATTGATCTTTATCTTTTTTGCTTTCACCGCTGTTTGAGCCAGAGTTGCCGCATGCTCCAAGGATGGTTCCTGCTGCTACGACTAAGGACAATGCAAGTCCAATTTTGCGCTTCTTCAAAACATAACCCCCTATAAAATTTAAAAGTTTCAGAAAAGTCTCGCGAAAAAAGAATGATCTACCTCTTCTCGCCCTGTGGAACAGGGTATTTTATCCTGTTTTCTCCTGAAACTTATGGAGGGAAGGAGAGAAGATGTAAGACATCAGACTTATATCTCGTTGAACTAATCAATCATAATTTATCATTTCCAATCGAATAAATAAATAGAAATTTGTTTTATTTTTAAAAAAATGTTAAAAGGCGAAATTCGATGTCTTTTTATGTGCAGAAATATGATATAATGCCGCTTTTGTGATGTGCTCTACTACAGTGAAACCGTTGATATCAAGGGGTTTGTTACATCGTGTGCCATAAAAAAACATCTGGCCTCTAAGAAAGGTCAGATGTGTCAAATTATAAATATTGCTGAATCAAATTCATATTGCTTGTACTAAGTTTGTATTGAAAAACAGGGCGTCCAATTGTCCCGTATGCCATTTCGACATCAACTACTTCGATGTCCTCAAGGAATTTCAAGTATTTTCTAATGGAGACTTGAGAGATTTCTGTATGGTTGGCTAGGTCTTCGGTCGTGAAAGCCTGATGACCGAATGATTGAATACTTGTCCAGATGAGTTTGAGTGTACTTTTTGTCAGGCCTTTTGGCAGAAGGACTTTTTCCGCTTCTGCTTTTTTATGAAAGAGCTTCGCATCTAAATCATTTTGTGAGATGCTGTTCATCGTTTGGTACAAGGCATGTTTTCGTTTATATTCTGCCAGTGCTGATTGGAATCGTTCGAACTCAAAGGGCTTGATTAAATAATCAACGGCTCCGTTTCGCATCGTTTGCTGGACTACGTCGACTTCATTGGCGGCTGATATGACAATAACATCAACAGAATGATTTTGCTTGCGAATTTCTGATAATAGAGCCAGTCCATTTTGTCCAGGCATATAAATATCGAGCAACACAAGGTGAATGGCTTCTTTTTTTAAAATATTCAGGGCCTGTTCAAAAGAGGTGGCGATTCCTTTTAATTCAAAGCCATCTATTTGGGTCAGGTAGCGTTTGTTCAGCTCCCCAACCATTGGATCATCTTCTACTATTAACACATTAATCATGTGAATCCTCCTTTTGTTTATACGGAATGCGGAGACTAAAGGTCGTTCCTTCTCCTTTTTCACTCGTGACAATCAAATGCCCGTTCAATTTTTTAATGCTTTGGTCAACGAAGTAGAGCCCGAATCCTCTGTCTTCTCCTTTTGTTGAAAAGCCTTGATCAAACATCATGTCTTGTTCTTCTTTTGTGAGACCAACACCTGTGTCCGTAATCTCAATATGAAGCTGCTCGTGGACGTATCGGAATGAGATCGAGATGTTTTTTGTCTGAGTATGAGAAACCGCATCGAGTGCGTTATTTAACAGGTTGCCAATGACGGTAATGAGATCATGCGTCACGGCCGGGTCCTCTGAATTTGGGACTTGTGTGCTGCATATTACTTCTAAGGTCGCACCTTGTTCCCTAATGTAGCTTTGTTTTCCTAATAAAAATCCTGCTAAAACAGAGTTTTTCACATGGTTGATGATTTCATTTGTTTCTGTTTGCTGATAGATCGCAATATCTTTGATATAGGTGCCAAGGTCATCGTAATTTTTGAGCTGAACCAATCCTAAAATGACATGCAGTTTGTTCATAAATTCATGTGACTGAGCACGGAGGGCATTTGCATACATTTTGACCCCGCTTAGTTGCTCAGCCAAGTGTTTGACTTCTGTTTTGTCACGGAAGGTGGCAATCGCTCCGACAATCTCACCCTTTACCGTGATCGGCACCTCGTTAAAGACGAGCTCCAGTCCGTTCATTCTCACATCACGGTCAAGCAGCGGCTTGCGTGTGTCAATGACTTGCTTTAAACCGCTTGAAGGGAGGAGGGTCTGAACATCTTGTTCTCTAGGGTCAACCTTAATGCCCATATTATGAAAGAGCCGTTTGGCTTCAGCATTGGCCAGCTTAATTTTACCGTGCTGATCGACCGCAAGAATCCCTTCTTTTGTTGATTCTAGCATGGCGCTTCGTTCTTTTAATAATGTGGCAATCTCATCTGGCTCTAGTCCAAACATAATCTTCTTCACTTTTCGTGCCACAATGAGTGCGCCGATGATTCCAGAAAGAAGACTAAGCGATGTGACGAAGTAGAGAGGAAGTAGGCTTTGATGAATAATCAAGTCAATTTCCTTTAACGTAATCCCTACTGCGACAGCGCCGAGTTGTTTTCCATCTTGATCATACACAGGAACAAACGCACGCATGGATCTGCCAAGTGTTCCAGAAGCCGTACTAATATGTTCTTTACCCTGTAATGCTGGTTTTTCATCACCGCCAGCAAACGGCTTCCCGATCTTCTGCGGGTTTGGATGAGTTTTACGGATGCCATTCATATCCATCACAACAACGAATTCGGTTTTCGTGATTCGCTGAACTTTTGTTGTGTATTGACGCAGTGCTGAATAGGATTGATTTTCTTCTAATGATTTCGCTGTAATCGGAGCCTCTGCGACCATTTTGGCAGTGGAGAGGGCGATATCACGCTCTTGCTGATGAATGTTCTTAGCTGTTTCCGACCAGATCGTAAAAAATGTAATACAAAGGGAGATCAGGACAACGATACAAACAAAAATCGTCAGCCGTGTTTGCAATCTTAATGTTTTTTTCACGAGTATACCCCTAACGCACAATTTTTTCGTAATAGTAATACTTTAACGGGAAAATGTAAGTTTGTGAAGGAATGTACGTGCAAAATCATAAATTTGATTTTACTGCTAGTTTACTTTCAAATCATCTTGTCAATCCGTTTTAAGTGAGCCATAATAAATGTGAGCTTATGAGAAAGGATCTATTTATGAAAAATACATATTTGACTGGATATTTTCCACTGATTTCAATTTTACTATTCAGCTCTGCTTTTTCGATTTTTACAGTAGGAATCACGACTGATTTCTTGACTCAAGCAGGTATTTTAAAAGGGATGCTGGAATTTTTCTCAGAACAGGGCATTCGTCTTGCTCTCTTTGCCGCTTTTGCACTTGTTTATTTTATGATTTTATCTGCCTTAAAACTGATTGCAGATACGGTGTTAGAGCTAGCACTGCTCTTTTTTGCGAAAGATCCTGAAGGGGAGAACTTAAAGAAAATTCGGATTGCATCCGTTGTTTATTTATTTGCCAGCTTGCTGGCATTTCTATTGACGCAGCAGCTGATTCTGCTTGTCGGACTATTTGCGTTAGCAAGTCTTGTTTATTTCATCTGGGTTGTGGTTCGCATTTATCAATCGCTTTCCATGCTGAATTTAATTGGATTTATGATGTTTATTTTGCTGTTTTGGGCTACGTTTTTAATCGGCATTTTGTACTTATTTATTAAGCTTTATAACAGTGTTATGGCGAGTCTGCCTGCTTAAACAGACAAAGAAAGCATCCTCCATTATTGGAGGATGCTTTTTTTATGAAAGAAACCGTTTTTGAATATCAGGTGTAGGCATCATACAAGATGTTTTTTGGCCGAACCATTTGTAGCGATTTTTCGCCATCCGCTCATAAAGCCAATCGCGGATAGGTCGCGGAATGGCAAGGAGTAAATAGCTCCATCTGTAGATCCCTTTTAAATGACGCGCAGCTTTTAAGATACCTGTTGATTTTGTATAAAGGGTGCCTTCTTCAATATAAATGAATGAATTAAATTCATCTAAAGGCAAACCATTTTCCTTTAAAATCCGTTGCCCTGCATCTGATTGTAATGAAGCGAACATCATTCGCTCATTCGGATCACGCTTAATGACAAATTGAACAGCGCCGCTGCACACGTTGCAGACACCGTCAAATAAAATTAAATGGGGTGGATGTGTTGAATGCATCGCAATCAAACCTCCTGTTTATCTGGCGTATTGCATCGTATTTTTCCATATACGTAAGTGCGGGCTTGAGCGATAAATTGATTCAACCGTTCCTCGGTCTCTACCAACCCATACCCCCATCGTATATTGATCTGTCAGTCCAACAAACCAAATGTCTTTGTAGTCATTGGATGTTCCTGTTTTACCACCGATGTAAGGGGAATTGAAATTCGCTTTTTTCCCTGTTCCACTTTTTACAACGGAAGAAAGCAGTTTACGCATTGTGTCATTCGTACGCTGAGAATACACTTGCTTCGGCGACTCTTTCCACTTGTAAAGTGTTTTACCGTTTAAGTCTGTTACCTTTGTAATCGAATGACTTTGCGTGTAAGTGCCTTGATTGCCAAAGACGGTATACGCATCTGTTATTTCTAGCGGTGAGAAGCCCTTCGTAAATCCGCCAAGTGCAGAAGGAAGGCGATAATCATCTGCTACGATATGTTCGAATGAGAACTTTTCTAAATAGCTGAAGCCTTTTTTGACACCGACTGTATCCAGCATTCGGATCGCAGGGGTATTGTAAGAATTTTTAAAGGCTGTTTCAAGTGTGACGGTTCCATATGTTTTATGGCTATAGTTCTGCGGACAATATCCGCTGCTGCAAAACTTGCCAGCACTGATTTTGCTTGAAGCCGTTGCACCGGTTTGGTCAATGTAAGGACCATAGTCTAAGAGCGGCTTAATCGCAGAACCAGGCTGTCTTTGCGCTTGATAGGCGTAGTTGAAATCAAACTTCTTATAGTTCTTTCCACCAGCAAGTGCGACAATTTGATGCGTTTGATGATTAATGACCGCAGATCCGCCTTCTACGCCTTGGTAAGGCAATTGTGCATTGAGCTGATAAACGGCTCGTTGCTGTAAGGAAGGATCAAGTGCCGTATAAATCTTTACGCCATCCTGAAGGAGGGCACTCACCTTTTCAGATAATTCTTTTTGTATGGCCTTTTTCGCTCCATCTGTTTTGGCCTTCTTCAAGCGTTTTGTAAAGCCTTCCTGATCCGCCACAAGATCGGTAAATTCCTCATTGGCATATGTCACATAATCAGGGTAAAGGTTTTTCTTCTCACTTAATGAGAGGCTGATTTTTTCTTTAACGGCTTTTTTGTATTGCTTTTTGGTGATGACGCCATCTTTTTTCAAAATACCAAGAAGTCGTTCTTGGCGTTTCTTCGTGTGCTTGAATTGCTTTAATGGGTCATAAAGTGTTGGGTTGTTTGGGATGGCAGAGATAAATGCCATCTGTGCAAGCGTTAAAGAACTAAGCGGCTTATCAAAATAGTAATGAGCTGCAGAACCGACACCGTAAACGCCATTGCTGAAATAAATCGTATTTAAATAGCTTTCGAGAATTTCATCTTTCGAGAATTTTCGCTCTAATTCATAGGAATAGAGCAGCTCTGTAAACTTTCGGGTGAACGATCGTTCATGGCTTAAATATAAGTTACGGGATAACTGCTGTGTGATCGTACTTGCGCCTTGGCTAATGCCATGGCTTTTAACGTTTGAGGCAAGCGCACGCACAACTCCCATAAAGTCAATGCCTTTATGGTCATAAAAGTTTCGGTCCTCTGAGCGGAGGAACAGCTCCTTCACATGATCAGGAATTTTATCGTACTTTACGAACACTCGGTTCTCATCGTTTGAGACGATCTCGGAGATGAGAGAACCATCTCGGTCATACATATAACTGTTTTGGGAAAAATCTATCTTTTCCAGCTTGATTTTTTGATCAAGCACTTCGTTAACAGGCTTTACACTTGCAGCTTCTTCCTTTGATAGATAAAAAGTCAGAACAAACAATGGGATGAGGGCAGCAAGTAATAACCAACCAATTATTGCACGAAACATGAGGTCACTCACTTTCTTCAATTTTCTAGCCATATCGTACCATTCTTTTGCGAATACGAGAAGGTTATTTTTAGAAAAGAATAGGTGTGAAGCCTATTGAAGATGGCTTCTACGCAAGAAAAAGGAGTATCTGATGCTGGATCAGACACCCCTTTCTTTTGCCTTCGCATGCGAGCGTACCGCCCATAAAAATAACGCGCCAAACAGAAAAATGCCGGCAGTGACATAAAAGACAGCTGGAATCCCGTAATGACTCGCTACAATGCCGCCAATCACCGGGCCGACGACATTCCCAAGAAAGCGGAAGCTGACATTGTATCCGAGTACTTCCCCTTGCATAGAGGCAGGTGCTTTAATCCGAATATACGCCGTCGTACAAGGAATAATCCCGCCAAGTGCCATCCCGTATAGAAAACGGTAAATGACTAACATCACGTAGGAATCCGCCATCGCTTGCGGGATAAATAAAATAGAGGAGAGGATGAGAAGGGCAAGCAGCACCTTGTCGTGACCAATTCGATCTCCGAGATCTCCCCATTTACGCGTAAAGAGCAAATTGCCAAGTCCAGTTGCAGAGAACGCAAGCCCTGCATAAAAAGCGAGATTCACCGGACCGTGTAAATCATGAATGTATAAAGCCAAAAGTGGCTGAATGCTAAAGTTCCCTACTTGTGTAATAAACGTTAAAAGCATTGTGACCACAAGCAAAGGCTGTTTGAAAATATGAACGAGCACATCCTTCCGTGAGTAAGACACGCGCTTTGCTTCTTTTGAACGGATGGGCTGTTCTTTCACTCCGAAAATAATCACAATCGCTGATACATAAATGACAGCTGCTGTGAGGAAAAAGGTATAAATAAATCCGACGCTGTCTGCCATGAATCCGCCCATCAATGGACCAAACAATCCTCCGGCGACATTACTCATCTGCATCGTTCCAAGGGTTTTACCTGCAGTTGCCTTTTCCGTCTGTGCAGAAATCAGTGCCATTGAAGTCGAGATAAAACCTGTGACAAGCCCCATGAAAAGCCGCAGTGCAAATAGTTGATAAACGGTTTGCACAAGCCCCATTAATAGAATGCTTGTTGCAATTCCAATCCCGTTAATGAGCAAAATCTTTTTATAGCCATGACGGTCACCAATCCGTCCCCAAATCGGAGAAATCAGAAAGGCTGTTAAAAACGTGACCCCAAAGACATAGCCGCTCCACCTTTGAACAAATTCATTTGAATAGCTGCTATCAAGAGATTCTATGTAAAGTGATAAAAAAGGGACGATCATTGTAATACTAGCCGATACAAAAAAGTTCACAAACCACATGATGTACAAGTTTTTCTTCCTGTTTGTGATAGAGACCACCTTCTTTATTTATTTCGTGTTCCTTAATAATTATAAAGGAAAATAAACGATCTTTCATCCGATGAATAGGTTGGGCATAGTGAATCTGCATTATTTTCAAGAAAATGAAGTGATTTCAAGGTCCGTCTTAATATAATGATATCAGAATGAAAAACTGACGAGAGAGTGAGGTGAAACCGGTGGAACAGAAGACGGTGCTTGTGGTCGATTTTGAATTTACGATGCCTGATGGAAAGTATCATCCGCAAAATTTTTTCCCTGAAATCATTGAAGCTGGGGTAGTGAAAGCGGCGGATGAAACGATCATAGACACGTTCTCTAGCTACGTCAAACCGAAAAAGTTCCCCAAGCTGACAAAGCGCTGTAAATCTTTCCTCGGTATTACGCAGCAGGATGTAGAGAGCGGAATTTCCTTTGAGGCTTTTATCGAGAAGCTCGTGTTACTTGATGAGGGAGAGGATTGTGAGATTATTACGTGGGGCAATATGGACATGAAGGTGCTGAAGCAAAACTGTATGCTCAATCACATTACCTTTCCTTTTAAGGGGAAGCTGAGGGATCTTGCCTTTGAATATAAAACCTTTTTTGGTGATCGCACACTGACAGGGCTTCGCAAAGCGGCAAAGGAATACGGAAGCGAAGGAGCTGGTAAGCATCATAAAGCACTTGATGATGCCATGACGACTTATCAGCTGTTAACCCTTTTTGAAAAAGACAGAGCCTATGTGGAAAATCCGCAAACAACTAAAATTGGTGAGCTGATCGATTTCTCACACTTTTTTGATTCGGCTGATTAGCGGGCGTCTTCTGGAAAATAATCTTTTTCGAGAGAAGATAGGCATGCTCTTGATTTTTCAGCCCATTTGGAATCATCCACACGGAGTGTTTGTTTTAATTTTTCTACGGCTTCTTTTAGTGATACTTGATAATCTGGTATGCCGCCATCATAAGGCTTTACCATATGATGAGGGATATTCGTCTGTTCACGATAGGCCAAAGCCCGTCTTTCTTGGAAAAAAGGCACGTCTGCTTCTTTTGGATGATGCAAGTCGCCTTGAGTGGGATGTGTCAGAACGGCTTTTACTTGAACGAGATAGGCCGATGGTTTCACTGCTGTCACTTCCCCAACGTAAACACCTGTTTTATAAAATCCTTTCACAACTTGTCCAATTTGAATGTTTGTCATGTGAAATTCCTCCATTTCCTTCTCGCAGGAAGGTATTTCATTTCTTTTAGCCAATATAGTGAAGTAAACGAGCAAAGGGGGGAATGGCGAATGCTGTCGTTCATCGCACTCTTTCTACTGTATTTTCCTGAAGATAAAAGGGAGTACATCCCAGCGGCAATCACCACGGTGGTTTTCTTTATTGCTGCATTTATTTGCTTTCGTCTCATCGTTCGTGCGTCTAAGAAGCAGGAGCGGATAGATGAAAAAAGGTCAAAAAAAATGGATTGATCATTTTCTTCTTGTATCTTCAGGAAACTTCACAGTGACGGTTGTCCCAGATTGCAACGAGCTTTTGAAACGAATAGTTCCATGATGATTTTCAATGATAGAAAATGTCACTGTCAGCCCTAGTCCAGTCCCTTTATTTTTCAAGGTGTAATATGGTTCGCCAAGCTTTTTCATTTGACTTTCTGTCATACCGACACCGTTATCCACGAAATAAAGGCATATTTTATGATTGTCTTTTGAAGCAAAAAGTTCAATTTTCCCTTCGTGTTCTGGGGCTGCTTCAATCGCATTTTTGATTAAATTAATCAGGACTTGCTTGATCTTCGTTTCATCACCTTGAATGTATAAGTCTGGTTCAATGGATTGATGAATCGTGACCGATTTGAAATTCGCATAGGATGTCATCAGGGATGCACATTCCTCGAGTAATTGAGATAGATTCAGAGATTCAATTTGATAATAGTTTTGTTTTGCAATGTCAAGATAACTCGTGATAATATCCTGCGCCCGGTCTAACTCAGACAGAACGAGATTTTTATAATCTTTATTGGTTGACGGCTCTTTTGCATTGTCACTAGAAAAGAGCAATTGGATAAAGCCTCTCACGACTGTCAGCGGATTGCGCACCTCATGGGCGACGCTTGCAGCGAGCTCACTTACAATGGTTAGCTTTTCAGATTGGACAAGCTGTGTTCTCATTTGTGCATTTTCTTTGATGAATTCAATGGAATAGATACTTAGCACAAGGAAGAATATGTAGTAAAGGGTTGAGAAAAATAACTCAAGGAACTTTTGCTGCATAATAAAGGCTGGGCTGTATTCCATTAAGCTGACTGCAAACAGTCCAATGTAAATAAAGAATCCTTTTGATAAACCGATAAGCACTCCATACATCAGCTTTTTCAGCTTCGGGTATTGACGCCATTTCCGGTAGAACAGAAAGGGGATGAAAAAGTAAATCGGTACAACAATGAGTCCAATCCATAAGAAAGAGCCATACATCACGAATTTGACCAGGGAACTTATCAAGATGGTGGCGATCCCTGCAGTATATCCTCCGTATAAAATCGCAAGTACAAGAGGAATAGATTGAAGCCCAGTCTGCAAGTCTAAAATCGAACCAACTGGATACATGATACATAGTGCTGAAGAGATGGATGCGAATGCTGTGATGAGCAGCTTATTCGTTTTTGGGAAATGAGCAGGGGTCCGGCTTAGCCATAGCGCATGATATAAAAAGATTGGAAATAGAATAAAAGATACATGGAGCAGAAAATCCTTGAACATTTCCATTTAAATGCTCTCCTCGCAAATAATTGTAATTCCTCTCATTATATCATCTCATCTAGAAAGTAGATATGATAAAAGGAGGGTTTTTTTCTTTAAAAAGAACACCCGTGAGGATGTTCTTTCGTTCGTATAGATCTTATGTGGCTGATTGCGTGAACGCTTGACGAAGGCGTTTCAACCCTTCTTTGACTGTGGAAGCAGGACAGCCAAGATTCATCCGAATAAAGCCGTCTCCTTCGTGTCCGTAAACGTGACCAAGCTCTAAAATGACTTTACCTTTTTTCAACAAATTCCGTTTCAAGTCCGCTTGACTGAATTGATAATCCCGAACGTCCAGCCACAATAAATAAGAAGCATCTGGTTTCATATAACGAATGTTTGGAAGATGTTCGTCAATATAGTCCATTGCGATCTTCATATTGTTTTCGAGATAAAGAACAAGTGCATCGAGCCACTCATCTCCGTGGCGGTATGCTGCTTCCATCGCAGGAATGGCAAATGCGTTCAGTTTGGCCAGTCCGTTTCGTTGCAATTCATTGGTGAAAAGAGTTCTTTTTTCTTCATCGGAAATGATAATGGCAGATGCTTGGAGCCCAGCTAAATTAAATGTTTTACTTGGCGCAATACACGTCACTGTCATATGGGCAATGTCGTCAGAAAGGCTTGCAAATGGCACATGTGGTTTTCCGTATAGCATTAAATCAGAATGAATCTCATCTGAAACGACTATGACACCATGCTTCACACATAGTTCTCCTACACGCTGTAATTCCTCTTTTGACCATGCTCTTCCGGATGGATTATGCGGATGACATAGAAACATGAGCTTTGCCTCTGGTCTGCTTAGTTTTTTCTCTAAATCATCAAAATCCATGAGATAGCGGTTGTTTTCTATTTTTAAAGGGTTAGTTGAGACTATTCGTCCATTTCGCTCAATCATTTGATAAAAAGGCGTATATACTGGTGACTGTATGACGACTTCGTCATTTGGCGCTGTATAGGCTTGGACTGCAAAACTAAGTGCTGTGACGATCCCAGGTGTGAAGGTGACATCATCTGCTCTAATGGTCCATCCATGTCTTCTTTTAAGCCAGTCAGCCACTGCCTGCTGCGTATCCTGATCTTGAAAGGCATAGCCAAATACGCCATGATCCAATCGTTCTTTTAATGCATCAAGGACGACCTGCGGCGCTTTAAAATCCATATCTGCTACCCACATTGGCAGCGCATCTGTTGTCAGGAACAAAGACTCTGCTTGATCCCATTTCACTGATTTTGAACCTTTACGTATGATCTGTTCGTCGAAATTCATGAAACCACCTCTAGCCGTTTTTCAACCATTGTTGGTTGTGCTAAAATAAACATCACAAAATTTATTATAAGCGGTGATACCGATGAAAGATAGTCAAGCTGTAGAAGAGATGATTCATGTCATTAAGGCATGGGACCCTTTTCAATATGGAGAGGACTTTTATGAAACGGAGCCTGCTGACGTCATTAGTGCATTATACGACGCAGAAGACCCGTTATCTTTAGCAAAAGACATACAAGCCATTTATCATCACTCTTTTGAGCAGCTCCTGCCAATAGAGAACTGTCAGCAGGTGGCGAATCAGCTTTTTGTCATACGAGACAGTAGCTCCTGCACACGCTAAGACAAGCTGAAATGTCCAATTTGATCAGACACAAAGACCGGATTTTCCTCAGGAATGAGGTGCCCGGTTTTTTTTAATGCATGCAAGGTCGAATTCGGCAGATCTTTGTGCAGTCTTTCTCCTATGTGAATCGGAACAATCCGATCTTCCTCACCCCAAATGAGCAGTACAGGTGTCTCCATTTTCTTTAGAATATCTGAGGTCAAATCCCCTTCCCGGTGCCGAATTAAGCGAAAGATCCCTCGGAAAATTTGATCATTAGAAAAAGGCTTTAAATAGCCGTCTACCATCTCTTGATCAATGATGGAATGATCATGTACAACGGCTGTTAAATTTTTCATAATGCCTTGTTTTAAAAGCTTTCTTTTGAGATATAAATAAAAATAAGGAATATACGTGCTATACACAAGCGATCTCTTCGACTTATTTAAATAACCTGAGCTGCACAAAAGTACCGCCTTTTCGAATAGGTCTGGCCGTTCAGAAGCAGCGTATAAAGCTATTTGTCCGCCCATCGAATGACCGACTAGTATTGCGTGCTGAATTTGTAAGTAACCAGCTAGCTCAATAATGATCTTTCCCATGTTACGATAGCTGTAAATAAACGTATTCGACTTTTCGGACTGTCCAAATGGCGGCAAATCGATTGCAATTAAATTGAAGTCTTGTTTCAGAAGCGGGATGAGCTTTCGATAGCTGAAAGTAGAAGAGAAGAGACCGTGAATTAAGATCAATGTTTTCTTCCCCTTATTTGGATAGTGCTCGTAATAGATGTCTAAACCGAATTTACTTTTCATATAAGCTGGCTGAACAATGTCCACACTCATCACTCCGATACTTGATACTCTCTCTGTTAGGTGACTGTATTGTACCCTAAAAAGTGGATTTTAAGCTATGGTTAGCATCTTTTCCCTGCTTAGCATAATGAGAAAAACGTGCTATAATGTTCAGAAGATTTTTTAAAACTAGCTTTTACAATCTGAGGTGTGAATTCAAAATGAAACTAACTGAAAAAGAAACTGAAATATTAGAGATTTTAGATGAAAACAGCCGCGCCGACTTAAATACAATTGCAAAAATGGCAGGTGTGACAACAGAAGAAGCAGAAGCCATTATTCAAAAACTTGAAGATCAAAAAGTCATTATTGATTATTCAACCATGATTGACTGGCGTAAAGTGGATGGTCACGAAGGCGTCACAGCAATGATCGATGTCAAAGTGACACCAAAAAGAGGTGTCGGGTTTGATGAAATTGCTGAACGTATTTATCGCTTTCAGGAAGTGGAGTCTGTCTATCTCATGTCAGGTGTTTACGATTTATCTGTCGTGATTCGCGGAAGGTCTATGTCTGATATTGCCCGCTTCGTATCTGAAAAATTATCGACACTTGATTCCGTTGTTTCAACAACTACCCACTTTATTTTGAAGAGATATAAACATGATGGGAAAGTGTTTGAAACAGGAGACGATGACAAAAGAATCGTGGTGTCACCTTAAATGAAAAAGTCTTATTTATCTGAAACGGTACAAAGCATTCAGCCGTCAGGTATTCGAAAATTCTTTGATTTGGCAGCCACAATGGAAGGCGTCATTTCCCTTGGTGTCGGCGAGCCAGATTTTGTGACAGCTTGGAATGTCAGAGAAGCAAGTATTATGTCATTAGAACAAGGGCTTACCTCTTATACGGCGAATGCAGGGCTGTTATCTTTGCGAAAAGAACTGAGCCACTATTTATATAAGCGGTTTCACATTGACTACAGTCCCGAAGAAGAACTCATTATCTCAGTTGGCGGAAGCCAGGCACTTGATTTGGCCTTTCGTGCGATTTTAAACAGCGGGGATGAGGTCATCATTCCAGAGCCTTGCTTCGTAGCATACGGGGCTCTTACGACACTTGCAGGTGGAGTGCCTGTTTATTTAAGTACATCGGCTGAAAAAGATTTTAAAGCAGACTCTGCGGATCTTCGTACGAAGCTGACGCCGAAGACAAAAGCCATTCTGCTTTGCTCACCGTCAAATCCAACTGGCTCTGTCTATTCAAAGGAAGAGCTTGAAGATATTGCCCAATTTGCAAAAGAGCATGACCTTCTCATTATCACAGATGAGATTTACGCAGAGCTGACATACGATGAAGCTTTTACAAGCGTCGCAGCAATCCAAGATATGAAGGAAAGAACGATCCTGATTTCAGGCTTTTCAAAGGGGTTTGCCATGACAGGCTGGCGCTTAGGGTATGTGGCAGCACCACCTGTACTGCGTGATGCCATGCTGAAAATACACCAATATTCTATGATGTGCGCGCCCGCGATGGCACAATATGCAGCGGAAGAAGCGTTGAAAAATGGACTTGAAGATGTTGAGAAAATGAAGAAAAGCTACAGAAGACGCCGTAATTTGTTTGTCGGCTCCTTGAATGAATTAGGACTGACATGCCACCAGCCAAACGGCGCATTTTATGCATTCCCGTCCATTAAAAGCACGGGCATGACGTCAGAACAATTTGCTGAGGAGCTGCTCCTTAGTGAAAAAGTAGCCGTAGTCCCTGGGAATGTCTTCGGCCCGAGTGGTGAAGGTCATATTCGTTGTTCATATGCGTCGTCTCTTGACCATCTACAGGAATCACTTTCAAGAATGCAGCGCTTTTTACAGAATCGACAAGTGAAAGAAGAAGCACCTGTCATCATAAAATAAAAAAAGGCATCAATCCATCAGGACTCATGCCTCTCAAATTAGGGGGGAATACTAGAAAGCATTCTTGTTTTCAGGTATTCCCCCTTTTGATCGGATCTAAACCTCATTAAAAAATATTTTGCGTAACTGACCTTTCTATGATATAGTTTTTAATTGCGTATAAACGAATATTAAAACATTTATTTAGGAGTTGTTATCATGGCGACAAAGTTTGAAGTAGGCAGTGTTTACACTGGTAAAGTAACAGGATTACAAGCGTATGGTGCGTTTGTTGCATTAGATGAAGAAACTCAAGGACTTGTGCATATTTCTGAAGTAACACATGGCTTTGTAAAAGACATCAACGAGCACCTTTCAATTGGTGACGAAGTACAAGTAAAAGTTCTTTCTGTTGATGAAAATGCAGGTAAAATCAGCCTTTCTATCCGTGCGACACAAGATGCACCTGAAAGAAAAGAAAGCAAACCAAAGAAACAAAGACCACAGCAAGTGAAAGAAGAAGCTGCTGCACCACAAGGTTTCAATACACTTAAAGATAAACTTGAAGAGTGGATTGAGCAATCTAACCGTAAAGATCTTATCAAGAAATAAAAAAAGCACCGCTTCAAACGGTGCCTTAGGCTGCCTCTTATAGGTAGCCTTTTTTTATGTCCTTTTCTTTAGCGAACCTCTGGATTTGGCTCGTCACGGCGAACAGCTTCTTCACTTGGCTTGAACAATAGACCAAGATTGACAAGACCTGCAATTCCAACAAGACCATAAATAATACGTGATAATGCAGCACCTTGTCCGCCAAAGATCGCTGCTACTAAGTCAAATTGAAAAAAGCCGATTAGTCCCCAGTTAATAGCACCAATAATCGTGAGCACGAGGGCAATACGTTGAATAGCACTCATCGTGATTCCTCCTTTCGCTACAGCATCAATACATTTATATTTTGCAGATTTTTAGCCAAACTATGCGTAAGAAAATGGATTAAAGCAAATTACTTTACTTTTGGAATGATTGAGGCGCATAATGTAGCCCGAGGAGGAGATCACATGGATCGATTTACTTATTGGAACCCAACAAAATTAATGTTTGGAAAGGGAGAAGTATCTGCCCTTTCAGATGAACTCAAACACTACGGAAAAAACGTATTGCTTGTATATGGTGGAGGCAGTATTAAACGAAATGGCCTTTATGACCAAGTTGTCAGCATTTTAAAAGAATCAGGTGCTGAAATCACTGAACTTGCTGGTGTTGAACCAAACCCACGCTTAACAACCGTCAGAAAAGGCGTTGAGCTTTGCAAAGAGAACAACGTTGATTTTATTTTGGCAGTCGGCGGCGGAAGTGTCATTGACGCAACAAAAGCGATCGCAGCTGGTGCGAAGTACGATGGAGATGCTTGGGATATTGTCACTCGTAAGCATGTCCCAATGGAAGCTATCCCATTTGGTACGGTATTAACACTTGCTGCAACAGGTTCTGAAATGAACTCTGGATCAGTTATTACAAATTGGGAAACAAACGAGAAGTATGGCTGGGGCAGTCCAGCAGTCTTCCCTAAATTCTCTATTCTTGACCCAGTGAACACATTTACTGTGCCAAAAAACCATACAATTTATGGTATGGTTGACATGATGTCTCACGTGTTTGAACAATACTTCCATCACACTGAAAATACGCCTTATCAAGATCGTATGTGTGAAGGACTTCTTCGTACGGTCATTGAAACAGCACCGAAGCTGATCAACGATCTAGAGAACTATGAGCTGCGTGAAACCATCTTATTCACTGGCACCATTGCGCTCAATGGGATGCTGTCAATGGGGGCTCGTGGTGACTGGGCATCTCACAACATTGAGCATGCGGTATCTGCTGTTTATGATATCCCTCATGCCGGCGGACTTGCGATCTTGTTCCCGAACTGGATGAAGCATGTCATTCAGGAAAACCCAGGCCGCTTTAAACAATTAGCGGTACGTGTATTCGATGTGGACCCTGCGGGCAAAACAGACGAAGAAGTAGGCTTAGAAGGAATCGACAAATTGTCAGCTTTCTGGACAAGTCTTGGTGCACCAAATCGTTTAGCGGATTATGATATCAACGATGAGAAAATGGATTTAATTGCAGACCGTGCAATGGCACGTGGTGAATTTGGTCAATTTAAAAAGCTTAACAAAGAAGATGTTCTAGCTATTTTGAATGCTTCTTTATAAACGAACAACTCAGCGTGATAGAAAACCTTTGTAGTCTAGGAAGGGCGAGAGCGCCGGAGCGCAGACCTGACAAAGAATGCGAGGGTTTGTCTACACACTGGATAGCTGCTTTCATGCAGCTATCTTTTTTTTGAGTTCAACGTGTACATATGTTACAGTAATCTTTCCTGTTTTTGAGTCTATACACTGTAAGGAGATGTATCAACAGATGGAAAACTTTATTTACTATAATCCAACGAAATTAATGTTTGGAAAAGGACAACTAGAGGGACTAAAAAGCGAACTCGCTCGTTATGGAAAACGAGTGTTACTTGTATATGGCGGTGGCAGCATTAAGAAAAATGGTCTTTATGACAATGTCATCAGCGCGTTAAATGAAGCAGGAGCCGAAGTATTTGAGCTATCAGGTGTTGAACCAAACCCGCGCCTCAACACAGTGAAAAAGGGAATCGACATCTGCCAAAAGGAAAAGATTGATTTCTTATTAGCCGTTGGCGGCGGAAGTGTGATCGACTGTACAAAAGCAATTGCGGCTGGAGCAGAGTATGACGGAGATGTTTGGGACATTATCTCAAAGAAAACAACCGCTCAAAAAGCATTGCCATTTGGCACAGTGCTGACACTTGCAGCAACTGGTTCAGAAATGAATCCTGACTCTGTCATCACAAACTGGGAAACGAATGAAAAATATGTGTGGGGCAGTTCCGTGACTCACCCTGCTTTTTCCATCCTAGACCCTGAGCATACATATTCTGTGCCAGAAAACCAGACGGTGTATGGCATGGTCGATATGATGAGCCACGTCTTCGAGCAATACTTTCATAATGTAAAAAACACACCGCTACAAGATCGAATGTGTTTTGCTGTTCTTCAAACAGTCATCGAGACAGCACCAAAGCTACTTGAAGACTTACAAAACTATGAGCACCGCGAAACGATCCTGTATGCAGGAACCATTGCTTTAAATGGCACGCTGCAAATGGGCTACTTTGGTGACTGGGCTTCTCATACGATTGAGCATGCTGTATCGGCTGTCTATGACATTCCGCATGCAGGTGGACTTGCTATCCTCTTCCCAAATTGGATGCGTCATACACTCGATCACAATGTAGAACGCTTTAAAAACCTCATGCTAAGCATGTTTGACATCGAGACAGAAGGAAAATCAGATCGTGATATCGCATTAGAAGGAATCGACAAATTGTCAGCCTTCTGGACAAGCCTCGGTGCACCAAACCGTCTAGCAGATTATGACATTGGTGAAGATCAACTGGACAAAATTGCCGACATTGCGGCGAAAGAAATGGAATACGGTGGGTTTGGTAACTTTATGAAACTTGGTCGTGATGACATTCTTTCTATTTTGAAAGCTTCTTTATAATTCAGCTTGCCGTTTCTCATAGCGAGAAACGGCTTTTTGCTATGCGAGTGACGATCACTTGATTTCAATAGCTAGTTCCGCTAAAGTGAAAGGGACAGAACTAACGTAATGGAGGGCTTACAAGCGATGACACATATTCAATTTGACTACTCGAAAGCGTTACCTTTCTTTCAAGAGCATGAGCTTACATATCTAAAAGATTTTGTGAAGGTGGCCCATCATAATATTCATGAACAAACGGGTGCAGGCAGTGATTATTTAGGCTGGGTTGACTTACCGAAGCAATATGATCGCGAAGAATTTGCTCGCATTAAAAAAAGTGCAGATAAAATTAAATCTGACTCTGATGTTTTGCTTGTTGTCGGAATCGGCGGCTCTTATCTTGGTGCACGTGCGGCGATTGAATTTTTGAATCACTCGTTCTATAACACGCTGCCAAAAGGCAAACGCAAGACACCGCAAATCATTTTTATTGGAAACAACATCAGTTCCTCTTATTTAACAGATGTGATGGATCTATTGGAAGATGCAGATTTCTCTATTAACGTGATTTCAAAATCTGGTACGACAACAGAGCCAGCGATCGCATTCCGCATCTTTAAAAAGCTCCTCATTGAAAAATACGGTGCTGAAGAAGCGAAAAAACGTATTTATGCGACAACTGACAAGGCACGAGGTGCACTGAAAACATTAGCAACGGAAGAAGGCTACGAATCATTTATCATCCCAGATGATGTAGGTGGACGCTATTCAGTATTAACAGCAGTGGGTCTATTGCCAATCGCTGTAAGCGGGGCAGACATTGATCAGATGATGGAAGGTGCGGCAAAAGCAAGTGAAGACTTCGCTTCATCTGAGCTTTCTGAGAATGCGGCGTACCAATATGCTGTCGTCCGTAATGTCCTTTACAATAAAGGCAGAACGATTGAAATGCTGATTAACTATGAGCCAGGCCTGCAATACTTCTCAGAATGGTGGAAGCAATTGTTCGGTGAAAGTGAAGGGAAAGATGAAAAAGGAATTTACCCTTCATCTGCGAACTTCTCAACAGATCTTCATTCACTTGGTCAATATGTCCAAGAAGGAAGAAGAGACTTGTTTGAAACAATCGTCAATGTAGACAAGCCTCGGCATGAGCTTGTGATTGAAGCAGAAGAACAGGATCTTGACGGTTTGAATTATCTGGCAGGAAAAACGGTTGATTTCGTCAACAAAAAGGCATTTGAAGGAACGATGCTTGCTCATACTGATGGAAAAGTACCAAATCTCATCGTGACAATTCCTGAGATGGATGCTTATACATTCGGTTACCTCGTTTACTTCTTTGAAAAAGCATGTGCGATGTCTGGATATTTACTAGGCGTCAATCCATTCGACCAGCCTGGCGTAGAAGCGTATAAAGTGAATATGTTTGCTTTATTAGGAAAACCAGGCTTCGAAGAGAAAAAAGCAGAGCTTGAAAGCCGTCTGAAACAATCGTAAGAATAAAAAGGCACACCTTATCAAAGGGTGTGCCTTTTTTAAGTTCTCATGGTTCCTGTGCAAGCCTCCCTATGTTCTGCACATAGAATAATGAGTAGAGGAGGGTGAAACATGAGAACAAATCATATTTACATTCACGACATTTCTGGTCAGGCAATTGTCAATTTTGGCAATGTCGGACGTATTTGTCCTATGTGTGCTGTGAAGGATACAGAAGGTGCTGGCAGTGATAACGAGACGAATCAATTAACCAATCAAAGCTTATTGGATGCCGCTTTTACAAACAATGTACAAATCACGAGAGGTAATGTATGAATTCCTCTCTTTAACGAACCCTATACAAAAAGGAGGGTTTCGTATGATTCATGTACCATCCAGACTGCCTGGTGAAAGCTTTTCACTTTACCATTTAGAAGAGACCATGAAGCCGCTCGGTTATGTCATTAATGGCAACTGGGATTATGATCACGGGTATTTTGATTATAAAATTGATAACCGTGATGGCTATACCTTTCTCAGAGTTCCTTTTACAGCAGAAAAAGGCCAGCTGGATCAGCCAGGCGTTGTGGTGAAACTGGGAGATCCCTTTCTCTTAAAGCATGTTTATCAAGATAAATTAGATGATCATGCGATGGTGGGAAATGTGGGAGCATCCTTTAACCAATTCCAAGAACCAAAAGAGAAAGATGGAGAAGTATCAAAAGCATATACTGAGATTGGCTTTTCGCTCGTCAAAGAATTAGAAGACGCACTGCTTTAAAGGCTAATGAGTTCATCTTCTGGATGCAGTTCATAGCCAAAGGGAGGATTCATCATGGGTCCTTCTTTTTTTTGTACGCCGACAATGATCACATGATGCTCTAAAAAGTGATGGAGGGCTGTTAAGAATGTTTCTCCAGCTAGTGAAGCTGGGATCGGTATGGTGGTTACATGTTTATGCAAAGTCATATGTCGTTTTTTCTTTAGCGATTTGAGCTGTTCCTTTAAAAGAAAGTGCTCGACCATTAAATGATTGACTGCATCAGAGGTATGAATGACTTGACTCGCTCCAGCACGCTCGGCATTTTTCACATATCGATCTGTTAAGATTTCAATTAAACAGTAGAGCGACGGGTTTAATCCTTTTGCTGCAAGTAATGTTAAAACACTCTGCATATCGGCTGTTACTTCATTTTCGTGCTGATCTGCGGTAATCATCAGTGCGTCTGCACCGGTAATATTGGCTTTGCGTAGTGTGCCATCCTCAGTCCCATGCCCTCTAATAAAATGAACATTCTCTAGTAGAGGCCCTTCCTTTAAGGAGTCATCAATCAGCACAATCGGCATAGCTGGATCAATCGTTTGAAACGACTGAAGCAGTTTGTTTGTTTTTTCATTCCAACCGACGATAATGAGATGTCCTTTCCCTTTAAAGGCGACCTTCCCTTCTACATAATGGTGCTGCTTACTGAACACAGCGGCAGCAAGTGTTGCAAAATAAGCCGTGACAAAGCTTGCCCCGATCAAAATCAGCGCCATACCTGCGATTTGTCCGGGCATGGTTTGCGGAACAAAATCACCATAGCCGACCGTCGCGACTGTAATGAGGGCCCACCAGATCCCATCAAAGATCGTATGATACTGCTTCGGTTCCAGCAAGACGATTAATTGTCCAAAAAAGAGCAGTAAGAAGCAGATGATGATGGCAATTCGAAGATACAGTGGCCACCTTAGCCAAGCGATAAAGATTCGGTTTGATTTCATTGGACTCTTCCTTTCAGGAGACTGCTAATGTCAGTATGCCCGATTAAGGAAACATTTTTTCATCTTCGTCATGTATTAAAACAGATTCCATATCTTAAAATAAAAGAGAAGAAGGAGGGAATTCGAATGTCGTTCGTTCAAAAGACCGTACTTCTTTTTATCGGTGCGCACTGTTTATCATCGGCTGTCATCTTACTTGTGTTTGACTTGAATACTGTCAATCATTTTATGAATGATTTTTCATGGCTTCATTTTTTTCAAGATCTATACGGAACGGTAACCTTTTATACAGCATGCTTAGGTGTGTTCTTCTTTTTCATTGGCGCAGTTGTTCCCCTCAAAAAGACCTAGTGCTTTTTGCTGTACACGCTACATAAAAGTCTTTAAAATTGTAAATAAATATATAAAATAAAAGGAAGCTGATGAGCATGCTGTTTTTTTATTTTTTAACATTTGCCGCATTGGGATTATCATTTTGGGCACAATTTAAGGTAAAGAATAATTTTGAAAAGTATTCAAAGGTTGAAGCTGCCAGTATGAAAACAGGTGCGGAAACCGCTCGATATATTTTAGATCGCAACGGGTTATACGACGTGCCTGTTGAACCGGTAAGAGGAACTTTGACTGATCATTACGACCCGACGCAGCGTGTGGTTCGCTTATCTGAACCTGTGTACTATGGCCATTCCATATCGGCCATTTCAGTTGCATCACACGAGGTTGGACATGCCTTGCAGCATCAAGAATCCTATGGTGCGCTTGTGTTGAGACATAAAATCTTTCCTGTCGTGAACTTTGCATCTGGTGTTGCCCCGCTTCTTTTCCTTGGTGGAATCTTGCTCGGCAGCCTTAACTTAATCGGGCTTGGGATCATTTTGTTCTCAGCGGCTGTGTTCTTTCAGCTTGTGACATTGCCTGTCGAGTTTAATGCAAGTTCTCGTGCAAAAGATATCATTGTTTCAGAAGGAATCATTAGAAGCAGTGAAGAAAGAGGCGTGAACAAGGTGTTAAATGCTGCAGCTCTTACGTACGTCGCAGCGGCCCTTGTCTCCTTATTTGAATTGCTCCGTTTTGTAATGATCTTCCTAAATGGCCGTAATGATTAATTGATGCCAGAGGAGGTGAGCCCTTACCATTGTTAGGTAAGGGTTTTTTTTGTATATTTTAAACGTATTTTTAGTCATTTTACTCATTGCTGCGACAGCATTTTTTGTTGTCACTGAATTTGCGATTGTGAAAATTAGAGGCTCTAAAATCAATCAACTGATTGAAAGCGGTGATAAGAGAGCCATTCATGTTCAAAAGCTCATATCAAATCTTGATGAATATTTATCTGCCTGTCAACTTGGCATTACCATCACGGCTTTAGGCTTAGGGTGGCTGGGCGAGCCGACGGTAGAACATTTCCTGCATCCACTTTTTGAAAAGCTAGCGCTTCATTCCGCATTAATAGACATTCTATCGTTTATCATTGCGTTTGTGATCATTACGTTTTTACATGTCGTTGTTGGGGAACTGGCGCCTAAAACGATCGCCATTCAAAAGGCAGAGGCGGTCAGCCTTATCACAGCAAAACCGCTCATCTTTTTCTATAAAGTCATGTACCCATTTATTAAAGCATTAAATGGGGCGGCGAGAGGCATTGTAAAATTATTCGGTTTTCATTCTGTCAAAGAACATGAAGTGGCGATCAGTGAGGAAGAATTGCGTCTCATTTTATCTGAAAGCTATGAGAAGGGCGAAATTAACCAATCTGAGTACAAATATGTGAATAAAATCTTTGAATTTGATAACCGAGTGGCGAGAGAGATCATGATCCCTCGTACAGAAATTTCAGCCATAGAGATTGAACAGACGCTTGAAGACGTGACGCATTATATGCTAAACGAAAGGTACACACGTTACCCTGTCATTAAAGAAGACAAAGATCATGTGATTGGTGTCATCAATAGCAAAGATGTGTTCAAGGCGAGCTTTTTAAATCAAGATGTGACGATTGAAGACTTAATGCGTCCGGTCATTCGGGTGATTGAAAGCACTCCTATTCAAGAATTGCTCATTTTGATGCAAAAGGAACGAATTCATATGTCGGTGCTCGTAGACGAATATGGAGGAACAGCCGGACTTGTCACAGTAGAGGACATATTAGAGGAAATTGTGGGCGAAATTCGAGACGAATATGATCAAGATGAAACCCCTCACATCGTTAAAAAAGGTGATTTCCACTATGTAATGGATGGGAAAGCCTTGATTGATGAAGTGAATGATTTATTGGATTTAGCCATTGAGAATGATGATGTTGATACAATTGCCGGCTGGATGATGACGCATAAATTTGATTTTGAGATTGGGGATACGATTGAAGCAGAAGGCTGTAAATTTACCATCATAGATGCAGAAGATCACCATATTCGAACCATTGAAATCAAGAAGGTTCATTTCTCCTAAAAACCTCGTAGCGCTTGACGAGGTTTTTTTGCTTGGTAAACTTTAGGTAAGAGAAATTTCTTCGGATAGGCAGAGATTTGTTTCGCATAAAAAGGGTATGGTTTTATAGAAACGACAAAAGAAATGGGGGAAATAAATGGGGGATATCACGACATTATTGCAAATCGAATATGGAATCATCCAAGCGCCAATGGCCGGAGGAGCTGTGACACCGCAGCTGGCAGCCACTGTTTCACAGTACGGGGGACTTGGCAGCTTGGCAAGTGGGTATGTGCAGCCTGACAATATGAGGCAGCAAATCAAACAGGTCAAACAGCTGACACCCCGCCAGTTTCAGGTCAATGTGTTTGTTCCAGAGCCAATTTCTGAACCCAAAAAAGAAGACGTAGCGTTTTGGGAAAAGCGGCTGCCTGCATATCCGCCAGCTGATCGTATGCCAAGCGAAGAAGCACTGTGGGGTGATTTTGAACAGAAAATCAACATTCTTCTGGAAGAAGAAGTACCGGTCGTTTCCTTTACTTTCGCTTGTCCAAATGAACAAACCATTCAACGCTTCAAACAAAAGGGGATTCTTTTAATTGGAACCGCCACAACAAAAGAGGAGGCACTGCTTTTAGAGGAGAAAGGAATGGATGCCATTGTTCTGCAAGGAAGCGAAGCAGGGGGACATCGTGGTACCTTTTTACCTTCAAGAGGAGATGCCCTCTTGGGACTTTTTAGTCTGATAACCGATGTCAAGCCGCTCTGCCGAGTACCATTGATTGCTGCAGGCGGGATCACAGATCGAGCAGGAGTGAAAGCCGCTCTAGCGCTTGGAGCGGATGCGGTTCAAATCGGCACAAGATTTTTAGCCAGCCAGGAAAGTGCAGCAGCAGACGTATACAAAAAGGCGATTTTGCAGGCGGAAAGCAGTGAAACCAAGATCACAAGGCTTTTTTCAGGGAAAAGAGCAAGAGGAATTGTGAACGAATGGATGGAGGAAGAAAGAAAAAATGAAGAGAGGGTGCTTCCTTATCCAGTTCAGCATGTATGGACGACACCGATGCGAAAAGCCGCTGCTGCCGCAGGGAACCCTGATCAAATGGCTCTTTGGGCAGGACAGGGTGTTGGCCGTATTCACTCCATTTTAACCGTTGAAGAGATTATGCACGAACTGACGCGCATATAAAATCATGCTAGGTGGTGTGACAGGATGGACATCTTAAAACATTCATACCGTAAAAAAGGACAAATTGAATGTTGGTTTGATGAATTCCCACACTCTCCTGCCGTCCTTACGCCCATTCGACACTACTATTTTGTTCGTTACGTAAAATGGAGCCGGCACGATCCGCCAGTCACTAGAAAAGACTTAGAAAAAATGGAGATCCTTGCGAACACGATGCTTGGCACGCTGCAAGATTATCATAAACGCAAGGCATACAAAAGCCCCTTGTCATAACCAATAGACAAGAGGCTTTTTTTAGCTACCAAACATTTGCCTAAGATAAATCACATCCATCCGGGTAGTCTGCGGCAGTAGATAAGCAGATTGAACAGCACCTGGCCGTCTTCTCTTATTCAATTTATCGATTATTTCTGCTGCTGTTAAAATCCCAAGTCCATGTCCGTAATATTGATCTTCACCTAAGTAAATCACATTTTCCCCGCGCCACTGTGACTGCTGATAGCTAAACTCTGGATTTTCAAAATATAAGCAATCTCCATAAATAAAGTCATTCCCACGCTCTGTATAAATCGACAATGTATCATAGTGCCAGTCATAAAGCGTTAAGCTGCGAAGTCTTCGATTAAACTTCTCTTCTCCCACCGTTTGCAGGACCCCCATATAAAATACGATGACAATTGCCGTGGCACATTCAAATGCATATTGTGATCCATTTTCAAAAATGTCTTTAATCCCTGTAGATGGTTCCACTTGATAGCGTAGCTCTAGTGCTCCTGCTTCCGATACACGCCAAAATGCGTCATTTGCACGAGACCTTTGAAAGATGGCAAATGAGGCACCACTTTTATTCAAATCTCTTGCAGCATTCATAATATTCGATCTCAATGTGACTTCAAATAACAAATCTGATGCTTGCCTGTAGCGATACATAACATTTGAGGCTTGTAACTGCATCAAAATGATCCGCTTTTGTCCTTCTAGCTGAAATGAAGCCAGCTGCTCATTTGTCACTGGCTGTCCTGAAAGGATAATCATATGAAAAGCGCCTCCTTTTGTATTAGCGTATGCAGGGTGCTTGGGCAAGGAATCTATTTGTGAAAATAAACAAAAAAGCATCCTTTTTATTTGAAAAACATGAAAATAATATGAAGCTGTCCGATATATAACATATCGTTTAAAAGGAGGAAAAACATGAAAAGTGCAATAAAATGGTTGAAAAAACCATCGATTTCAAAGAGACTGATCATTTCATTCACACTCGTTCTCGTCTTGCCAATTATTACACTCAGTACGATTTCATATCAGATTGCCAAAGAAGAATTAGATCATGAAATCATGTACGGAGCAAACGCAAGAGTCAATGAACTGAATGACATGATCCAGCAAAAGCTGATCAATAAGGAAAACGCAGTAAAACTCTTTACTGAAACATCTACTGCTGCAGATTTTAAAAAGAACAACCAGGACGAGCTGTATGAGCATTTTGAGATATACAGTAAAATCAATGAAGATGATGTGGTTGGGTTTTATGCAGCAAGTAAAAAGCGTGATTTCATTCAGTTTCCTAAAGTAGATATGCCAAAAGGCTATGATCCAACAACACGCGATTGGTATCAACTAGCTATGCAGGATAAAAGTGGTGAGCCAGTTGTCACTAATCCATACATTTCTGCCACAACAAACGGCATGGTTGTCACGATTGCCCAGCGCCTGAAGGACGGGTCGGGAGCGATCGGAATCGACATTGATGTGCAAGACATTGTTGATAAAATAAAAGAGATTAAAATTGGACGAGAAGGATACCCAATTATTGCAAATAAAAATAAGCAAATTGTAGCCCATCCAGAAGAGAAATCAGGATCTCAGGTCACTGGAAATATTTCATCTATCCTTTACAGCGGCAAAGAAGGAACGTCAACTTATGAGAATAAAGGAGAACAAAAGCGTCTCGTTTTTGTGACTAATGATTTAACAGGTTGGAAAATTGCTGGAACGATGTTTGTATCAGAAACAGAAGAAGCAGCACAGCCAGTTTGGAATTCTGCCATTATTCTTTTAATTTCTTCATTTATCCTTGGCGGCATCGCGATCTTCTTCATCGTTCGATCGATTACAATCGGACTTCGAAAGCTTGTTGATTTCTCAACCAAAGTGAGTGAAGGGGATTTAACCGAAACCCTTGAAACCAAGTCGAAAGATGAAATAGGAGATCTCACGCGAAGCTTTAGCAAAATGAGTGAATCTCTTCGTGATGTCATTCGAGCGGTTCAGCAGTCTGTCGACAATGTGGCTTCTGCTTCCGAGGAGCTGACCGCAAGTGCCAGCCAAACAAGTCAAGCCACTGAGCATATCACGATGTCGATTGAACAATTTTCAAATGGAAATGACGCGCAAAACGAGAAAGTCGAATCTAGTACGAATCAGCTTGTGGCAATGAATGATGGATTACAAGACATGTCACATACGTCATCAGAAGTGGCTGCTGTTTCGCTTCAATCGACAGAGGCAGCTGGTCAAGGCGGCCGAATTGTTGAAAGCACAGCGAGCCAAATGAAACATATTGATACATCTGTACAAGAAGCAGAACAAGTCATAAAGCAATTAGAATACAAGTCTAAAGATATTACGAGCATCTTGAATGTCATTAACGGCATTGCAGATCAAACGAATTTACTTGCGCTTAATGCAGCCATCGAAGCAGCAAGAGCAGGTGAATCTGGACGCGGCTTCTCCGTCGTTGCAGAAGAAGTGAGAAAATTAGCTGTCCAGTCCGCAGATTCAGCGAAAGAAATTGAAAAGCTCATTCAAGAAATTGTGTTAGAAATTGCTAAATCTCAAGATATGTTCAAAGCAGTCAATCGAGAAGTACATGCAGGTCTCGGAATGACAGAAGAAACAAAAGAAAGCTTCCAGAACATTTATGAGGCGGCAGAAGGAATGTCGAAAAAACTGACGCAATTAAACGATACGGCGATTGACCTATCGAGCGGTTCAAAGCTTGTTTCACAAGCCATGCAGGAGATGCGCCAAGTCTCTAGAGAAAGTGCGGCAAACATCCAGGACATTGCGGCTTCTGCGGAAGAGCAGCTGGCATCAATGGAAGAAATCACATCCTCATCTGTGACACTTGCCAACATGGCAGAGGAACTAAAAGAGCTCACAAGTCAATTTAAAATTGATTAAAAAATGATGAAAAAATATCCAGAATTGTCTGGGTATTTTTTTTATCTTTAAACATCATTTCCAGCCTCTAAAAATAAACCTTTCATCCGATAATAACTTTAGAGAAGTAAAGGGGGAAAGAGAAAATGGGAAAAATGATCCAATGGTTAAAAAAACCATCCATTTCAAAAAAATTAATTATTGCCTTTTTGGTAGTCCTCATCCTGCCAACCGTTGCACTGACAATTAGTGCATTTTTCACTTCAAAGACTGAGCTAGACAAGCAGATTATGGGCAGTGCGATGAGTCAAGTCAATGCATTTGACACCTTAATCAATGAGAATATTGGAAACAAAGCAGATGCTGTGACCCTGTTTACAGACACACTTAAAGCGTCTAATCTTCAAGAAAAAAATAGAAATGCAACCATTAAAGAATTGCAACAATTTGGAAAAATTAATGAAAAGGATGTTTCGGCTATCTATGCAGGCTCCGAAAAGGGATTGTTTATGCAATACCCAGTTCAAAAGATGCCTGATGGCTACGATCCAAGAGAGCGTCCATGGTACCAAGAGGCACTCAATGCAGAAAACGGCAAACAAGTCATCACAAAACCATATGTAGCAGCCTCTACAGGCAAAATGGTCATCACGATTGCTCAAAAAATGAAAGATGGTTCAGGTGTCATTGGACTTGATATGGAAATTGACAGCCTGCTTCAAAAGTTAAAGGAAATCAAAATTGGGCAAAAAGGCTATGCCTTTATTATGGAGAAGGATAAAACAGTTTTAGCAGACCCAACCGAAAAGTCAGGGAGTCAGGTCAATGAGAGTCTGGCAAATATTATTTTTAAAGACAAAGAAGGAAGCGGCAGCTATACATTCAAAGGAACAGATAAAAAGGTTGCGTATGTGACCAATAAAATAACTGGCTGGAAAATCGGTGGAACGATGCTCGTCTCAGAAGTAGAAGATGCGGCAAAGCCCGTTTTCAATACAGCCATTATCGTGTTCAGTGTCACACTTATTGTAGCAGGGATCATCATCTTCTTTATCGTCCGCTCTATATCTAAAAGATTATCCAACCTTGCCCGTTTCTCGAAAAAAGTCAGCGAAGGCGATTTACGCGATAAGCTTCAGATCCAATCAGATGATGAAATTGGACAAGTTGGGAAGGGCTTTAATACAATGATCGACTCATTAAGAACCCTCATTGGTGCCGTTCAAACCTCAGTTGAAAATGTCGCTTCTTCATCAGAAGAACTGACCGCCAGCGCAGGACAAACAAGTAAAGCAACAGAGCATATTACACTAGCCATTGAACAATTCTCCAGCGGAAATGAAAGTCAAAATGACAAAGTCGAATCCAGCTCAGACGAGTTAGAGGAAATGAACCGAGGCCTTCAGCACATGAATGAGTCGGCTGAATCCATTACTGCTTCATCGATCAAATCAACAGATATCGCAGGGGAAGGCGGACAGCTCGTGGAAAAAACCGCTTCTCAGATGAATGTCATTGATCAGTCCGTCAAAAAAGCAGAGAATGTCATCAGCGCTCTTGAAAGTAAGTCAAAAGACATTACACAAATTCTTGGTGTCATCAATGGAATTGCAGATCAAACGAATTTACTTGCACTAAATGCAGCAATCGAGGCAGCAAGAGCTGGGGAATCTGGCAGAGGCTTCTCTGTTGTAGCAGAAGAAGTAAGAAAGCTGGCTGTTCAATCAGCCAATTCGGCGAAGGAAATTGAGAATTTGATCAAAGAAATCGTTCAAGACATCGATGTATCACAGGAAGTATTCACTACGGTGAACCGAGAAGTTCAATCAGGCTTAAGCTTCACTGAACAAACAAGAGTCAGCTTCCACAATATTTTCGAAATGACAAAAGAAATTTCAGACAATCTCCAAACGATGAATCAAACAGTGATCCAGCTTTTCAAAGGCTCAGCACATGTGTCCGAGGCTGTTCGTGAGATCGCAGACGTCTCACGCGAAAGCTCCGCAAACATTCAAGACATTGCTGCTTCAGCGGAAGAACAGCTTGCATCAATGGAAGAAATCAGTTCGTCCTCTGCTACACTCTCTTCTATGGCAGAAGAATTGCGTGATTTAATCAGCAAATTTAAAGTCGAATAGACATAATGAAAAGAGCCCTTCAGCTAGGGCTCTTTTTTCATTATACTAAACCAAAAGAAATAGGCAATATTACTCATTTTAATTATTTATCGAACATTATACCTTGAAAAACGATTCGTATTACCTAAGAATAGAGGTGAAAGACCACAAATCATAATTCAAAAGGAGTAGAGTAATGAAAAAAATCAACTTTTTTAAACACTTTACGATGTCGAAGAAATTAATTACCGCATTCTTAGCGATTCTCCTAGTGCCAATTCTCGTATTGGCCGCATTTTCTTATGAAGTGGCATCAAATTCCCTCAATGATGAGATTATGTCTAGTGCTGCAAATGGTGTTCAGCAATTAAACGAACTTATTAACAAAGATGTACAACCTAAAATTGATATCGTATCCTATTTATCTAAATCCGTGAAAAAGAGTGAATTGTCAGCTAAAAACAAGGATTTACTCAAGGTGAAATTAGAGCAATTATCGGAAACAGATGAAGATGTAGTGGGAGTATTCGTTTCAGATCAAAATGGTAAACTAACTGAATATTCAGAGATCCACAAAGGAAGTGCAGCAAATGCAAAAAACGAACCATGGTTTCAACAGTCGATGGGAGAGAAAAAACTCATCATTTCAAATCCTTTTGTCGATAAATCATCTGATGACCTGCTCATCACAATATCAGAACAATTAGCGGATGGTTCTGGGGTGATCGGGATGAATGTTCGCTTGAACACGGTGGTGAAAGATACAAACAGCATCAAAATTGGTCAAGAAGGCTATGCGTTTGTCGCAACCGCAGATCAGCGCTATGTTGCTCATAAAACAACCAAGGGCGGGACGAAATTGACAGGTGATTTTGTCTCGAAAATGTATGAAAAAAAACAAGGCAGCTTCGAATATGAATACAATGGACAGCCAAAAGAAATGTTTTTTGACACAAATGAAGCGACAGGCTGGAAGATTGCTGGGACAATGTATGTGAACGAAGTCAAAGAAGCAGCACAGCCAGTGCTCGACTTAACAATGATCATACTGGCAGCTGCGATTGTCGTTGGCGGAATCGCAATTTATTTTATTATTAAATCGATTCGAAAGCCACTGATAGAGCTCTCTGAATCGGCTGAGAAAATCAGTCAGGGTGATCTGACCCAGCATATTGAAGTTCGTACGTACGATGAAATCGGTAAACTTGCGCAGAGCTTTAACGAGATGTCGGCAAAACTCAAACAAGTCATCCAAGCTGTTCAGAATTCCATTGAAAATGTGGCTGCCTCCTCTGAGGAATTAACAGCAAGTGCGGGTCAGACGGCACAAGCGACCGAGCATATCACATCATCTATTGAACAGTTCTCGAACAGCACTGAACATCAAAACGATATGATCGAAAAAAGCTCAGTCCAGTTGAATGACATGGATCGCAGCTTATCGCATATGGTCGATACGACCTCTCATATGATGGAATCGTCGATTGAAACGAGCAAAACGGCTCAGACTGGTGGAGAACTCGTTCAAAAAACAGCAGGTCAAATGCAAACGATTGAGCAGGCAGTAAAAGAAGCAGAGCTTGTTATTCAAGGCTTAGAGCAGAAATCAAAGGATATTACAAACATTCTCGGTGTGATTAACGGCATTGCTGACCAGACGAATCTTCTAGCTTTAAATGCTGCGATAGAGGCTGCTCGAGCAGGTGAAGCAGGCAGAGGTTTCTCTGTGGTTGCAGAAGAAGTTCGTAAGCTGGCAGAGCAATCAGGAAGCTCTTCAAAGGAAATTGAAAGTTTGACGAACGAGATTGTAGAGGAAATTGAAAAGTCACAGGAAATGTTTAAACAAGTAGCGGGTGAAGTACAATCTGGATTAAATATTACAGATGAAACGAAAGTAAGCTTTGAGAGAATCACCGATAAAACATCACAAATGACAGAACAAATGAAACAAATGAACGGATCGGCCAAAGAACTCTCGCATGGCTCGAACGATATTTCACAAGCAGTCAATCAAATCAAAGAGCTTTCACGAGAAAGTTCTGCAGGCTTCCAAGATATCGCAGCGTCCGCAGAGGAACAGCTGGCATCAATGGAAGAAATCAGCTCATCCTCTGCCACTTTATCTCAGATGGCAGAAGAGCTAAGAGAGCTCATTAAACAATTTAAAATGTAAGAGCTACAGGGAAACACCTGGCGTCTAAACGCCAGGTGTTTTTCCATTCAGTGCATATATTTTGGGTAATTTGGACTTATTTAGACTTTAATAAGTTAAAAAAGTAAACAACCCAGTAGTACTTCCGATATATATACTATCTTACTAAAAGGAGTTTTCTTTTTTATGAAATTCATACAGTATTTCAGAAAGCCATCTATTTCAAAAAAGCTTGTATTCTCTTTCTTATTTATTCTCTTATGCCCAATTATTGTATTGGCATTCTCTTCATATCATACGGCAAGCACCTCTTTGAATGATCAAATCATGCAAAGCGCTAAAGAAAACGTGGAGCAGCTAGATAAAAATATTACGAAGGTTGTCAAAGTGAAAACTGACGCAGCCGATTTCTTTAGCAAATGGATCACAGAGAAAAAGCTCAAGCAAAAAGGAACGACAGATATTCAAGGACGCTTTGAGCAATTCATGAGTATGAATGATGACACAGAAGGCATTTTTGTCGCTTCAAATGACGGCAAAGTGTTTTCAAGATATCCTAATAAAAAAATGCCTGCTGACTATGTCGCAACAGAGCGGGATTGGTATAAAGACGGCTGGGCGAAAAACGGTGAGCTGTCTGTTTCAGCACCGTATCCAACAGCATCAACCGGTACGCTTGTGGTCACAATCTCTAAAAAATTAGAGGACGGATCAGGAGTTATTGCCATGAACTTAAACATTGCAAATCTAGTAAAAGAGTCAAATAGCATTAACATTGGGAAACAAGGCTATGCCTTTATCGGAAGTCCAGACCGTACATTTGTTGCCCATCCAACGAAAAAAGCAGGAACAAAATTATCTGGTGAATGGTTAGAAAAGCTGTATTCACAGGATGAAGGTTCTATGAGTTACATGTTTGAAGGAAAAGAAAAGCAAATGGAGTTCACCACAAATAAAGCGACTGGCTGGAAAATTGTCGGTACGATGTTTGTGACAGAGGTAGAAGAAGCTGCACAGCCAGTCTTTAACATGGCCGCTATCATTTTAGCAGGCGCGCTTATCATTGGTGGAATTTTGATCTTCTTGATCATCCGCTCCATTACAAAACCACTTTCTATGCTTGTCTCTTCTTCAAAGAAGATCAGTGAGGGAGATTTAACAGAAAAAATTAATGTCAGGTCAAAAGATGAAATTGGACAGCTTGGCACAAGCTTTAATGAAATGAGTGAGTCTCTAAGAGATGTTATTCAGGCTGTACAAACATCTGTAGAAAACGTGGCTTCTTCATCTGAAGAACTGACGGCAAGTGCGGGTCAAACAACTAAAGCAACAGAACATATTACATCATCTATTGAATCATTCTCAAACGGTAACGAAAATCAAAGTGAAATGGTCGAGCAAAGTGCGACTCATTTAAAACAAATGAATGAAGGTCTGACCGAGGTTGCAGAAACGTCTGATGTCATCACAGCCTCATCTATTCAATCAAAAACAGTCGCAGAAACAGGCGGACAGCTTGTGGAGCAAACCGTCGGCCAAATGAAGACGATCGATCATTCAGTGAAAGAAGCTGAAGGGGTGATCAACGGGCTGGAGCATAAATCAAAAGATATCACAAACATCCTAGGCGTGATTAACGGCATTGCAGATCAAACGAATTTACTTGCACTCAATGCCGCCATTGAAGCAGCACGTGCAGGCGAATCAGGCAGAGGCTTCTCTGTTGTCGCAGAAGAAGTACGTAAACTTGCTGTTCAATCATCTGATTCAGCAAAAGAGATTGAAAAGCTTGTAAAAGAAATCGTCTCTGAAATCGAAACGTCTCAAAATATGTTCAAATCCGTGAATGAAGAAGTGAAGAATGGTCTTTCCATTACTGATCAAACGAAAGAAAGCTTCTCACAAATCAATGAGCAAACAGCGGAAATTGCAACAAGAATGAATGAAATGAATACAACGGTACGTGAACTTTCAAAAGGATCTGAGCAAATTTCTAAAGCAGTGAATGACATTGCAGATGTATCACGAGAGAGCTCAGCAAGCATCCAAGATATCGCCGCATCTGCTGAAGAGCAGCTTGCTTCTATGGAAGAAATTAGTTCTTCCTCTACAACACTTTCCCAAATGGCGGAAGAGTTACGTGATTTAATTAAAAAATTCAAGATCAGCGAATAAGGCCAAGTGGTTCTCCTCAAGGGGAACCGCTTTTCTTTTTAAGAGATCATCTCGTACAATAGAGGAAATCAAAAGAATAGGAGAGATGTTATGCGTTTATCAGATAAGAAGGTCATTGCGTTTGTCAGTGATGATTTTGAAGATTTAGAGCTATGGTATCCGGTTCTGCGTTTAAGAGAAGAAGGGGCAACTGTTCATCTTGTAGGAGAAAAAGCAAATCATGAGTACATTGGAAAGTATGGTGTGCCGGCTGTATCTGATGCAGATTTCTATTCCATTCAAGCGGATGAATATGATGCTGTGCTTGTCCCTGGAGGCTGGGCGCCGGATAAACTACGCCGTTATCCAGAAGTATTAGACATCGTCCGTGCATTTGATGCAAAGGCGAAACCAATCGGGCAAATTTGCCATGCTGGCTGGGTGCTGATTTCAGCAGGAATCCTGCAAGGCAAAAAAGTGACAAGTACACCTGGTATTAAAGATGATATGACTAATGCTGGTGCGGAATGGTTCGATGAGGCAGTCGTCACAGATGGTCATCTCGTCTCTAGTAGACGTCCGCCGGATCTTCCTCCATATGTAAAAGCATTTGCGGATGTGTTAGCGGCAACCTAAACAATTGACCTAAAACAAAAAACAAAGGGCGAACAATACACATCATGTTCGCCCTTTGTTCATCATGTCATGCCCCATTCATATTGTCTATCGGCAGGATACAGCACGCCCATTTGCCTTCTTGCTTCGTCCATGACGGACATGGCTTGAACAGATAAGGCGAACGTATTGACTGGAGACTGTCCCAATCCTTGCTGAATACATTCAATAAAGTGACTAATTTCATAATACATGGCTGGCTGATCATCTTTGAGAGAGAGGTCGGTTTTGTGTCCGTGACGATCATGGATCGTGATACGTGAAGGACGGTGGAATTGATCAATCACCATCGTCGCATCCTCTCCTTGAATTTCCGCAGATAAATGAGACGTTGAAATTTTAGAATGAAAAAGAAGTGCTTGATGCCCTTCATACTGTAAAAGGACTGTACCGCTCCCATCCACACCAGAAGAAAGCTTATATCCTCTTGCGGTGATTTGATTCGGCAGACCAAATAAATAGATGGCAGGGTAGACAAGGTACACACCGATATCCATTAAAGAACCATTCGATAATTCAGGCTTAAAAGCATTTGGCAGCTCGCCATTTCGATAAGCATCATATCTTGAGGAATATTTACAGTAATGAGCGACCACTTGCCGGATGGGCCCGAGCTGATTAAGATGCTGCTTGATTTGAAGAAAGTTTGGCAGAAATGTCGTTTTCATCGCTTCCATCAAACAAACTTGATGTTTCTTCGCTGCAGCAATCATCTCTTCCACTTCTTTTCGGTGAGAGGCGAATGGTTTTTCGCATAAAACGTGCTTTTGATGCTCCATCATCAACATAGCCTGCTCCTTATGAAGAGCATTTGGACTCGCAATATACACTGCATCAAACGCATCACTTTCCGCCATTTGTTGTAAATTCGTAAAAACCGTATCAATGCCGTATTTGTCGGCAAAGGCCTGGCCTTTTTCAGCGGACCGTGAATAGACGGCTGTACATGTAAAATCAGCCATTCCTTCACCGGCCTGTAAGAATCGATCTGTAATCCAGTTCGTTCCGATGACAGCAAATCGAACCATGTCATTCCCTCCTTCTGCTTTTCTCTGATTATACATGCTTTGAAAGCGTTTGTATGAAAGAATATTCTTTTTATTGAAGAGCGGATGAAACCTTTATACAGGCTGATGCGTCTTACATAAAGGATATAAATGTACGAAAAGTGGGTAGTTTCTTCCTTCATTCGGGTAATACTCAAATAGAAGGGAGAGGAGGAAACGAACATGAAGCGTGTCCTGCATATAGGAAGTACATACGTCTTTGCGCTTTTATTCATATCAGCCGGCATTTTTCATGTGATAGAGCCAGGCGGTTTTGCCCGGATGATGCCAGGCTGGCCATTTCCATATGTAATGGTCTATGCGACTGCATGCCTTGAATGGCTGCTGGCGGTTCTGCTGCTTCTGCCAAGTGTCAGAGTGACAGCAGCAAAAACCATTGCTGTCTATCTTGTACTCATTTTCCCTGCAAATCTATTTGCTGCACGAGAGGGAATTCCATTTCCAGGGCAAGAAAGCACAGATCAAGCCTTACTATGGATAAGGCTGATTGGACAGCCGATTATGATTGTATGGGTGATGTCCATTGCGAAATGGGAAAAAAAGCTGAAACAATGACCACTATATCATGATCAGGTAGTGTACAATTTATTTATAAAATAGCCGAGTTTGGAGGAACGATATGAATTCTATGCAAATGTGGAGCAGTCGATTTAGAAAATTTTTTCTTGATAACAAGTTTGTTCTCTTTTTACTCGTCCTGCTATTAATCGGATTGAATATCCTTGTTTTCATGAAAACATCCTTTATTTTCACACCGCTCATTGTACTCGTCAAAACCATCGCCTTACCGATTATTTTAACGGGAGTCGTATATTATTTATTAAATCCGATTGTTAACTTGTTAGAGAGGTTTAGAGTCAAACGGATTTTTTCGATTTTGCTTTTATATATTGTCATTATTGGCATCATTACCGTGACCATTGTGTCTATTATTCCTTTTTTGCAAGCGCAAACGATGAGTCTGTTTCATAACCTTCCGAAATATGTTGATACGGTAGAAGAACAGATCCGCCAACTAACGGGAAGCAACTTCATTAATCAGGCGCAGAAAACGATGAATTTTAACGTCTCTGAATTGGTCAGTAAAGCATCCAGTCAAGCGACGAAGATTTTGGAAAGTACCTTTACTGGAGTGGGGACATTCCTAGGGGCGCTCACTGAAGTCATCATTTCAATCGTGACGGTTCCGTTTATTCTATTTTATTTATTAAAAGACGGCAAAAAACTACCTGACTATTTCCTGAAATTTATTCCGAATAAGTTTAGAGAGCATACACATATCGTGCTTCACGAAATGAACCATCGCTTGAGCTCTTATATTCTCGGACAGATCATTGTCAGCTTCTGTATCGGTGTTCTTCTTTTAATCGGTTATCTGATTATTGGACTTGACTATGCGCTGCTGCTAGCGATCATTGCGGCATGTACAAGTGTGGTGCCTTACCTTGGGCCAACGATTGCGATTACACCAGCGATTGTGATTGCGCTTGTGACATCACCAGTGATGCTTTTAAAACTCATCATTGTTTGGACAGTGGTTCAGCTTATTGAAGGGAAATTCATTTCTCCTCAGGTCATGGGGAAAAACCTTCATATCCATCCGATTACGATTATCTTTGTTCTATTAACAGCAGGTAAATTGTTCAGCGTAGTCGGCATCATTGTCGCGATTCCGACGTATGCCGTTCTGAAGGTCATCACGACCCATTTGTTTGATTGGTTCAAAATGCGATCCAATTTGTATAAAGAAGAAAAGGTTTAATGTCATAATCTTTTTTTGAAAAAAATATAGTATCATAAAGACGAGCTTTCGATAAAGGAAGCTTGTCTTTATGTGGACATAGATAGTTTGGCCTGTTCAAAAGATCAGAATTGAAAGGAAAGAAAATCATGAATCTATGGGATTTATTCGTGGCACTGGTTTTAGGAATTGTCGAAGGATTAACAGAGTATGCACCTGTCTCATCTACAGGTCACATGATCATTGTCGATGACCTATGGTTAAAGTCGAAGGAAATCATTACGCCAGAGGCGGCAAACACATTTAAAGTCGTGATTCAGTTAGGCTCTATTTTAGCTGTCATGATTGTGTTCAAGGATCGTATTTTGAACTTGTTAGGCTTAAAGAAAAATATTACCGAAGAACAAAAACGCAGCGGGCATAAGCTGACCATTGCCCAAATTGCAGTAGGACTCGTCCCAGCCGTCATTTTAGGCTTCTTATTCGAAGATTATATTGATAAATACTTATTTGATGTGAGAACGGTCGCTGTCGGTTTGATTTTAGGTGCAGTGTTAATGCTTATCGCTGACTGGATCAATAAACGTAAAACAGAAACAAGCTCTGTTGATAACATGTCTTACAAACAGGCGCTTTATATCGGACTGTTTCAATGTTTGGCATTGTGGCCAGGCTTCTCTCGCTCAGGTTCGACGATCGCAGGCGGGGTTATACTTGGTTTGAATCACCGTGCGGCAGCTGACTTTACATTTATTATGGCAATGCCGATTATGGCGGGAGCAAGCTTCTTAACACTTGTAAAAAATGCTGAATACTTAACAACAGATATGCTGCCATTCTTTATCGTTGGCTTTGTGAGTGCATTTGTTGTGGCTCTCTTTGTTGTTCGATTCTTCCTCAAGCTGATCAATAAAATCAAACTAGTGCCTTTTGCGATATACCGAATCATCCTAGGTGTGATTTTATTTATTCTATTTATGTAATGCTATAAGCTACTCTTGTAGAAGAGTAGTTTTTTGTTGTTTCAGCTCTTTTAAACAGTAAAACCATCCTCTTAAATGGTAGAAAAAGAAGTTTTTTCATAATTTAGTGTTTAAGAGACAGAAAAAGGGGTAGTACATAAACATACCAATTAAAGGAGGAGTTAGAAATAATGAGAAAAACAAGCAAATTTTTTGTTAGTTCTGTGATCGCTACGTCAATGGTTGCTGCCCCTCTATCTCTTACGACTTTTGGTCAAACGGCTGAAGCTGCTACGACAACAGGTGTTGATGGAAGTGTTTCTATTGATCCAGTAGCCATTGCCGATAAAATCGAACAAGCAGTAAAATCATCTCAAAATCGTGATGGATTTGTAAAAAATGCGGCGTACAGTGCCTTCTATGAAGCAGGTCAAAACTACAACGTGGTTGTCCAAAATTTAAGCCAAGATCATGACTTTAGCGGACTGAACAATGTGGTTTACTATGATAGTGTTGAATATGATGGTATTACGTTTGGAATTTGGGTATTTGAAGATGGTACGTTCGTCAACAATGGTGACGGCGGCTATATTAACTGGACATTTGTCGGCAGCTTTGACCGCGAGGATGGAAGTGGCACTGTCGATTTCCATAAAAGATTCTAATCTTATTGACAAAGGGCTAAAATGATCTTTATTTTAGCCCTTTCTCTTCCTTTCAGCGTGATAGAAAACCTTTGAAGTCTAGGAAGGCCGAGTACTGACACCGAATGCGAGGGTTTGTCTACACGCTGAGTCTGCCGGTGAATCGGCAGACTTTTTTTATAGCGCACATTTTTCTATTTCAAAACCTAAATCTTCAATGATGTGATGATCCGTTTGAACTTGCTGACCTTTTGTTGTTAAATAATCCCCTACGAAAATGGAATTCGCCGCATAAAGGGCAAGCGGTTGAAGCGTCCGTAAATTGAGCTCTCTGCCACCGGATACCCGAATTTCCTTTGTAGGATTGACAAATCGCATTAACGCAAGCACTTTCAATGCTGTCACTGGATGTGTTCGTTCTTGATGCTCAAGCGGTGTTCCCTCGATCGCATGGAGGAAGTTAACAGGGATTGAATCTGCATCAATGGCTCTGAGCGCAAAAGCCATTTCAACAATTTGCTGATTCGTTTCTCCCATCCCAATAATAACCCCTGAGCAAGGTGACATGCCCGCCTGTTTGACCTTCTCGATGGTCGACAAGCGGTCATGATATGTATGAGTTGTCGTAATATGAGCATGATGATCTTGATGTGTATTGATATTATGATTGTACCGATGAACACCGGCTTCCATCAGCCGCTGCGCTTTGTCTTCATTGAGTAACCCAAGACATGCACACACCTTCAAAGGCATAGTCTCAGTGATCTCTTTTACTGCTGCAGTTACCTCATCTAATTCTCTGTGAGAAGGTGCTCTGCCGCTTGCAACAATACAATAAGTCCCCGCTTTTCTATTGAGCGCCTCACGTGCGCCAGCCACAATCGTTTTTCGATCCAGCATGGTATATCTTTCAACCGGTGCTTTTGAAATGACCGACTGTGAGCAATAACCACAGTTTTCAGGGCAGTATCCGCTTTTTGCATTAAAAATCATATTTAATTTCACCTTGTTTTGAAAAAAATGAAATCGTACTTGATAGGCGGCATGCATCATAGATAACAATTCTCTATCGTCAGCTGCAAGAATGTCTAGACCTTCTTGCAACGTGAGCTGTTCATTTTTCAGCGCTTTCTCCGCTATCGCTTCCCAAGACAAAGATATTTGTTTTCCCATCATAAATCCCTCTCATTATGTTAACTTATTTTTATTAAAAGTTAACATAATGGGTGTTCGTTGGCAAGAAGTCTTTGAATATACATGTAGACATACAAAAAGGCGATGATCATGAAGTCATCGCCTTTTCATATGTAAAGCAATATTGTTTATCGAACAGTAATATAGTTAATCACAAGCTCGCCTAGTGAATTATAGTAAGAAACTGTGACAGAACCGCGTTGTACGGCACGAATCCACGTGAAGTTAGGAGCTGTTTGATCTAATTGAATCGCATATGTTGCGCCCGACACATGAATTTGGCTTGCTGGTAGGGAGACAGCGATTGAAGAACCGACAGGAAGCGTACGGTTCACCGTAATCACTTTATTCATAATAGGAGCTTTTGCTATAACTGGTTCTTTTGGCTGTGCAGCTGCATGAGCACCTTCAGTTTGGAAGAACGTAAGAGCACCTAAAGCAGCTAAAGATAATGTACAAGCTTTCATAAATTTTTTCATTGGTAACACTCCTTTTTTTGGTATATACATATATTAATAATAATAGAATTATATGTCAATTAAAATATGTGAAAAAAAGAGTATTTATGGTGAAATTTGTCACATATTATTCATATGATTTCTCTTTTTAGGGGAAAAAGAGGCATAAAAAAAGCTGGGCTTATCCCAGCACCAGCAATGTAAAGCTTTATGAAAAGAGATCATCAATCGTCGTCACGCTGTTTTGGCTGACGGCCTTTTTGCTTCTCTTTTTCTCTAATGTAGTTAATAAAATCGATGGTTTGTCTTCGTGCTTCTTCGGAAAAATCAGAGGCAGCTTTAAATGCGATTTGCAAATCAGGATCGTCTGCAAGGTCGGCATCGATCACGCCTTTGTCCTTACCTGTGAGAAGATAATCCGTTGAAACCCCATATAAATCGGCGATTTTCACAATCATCTCACCGTCGGGCTTTCTCAAGCCATATTCCCAATTGGCATAGGTGGACATCGCCTTTAATCCGAGCTTTTTAGCAACTGTTGACTTGCTCCATCCATGCTTCTCTCTTAATTCAGTTAAAATCTTTCCAGTCAAATTATCCATTGGAAACACCTTTTTTCATGTTATGAGTAAATTTTATCATGGATTACACGGAAAAGATAAATAATTACACAAAAAGAATAAAAAATGATTGACTTACTCTTTTCGTGTATATTATCATAATGAATATAAATTACACATATTGAGTAAGAGGTGGAAAGATGAAACTTGAACATTTACGAGAAGAGCGCATCTTGCAAGGAAAAACACAAACCTATATGGCGAAAAAATTGGGCTATAAGTACACAAGCGGCTATGCAAATATAGAAATGGGCAGAACAAAGCCTAGCTTAGAAATCGCAAAGCATATTGCAGATCTGTTGAATACAGGTGTTCAAGAGCTTTTTTTTGGTCAAAAGTTACACAAAATGAGTAATTCTTTAAAGGAAGAGCGATTCAAAGAGAAGGGGAGAAGAAGAGATTGAATATCGAACATCCAATGGTAGCTCAGATGAATGACTTTGGTTATCCGAAAACATACTGGTCATATGAAATGAAACGTTATGGATATCAGACAGAGTTTGAGGCCAGTCAGGAGGGATTAGAAGAAGATGAAACAGCAGATGACGTTTGATGCGAGAAAGGAAGCGCAGCTTTGTTTAGTCCAAGCTGGCGGCTGGATCACCTTTCATCATCAGAAACCGGTGTTTGTTTTTGCCACAGCAGAAGAGAAGCAGACATACATGACTCTCTTGGCAGCCAAGCTCGCTAAAGCAACAAAGGAGGAATCAAGGCGACATGAAACGATGGAAGCAAATCATGACAATCCTCAAATGCTTGCTAAGGGCGAGTAAAAACGAACAAGACATCCGCCAGTGGGAAAAGGATGACGGGAGATCATAACATGGTCATCCATTTCATCATTGAGGCCGAGTTTTTGTTAACAAAAGATACATTGATAAAAAGAATACGAGCAGCTTCAAAAGCGCAATGCCCGCACAAAATAAAAGGTGCACTATCACTCGAAATTCGCTTATTCGACAATATGCCCCTTCATATAGCTGACTGCCAAAAAAAGCGTACATACGCAGAAAAAGGTTTGATACGCCCAGCAAACGTCAGCATCTTTCAGCCAAGTGTACATCATATTCAAGAAGCCCCTTCATGCTATTGCGGATGAAGTCCCTCTACAGATTGTCGATTTAAGAGTTTCCCAGTTTTATAGTATGCATCCAAGAGCTGAAATCATTTTAAATACATTAGGTGGTGGAACGACTTCCTCACCAAAAAAGGAGACAAGCACATGAACGAGCCAAAACAATTATTCATTCAAGAAAACCAGACATTCGTCGGTGAGATGGAAACAGGAAAAATTCAAGTCATCGTGTTAGATGGGAATGTCGGAACAGCTTATAAGATGGATGTACCTGAACATGGAAAAACCATTATTCAAACGGCAAAAGGTCATTTTGCAAGAGTAGATCACGAGATTGGTTTTAAAATCAGCTAGTCTACTGAACCTATCACAATACAATACGTCCAAGACGGAAAGCCTGCGGACACTGATCAAGACCCTATGAAAAGGGGACTGATTGGTGTCCGTTTTTTATTTTCTTAAAAAAGGGAGAGAGCCAATATGCAAGATTTACTCATTGAATATAAAAGAGCATTAAAGAATGCTAGAAAACAATATGAACCATTTAAAGAAAAAGAAGAACATCAGCTGTCCGTTCAAGACAAGCATGATAAAAAAATGATCGCCAGTATGGTGAGCGATCTAGAATACGTAGTAGAATGGCTTCAAATCGGAAGAGAGCCAGGTGCACGCAGAGGACTAGACAGACGTTCAGTCTATCAGCGTACCATCCTCGCAAATCAAGAAGTGTTAGAGGCTTTATCACATGAATATACCCTTATTCAAGAGAAAGAAAGAGAAATCAGTGAGAGAGACAAAAAACGAATTGACGAAGCCTTGTCCGTTTTAACCGATCGAGAAAAGGACGTATTCTTTATGCATACAACACAAGGATTATCGTTTAGCGAGATTGCGGTCATGCTGGATGTCAAAAAAGGAACTGTTCAAAAACATATGGAAAGAGCTCGGACAAAGATGTCCAAAAAAGTACAAGAACGCCTATTCGAAGCAGCTGAATAGGCGTTTTTTCTTATTCAAAATAAAAGGCGCAGTGCTTGTCTTACAGTTGCCACCTATAGTTAGAAAGACCAAACGGATGTTTGCTAGCCCTACACAAATGATTCCTTCAGAAGGAATCATTCGAATTAAAAGGAGGCGGCAGGTGAATGTAAATGAAAGATAAACGATTGCAAGCCAAGCAGGATTATATGAAAGGGATGACGTACCAGCAAATTGCTGATCATTACAATGTCTCAATCCATACCGTCAAATCGTGGAAAAGGCGATACGGATGGCAAAGACAAAAAAAGCCGTCAAAGCAGGCACACTCGATTTTCAATCAATTTCTTTCAGATGAAACGATTGAAATCATGGAGAAAATGGATGGACGCTCATCACTTGATTTAATCTGGGATCAAATTCAAATTCAATATGCTGCCATTATTCGCGCGCAGCGAATCATGTATGTATCAGATCAAGAGGACATGATCAAAGAGCTGAAAAAAGCAGCATACATGCCTTCTCCATTAGAAGAAACAGTAGAGGGCATTCAGCCGGAACCAGAAATCAGCGCAGAAGAATATTCGTTTCAGTTTTCATGGGATCGGCATGCCACGTTTTTAAATGCTCAATCCCGTGCGATGGGAGAACTCAGACGTCTCATTAAACAGTTTGAGGAACTCGCACATGCGAAGGATGAACGAAGATTAAGACTGAAGCAAATTGAACTGACCATCGAAAAAACAAAAAAAGCAGTTCGCGAAGAAAAAGAGGAAGATCTTCACATCATGATCAAACGAAAAGAGGATAACTCATGACGCCATTGGTTGAAAAAGAAGTCAATCCTCACTTTGAAGAATTTCTATTTGATTGGAATCAAAAGTTTCAATTTTTAGTAGGCGGCTATGGCTCCTCTAAAAGCTATCATATTGCGTTAAAGCTCATCTTAAAGCTGCTAGAAGAAAAACGGACTGCACTTGTCATTCGAGAAGTATATGATACGCACCGTGAATCAACATTTTCTCTCTTACAAGAAATCGTCAGCGATCTTGGCATCGATCATGTGGTGACGTGCCGCAGTTCGCCGCTTACCTTGACGTTTCGAAATGGCAGCAGCATTTTATTCAAAGGACTGGACAAGCCTGAGAAATTGAAATCAATCAACAACATCTCGATTATTTGGATTGAGGAGTGTTCCGAGGTTTCTTATGAAGGCTTTAAAGAGCTGCTTGGAAGGCTGCGGCATCCATCCTTACCGCTTTATATGATGCTATCGACCAATCCTGTTGGTCAAGACAATTGGACGTACAGACATTTCTTTCGAGATGAACAGCTGAAGCGATTTGTCCTTGATGACGAGACTTTATACAAAAAACGTACCGTGGTCATCAAGGATACGTACTACCATCACTCCACAGCGGAAGATAACTTATTTCTCCCTAAAAGCTATGTGAAGCAGCTGGATGAGCTGAAAGAATACGACCCAGACCTCTATCGCATTGCGAGAAAGGGATATTTCGGGATCAATGGCACAAAGGTTTTTCCTCAATTTGAAGTAAGAAATCATGCTGACGTATTGGAAGCAATTCAGCAGATTGACCGGCCGTTGAAACGTGCAGGCATGGATTTTGGCTTTGTTGAATCATACAATGCGCTCATCCGATTAGCCGTCGATCATGAAAAAAAGTACTTATATCTTTACTGGGAATATTACGACCGCGGAAAAACAGATGATGAAACAGCTGTTGACCTAAAAGAGTTCATTGAATCAAAGGAACTCATCAAAGCCGATGCAGCCGAACCTAAAACCATTCACTATTTTCGGCAGCGTGGATTTCAAATGGTGGCAGCACATAAGTTTCAAGGCTCACGTTTGCAGTATACAAAAAAGATCAAACGATTTAAGAAAATCATTTGCTCTGATGCTTGTCCGTATACAATCTACGAACTTCAATCACTGACCTATAAGGCAGATAAGGATGGACGTTTAGAGGAAGATGCATTTCAAATCGACCCGCACACATTATCAGCCATCTGGTATGCGCTGGATGATTATGAAGTGACAGATTTGAAACAGACGGCCTCGGAGCGTGTCCGTCCAAACAGAGAGAGGAGGTCCATACAATGAAACAGTTGAAAGCAACGATTATGAAGGCAAATATGTCTGATCATACAAAACAAATGTATGCAGATGAATTTTCTTATGAAAAAGATGACATTGTTCCACCGCCATACAACATCAATGAATTAAAAAGCATGGCAGAATATTCAACCATTCTTCAGCAATGTATTGATGCGTACAAAACGAATATTTTAGGCTTTGGGTTTGGGGTGGAATACGCCTTTGACTTTAATGGAGAAGGTGTAAAACCTTCAAAAAAGAAGGCCGCAGAAAAGGAATGGACAAGACTTGAAGAGTTTACGAAATATATGAACTATGACGAGTCTGCCGATGTGATTCTTGGCTATGTCCTTGAAGACCGAGAGAAAACGGGAAATGGTTTTTTAGAGGTGCTCCGAGATGGGCAAGGAAAGCCGGCAGGAATCGAGTATTTAGATGCACTCCATATCCGCATTTGCAAGCTTAGTGAACCAGTCGACGTCGAATTCCAGTACACAGAAAATGGCGAATTGAAGACCATGAATCGAAAGAAGCGATTCCGCAAATATGTGCAGGTGATCAACGAAAAGAAAGTATTCTTCAAGGAGTATGGTGATCCACGCATTTTACATTGTGAAACAGGCAAATACGATGACACTACACCAGAGCCGCTTCGCGCAACAGAAGTGATTCATTTTAAAATTGGCAGTGGAACGTATGGGATACCGCGCTGGATTGGGAACATCGTCAATATGTACGGAGCACGAAAGGCAGAAGAGCTGAACTACCTTTATTTTAAACAGGGACGTCATGTACCTGGTGCCATCATTGTCGAAAATGGCATGCTGTCAGAATCTTCTTATCAGCAGCTTCAAGATTATATGGACGATATTGAAGGATCTGATCATGCACATAAATTTCTATTACTTGAGGTTGAAGGTCTGCCGACAGAAAAAGGATTAACGGGAGAAGAAGATGTTTCAAATGTCAAAGTGAACTTTAAATCCCTAGCCGAGATCCTACAAGAAGATGCGCTCTTTTTAGAATACGATGAAAAGACAAGGAACAAAATCCGCTCTGCGTTTCGCCTGCCGCCAATTTACACAGGTGAATCTCAAGACTACAACAAAGCAACAGCAGATACGGCACGTAAAACAACAGAAGAGCAGGTATTTCAGCCCGAACGGCATCTTATCACAGGAAAACTCAATACTCTTTTCCTACCAGATCTTGATATTTGGCATGTCCGTTTTCTATTAAATGGTCCTGATTTTAGAGATCCATTAGAGATTGCGAAGGTACTGACGCCATTTATTCAGGCAGGGGCAGTGTCACCTAACGATTTGCGTGATCTAGCAGGACGAATTATTGGAAAAACGCTAGAGGAGTGGCCTGAAGAGCTGTATCACCGACCTTTAGAAAGCCGCATGAAATCAGCTGAAGAAAAGACTCAACCAGAGCCGGATCCGCTGACGAAATAAACAGAAGCTCGTGAGCTTTTTTGAAAGGGGGTGAACATATGCCAAGAGAACTAAAAAACGCTAAAATTACGCATGTTTCTTACGTGGACAAAGCAGCGAACAAGAAGAAATTCTTTTTGATGAAAGCAAAGAAAAAGCGGCCCGACTTTCAAAAGGAGGTCAGTGTCCTGACAAAGGCAGAAGATGCTCATCGCCTCGTGTACGGTGTCGTGTATGAACCAAATACGCCTGATGCACATCAAGACTTTATGACAGAAAAAGAAATTGAAAGAGCAGCCCACGGCTTTATGAAGGATGCCCGCCATATTGACAAGCAGCATGATTTTCAGGATGGTGTTGGCGAAGTGGTTGAATCATATATTGCTCCAGCAAATGTTGAAATAGGCGGGGAGCTGATTCGAAAAGGGTCTTGGGTGCTTGTGACAAAGGCTTCCCAAGAGATTTGGGAACAAATTCAGAAAGGCCACATAACAGGCTATTCAATGGCTGGAACGGCGGACATCGTCCCCATAGAAGAACAAGATCAGCTCCTATCTCAAGAAACGAATGAGAGAGGGCTTTTTTCTTTGTTGAAACATTTCTTTTTAAAAGAGGAAGGTGCAAACATGTCACAACCATTTTGGAACGTTTTAGACCATCTGCTGGAAATCTTACAGTCAAGTGATGGTGATGAGGCGGATGTAAGAGCAACATTGGAACAGCTTATTCCAATGATGCAGGACATTCTGAAGACAGAGGATGTGCTTCAAGCAATTGGTGAAAGGCCAGAAGCTGTACAAAAGGAAGAGGCCGCTTTGACGACAGATCAAATAAGAGAGCTAGAAAAAGCAAAAATGGCCATTGAAAACGTTTTACAGCAGGCTGAAAAGCAAGAAACAGATCAAACCGGGGAAGAACCTGTTCAAAAAGTGCTCGAGCAAGTCGTTGCACCGATTCGTCATCAGCTCTCTTCCTTAGAGAAATCAGCCAGCAGAGAAAAAGCAGCGATGCAGCAAGTGCTTGAGCAGCAGCTTTTGCCTATTTCAGAGCGAATTCACATGCTTGAAAAGGCGCGGGGCATGTCAAAACAAACAATCCATGATACACAAAACGACACGACAAAACCCATATGGGATGGCTTACTATAAGCCGAAATAAGGAGGAAACAGTATGAGAAATCAAGAGTTGATTCGCAAGGCTGAAATGACACTTGCCAGCTTAAAAACCGGCGGTCTCATGAACGCAACCCAATCCAACACATTCATTAGAATGATGCAAAACACACCAACCGTTTTAAATGATGCACGCATCATTCCAATGGAAAGTGATTCACAAAAAATTGAAAAAATCGGCTTTGGCCAGCGTATTTTGCGCCCAGCAGAAGAAGGCCAAGCGCTTGATGCAAAAGACCGTGTTGTCCCAGCGACAAGCACTGTCCAGCTCAATGCAAAAGAGGTCATTGCAGAGATTCACATGACCTACGACAGCATTGAAAACAATATTGAAAAAGACGGAATTCAGCAGACAATTATGCAAATGCTGGCGGAACGAGCGGCAGTTGATATTGAAGAGCTCATCGTCAATGGGGATACGACTTCATCAGATCCGTTTCTAGCTCAAATGGATGGCGTGAGAAAACAAGCAGTATCTCATATTGTAGATGCAAAAGGAGCGGAAATTAGCCGCCAAATGTTTAAACAAGCCTATAAAGCGATGCCGTCAAAATATCTACGTGTACCTCAGGATTTCCGTTTCTACACATCCCCAAGTTTAGAGGTGGAGTGGAAGGATCAAGTAGCAAACCGTCAGACAAGTCTAGGAGATGCGGTCATTCAAGGCGGACTTTCTTCTGCATTCGGAGTGCCTGTCAAAGGTCTAGCCAATATGCAGCCCTATGATGAAGAAGGAACAGACGTATCAGATATTTTACTGACTCATCCTAAAAATATTATCGTAGGTTTTTCTCGCAATATTCGAATTGAAGTAGAAAAAGATATTCGCAGTCGTAAATTTATTATTGTTCTGACAGCGAAGCTAGACAGCAAATTTGAGGAAGAGGATGCTGTAGCAAAAGTGATGAAAGTGAAAGAGTAGGTGACGGCAGGCTATGATCATTTCTGCTGAAGAACTGCAAGCCTATTCTGTATTTGAGCGTGTAAAAAATCGATCTGTAGAAAGACTGACAGCAGATATTATCGAAGCCGAAGCTGCGGTATTCCAGATCGTAGGTCATGATTTCTCAAACGAAAAATATCAGCCTCTCCCTGAAAAAGCAAGAATCGCATTATTAAAAATGGCCCAATATTTTGCCATGCTGAATGATGACGAATCTATGATGAAAGGCTATACGTCAGAAAAAATGGGCGATTATTCATATGCGAAGGCGGCTGATCAAGTGAAAGGCAAACCTTATGTATATGCCCTGCTTGTCGATTACATTGAACCATCATTCACTGGCGGCAGTACAAAATTAAAGGTGAGACCATTATGAGTTATCACTCTTTATTAACAGACCGCTGTGATCTTTTTCACCTTGAACATCAGGAAGCTTCCCGAGGAAAATTCGGGATTCCAGCTGATGACTTACAAATGACTCTTTCCTATCCCGATGCGCCCAGTCTGACAGATTTGGCTTGTTATGTCATAGAAAAGAATCAGTCACTTGTGCAAGAAGAACCGAATACAGTGATTTATCAGTCCTATCTTGTCCATTTCCCTTTAGCAAGTGATATTCGCCTGCATGACAAAATGGTGTGGAATGGCGTCTCACTTAAGTTACAGCAGCCCAAAATAGTGAAGAATCATCACATTGAAGTGATGGCAGTCAGGAAGGAAAATCTATGAAAATTGATGGACTTGACCGGCTGCTTTCACAGCTGGAAACAGCGTGTACAGGCGGCTTGAAAGCAGAATATCAAGATTGGCTAGAGGACATGGGGCTAGAGCTTTTGGACATCATTCGGGATGAGCTCATCAAGGAGAATGCTGTCGATACAGGCCGGCTTCTCAGCTCCTTTACACAAGGAGACAAGGAGAATCATTTTCTCATGTCAAAAGGTGGTCTCACGCTTGAAGTAGGAACGCAGCTTGAATATGCCTCCTATGTCAATGACGGACATGCTACTTCTTCAAGTGGAGAGCGAAGATGGGTGCCTGGCAGATGGGCTGGCAGCCGCTTTGAATATGATCCGAATGCAAAGACAGGGATGATGCTTGCCTCTCAATGGATAGATGGAAATGGCTACTGGGATCATGCTGTCATGCTCTATGAGCAAATGTTTGAACAGTCGCTGGATCGAAAGCTTCAAAGCTGGTTCGATCGACATTTTGGGAGGTGATGAAATGAATCAAGAAGTCGGGGCAATCATGCATTATATCTACACACACTTTCCTGTGACAATGTATGATCGTCTTTTGCCAGAACGTTTTCAAGTGCCATCCGTTTATGTACCGCCCGTAACAGTTATCAGCGGTCCAGATACGGTATCTACTTTTATGAAATCTTATTCACTGCAAGTGAAAGTGTTTCATATGGATTCAGAAAAAGCGCATGATGCGGCAGAAGACATTGTTGATGGATTGCTTGCTGATCGTCAAATGATTCAGATGATGAGTGAAGACGGAAAGGTGCTTGATGAGTATGTCCGCATAAAAAGAGTGGAAACAAGAATGATAGATCAAGGCGTAGCAGCGATTGTCCTGACGTGGGATAGCAGCTATTGGTACAACCGAGACAAACAGGCAAGCCTTGAAGATATCAACTTTTCAGATGGGGTGATCAAACGTGAGCAAGACTAAAAAAGCACAGCTCGCTCAAACAGCTGGCGAAGAAAAAGAATTTGGCTTTTCATTTGAAGCCTTAAAGGAGCACAGTAAGGATCTATTTGGTGTCAAACCAGAAATCCTTGAAGGTGCTCTTTTTTATATCAAACATCAACCAATTACAAAAACAGAAGCGAAAAAGCACATCGATGCTTTTTTGTCCAAGGAGGTTTAAAGGATGAACGGAGGCACATTTACACCAGGTACAGAGAAAAAGCGTCCTGGCATTTACTTTAATTTTAAAACAACAGCAGAGCAGCGTATTACTTTAGGTGATCGAGGTACGGTGGCACTTCCACTTGTGATGAGCTGGGGAGAACCAAAAACCTTTATTTCCGTTTCCAATATGGAAGATTTAAATAAAAAGGTTGGACTCAACATTGATGACAAGTCGCTTCTTCTTTTCCGTGAAGCAAAGAAAAAAGCGCAAACGGTCTTGCTATACCGCCTAAACGAAGGGGAGCCGGCGAAAGCGGAAATTGCAGAAAATTTTGTAGTCACAGCCAATTATGGCGGTCTAAAAGGAAATGAGATCACCATCCAAGTAGCAGAAAATGTACTCGACAGCACAAAGCGTGACGTCATCACCTATCTTGGAACAGACATTGTCGATAAGCAGGTTGTCACGGATGTCAAAGATCTTGTAGAAAACAAATATGTTCAATTTTCTGGTGAAGGTGAAGCAGTCATCACGGCTGGTGTGGCACTAAGCGGCGGGAAAAACGGTGTGGCAAGTGTCGCAGATTATACAGCCTTCCTAGAAGCAGCTGAAACGGAATACTTTGATGTCATTGCTCTCCCAATCGATAATAGTGAGCAATTAAAAGCCACATTTGCGTCCTTTATCGAGCGTTTACGTGATAAGCAAGGGCGTAAGGTGCAAGGAGTTGTGGCTAACTATGCAGCTGACCAAGAAGGCATCATCAATGTGACAAGCGGTGTTGTGCTGGAAGATGGAACAGAACTAACGCCTGCTCAAACAACAGCTTGGGTTGCAGGGGCGAGTGCAGGAGCAAACTTCAATCAGTCACTCACCTTTGTTGAATACGAAGGAGCAGTGGATACATTAGAACGCCTTGATAATGATCAAGTAGAATACCGATTATCACAAGGGGAGTTCCTCTTCACCTTTGATGCGAGAGATCGTACTGTGAGTGTTGAAAAAGATATTAACTCTTTGACAAGCTTCACAGCTGAAAAGAACCAGCAATTGGCGAAAAACAAAATCATTCGTGTGCTTGATGCAATTAACAATGATTTAACGTTTGAATTAAAAAATCTGATTAAATTACGTAAAGCCAATGGCAATGACATTCCAGCATCAGATGACGGTGTGCAGCTTGTGAAAACACTGATTACACAATATCTCACGCAGCTTCAAGATGGCAGCGGTATTACAGGCTTTAACTCAGAAACAGATATTGTGATTGGTCTCAATGAAGATCGTGATGGATTTATCATCGATTTAGCGGTTCAACCAGTAGATGCAGCAGAAAAATTCTATTTCAATGTGGAGGTGAAGTAAGATGGCTTTTAAAGCGCAAAATACAATTTCAGGTAAAGAAGGTCGTCTTTTCTTAGAAGGTGAGGAGCTTGCCTTTATCAAAACGTTTGAAGCAAACGTGGAGAAAAACAAATCAGAAGTCAACGTCATGGGCCGAAGAATGACCGGTCATAAAACAACAGGGGCAAATGGAACAGGAACGGCCACATTCTATAAAGTCACGTCTCGTTTCGTTCAATTAATGCTCAATTATGTGAAAAAAGGGGAAGATCCTTATTTCACTCTTCAAGCAGTGATTGACGATAAATCATCAGGCCGAGGCACTGAGCGTGTGACATTATTTGATGTCAACTTTGATTCAGCTAAAATTGCTGGACTGGACGTCGATTCAGAGGCGCTAGAAGAAGAAGTTCCGTTTACGTTTGAGGACTTTGATCTTCCTGAAAAGCTGAAAAATTCTTTTTAATGTCGAAAAGGCATGACGAATGACTAAAATATATGTTATTTTTATTTTATTCAGCGATATGGTATAATTTTTCATAGTGACAGAGTAGCTACAAAAGGCTTACTGTGTAACCCCAAAACGTTTCTTAGAAATAGGTTTACATGCAAAGCAATTTGCATAAAATAAAAAGAAGCCAGGATGCGCTAACATCCCGGCAATGTACAATATGGCCCTCAAGGGGCTGGCTTATCAATCAGATAGTTATAAGGATAGACTTTCCCTTTTACCTACCACAGCTCAAGGGGGAGTCTATTTTTTGTTTATATACGTCAACAAAGCAAGGAGAAACATCCCGAACAAAAGCATGAGGGAAATCGCTTGGAACGTTGACATGAGCATCACCCCCTCCTATCGGGGATGAGCCAGACACCCTTGAGCAAGCCGTTCAATTGTACGATTTATATTATACATGAAAAGATTGGAAAGCACATTCAAAAAATGGATGTGCTTTTTTGCATTCAAAAAAACATCACAAAGGGAGTTTTTAAACATGAGCGAAAAACAAACATTTGATCTTTCATTCTTTATGCCAGGACAAACAGTAGCAGCAGAAGAGGTCAAAGTACCGATTTCTAAACGTTTTGTTGATAAAAAAGGGAATGTCATTCCTTTTGTCTTTAAAGCCATTACAACGGAACGCATTGATGAACTGGAAAAAGAAAACACAACCTTCAAAAATGTCAAAGGAAGAGGCCGTGTGAAAGACTTAGACAGTCAGCGCTTCTACGCACGAATTGCCATTGAATCAACGATTTATCCAGATTTCCGCTCAAAGGAGTTAAGAGAAGCCTACAGCACACAAGATCCAGTTGAAGTAGCAAAACGTGTCCTGTCAGTAGGCGGTGAATATGCGAACTGGTTAAACAAAGCCATCGAAATCAATGGATTCGAAGATGAAATTGAAGATTTAGAAGAAGCAGCAAAAAACTAATAAAAGATGGGGATAAAGAAGCGGTGTTTTTATATTACGCCATGCATGAGCTTCACTACTCCCCATCTGAACTCCTTGATTTATACGAATCACCAAGACCGTTCAAAGCATTCCTATTCGGACTTATCAGCTACAAGCTAGACATGCTAGAAAAAGAAGCAAAGAAAGGAGGTAAATAATAATTGGCGAAACTCACTGCACGATTTGAATTAGAAGACAAAGTATCGAAGAAGCTGCTGCGCATTCAGAAACGATTTCAAACGTTTGAGAAGCAGCTCAAACCATTTAGAAAACCGGTAAAAATAAATCTACAAATAGATGACAAGAAGTTAAGAAACTTCAGTTTATCGCTTCGGAAAATTTCAGTGATTTCCATGAGACTAGATCAAGGAATCTATCGTGATCTAAAAGCATTAAACAATCAGTTAAATATGCTCCCAAATCATTTGGTCATATCCATTCAAGCGAAGGGGCTAGATGTCATTAAATCCAGCATAAATCGTTTAAAGCAAGCGGGAGCAAGCCCCATTATGCTGACGTTTAAATTAAACGATCAATTTTCAGGTAAAATGTCATCGATCAAAAAATCTATCTTTCAACTCATGAACAGAACGTACTATATGAGATTAAACATGGTTGACCAAGCCACCGCTGCAATTCAACGAATCAAAAAGACACTCAAAAGTTTGACAATGTCTAAACATGAAATCAGAGTGTCTGTTCAAGACAATGCAAAGAGTAAGTTGAAAAAACGAGATCAGGCAGAGTCGGTTGTGAAAGAACAAAACGTAAAAAAAGAACCTGAGGCTGTTAGTCCGTCAGTGAAAACGGATGAACCTAAACAGAGTTGGGTCCAGAATCTTGCTAATAAAGGATTAAATGAAATTCAAAAATATGCAGGTGACGTTGCAGACAAAGTGAAGGAAAAATTGAGTCCAAGAAAATTTTGGGATGAAAAAGCACTGCCTTGGGTTGAAGATAAAATGGAAGAGTACAAGCAAGATGTGATTGGAAGAATTAAAGAGAAGATTAAATTTAATCCTGAAAAAAAACTAGATCAATTGGTGAAGACTGGATTAGATCGTCTCTTTGGTGCAAGCGATCAATCAAGTGAAAGTACCACTCCGGCGCCAACAACAGCGCCAACAACAGCGCCAACAACAGCACCAACAACAGCAAATCCAGCTCCCAAAACTAAAACTCAGTCACGAGGTGGAAAAGGCTTGTTTCGCAATAGTTGTTGCCCCTGTTGTGCAAGAGGGTTAAGCAGGGGAGGATCTACTAAAACTAAAAATCGAAATGGTCGCTCACCAAGACAGTCAACAAATCCAAATGCTACATCAAGGGCCGAAATGAATAGAAGACCTCCAAGTAGATTTGGCAAACTGAAAACTAATGCAGGTAAATTATTTGGTAAAATCCCTAATGGACTAAAGAAAGGTGCGGGTATCGCAGCTTCAGCTGGTGGACTTACAGGTTTAGTGAAAGGTAGCAAGGGGTTAAGTGGATTAGGGAAAGCGATGAAAAGTATAGGTAAAGGGAGCGGCAAGTTATTAAAGAAAGTACCTATTCTAGGAAGTGTACTTAGTGCAACAAATCTAATTGGTATGAACAAAGAGAATGCTGGTGAAAAGATCGGTTCGACTGGAGGTGGCATCGCCGGCGGAATGGCAGGTGCAGCAGCAGGTGCAGCTATTGGAAGTGTAGTTCCAGGGGTAGGTACAGCCATCGGTGGTCTAGTAGGCGGCATCGCTGGAAGTATGGGCGGAGAATCAATCGGTGAAACGATTGGAAAATGGTTTGATGGCGGCGGATTTGACAAGATTGGGCAAAAAGCAATTGAAATCAAAGATCAAATTGTTGAAGTTTGGTCTACAGTCGCTAGTTGGTTCACTGAAAATGTTTGGACACCACTAAGCGACACAGTCATTACGGTAGCAACAACCATCTGGTCAAATTTAGTCAATGCCTGGACATGGATTCAAGAAACATTTAGTGCAGTTGCCGGCTGGTTTATTGAAAACGTTTGGACACCACTAAGCGACACAGTCATTACGGTAGCAACAACCATCTGGTCAAATTTAGTCAATGCCTGGACATGGATTCAAGAAACATTTAGTACAGTTGCCGGTTGGTTTATTGAAAATGTTTGGACACCACTAAGCGACACAGTCATTACGGTAGCAACAACCATCTGGTCAAGTCTAGTCAATGCTTGGACATGGATTCAAGAAACATTTAGTGCAGTTGCCGGTTGGTTTATTGAAAACGTTTGGACACCACTAAGCAGCACAGTCGTTACAGTCGCTAAAGGGATTTGGACAGCATTATCAAATGCATGGAAAACGATACAATCAATCTTTGGAGTTGTATCGACATGGTTTATGGAAAATGTGTGGAATCCACTTGTAGATACTGTAGGAACCATTAAAGACAGTTTCGGGGAAAAGTTCGAAGAAGCGTATAAAGTAGTCACAGATATATGGGATGGATTATCCAAATGGTTTGAGGACAACATTCAGAAGCCGATTGTAAAAGTAGCAGAAGCTATTGGTGATGGGTTTTCTGCAGCGTTTGGTTGGGTTAAAAAGATTTTTGACAAAGCAGGCGGTATTGTAGATGTAGTCATCAATTGGATTGTTGGGAAGAAAAAACCTGATAACAATGCCACAGGCGGCTATATCACCCAGCCAACCTTATCATGGATCGGGGAAGCCGGTAACGAATTTGTTATTCCAACACAAAATAACCGAGGACGCGGGAAGATGCTGCTTGCTCAAGCTGCTTCTCATCTTGGAATGTCTGTTGGGCCAAGCGGGGCGGCAGGAAATCAAGTATCAAGCTCTCCAGCTTCTACTGCTGTAGCCTCATCATCTTCTGTCAGTTCAATAGACGGATCGGTCTCGATGACTGGGAACATTCAAGCCTCCAGCATAGGTGAGCAATTTAATAACGATTTTGAACAAGGATTAAATCATAAAGTGATTTCACTTGAGCAATGGCAACAAAAGAATATTCAAAAGCCTTTTGGTCAATTGACCTCAGACTCAAGTAAGTATGGTCAGCAAACAGTTGCTGCTTTTGCCAATGGTCAGCAGGTGACACCAACAGGAACAGACAACTTTTTGCAAAGTCGTGTAAAAGCACCATACCAACAAGTGATGACAGCATCACCAACTTGGGGTTCTGGAACGGTTAGTGGTTTTGCCACAGGTCAAAATGCCACATCAGTTGGTACAAGCCAATACGTAGACCAGCAAATCAAACAGCCATTCCTACAAGCAAAACAGGAATCACCAGGCTGGGGCTCTGGAATGATGGATGCCTTTAACAGCGGTATGCGTTCGAAAGCAAGTGAAGTCACACAAGCCGCCAAAGAAATGGCGAAGAAAGTAGAGCAGGCGTTTAGAGATGAGTTAGACATTCATTCTCCTTCACGCGTCATGATGAGCCTTGGGAAATTTGCGTCGATCGGTGTCGTCAAAGGGCTCGACTCAGTTGATGTGAAAAAGTTTGCTGAAAATCAGGCTGGTTCATTAATTGGAGCCTTCAGTGGCATGGGAGCTTCAAATCTTAATGTGAAGCAATGGCTCATGGCGGCTATCATGGCAACTGGCACATCTATGAGCTGGCTTCCCGGTCTGATGACCATTGCGCAGCATGAGTCACGTGGAAATCCGAGAGCAATCAACTTATGGGATTCCAACGCCAAAAAGGGAACACCTTCTAAAGGATTAATGCAAACCATTGGGCCAACGTTTAACTCCAATAAAGGCAAGGGCATGAATGACATTTGGAACCCAATTCATAATGCCGTAGCAGCCATTAACTACATTAAGGGCAGATATGGAACAGTTTTCAATACGCCGGGCTTACGAAGTATGAGAAGAGGCGGACCTTATAAAGGCTACGCAAATGGTGGACTGATTACTCAGGAGCAAGTTGCTAGAGTCGGTGAAGGAAACAAACGCGAATGGATTATTCCTGAAGAAAGAGGTATTCGGGGCAGGTACTTATTAACGCAGGCAGCCAAGGCACTTGGGATGCAAGTATATGATCCAGCAAATGCATCTGCTCCTTTACCAGAATCACAGATGCAGCAAGTCACCGCAGCTCAGTCTTCTAGTAGCGCAGCATCGTCAGCGAATAAGCAAATCACCATTCAATTCAATGGTGATCAGCATTTCCATAATGGACAGGATCAGCAATCTCTAGTTGAAAAAATTAGACAAATGCTCGTAGATGAACTGGAAGTAGAGCTTCATACAGGAACGAAGGGGGTCGTGATCGATGGGTAAATCTGTTTATCAATTGTGGATTTCCCAAGGAAAGGACAAGTTGCGATTCCCTGTCCTTCCATCCGAACTTGAAATCACAAATAACGTACAAAATGAAACGGTAAAGGTCGCCTCTTTTGGAGAACTGACCTTTATTGATGTCCCATCGGCTAAACAAGTATCATTTACTTCATTATTTCCTAAGAAATATTCGCCAATTGCTGAATATAAAAGCATTCCTTCACCAGAGAATGCGATAGCGAAAATTGAACGAATGATGCGTTCAAAGAAGTCCGTGCGGCTGATTGTAACTGGGACAAAAATCAATATGACGTGCAGCATTGAAAGCTTCACTCACAAAGAAGGGTCATATGACATTGGCGATCGTGAATTTACAATCGAGTTAAAGGAATATAAAACCGCATCGCCTAGGAAAATCAAACGAAAGAAAAAAGCAAAACAAACGAAAAAGAAAAGGCCTTCAAAAACACCACCAAAAATGTACACCGTTAAAAAAGGAGATACTCTATGGGCCATTTCGGGCAGGTTTTATGGCGACAGTACAAAATGGCGACGTATTTGGAATGCCAATAAAGCAGCGATGATTAAACGAAGCAAACGCAATATTAAGCAGCCAGGGCATTGGATTTTCCCAGGACAAAAGTTAAAAATACCAAAATAGGGGGGCTGGCATTGATCGAGCTTTTTGCCATCAGAAGCGGCACCATGTATGAGCTTGTCACAGAGAGTGTGACACTTCAGGGGCAAAGGTATCAAGCCCCTCGCTCTATTCAGGCAAATATTATCACAAAGCAAGGCAGTCAATCATATTACCGTGTCTCAGAAGGAGACACGGTTCTTTTTAAATGGAAAGGAAAAGAGCTGTTCAGAGGCATTGTGTTTTCTCGAACGCCTGTTGAAGGGAAACTGACCTTTACCGCATACGATATGCTTCAATATTTGGTGAAAAACCAAGATGTCTATGTTTTTTCAAAACAAAGAGCAGATCAAATCTTGAGACGGATTGGCGCTGATTTTCAAATTCCAATGACCTCCATCGCCAATACAGGGCATGTCATAAAATCACTCGTGTTTAAAAATGATACGAGTTTATATGACATGATTCTGAAAGCGTTAAAAGAAACAAAGCGGCAAACCGGCAGAAACTATCAAATCTATTCAGCTAAAGGAAAAATGGGGCTTAGAGCTTGGCCAGATCCAGAGGACGTATGGGTCATTGAATCAGGGGTCAATCTCATTGGTTACCAGTACAGCACTTCGATTGAAGAAACAGCCACTCGTGTCAAGTTGCGAACGTCTGCAGATGAACAAGGGAAGAATAAGAAAAAAGGCAGCAAATCAGATATGGTGGTGATCGAACAGGATAAAGCAGGTCAGAGTAAATACGGTATTTTACAGCATGTTGAGACGGTGACAGGCCAAATCAACCAGCCGCAGCTGCAAAAAAGAGCGAAAGTACGGCTCGCAGAGAAAAAAGGCGTGAAACAAGAAGTCAAAAGCATACAAGCGCTAGGCATTCCTGAACTGCAAAGCGGTCTTCCAATCTATTTGAAAATCCCTGAAATCAACATGAAAAAAACCTACTGGATCGATCAAGACAAACATGAATTCAGTGGGATAAAGCACACCATGACGATTGATGTCGTTGAAAAAAATTCCATGCCAAAGGGTGATCAAGCGTGAGGTTAAGTGAAGCGATTAAGCGATTAGCAGTGAATGCTGTAGATGCCGCCTCTCCAATTGATCTGGTAGTTGGAGAAGTCACGGCAGTTTCTCCTGTAAACATCCGATTAAATGAAAACCATAAGCTTGTCATTCCCGAAGAATTGCTGATTTGGCCAAAGCGTCTAAATAAGGGCGAGGATGATGAACTGAAAAGAGGAGACAGCATCATGGTGCTGGCAATGGCAGGAGGTCAATCCTTCTACATCATCGACAAATTGTAAGGGAGGTGATGAACGTGGCACTTTCACCAGAAGAAGAAATCGAGGAAACAGAAGAAGACGAAGAGGTGGAAACCTCGACGACATATCGAATAGATGTTGAAACTGGCAGACTAACAGGAGAAACCATTTCAGGTATTGAGGCCATCCGGCAATTCGTTTATATGACACTTAGGACAGAGCGGTATGCACATCCGATCTACAGCCATGACATTGGTACTGAAATTCAGGAGCTATTGACGGATACAGAAGCCACGGATGAATACAAAGAAATGGAGATTCCGAGGCTGCTAGAAGAAGCACTGATTGTGGACGAACGGATTGATCATATTGAAGAGTTAGAGGTCACAAAGCAAAATGATTCGTTTCATGTCAAACTAGCGATTGTCACAGATGAGGGCACATTAGAAATAGAGGAGGTGATGGAGGGTGATGTTTGAGGAACAAACGTATGAAGCATTAATGGAAAGAATGCTAGACAGACTGCCAGATGACATAGATAAAAGAGAAAACAGCGTCATTTGGAATGCCTTGGCACCTGCTGCTGCTGAACTGGCCCAGTCCTATATTTGGCTTGATCAAGTGTTCGAGCTGGTTTTTGCAGATACAGCACAAGGAGAATTTCTAGATCGACGGGCTGCTGAAGTAGGGATTGAAAGAAAAACAGCGACTAGAGCGGTTTGGTCAGCGGCTATTCAGCCAGAGAATATCAACATTCCCACTGGCTCACGTTTTTTTATTGAAGATGTTTATTTCCAATATTCAAAGGATGGCACACTGGAATGCGAGACACCTGGCAGAGCCGGCAATGTTCAAATAACAGATCAGCCGCTGCTCTCACTTGATACAATTCCAGGGCTTGAATCGGTTACCATGAAAGATTTGATGATACCAGGACAAGAGGAAGAAGATGACGCTTCGTTATATGATCGCTACTTAATACGTGCTAGGCGGGAGGCTGTCAGTGCCAACAGGGCGCATTATAAAAAGTGGGCTGAGGAAGTAACTGGGGTTGGCAGAGCGAAAGTGTTCCCACTTTGGAATGGAGAAGGAACGGTCAAAATTGTCATCACAGACGGCAATCTAGATGTTGCATCCGATCTTCTTGTTAAAAGAGTACAGGAATATATTGACCCAGTGCCAGGCGAAGGAGAAGGACAAGCGCCTATCGGTTCAAAAGCAACCGTCGAAAGCGCAAAATGGCTGGATATTGACATAGAAGTAGCCGTCGAACTTCAAATGGACTGGACCCTTGAAGGTGCGCAGAAAGAAATAGAAGAAAAGGTCAAAGCGCTGTTGAAATCAATCGCATTTGAAAAAAGCACCATTCGAATGTCTGCCTTAAATGATATTCTGTACCATTCAGAAAGTGTATCAGATTATGCAAACGTGTTATTGAATGGGGAGTCAAAAAACTTAGTGTTACAAGACATTGAGATACCGCGTCTAAGGCAGGTGAAGGTTATTGAGCAAACTGGATGAAATGAAAAACTACTTGCCGCCGTATTTTACAGAAATTTATGAAGTAGATCATTTACTCAGAACAGAAGCACCGGAGTTTGAGCAATTGGATGAATCCATTTTCGATTTAACGGATCAGTTCTTCCCTTTGACAGCGACATGGGGATTGAATAGATGGGAAAGAATGCTGAAAGTGCAGCGAGAATCAGATGATTCCATTGAACTTCGCAGGGCACGCTTACTCAATATGATGTCGAACATTCCGCCGATCACATATCTTTCATTAGAAAAATCGGTGAATCGCTTTCTCAAAAATCCGAGTGCCATCATCCGTCTCACCACCAATCGCTATCATTTTGCCTTACGTGTGAACCTAGATGACCTACAAAATACTAGATATATTGTAGAAATACTTGAAACGCTAAAGCCAGCGCATTTAGCTTATACGTTTACTGCTTTTCATCATACTGACGTACATGAAAAAAATGATCATCAAGGGAGGCTCACACTGCGAAGCAGAGTGGGTTTTTTCGATCATATCCCGATTTTACTCAATGGTGAATTTTTATTAAATGGTACGTTTTATCTGAGCGGGACAAGAGGTACAACAGAGGTTCCGACTCGTTTTCGGCATTCGTTGAAGTTGAGAATGCCGCTTCAGCATAGTTCAGAGAACGCATATCGAATGAATTATGTCATGACTGGAGCGGTACATGAAACGAAGCAAGGAACGGCATTGACATTACGCACAAAAAATCAGCTCCAGCATCAAACCAAGAAGAAGATGACGTTCCGTCTGCCAGTACATGTCCAAACTGAGCAGGGTGGAAGCTTACTGATCAAGGATCATTACTGGATTCTCGATGGATCTGTTCCGCTGGACGGATCAAAAATGCTAGCAGCTACTTCTCAAAAAATAGAACTATAAGGAGGATCACAATGGCTGATCAATTAACCGTAACAACACTATATGCTCGTCAACAAATGGCAAAGGCAAGAGCAGAAGGAACAAAACTCACAAAAGTCGTCAAAATGGCATTTGGAAATGGCGGGACGAAGGATGGGAAACCGATCTCACTAGACGGTACTGAACAAAAACTCAAAAAAGAGCTGGTCCAAAAAGAGATTGATTCATTTACCTTCATGGAACCAGCAAAAATCCGCTACACCTGCACGATCGCTGAAGGAGAACTAGCAGGAGAAGTGATCAACGAACTAGCCCTTGTCGACGAAGCCGGCAAATTCACGGCCATCCGAACCATGACAGACAAACAAAAAGACGGCGACATTGAATTTGTATTTGAGATTGATGATATTTATTAATGGAGGAGAATGAAATGGACATCAAATCACCTTTACCGTTTGAAACCTCTGACAAAGCACATGCCAGCTTATTTAACCGAATGGTCGACACACTCGTAGAGAATGACAATGCGCTCAGTCAACAGATAGAAGGAATCACAAATGAGAGCTTATTTAAGCTAACAGGCGATCAAGCTATTCAAGATGCAACAGTCAGTGGAGAGGAATATCCAATTGGCATTACGTTCATGGATATTGGACAAGCGAATGATACTGGATATCCTACGAGATATGGCTTTGTAAAGAATGAGAAAATCAGTAATTTTCGTTTTGTACAATATTATTATGGCACAGGAAACGAAGCTGGTAATTATTTTGATAGTACGGGAGTTTGGTGCAGGCATTGGTGGACTGGGTCAGGTTGGACCGCTTGGCACAAACTTTCTGGTTTCCTTCATACGAACATTGGTACAACTGGTAAGCAATTGCTTAATAATGCTGAAAGACAAAAAATCTTATTTAATCGAAAAATAAAAGACAGTCACAATCATTTTGATATAAAAGACAGTCGTTTCATATGCCCAGAAAACGGAATGTACTTAATAAACGCTGGAGTCTATTTAGAAACGGTTCAAATGTATGCAAATTTTGAACTGTCTATCTTTTTAAATGGGAAAAATTATAAAAACATTTCACATTATAGACATCTCCCAGCTACACCCTCAGAAAAGGCAAAACTTGATATAGGTCTATATGGGACAGCAAATGTGCCTGCGAATAAAGGAGATTACATTGAAATTTACATGTATATAGAATATGCGGGAAATTCCGATCGTTATATATCAAATAACCCAGGCTGGTACAATTATTTCGATATTACAGAAATAGGTGGACGAAATTTCCCAAGAGTATAGGAGGATTCGAATGATTCTATATGAAGCCATTAAATATAAATACCCCGATGCCGACCCGCAAAAGGATTTTGAACTTAGAAATGATGGAGACGGTTCGTATATCAACGAGTGGCATCTAGATGTGTCAAAGCCAACGGCAGAAGAATTGAAAGAATGGTGGGAGGAGTCTCAAATGAATCCAAGGTATCAACCACCTCTTCCGCTAGATTATCTTGCACAAGAAGTAGCCAAAGAAAAGCTAATGAGAAAACAGCTTGAACAACAATGTGAACATCTAACAAACGAACTAAAAGCGCTAAAAAATGAGGTCCTTTTATATAAAGGAGAGAGTGAATCATGAATTATTGGGTAATGGCATTATATTTTAAATGGGTGACCCCTGAATTGATCAAACAAGCAGTGGAATTAGGTGATTGTTCAATGGAAGATTTAAAAAAAGGATATGAGCAAAGGATGCTCACTCTAGAGCAGCTGCAAGAAATGGAAACAAGCATCAAAGCAAAGGAGTGAAAACTGAATGGAAATAAAAGAACCAAAACCTTTTGAAGTAAATGATAAAGCACATGCTGATTTGTTTAATGACATGGTCAAAGTACTTCTTGAAAATGATCATGGATTAATAGAGCAATTTTTGAAACATACAAATGATGCGAGAGTACACGCATCTGAAGCAGAAAAGAAAAAATGGAATGATTCCCAGAGTTATAAGATCACTGCAGATAGTGGGAGACAGCTTATTAATGTGTCTGCTGACGGCAGAATATTTGATGCGATAAAAGATAAAGGAACATGTACATTTTATGCAGCTGCTGGCGTGGAGGATTCTCCAGCCTCATCGAATGTCTCAATCAGGGGGCTGCAGACAGTAGGCCAAGAAAATATTGGCTCCGGCTTTGCAATCGATAGTTCAGGTAATGCTTATTTTTTCTATTATCATACCGGACATATGTCGATTACTTGGACAAAGCTGCCTACAGAAAGAGATAGAAACAGATGGGATAACGGTCAATTAGTAAAAATCACTCAAGATGATGGAAAGCCCTTTTATCATGGATTTGCTAGCGAGACAGACTACAATGCCCTTACCGAGACAGGGATGTATCTTATATATAATACTGGAGTAAACGGTCCATCTCCTTCCTATAATCGAGTGTTTTTGCTCGTCATGAGTTATGGTACTACATTAGTGCAAATAGCATACGAGTCTGTTTATGGGAAGAACACATACTTTAGAGTTCTTAGACACAATGCACAATCATGGACACCGTGGGAGAAGCAAATCACGCTATCAGATGTATTAGAAGGTTCTTGGGAAACACCTAAAGAAATTAAAGGCAATTGGAAGGAATATGACCCTATTAATTTGCCAGTAAAATATCGAAAGAATCTCTTGGGGGAAGTTGAGATCGTGGGTGCTATAAAAGGTGGAATTTTAGGAAATAACCCAGTGTTTATCTTGCCTGAAGAATATCGACCGCAGCAAGCGATCCATTTTGTGGGAATCGCTTCAAGTATAGGGACACCAGGAGTACCTCAATTCCATCGCACCTTAATAGATAAGAATGGGAATGTATGTGTGCAATCATCTTCAAATAATGCTAATCCCACGGAGTTTATTACATTTGGTTTTAAGTTCAGTACAAGATAATCCCATGAACAATGGGACAGAAGAATCACAAGGAGTTAAAGACACCACGTATTTTCAAAACTAGTGATAAAGCCCATACAGGTCTGTTAAATGACATGATGAAGGTTATTAATGAAAATGATTCAACAATTCATGTAGCTAAAGCGGAAATGGAACCAATCTCAGGTATATAAAATGACGAATGATAATGGATTACAGCTGGTTAATATTCAAGCTGGCAGTAATATTTATAATGAGATTAAATCGTTAGGTGCCTGCTTGTTTTATGCTTGGGGTAGTTACTCTCCTGCTATAGGTAAAGCTGCATTAAGAGAGCTGCACTTGATGCGAAAAAACAGCAATGGTATAAATTAGCGACGCAGGAGTATATAGAAGCCTAAAACCACCTCCGTCAAGTGATATAGAACTTTTAAAGAACTTCAAAAACATGTTTCCGACTGTAGTGGATATCAAACAATTATGGGGCTGGCAGTGTTACGGCCCAGAGGACATTGCATTTTATGTAAGCATTGGCTGGATCTCGGCAGAAGACTATCAAAATATAACTGGAGAAATATACAAAGCCTAATGGCTTTATTTTTTTGCCGGAAAGAAGGTGATTTCAATGGAAGTAGATGTCGTTCAAAACTTAATGACACAAGGCCCGTTTGCCGTTCTCTTTTGCTGGATTCTGTTTTATGTTCTCAACACAACAAAAGAAAGAGAAAACAAGCTCAATGAGCAAATCGAGGCGCAAAATGATGTGTTAGCAAAGTTTAGTGAAAAGTATGACGTCGTCATTGACAAACTCGATAAAATTGAACGGAATTTAAAATAAGAGGAAAACATCATGAAAACATTCGACAAAGGCACTGTGATTCGCACAGTGCTTCTTTTTATTGCACTCATCAATCAAACGCTTGTCATGTTCGGGCAGACGGTGCTGCCGATTAGTGAGGAGCAAGTACAAACAGCCGGTGAGGCACTATATGTAGCAGGTTCCACCATTTTTACGATGGTGACAGCTATTATCGCCTGGTTTAAAAACAATTATGTGACCTACAAAGGTCAATTACAAAAAGATACCTTGAAACAAAGAGGTCTAACAAAATAATCGTTGAAGGAGATACAATATGGTCAATATCATTCAAGCCTACATTCCAAAAAACAACCGCAACAGACCAGGAAATAGGATGAAGCCGCTCTATATTACAGTGCATAATACCTCTAACACTGCAAAAGGTGCAAATGCGGGGAGTCACGCTGCGTTTGTTGCACGTTCAAGTACTGGGGTCAGCTGGCATTACACTGTTGATGATCAGGTCATTTATCAGCATTTACCGTTAAACGAGAACGGCTGGCACGCAGGCGATGGCAGGGGCACTGGCAATATGAAATCAATCGGAATTGAAATTTGTGAAAATACAGACGGTAACTTTGAGCAAGCAGTCGAAAATGCTCAATGGCTCATTCGGAAATTGATGGGGGATTTGGGGATCACTTTAACAAATGTAGTGCCCCATAAACATTGGAGTGGTAAAGAATGTCCACGGAAATTGCTCGGACGATGGGATCAATTTAAAGCTGGAATAGCCACAGCTCATACCGGCAGCAAAAGCAATAGAAAGCCAGTTCGAGCAGAGAGCTTGAGCCACAAAGCACCTGCGACCAAACAGAAATCGTCAAATTTGCCATCTGGCATCTTAAAAATAACCAAGCCTTTAACAAAAGGTCCACAAGTCACAGCTGTGCAAAAAGCATTATCTTCCCTCTATTTTTACCCAGACAAAGGAGCAAAAAACAATGGGGTTGATGGCTACTATGGGCCAAAAACAGCGAATGCGGTCAAGCGGTTCCAGCTCATGAACGGCTTAGCGGCAGACGGGATTTACGGACCAAAGACAAAGAACAAAATCGAACAATTGCTGAAGAAATGATCACTCATCAAATGCTAGCAGCAAGAGAAGGAAATTTCTTGCTGCTAGCGAACAAAAAATGACATCAATTATGATATAATCGACCAAATCATGAACATGAGAGGGAGAGAAAATGAAAAAAGAACTGTTCCAAGTCCTCATGCTGTCAGTGCTACTCATCTATTTTATTTATCACGGAATGACGAGCGATTTTCCTGTATCTTATACAATCATTCTCATCATAACCTATGTTTCTGTAATTACATACCGCATCATAAAGTTATTGAAATTAAGGAGAAATAACGAACAAACAGAACTGTAAGAGATATATACATAAAAAAACCATCCTTGATCTCTCAAGAATGGTTTTTCGTATGGAGCATAGCGGGATCGAACCGCTGACCTCTACGCTGCCAGCGTAGCGCTCTCCCAGCTGAGCTAATGCCCCGATGTGTTACGACATAATTTATTATAATCAATCCTCCTGTAAAATTCAAGCTTTAAAACGCACACACATAGTCTATTTATCTTTCTGATCAATCGGAATATAGTCAAAGATTTCCCCTGAATGTACAGAGGCCGCTAAGCGTCTGAGCCAGTCATAATAGGCTTTTGAGCTTTCAAGTTGTTCAAGAAGCTGCTGCGCTTCCTCTCTTATATGTTCCTCTAGCTGATCATCACGAGATACGTCGTGGAGCTCCTTTTGCGCTTCTTCAATCGCCGCCAAATTGACCTCGACCTCTCGTTCCCATTTTTGCGGAAAGAAGTTCATGAAAAACTTAAAAAAATCCTTTTCAGCAACATAGCTGTGTTTTCTTCGGCCTCGGTGAAATGTCTTTTTGACAATATTCATGTCTTGCAGCTTTTTCACACCCGTACTCATACTGGGCTTGCTCATTTGCAGCTCTTCACGCATTTCATCCAGCGTCATTTCCTCATTTAAATACATGGTCCCATAGAGAATGCCAGCACTTCGAGTAATGCCATAGAGATCCATCGTTTCAGCTATGGAATCAATAACGAGATCTTTAGCAGCTAGTATACGTTCTTCTGCTTGCGGCTGTTCCTGTTTTTTCATCTTGTCCCTCTTTTCTATTAAGAGAATTCAATACGTTCAAAAAAATCTTTATGGACTATATGTTAACGAAAGAATGCAAAATGTCAAAAGAAAATGAAGCATATCTCCCTTTGACAGAAAAATTAGAACATGATACGTTAATTATGTTCAAAACGTTAAATTTTTATTTAACAAACTTATCAAAGAGAATCAGAGGAGGTTCCTTCTATGAGTCAAACACTATTTATAGGTGGACAATGGGTTGGTGCCAAAAGTGGCGACACGCGAGAAATCATCAATCCATACAATCAAGAAGTGATCGCGACAGTCAGTGAAGGATCAAGAAATGATGCGCAGCTAGCTATCAAAGCAGCGAGAAAAGCCTTTGATCAAGGTGAATGGGCAAACTTGCCTGGACTTGAAAGAGGAAATTTGGTGTTTAAGATTGCTAAATTGATTAGACGTGATCTGGATGAACTAGCCAAATTAGAATCGCTTGATACTGGTAAAACAGTAGAGGAAAGCAAAGCAGATATGGACGATATTGCGAATGTGTTCCAATATTACGCAGGGCTTGCTGACAAAGATGGCGGGGAGATTATTTCATCACCAGTCCCGAACTCGAAAAGCGAATTGGTCAGAGAGCCTGTCGGTGTATGCGGGCAAATCACTCCTTGGAACTATCCATTGCTTCAAGCAAGCTGGAAAATCGCTCCTGCTCTTGCTGCGGGGAATACAATCGTCTTAAAGCCAAGTGAAATCACACCACTCACCACGATCAAAGTATTCAAACTCATAGAAGAAGCGGGCATTCCAGCAGGAGTGGCAAACTTAGTTCTTGGACCAGGTGCAACGGTTGGTGACGAGCTTGCTGTTAACGACCAAGTTGATTTCATTTCGTTCACTGGCGGGATTGAAACAGGTAAGAAAATCATGCAGGGAGCCAGTGGGAATGTAAAGAAAATCGCCCTTGAGCTCGGCGGGAAAAATCCGAATATTGTGTTTCAAGATGCTGATTTCGACGTAGCGGTTGACCAAGCAATGAATGCTGTGTTTTTCCATGCGGGGCAAGTGTGTTCGGCAGGTTCACGCTTGTTAGTGGAAGAATCCATTCATGATGAATTTTTAGAAGAACTGGTGAAGCGTACGAAAAAAATCAAGCTAGGCAACGGCTTTGATGAAGGGACGCAGAGCGGACCGCTCATCTCAGCTGAGCATCGAGAAAAAGTAGAAAAATACGTCACCATCGGATTAGAAGAAGGTGCAATATTAGAAACAGGCGGAAAAAGACCTGACGCAGAGGAGCTTTTAAATGGGTTCTTTTACTTGCCGACCATCTTTTCAGGCTGTACGTCAGAAATGCGGATTGTGCAGGAAGAAGTCTTTGGCCCAGTATTAACAGTGGAATCCTTCCGAACAGAGGAAGAGGTCATTGAGCTGGCAAATGATACGATTTATGGATTAGCAGGGGCTGTGTGGTCTTCAGATATTGGAAAAGCTGAAAGAGTCGCTCGTCAATTAAGATTAGGCACAGTTTGGATCAATGACTTCCATCCTTATTTCGCTCAAGCACCTTGGGGTGGATATAAGCAATCAGGTCTTGGACGTGAATTAGGGCAGACGGGACTTGAAGAATATACAGAACTGAAGCATGTATATCGAAATACGAAACCCGAAGCAGTGCATTGGTTTAAATAAATATCACACATTTGGAGGAGATTCTATATGACGTTGAATATGAAAATTGAAAGCATGCAGAAATTCCATACATTTGAAATTCCGACTGTCATCAAACATGGTATTGGAGCAGTGAAACATGTTGGGGAAGAAGTGAAAGCATACGGTGTCTCGAAAGTATTGCTTGTAACAGACCCTGGTATTTATCAAGCGGGCGTAGTAGACCCTGTGGTTGCTTCATTAAAAGATGCGCAAATCGATGTAGTGCTATTTGACAAAGTCGAGCCAAACCCGCCAGTCCGTCTCGTCAATGAAGGATCTGCTTTATATGAAAAAGAAGGCTGTAATGGATTAGTCGCAGTAGGCGGCGGGAGCTCAATGGATACAGCAAAGGCGATCGGTGTAGAAGTGACGCATGAAGGATCAGTTCTTGATTACGAAGCGGCAGAAGGGAAAAAACCGCTTGAAAAGAGAATTCCGCCTTTAACCACCATTCCGACAACGGCTGGTACAGGTTCAGAAGTCACACAGTGGGCAGTGATTACGGATGAAGAAAGAGAATTTAAATTCAACACAGGTGGACCACTTATTGCAGCTCACCTCACAGTTATCGATCCAGAGCTTCATGTTTCCATGCCACCTCATGTGACAGCAATGACTGGGATCGATGCACTTGCACATTCCATCGAATGCTATACAATGAAATTTGCTCAGCCTATTACAGATGCGGTCGCGCTCATGGCCATTGAATATGCTGCTCATTATATTCGTCGTGCCTTTGCTGATGGCGAAGACTTGGAAGCAAGATATGGAATGGCACAAGCTGCAATGCTTGCAGGACTTTCTTACGGAAGCGAATCAGCTGGAGCTGCACATGCGATGAGTCAAACACTCGGAGGCATCATTCCTGTAGCGCATGGCCAGTGTGTGGCAGCGATGATGGGACCAGTCATGGAGTATAACTGGAAAGGGTATCCGGAAAAATTTGCACGAATTGCGCAAGCATTTGGTATTGATACTAGCCGAATGTCAACAGAGGAAGCAGCCAAAGCTGCTGTGAACTGGATGTATGATTTAGTGGAAGACCTAGAAGTTCCTTCATTAGAAGAACAAGGTGTATCAAAAGATATGATTGACCGTTTATCTAAAGAAGCAATGAAAGACCCGCAAACAGTTGGAAACCCAAGAGATCTAAACGAAAAAGCGTACAACTGGATTTATGCTCGCTGTTTTGATCTAACACCGAAAACAGTGTAACGATGAAAAAAGGCTCCCAAAAGGGAGTCTTTTTTATGCCTTATAGCTGTTCTTTAATTTCTTTGATTTGATGGATATGGCGTTTTTCATGTGCGCCGATAAAATCAAGATATTGCTTCAAAGATAATTCTTCAAACACCGGGTGTGCAATGACACGTTTGAAATCATCCTCAGTAAACGTTGATAAAATTTGATTGAGCTGTTCACGCGCTGTATCGAGCTCATCCTTTAAATGTGTAGGTGTCACATGCTTGCGCTCAGGCTCAACAATACTAGGCGCAGTCGCTTTTCTTGAACGATCCTCTGCCATTTCCACTGGCTTTGGCTCATATTCTTTCATCGGTGCTTTTTTTCCCTCAGCAGCTAGATGTTTGGCTGCCACGAGGTCCATCTTCTTCAAGTGATCTGCCACCTCTTGAATACTCCAAGTATCATCAGATAACTTCTGATTCAATTGTTCTTCATTCAAACCTTGCAGCTCTTGCCACAATTCTTGTCTTGCATCATGTAATAAACTCATTCTCATCACCTCAAGATCAAATTTTAACATACTGGTACATGACAATCATTCTTGAGCTATCCGAGAAATCCTGTGAAGAATTGTGATGAAATATGAAACCTTTACAAAAGTGGTTCGTATTACCTGTTAGAAGGAATACACATGGAGGTGAGCATGGTCTAAATGAAACAAAGGCTGATCACTTCATGAAGGAAGGGTGAGGAAGATGGATGTGTTCGGTCTGCCACTTCAGACGCTGTATTTATACATATTGATGATATCAGGAATCCTAACACTTGTTTTCGTCTTTTTTGGCGATGTATTTGATGGATTGTTTGAAGCGATTCCTGTTCCATTCCTTCAACCAACATTGATCCTCGCATTTCTCACCTTTTTCTCGGCTGGAGGGTTTATCTCAGAAAAAACAGCAATTGTAGGAAGTGGACTTGGCGCAGTATTATCTGCCATTCTCGCAGTGGTTCTCGTGACTTGCTTAAATGTATTTGTCTTAGTCCCACTTTCCTCTGCTGAAGAATCTCTCTCATATGCGGAGGCCGATTTAAAAGGAAGAACTGGGGAGATCATTGTATCTGTTCCAAAAGACGGGTTTGGAGAAGTGCTGTTAATTAGTAATAGCGGGAAAATCTCAAAGCCAGCAATCAGTTTCGACGAAGAAGAGATTCCATATGGAACCCGGGTGCTAGTCGTCGAAGTGAACAAAGGTGTCTTATCAGTTATACCAAATGAAGAAATCTAGGAGGGAATGCTATGCCAGGAACAACAATTTTAATTATTATTGGAATTGTGCTTGTGATTCTTATTGCACTTATTGGTGTGTTTGTTTCGAAATACCGGACAGCAGGTCCAGATGAAGCATTAATCGTCACAGGAAGTTACCTAGGAAGTAAAAATGTCCACGTGGATGAAGGTGGAAACAAGATTAAGATTGTAAGAGGCGGTGGTACCTTTGTACTTCCTGTCTTTCAACAAGCGGAGCCGCTCAGCTTACTATCTAGCAAGCTAGATGTTTCAACGCCTGAAGTCTATACCGAACAAGGTGTGCCAGTTATGGCAGATGGAACGGCAATCATTAAAATTGGCGGATCAATTGAAGAAATTGCTACTGCTGCAGAGCAATTTTTAGGTAAAACAAAAGAAGACCGCGAAAATGAAGCGAGAGAAGTACTGGAAGGTCACCTTCGCTCCATTTTAGGATCAATGACAGTAGAAGAGATTTATAAAAACAGAGAGAAATTTTCTCAAGAAGTACAACGTGTCGCTTCTCAAGATTTGGCGAAAATGGGTCTCGTCATTGTATCGTTTACGATCAAGGATGTCCGTGATAAAAATGGTTATTTAGAATCACTAGGTAAACCTAGAATTGCCCAAGTGAAGCGCGATGCAGATATTGCAACAGCTGAAGCAGATAAAGAAACACGTATCAAACGTGCCGAAGCAGATAAAGATGCGAAGAAATCTGAGCTTGAACGTGCCACTGAAATCGCTGAAGCAGAAAAGGTTAATGAGCTGAAAAGAGCAGAATTCAGACGCGAACAGGATACGGCGAAAGCAAGTGCCGACCAAGCGTACGATCTTGAAACAGCTCGCAATCGTCAGAACGTAACTGAACAAGAAATGCAAGTCAAAATTATAGAACGCCAGAAGCAAATTGAATTAGAAGAAAAAGAGATTCAGCGTCGTGAACGTCAATACGATTCTGAAGTGAAAAAGAAAGCAGATGCGGACCGTTATGCTGTTGAGCAGTCAGCAGCGGCGGAAAAAGCGAAACGTCTTGCTGAAGCAGATGCGAAGAAATATAGCATTGAAGCAATGGCAAAAGCAGAAGCTGAGAAAGTCCGTATTGACGGGCTTGCCAAAGCGGAAGCTGATCGTGCGAAAGGGGAAACAGAGGCAGAAGTCATTAGACTGAAAGGACTTGCAGAAGCCGAAGCGAAAGAGAAAATCGCTGAAGCATTTGAACAGTATGGTCAGGCAGCGATCCTTGATATGATTGTGAAAATGCTTCCTGAATATGCGAAGCAAGTATCTGCACCACTTTCTAACATTGATAAAATTACTGTTGTGGATACTGGTGGTAACGGCGAAGGCAGCGGAGCCAATAAAGTCACTGGCTATGCGACAAACCTTATGTCTAGTCTGCAAGAAAGCCTGAAAGCATCCTCTGGAATTGACGTCAAAGAAATTATTGAGAACTTTTCCGGCAAAGGCAATGTGAAGCAAAGCATTCAAGAACTAACGAATGAAATCAAACAGCCAAGAAAAAAAGAGGTCGCTGATCATCAAATAGAAGAATAAAATGAATAGATACCTTCATCAGAAGGTGTCTCAGATTGTTGACAAAGTGCTAAAATGATCTTTATTTTAGCACTTTGTTTTCTTTATGTCATGGTGTGTTGACGACAAAATGTCAGCAGATATCCTTTAGCGATTGAATTTTAAGAAATAGGAATTTATCATGATATAGATAGGGTGAAAACAGTGAAAAGGAGTGGTATGGATGAAGGTGAGACATGCGGTGCAACAAGATATTCCTAAAATCGCCGAAATACATGTGAAAAGCTGGAAGACGACTTATCACGGCATTATTAAGCAGGAGTATTTGGACAGTTTACATATAGAAGATCGGGAAGAGAGCTGGAGAAACAGGTCGCTTGAAGGTACGTTTGTCGTAGAAGATGTTGATGGCGTATTTGGTTTTGCATCTTTTGGAAAGCAGCGTGATGAACGCTACCCAACATACGATGGAGAGCTTTATGCGATCTATTTATTACAGGAGAAACAGAAATCAGGAGCAGGTATTGCTTTAATTGCAGAAGGAGTGAGTTATTTAATAGAAAAAGGATATCAAAATATGATGCTATGGGTGTTTGAACAAAATTCAGCGAAGCAATTTTATCAAAAGCTTCAACCTCATTTTGTCGTGACCAGCCAGTTCGAGCTGGCTGGCGAGGAACATAATGAAATAGGGTATGGGTGGGAGTTGTCTGAATTACATGCCCATGTACACCGAATTAAATCGTCAGCTTCCAGTAATAATGAGAGAAAAAAGTGAAAAGCACAGCAAGCAATATATAAGAGATAAAAGGAGAAGCCTCTACTTTTCCTTTTACGCCTGCTATTTTTAAAGCTTCATAGAAACCTGCCAAAAAATAAGCAAGACTGAGAATATAACAGCACAGCATAATGGAGTAAGGGTTCATTGTCGTACCTCCAGCATGAAATCTTCTACTATTAATAGATTCGATAGAGCGGCAAATTATGCATAAAAAATAACCAGCTAAAATCAGCCGGTTATTTTTGGTGAGGAAAAACCAAACGAGATGCACTTGGTATGAGTATACAAAGAACAATACTACAAATAATAAATGAAGGAACCATATACGTGCTGTTATAAACTAAAGAGTAAACCCATCCTGGTGTTCCTTTCGGTGCATAGTGAGAAAAGAAAACAACCCCAGAGATAAAGAACGTCAACAGTCTGAAGAAACTTGCAGTAAAGACAGATAAGGTAATATAGAAGAATTGCTGTTTTCGCTTTTGATCCTGAATAGCTTTTTTGATCAATCCAGAAAACAAGCCGCTTAGGGAAATGACAACAGATGCGACGAAGTAATCGAGAAATCCTTGAACTGGTGTAGCGATAATAGGGCCATTCATCAGCTGGAGGCCTGCAATGAGCACTCCAATGATAAACCCGGTGGATATTCCCCATCTAATAGACATAAGAATAACGGGTATCATAATCAGCGCAAGAGACCCGCCGTTCGGCATTCTTAAAAAGAGACCTGATAAGTAATCTAATACAAGTGCTAGTGAAGTCATAATGGCAATTTCCATTAGTCGTACCAATTGATTTGATTGTTGCATAAAAAAATCTCCTTTTTCATGAATTGAGCAAGGAGAGACCGTGTGAGGATGAGTATGTTATTCATAGAAAAACATATCGAGCTGAATACACCACATGTATTCAATTGATTCCACATTCCTACTTCAGTATTAACTGACAGGTTCAAAGGGTCAGAACAACGAATGTTCACTCTCAGCACAAAGCTCCCCCTGCGGTTATTAAGTTTTTATCTATTTATAAATATACTAAAGACCTTCAGGATCAACAATAGGGAATTCCCGTAAATAAGCGATTTTGTAGCAATATATAGGAAGAGATCAGGAAAAATAAATTATTTAGAAAAAATACTTGTTTCTTCTTTGGAAAGGTGTTATATTTGTATTCGCCGCTGAAACAGCGCGGTTGATAAATGACATCAAGAAAAAAGTTGTTGACTTCATCTTGATAGAATGTTATATTAATAAAGTCGCTTCTGAGCGATAACGAAAATGATCTTTGAAAACTAAACAAGACAAAACGTACCTGTTAATTCAAGTTTTTATAAAAAAATCCTATGATACATCATAGGTAGTCAGTCAAACGCTGACGAAAAACAAAACTTCGGTTTTGTACTTTTTCGGAGAGTTTGATCCTGGCTCAGGACGAACGCTGGCGGCGTGCCTAATACATGCAAGTCGAGCGAACAGAAGGGAGCTTGCTCCCGGATGTTAGCGGCGGACGGGTGAGTAACACGTGGGTAACCTGCCTGTAAGACTGGGATAACTCCGGGAAACCGGAGCTAATACCGGATAGTTCCTTGAACCGCATGGTTCAAGGATGAAAGACGGTTTCGGCTGTCACTTACAGATGGACCCGCGGCGCATTAGCTAGTTGGTGGGGTAATGGCTCACCAAGGCGACGATGCGTAGCCGACCTGAGAGGGTGATCGGCCACACTGGGACTGAGACACGGCCCAGACTCCTACGGGAGGCAGCAGTAGGGAATCTTCCGCAATGGACGAAAGTCTGACGGAGCAACGCCGCGTGAGTGATGAAGGTTTTCGGATCGTAAAGCTCTGTTGTTAGGGAAGAACAAGTGCGAGAGTAACTGCTCGCACCTTGACGGTACCTAACCAGAAAGCCACGGCTAACTACGTGCCAGCAGCCGCGGTAATACGTAGGTGGCAAGCGTTGTCCGGAATTATTGGGCGTAAAGGGCTCGCAGGCGGTTTCTTAAGTCTGATGTGAAAGCCCCCGGCTCAACCGGGGAGGGTCATTGGAAACTGGGAAACTTGAGTGCAGAAGAGGAGAGTGGAATTCCACGTGTAGCGGTGAAATGCGTAGAGATGTGGAGGAACACCAGTGGCGAAGGCGACTCTCTGGTCTGTAACTGACGCTGAGGAGCGAAAGCGTGGGGAGCGAACAGGATTAGATACCCTGGTAGTCCACGCCGTAAACGATGAGTGCTAAGTGTTAGGGGGTTTCCGCCCCTTAGTGCTGCAGCTAACGCATTAAGCACTCCGCCTGGGGAGTACGGTCGCAAGACTGAAACTCAAAGGAATTGACGGGGGCCCGCACAAGCGGTGGAGCATGTGGTTTAATTCGAAGCAACGCGAAGAACCTTACCAGGTCTTGACATCCTCTGACAACCCTAGAGATAGGGCTTTCCCTTCGGGGACAGAGTGACAGGTGGTGCATGGTTGTCGTCAGCTCGTGTCGTGAGATGTTGGGTTAAGTCCCGCAACGAGCGCAACCCTTGATCTTAGTTGCCAGCATTTAGTTGGGCACTCTAAGGTGACTGCCGGTGACAAACCGGAGGAAGGTGGGGATGACGTCAAATCATCATGCCCCTTATGACCTGGGCTACACACGTGCTACAATGGACAGAACAAAGGGCTGCGAGACCGCAAGGTTTAGCCAATCCCATAAATCTGTTCTCAGTTCGGATCGCAGTCTGCAACTCGACTGCGTGAAGCTGGAATCGCTAGTAATCGCGGATCAGCATGCCGCGGTGAATACGTTCCCGGGCCTTGTACACACCGCCCGTCACACCACGAGAGTTTGCAACACCCGAAGTCGGTGAGGTAACCTTTATGGAGCCAGCCGCCGAAGGTGGGGCAGATGATTGGGGTGAAGTCGTAACAAGGTAGCCGTATCGGAAGGTGCGGCTGGATCACCTCCTTTCTAAGGATATATGGAGCAGTGTGCGTTTTCGTCTTGTTTAGTTTTGAAGGATCATTCCTTCAAGACATGTCTCTAGCGAGACAGGATTGTTCTTTGAAAACTAGATAACAATAAGTAATACATTCACATTGAATGCAATGCAAAGTTCATCACACATAGTGATTCTTTCTAAAGTAAGAAATGGTTAAGTTAGAAAGGGCGCACGGTGGATGCCTTGGCACTAGGAGCCGATGAAGGACGGGACGAACACCGATATGCTTCGGGGAGCTGTAAGCAAGCTTTGATCCGGAGATTTCCGAATGGGGAAACCCACTGCTCGTAATGGAGTAGTATCCATACTTGAATACATAGAGTATGAGAAGGCATACCCGGGGAACTGAAACATCTAAGTACCCGGAGGAAGAGAAAGCAAATGCGATTCCCTGAGTAGCGGCGAGCGAAACGGGAACAGCCCAAACCAAGAGGCTTGCCTCTTGGGGTTGTAGGACACTCTATACGGAGTTACAAAGGAACGATATAAGCGAAGAGGTCTGGAAAGGCCCGCCAAAGAAGGTAACAGCCCTGTAACTGAAATGTTGTTCTCTCCAGAGTGGATCCTGAGTACGGCGGAACACGTGAAATTCCGTCGGAATCCGGGAGGACCATCTCCCAAGGCTAAATACTCCCTAGTGACCGATAGTGAACCAGTACCGTGAGGGAAAGGTGAAAAGCACCCCGGAAGGGGAGTGAAATAGATCCTGAAACCGTGTGCCTACAAGTAGTCAGAGCCCGTTAATGGGTGATGGCGTGCCTTTTGTAGAATGAACCGGCGAGTTACGATCCCGTGCAAGGTTAAGCAGAAGATGCGGAGCCGCAGCGAAAGCGAGTCTGAATAGGGCGCATGAGTACGTGGTCGTAGACCCGAAACCAGGTGATCTACCCATGTCCAGGGTGAAGTTCAGGTAACACTGAATGGAGGCCCGAACCCACGCACGTTGAAAAGTGCGGGGATGAGGTGTGGGTAGGGGTGAAATGCCAATCGAACCTGGAGATAGCTGGTTCTCTCCGAAATAGCTTTAGGGCTAGCCTCAAGGTAAGAGTCTCGGAGGTAGAGCACTGATTGGACTAGGGGCCCCTACCGGGTTACCGAATTCAGTCAAACTCCGAATGCCGATGACTTATCCTTGGGAGTCAGACTGCGAGTGATAAGATCCGTAGTCGAAAGGGAAACAGCCCAGACCGCCAGCTAAGGTCCCAAAGTATACGTTAAGTGGAAAAGGATGTGGAGTTGCTTAGACAACCAGGATGTTGGCTTAGAAGCAGCCACCATTTAAAGAGTGCGTAATAGCTCACTGGTCGAGTGACTCTGCGCCGAAAATGTACCGGGGCTAAACGTATCACCGAAGCTGCGGACTGTTCTAACGAACAGTGGTAGGAGAGCGTTCTAAGTGCAGTGAAGTCAGACCGGAAGGACTGGTGGAGCGCTTAGAAGTGAGAATGCCGGTATGAGTAGCGAAAGACGGGTGAGAATCCCGTCCACCGAATGCCTAAGGTTTCCTGAGGAAGGCTCGTCCGCTCAGGGTTAGTCGGGACCTAAGCCGAGGCCGAAAGGCGTAGGCGATGGACAACAGGTTGATATTCCTGTACCACCTCCTCACCATTTGAGCAATGGGGGGACGCAGGAGGATAGGGTAAGCGCGGTATTGGATATCCGCGTCCAAGCAGTTAGGCTGGGAAATAGGCAAATCCGTTTCCCGTAAAGGCTGAGCTGTGATGGCGAGCGAAATTTAGTAGCGAAGTTCCTGATTCCACACTGCCAAGAAAAGCCTCTAGCGAGGTGAGAGGTGCCCGTACCGCAAACCGACACAGGTAGGCGAGGAGAGAATCCTAAGGTGATCGAGAGAACTCTCGTTAAGGAACTCGGCAAAATGACCCCGTAACTTCGGGAGAAGGGGTGCTTCTTAGGGTGTTAAAGCCCCGAGAAGCCGCAGTGAATAGGCCCAGGCGACTGTTTAGCAAAAACACAGGTCTCTGCGAAGCCGTAAGGCGAAGTATAGGGGCTGACGCCTGCCCGGTGCTGGAAGGTTAAGAGGAGCGCTTAGCGTAAGCGAAGGTGCGAATTGAAGCCCCAGTAAACGGCGGCCGTAACTATAACGGTCCTAAGGTAGCGAAATTCCTTGTCGGGTAAGTTCCGACCCGCACGAAAGGCGCAACGATCTGGGCACTGTCTCAACGAGAGACTCGGTGAAATTATAGTACCTGTGAAGATGCAGGTTACCCGCGACAGGACGGAAAGACCCCGTGGAGCTTTACTGCAGCCTGATATTGAATGTTGGTACAGCTTGTACAGGATAGGTAGGAGCCTTGGAAACCGGAGCGCTAGCTTCGGTGGAGGCATCGGTGGGATACTACCCTGGCTGTATTGACCTTCTAACCCGCTGCCCTTATCGGGCAGGGAGACAGTGTCAGGTGGGCAGTTTGACTGGGGCGGTCGCCTCCTAAAATGTAACGGAGGCGCCCAAAGGTTCCCTCAGAATGGTTGGAAATCATTCGCAGAGTGTAAAGGCACAAGGGAGCTTGACTGCGAGACCTACAAGTCGAGCAGGGACGAAAGTCGGGCTTAGTGATCCGGTGGTTCCGCATGGAAGGGCCATCGCTCAACGGATAAAAGCTACCCCGGGGATAACAGGCTTATCTCCCCCAAGAGTCCACATCGACGGGGAGGTTTGGCACCTCGATGTCGGCTCATCGCATCCTGGGGCTGTAGTCGGTCCCAAGGGTTGGGCTGTTCGCCCATTAAAGCGGTACGCGAGCTGGGTTCAGAACGTCGTGAGACAGTTCGGTCCCTATCCGTCGCGGGCGCAGGAAATTTGAGAGGAGCTGTCCTTAGTACGAGAGGACCGGGATGGACGCACCGCTGGTGTACCAGTTGTTCTGCCAAGGGCATCGCTGGGTAGCTATGTGCGGACGGGATAAGTGCTGAAAGCATCTAAGCATGAAGCCCCCCTCAAGATGAGATTTCCCATTCCGCAAGGAAGTAAGATCCCTGAAAGATGATCAGGTTGATAGGTCTGAGGTGGAAGCGTGGTGACACGTGGAGCTGACAGATACTAATAGATCGAGGACTTAACCTTTATTCTAATGTGAAGCATGAACATTGTTATCTAGTTTTGAGAGAACATTCTCTCCATCAGGTTTGGTGGTGATAGCGAAGAGGTCACACCCGTTCCCATACCGAACACGGAAGTTAAGCTCTTCAGCGCCGATGGTAGTTGGGGGTCTCCCCCTGTGAGAGTAGGACGCCGCCAAGCTTTTCTAAGAATCATTTTCATATGGAAATGATTCTTTTTTGTGCTTCATGAGAAAATATGATGTTGATTGCATTTATTTGAAGAACGCTTCGACACCTTAATCCATTTACAAGCATGTGAAAAACTTTGAAACAAATAGATAGAGCGTTTCAGCAGATAAATCCATATCTATGAAGGAATCAATAGAGACTCAGATTATTAGATGATAAAAGAGCACCGTATCGATCTTGATAGATACATCTATTTTGATATCTACATACTATATCTATTGTTAGATGCTAAGGAATACCTATAGCATAAAAATGATAGACTGCTGGTATTTATGAAGGAATTGACCGTTTTTAAAGAGAATATAGAATGGAGAAGTTGAGGTGAAAAATGTTAGATGACGCTGTTTGAATAGAGGAAATGACGATCATTTGTTAAAAGAAATACGCAGCGAAAATTGAAATAAAATTTTTTTAATATAGCCTTTACAAATGATCAAAACCTGTATATAATAATCTTTGTCGGATCGAGAGATTCCTACATAGTGGAGGATTAGCTCAGCTGGGAGAGCATCTGCCTTACAAGCAGAGGGTCGGCGGTTCGAGCCCGTCATCCTCCACCATATTTATTCTTACATAATGTTAGGATAGATAAAGCCGGTGTAGCTCAACTGGTAGAGCAACTGACTTGTAATCAGTAGGTTGGGGGTTCAAGTCCTCTTGCCGGCACCACTTTCATATGGTAAGATAGACAAGTCGCTTTTAAAGCGAGCCATTAGCTCAGTTGGTAGAGCATCTGACTTTTAATCAGAGGGTCGAAGGTTCGAGTCCTTCATGGCTCACCATGTTTCATGCGGGTGTGGCGGAATTGGCAGACGCGCTAGACTTAGGATCTAGTGTCTTTATGACGTGGGGGTTCAAGTCCCTTCACCCGCATTGCCAAATAAAATAAAGAAATCCTGTAATGCGGAAGTAGTTCAGTGGTAGAACACCACCTTGCCAAGGTGGGGGTCGCGGGTTCGAATCCCGTCTTCCGCTTATACCATCCACGCCGGGGTGGTGGAATTGGCAGACACACAGGACTTAAAATCCTGCGGTAGGTGACTACCGTGCCGGTTCAAGTCCGGCCCTCGGCATTATAAAATAAGCGCCCGTAGCTCAATTGGATAGAGCGTTTGACTACGGATCAAAAGGTTAGGGGTTCGACTCCTCTCGGGCGCGCCATTAAGATCGGGAAGTAGCTCAGCTTGGTAGAGCACTTGGTTTGGGACCAAGGGGTCGCAGGTTCGAATCCTGTCTTCCCGACCATCTTTTATGGGGCCTTAGCTCAGCTGGGAGAGCGCCTGCCTTGCACGCAGGAGGTCAGCGGTTCGATCCCGCTAGGCTCCACTTTTTAAAAGATTATTTTGATCATGGCGGTGTAGCTCAGCTGGCTAGAGCGTACGGTTCATACCCGTGAGGTCGGGGGTTCGATCCCCTCCGCCGCTATAAAGGACCTTTAGCTCAGTTGGTTAGAGCAGACGGCTCATAACCGTCCGGTCGTAGGTTCGAGTCCTACAAGGTCCACCATCTATACGGAGGAATACCCAAGTCCGGCTGAAGGGATCGGTCTTGAAAACCGACAGGGGTGTCAAAGCCCGCGGGGGTTCGAATCCCTCTTCCTCCGCCATATTTTTTAAAAACTTATATTATCGCGGGGTGGAGCAGTTCGGTAGCTCGTCGGGCTCATAACCCGAAGGTCGCAGGTTCAAATCCTGCCCCCGCAACCAAAATGGTCCGGTAGTTCAGTTGGTTAGAATGCCTGCCTGTCACGCAGGAGGTCGCGGGTTCGAGTCCCGTCCGGACCGCCATTTTTAAAATAAATACTTGGCTCGGTAGCTCAGTTGGTAGAGCAACGGACTGAAAATCCGTGTGTCGGCGGTTCGATTCCGTCCCGAGCCACTTTTTACAAAAAAATATTAATAGTATGGCGGTTGTGGCGAAGTGGTTAACGCACCAGATTGTGGCTCTGGCACTCGTGGGTTCGATTCCCATCAATCGCCCCATACATATCTTTGCGGGTGTAGTTTAGTGGTAAAACCTCAGCCTTCCAAGCTGATGTCGTGGGTTCGATTCCCATCACCCGCTCCATTTGCATATCTGTTCATGGGCCTGTAGCTCAGCTGGTTAGAGCGCACGCCTGATAAGCGTGAGGTCGGTGGTTCGAGTCCACTCAGGCCCACCATGATCTTCCGCAGTAGCTCAGTGGTAGAGCTATCGGCTGTTAACCGATCGGTCGTAGGTTCGAGTCCTACCTGCGGAGCCATAATGGAGAAGTACTCAAGTGGCTGAAGAGGCGCCCCTGCTAAGGGTGTAGGTCGCGCGAGCGGCGCGAGGGTTCAAATCCCTCCTTCTCCGCCATTTAATTGGCCCGTTGGTCAAGCGGTTAAGACACCGCCCTTTCACGGCGGTAACACGGGTTCGAATCCCGTACGGGTCATTTTTAAAAGAGGTCATGTCAAAGACCTCTTTTTTATTTTCTTCAAAATGAAAGACCGCCACGAGAGCGGTCTTTTTTTACATATTCATGGAATAGATCGTGTAAGACAAGTATGTCGCAAAGAAGCCCCATAAAACATAAGGGATCAGTAAAATTGGAACGACTTTGCTTAGTTTACGCGAGACGATGACAAGTGCGAGTGCTGTCAGTGCTACAAGCAGACAGTCGATCGTAGCGGCAAATAAATCTTTTTGTGTAAATTGAAAAAAGCTAAAGGCTTGATTAAAAACGTAATTTAAAAGAAAAAGAATCCAAAATGGTAAAGTGATCTTTTGAAACCCATACTTTCCGTAAATGATCGCTGCGGACAACGAAATGAGTGCAAATAAGACAGCCCACACAGCCCCAATTACACCGCCACTTGGTGTCCATTCCGGTTTATTTAATGCATCATACCACTCTCTGTCAATCGGAAACAAGAATCCGGCAATAGAGAATAATGCGTATGTAATAAAGAAAACAACAACTGCCCAAATGATACTTTTTCTCGCCATTAACAATCTCCTCCAATCAAATTCACTCTTAAAATGATTTCCCAATTATTACATGATATAAACATAAAGCCCCCAATATGAGGGGACTAATGATTTTCTTCTATATAAGGCTCTTCTTCGTGCGGTTTCAAGTCACCGAATACCGTCATGACGCCTTCTTCGTCTAATGCTTCTTCATAGGCTTCGTGTGCTTTATTTGGGTACACCTTGGTAGCTTTGCCCTCGATATCAGCAGCTGCGAATCCTTCATAGTCTTCTACATAATCTTCATCTTCTGATTGTGTATACACATCATCGTATGTCAGTGGAGGGAATTCCATATCCGACGGGGTATCAGAGTTTCCGTAGCGTTCTACGTCTTGATATGCATCCTCTCCATCGTAGGCTGCGCTTTCTTCATTTTCAAATTGACCTGATGGGGGACTTAGTAAATCTTCTTCAATCGGACGGTTTTGAGAAACGGTTTGTTCTTTTGAATGTTCTATGCATGTGACGGCAGTGGGCAAGGCTTCTAAGCGTTCCTTTGGAATAGGGGCATTACAGACTTTGCAAAACCCATAAGAGCCGTCAGCAATGGCTTGAAGTGCTTCATTGATGTCTAACAGATGTTCATGATCTAAACTATTTAGAGCAATATCTTTCCCTCGTTCGAACAGCTCTGTACCTTGATCTCCTGGGTGATTATCATAGGCTGACAGTTCTCCGACAGAATCATAAGGAAATGATACTTTTTGTTCATCGTCATGGCTTTTGGCTTCGAGTTCTTGCTTTTCTCTCATTAGGCGTTGTTTCAAATGATGTAATTCGTCTTTAGACAACAAAGCGATCATCCTTTCATATCAAACATATTGTTAGTATGAACAATTTTGAAAGTAAGACTAGTTCCAATTTGAAGCAATTCCTCGTAACAAAAGAACACCTGCGCTCGGCTGCAGGTGTTCTTAGCTATGCGATATAGTATTGTAAGATCAACGCGATTGTCAGCAGGAAACCGAAAAAGGTATTGGTTTGAGCTGTAGATTTCATGGCATTCATTAATTCAATTGGTTTTTCTTTTTGCTTGAATTCTTTAATGGCTGTATAGGCTTTTGGGACACTGAGTAAAACAAGAAGACTCCAAAAGCCGACGATATCTGTGAAGATATAAACAAAAATGAGTACATATGAGACCAAAAACATGGAAAGTAAAATGTTCACTGCACCTTTTCTTCCAGCAAGAATCGCAAGTGTTTTTCGACCATTCTCTTTATCACCATCTAAATCGCGAATATTGTTCGATAGTAAGATGGCACCAACTAAAATAGAAATTGGCAATGAGACAAGAACAGCTTTAGATGTCAGTGTGCCAGTCTGGATATAGAAACTAATTAAGATGATGCCTAATCCCATGAAAGCACCTGATACAAGTTCTCCAAACGGTGTATATGCAATTGGTACAGGGCCTCCGGTATAGAAATAGCCTGCTGCCATACAAATAAGTCCTATCAGTGCAATCCACCAGCTGGACATCATGCAAATATATACGCCTAATAATAACGAAAGTGCAAATAGGCCATAAGCGAGGTTGAGGACTGTTTTTGGCTTCACACCGTTTCTTACAATGGCTCCGCCGATGCCGACAGATTTCTCGTTGTCCAGTCCGCGAACATAATCAAAGTACTCGTTGAACATGTTCGTCGCGATTTGGATAAACATAGAAGCAAATAGCATGGCTAAAAATAGCCCAACATGTATTTGACCACTTGGAAGTGCTAGGACAGTTCCTAAAGTAACGGGAATAAATGCCGCTGTTAATGTATGCGGTCGTAGTAAATTCCACCAAATCCGCCAGTTCTTATCAGGTTTAATTGGTGAAAGCTGATCTGATATCGAATGATGCTGCATAAAATATACTCCTTTAAATAAAAAAATACGTACACGTCCAAATTCCAGTTTAGCAAAGTTCAAAAAGGTGTCAATATATTGATGCGATGAAACAAGAAAAAGATGATTGCTAATCGTTCCCATATAGAGAGAAAGCTTGATCTTCGAACAGGTCTTGCCACTTTTAAATAGATGTTCTCATTTCAAGAAGCGGGAGCGAAAAAATCTTGGAAGCGTGATATAATAAGGATTCGAGGTTTTAAAAGCTGTTTTCTTTACTAAGTTCATCTGTTAAGGTTTATAATAGAAAAGCAGGTCATTCGACATACTCGAATGTTCATGTATTTTTTCATTATGGTTTTATTTTTTTATGTTATTTCATGGATTTTGGAGGAATGTATCATGGTGACAACAGTGCAAAGTACTTTCCGGCAGGAAGCGCTTGCGACATTAGAAGAAGCGAATAACGTCAACCATGCTGTTTTGATAAGCTACTCCAGAAGAGTTGACGATCTGGATCCTCTTGCCTTTTTTCAAAGCGGCGAAGCGGATTTTTTAGGCGAGCGGTTTTTTTGGTCTGATCCAGAAAGCCAAATGATATTTTCTGGACTGGGTAGAGCGGCCGTCATTAAATCATCTGAGCAAGGCAAGGAACGATTTGATATAGTCCATCAAGATTGGGAACAGCTGAAGCAGCACATGTTCCATTTTCATGATGAGAAGGAGTTAAGGCAAGCGGCTGTTGGTCCGCTTTTGTTTGGAGGATTCTCATTTGATCCGTATGAAGAGAAGGCGAGTCACTGGGAAGCTTTTGGCGAGGCTCATTTTTTTGTGCCATCTATGATGCTCACCGTTTCAAAAGAAGGAACGTTTCTGACGATCAATGAATGGAAGCAGGTAGATGGGAATGTTCATCAGCTCATTCAAGAGTTAGAACAAAAAGCCTCTCGTTTTGAAACATTACCGCTCAGACATGATGGACAAGCTGAACTTGTTCATATGGAAGAGCTTGATGTGAAGGAATGGATGAAGGCGATCCAAGAAGCGACAGACCACATCCGGGCTAACGAATATGAAAAGGTTGTTTTAGCAAGAGAAGTCTTGCTTCACTATAAAAATCAAATTGCACTTGCTCCACTGTTAGCAGAATTATTAAAGCATCAAACAACGAGTTACGTATTTGCGGTTGAACAGGGAAGACAAGCATTTGTCGGCGCTACACCAGAACGATTAGTGAAAAAAAGCGGCGGAGAGGTCTTTTCATCTTGTTTAGCAGGTTCAATTGTTCGTGGAAAAGATGAAGCGGAAGATCAAGCATTAGGTGAGGAACTGCTACATGATGAGAAGAATTTGATTGAACATCAAATTGTTGTCGATATGATTCAACAAGCATTTGAGGCCAATTGTCTTCACGTGCATAAACCAAATCAACCAAGTCTTTATAAAACAAAAAATATTCAGCATTTGTTTACACCGATCGTGGGAGAAATCAAAAGCAGCTGTTCTCTCTTTTCATTAATTGAGCAGCTCCATCCGACACCAGCATTAGGTGGATATCCGAAGGAAAAAGCGGTTGAGGTCATTCGTGAAATCGAACCGTTGAAGCGTGGCTGGTATGCGGCGCCGGTCGGCTGGATTGATTCTCAGGATAATGGAGAATTTGCTGTCGCCATTCGGTCAGGTCTTATCGAGGAAGACCATGTTCGTTTGTTCGCAGGCTGCGGCATTGTAGAGGACTCCCTTGCAAAGCAGGAGTACGAGGAAACGCAAGTGAAGTTAAGACCAATGCTGTCTGCGCTCGGAGGTCGTCCTATTGAATAATCAAGTTATGACAACATATATTGGCAGATTGATGAATGAGTTTGTCCAAGGTGGTGTAAATGAGGCAGTTGTCTGCCCTGGTTCTCGTTCAACCCCACTTGCGATGCTAGCACTTGCCCACCGAGACATCAATGTCCATGTATTAGTGGATGAACGGTCTGCTGCTTTTTATGCGCTTGGTCTTGCAAAAGCAAGTCAAACACCAGTACTGCTTATCTGTACTTCAGGTACGGCAGCTGCTAACTTTTACCCAGCTATTGTAGAGGCACATTATTCACGTGTACCACTGATTGTTTTAACTGCTGATCGGCCGCACGAATTGAGGGAAGTTGGGGCACCTCAAGCGATTGATCAGCAATTCTTATTCGGTAAGTTTGTTAAATGGTTCACAGACTTAGCATTGCCAGAAGAGAGTCAGGCGATGCTGCGTTATGTTCAGACGGCTGCGGCAAGAGCAAATTATATGTCAACGCAAGAGCCGAAGGGACCCGTCCAGGTCAATGTCCCATTGAGAGAACCTTTGCTTCCTGATTTGTCTATTGATCCTTTTAAGCGAGAAGAAATAGACACGAAAAAAGTATTAGGAGCAGGACAGGCTTTCCCAAATGATCGTTTGATGTCTGAAATCATGACGGTCATGAACCAATCGACAAAAGGCATGATTGTGTGTGGTGAACTTCATACGGAGGAAGAGAAAGAGGCAGTGTTACGTCTTTCGAAAGCCTTGCATGTTCCGATATTAGCTGACCCGCTTTCTCATTTACGAAATGGGCATGAGCATGCAGATCTTATTATTGATGCGTATGATTCGTTATTGAAGGATGAAGCATTGCAGCAGCATCTATTACCTGATATGGTCATTCGTTTTGGACCGATGCCTGTGTCTAAACCTCTCTTTAAATGGCTGGAAAAGCACGCGGAAGTGAATCAAATGGTCGTTGATGCTGCGGGAGGCTTTCGAGATCCTGGGTTAAGTGCTTCATACATCATTGAAAGCGATGTGGTAGCTTTTGTAGATGAAGTATTAAATAGAGCGGATGAACTAAAGGATACAAGTTTTCTAAAACGCTGGCAAGATGTTAATTCTTCATTCAGGACGCATGCATCCTCTTATTCTGATGAGGACTTGTCATTTGAGGGGAATGTGTACCGTCAGCTTCAGCATCTTTTGCCAAAAGAGAGTATTCTTTTTATCGGAAATAGTATGCCGATTCGTGATGTGGATACATTTTTTGAAGTACAATCGAAGCCTTTTCGGATGATGGCCAATCGAGGAGCCAATGGTATTGACGGCGTTGTGTCTACAGCACTCGGTACGTATGCGGCATTGAAACAGCCCGTTACCTTAGTGATTGGAGATTTATCATTTTATCATGACATGAATGGTCTCCTTGCAGCTAAGCTGATGGACATTCCGCTGACGGTTGTTTTGTTAAACAATGATGGAGGAGGCATCTTTTCTTTCCTTCCACAAGCGTCTGATGAACCGTATTATGAAAAGCTCTTTGGTACACCGACTGGACTGAATTTTGAGTATGCTTCGAAGCTGTATGGGGGAACCTATTCAAAACCGTCAACGAAACAAGAATTACATGATGTGTACATGGCGCATATAGAAGAGCCTGGACTTCATTTAATTGAAATTGAAACAGATCGACATTCCCGTGTAAGCAAGCATCGTCAAATGATGGATGACATATTGGAAGAAGTGAAAAAAGAATGCCTTCTCTCATAATACGGTTGCGTGATGGTGTGGCGTACGAGGTGGTGGATCAGAATCCATCGGCTGACAATGCCACATTATGCTTACATGGCTTTACTGGAAGCGCGGATTCTTGGTCGTTCTTGAATGCTTATATGAAGAACACAAGATTGATACAGGTCAGCTTACTTGGCCACGGTAAAACGGATTCTCCAGCAAATGTGAGAAGGTATGCAATGTCACAGCAGCTGGCAGATCTTGTAGAGATATTAAATCAATTAAAGCTTCACAAAGTGAATATTCTCGGATATTCTATGGGAGGGCGTATTGCCTTATCATTTGCCTCTCGTTATCCAGATCGTGTCAACAAATTGATTCTTGAGAGTGCCTCTCCAGGGCTACTCACTTTTCCTGAGCGGATGGCAAGAATCAAACATGATCACCAGCTCGCGCAGAAATTGAGACATGAAGGTTTAGTGAAGTTTATCGATTTTTGGGAGAGTATTCCACTGTTTGCATCGCAGAAAACTTTGTCAGCGGAAACACAGGCTCAATTGAGAGAGGGAAGGCTGAAAGCTGATCCACTTGGGCTGGCTCGCAGTTTAGAGGGTATAGGAACAGGTTCACAGCCCTCTGTTTGGAAGGCATTAAAGCATATGAATTTGCCTGTTTTGTTGATTTGCGGAACGCTTGATGAAAAGTTCTGCAAGATCGCCAAACGTATGCAGCAGGAGCTTGAAGGCAGTCAATTTATATTAGCTGAGCAGGCTGGGCATACAGTTCATGTGGAACAACCATATTTTTTTGGTAAAATAGTAAGTGAGTTTATTACGCAAGATTAGAGGAGGAACTATTGATGGCTATTGAATGGCAAACTGAGCGTCAATATGACGAAATTTTATATGAAACGTACAATGGGATTGCAAAGATTACGATTAATCGTCCACATGTACATAATGCGTTTACACCAAAGACTGTAAGTGAATTAATTGACGCATTTTCACGTGCTCGTGATAATTCAAATGTTGGTGTGATCGTACTTGCAGGTGCTGGCGGTAAAGCATTCTGTTCTGGTGGAGATCAAAAAGTACGCGGTCATGGCGGTTACGTAGGAGACGATCAAATTCCGCGTCTAAATGTATTAGACTTACAGCGTTTGATTCGTGTCATTCCAAAACCGGTCGTTGCGATGGTTGCAGGCTATGCAATCGGAGGCGGACACGTTCTTCACATAGTGTGTGACCTGACAATTGCAGCAGATAATGCGATTTTTGGACAAACTGGTCCAAAAGTAGGCAGCTTTGATGCTGGTTATGGTTCAGGCTACCTTGCACGTATTGTTGGTCATAAGAAAGCGAGAGAAATCTGGTACTTATGCCGTCAATATAATGCACAAGAAGCGCTTGATATGGGACTTGTCAACACAGTTGTACCATTAGAGCAGCTTGAAGAAGAAACAGTGAAGTGGTGTGAGGAAATGCTAGAAAAGAGCCCAACTGCTTTACGATTCTTGAAGGCTGCATTTAATGCAGATACGGATGGACTAGCTGGTATTCAACAATTTGCAGGAGATGCGACACTTCTTTATTACACAACAGATGAAGCAAAAGAAGGGCGCGATTCCTTTAAGGAAAAACGCAAACCGGACTTCGGTCAGTTCCCGCGTTTCCCTTGATTCAATGATATCGATGAAAACAGCTTAGTGCATGAGACTAAGCTGTTTTCTTTTACGAAAAGGAGGTGTCATGATGAAGCAACCTAATTGGCTGCTGCACCGTGCTTATTTAACGCCAGAAAGAGTTGCGCTCATTTACAAGGATAAAGAGTGGACTTTCCGCGATTTAGCTGATGATGTCAATGAGCTTTCAAATAGACTTGCGCATGCATCATTAAAAAAGGGGGAAACGGTTGGACTTTTGATGAACAATCAGCCTCAAATGGTGATGCTCGTTCATGCTTGTTTTTCATTAGGATTAAAAATTGTTCTATTGAACAATAAGTTAACAAAAGCTGAAAGGCGCTATCAGCTTGAAGATGCAAAAGCTGCGGCTTTATTGACTGAACCTGTTTATGCAAGTGATCATAAGGATGACCTACCTGTTTATACAATGGAGACTCTACCTGATGCAGGTGGAGACCATGAAAGGAAAATGGAGAGCGAATTTGATTTGAATGAAACAGCGACTATCATGTATACATCTGGCACAACAGGACGCCCAAAAGGTGTAGAGCAAACGTTTGGCAATCATTTTCATAGTGCTGTTTCATCTGCACTGAATATGGGCGTTAAGGACGCTGACCGCTGGCTGATCGCACTGCCTCTTTTTCATATTAGTGGGTTATCCGCTTTATTTAAGTCTGTGATCTATGGGATGACGGTCGTGCTTCATCAGAAATTTGATGTCGATGAGGTAAAAGATTCAATTGAACAGCATCGTGTGACGATGATTTCTGTTGTTCAAACGATGTTATCTCGTTTAGTAAGCAGGTTGCAAGAATGTCCGTCTTCTTTGCGCTGTCTTTTATTAGGCGGAGGCCCTGCACCTTTTGCGATGCTGCAAGAAAGCAAAGAGAAGGGATTTCCTGTGTTTCAATCGTACGGTATGACGGAAACCTGTTCACAAATTGTGACCCTTGCGCCTGAATTTAGTGTAGAGAAGCTTGGATCAGCGGGGAAACCCCTTTTTGGGTGTGAGCTGAAAATTCAAGATGGTACACGTATTTGTCGTCCTTTTGAACATGGCGAAATTATGGTGAAAGGTGCAAATGTCATGAAAGGGTACCTTAACCGTGAAGAAGCGACCGCGGCTGCCTTTAATCAAGGCTGGCTGAAAACCGGTGATATTGGCTATGTGGATGAGGACGGGTTCTTATTTGTGCTTGACCGCCGTTCAGATTTAATTATTTCTGGCGGTGAGAATATTTATCCTGCGGAAATTGAAGCGGTTCTGCTAGCACATCCGCATGTAAAGGAAGCCGGAGTGACGGGTATGTATGATGATAAATGGGGAGAGGTACCGGCCGCATTTCTTGTCACAGACCAAAAGATACCGGAGAATGAGCTCTATGCTTTATGTGAGTCGCATTTAGCAAAATATAAATGGCCCGCTGCTTTTCATTTTGTGGACGAGCTGCCAAGAAATGCGTCGAATAAATTGCAGAGGCACAGACTCAGGATCAAAGGGGTTTTTAGATGATTCAAATTGAACGAGTGATTTTATATCATGTCACAATGAAGCTCAAGCAGCCATTTACAACAAGTCTTGGCACCATTTCAGAGCGTGAGTTTATTATTGTTGAGGTAAAAGATCAAACAGGATTGACTGGATGGGGAGAGGTGTCGGCTTTTTCTTCTCCGTGGTATACAGAAGAAACCATTGAGACTTGCTATCACATGCTGAGAGCTTTCTTTATCCCGAATGTGCTGACACGCACTTTTACACATCCTTCAGAAATACCAGACAGCCTGTACCAGTTTAAAGGCAATAAGATGGCGAAAGCGGGAATTGAAGCGGCTGTTTGGGATATTTATGCGAAGCGTGAGAATAAGCCCTTACGCGACGTATTAGGCGGTACGAGAGAGAGAATACCGTCAGGCGTCGTGGCGGGATTAGGACCTGTAGACGACATGCTGAAGCAAATTCAGCAATTTATGGACCAAGGATATCAGCGTGTAAAGGTGAAAATTAAGCCGGGACAGGACATTGGACTTCTTCAAAAAATAAGAGAGGCTTTCCCTGACCTGCCATTAATGGCGGATGCAAACTCTGCTTATCAATTAAAGGATATCAGCAAGCTCAAGCAGCTCGACGACATTCGTTTATTAATGATTGAACAGCCACTAGCTGCAGATGATATCGTGGACCATCGACATTTACAAAAGCATTTAAAAACACCGATATGTTTGGATGAAAGTATTTGTTCTTTAGATGATGCTAGAAAAGCTGTAGAGCTTGGCAGCTGTCAAATTATAAATGTGAAGCCTTCACGAGTTGGTGGGCTGACAGAAGCCCTGAAAATCCATACGTTCAGTAAGGAGCATCATATTCCATTATGGGTTGGAGGGATGATTGAAACAGGTATTTCCCGCGCACAAAACGTGGCGCTTGCCTCTCTTCCTCAATTTACAATCCCAGGTGACATTTCAGCTTCGTCAAAATATTGGGAGCAGGATATCGTTTTTCCTGAAATTAAGGTTGAAAATGGGTTTATTGAAGTGCCTCGTTCCCCAGGAATGGGCGTAGAAGTGGATTATCAAGCGCTTCGTTCTTTCTCAGATAAAATTGATGTGTTTACAAAACATGATTTTGTGAAGTGAAAACGAGTCAATCACCTTTTGCACAACAAATCAAATCTATGTATAGTGAGGGAAAGTTTTTCCTTCCTGTCTGAACAAAAAAGAAAGAGCGGTGATCCGCTCTTTCTGACTTTCTTACTCTTCTACCAGCTCGCTGTCGTACGCAAGCTGACCGATATATTGATTCATTTCATTGGGCATGTTTGCTGCATGGCCATATTCATAATCCCAAAGGTTTAAAAAGGAGTGAGCGGCCTGATAAAATGCGGCTTCGTCCGCGTCATGAATTTCGTCAAGAAACGTTTGAAGCAGCCGATCGTGTGTCAACGTGAAGCGCCTCCTTTAATGAGACTTAAAGATCTTGTGGTTTAAACGTTTTACAATCCGTTTCTTCACTTTTTTCAGCCGTAGTTCCTGTGTGGCTGACGACATAAATTGCATCCGCACCACAACGGTTTCCGGTATTCCAATAGGAACAGTTATTAACTTCACAAAGGATTTTTTGACTCATACAGATGACCTCCTTTTGAGTATGTCTTTCTTCTATAATGTAACCGGAATGAACCTCTGCCATTCATATTAATCCTCTTGGCGGATATAACGCTTATCCTTCATAAATAATTTCCAGAAGAAATAGAAGCCCGGAAATAAGATGATAAACCCTACAATATACGTAATAAATAATGCTCTAAATGTGACAGGATCTGTAAATCCAGACATGATTGTAATATCTGGATAGGCCATATAAGGCAAGTGGGCACGTCCGTACACGTAGCTTGCTAAGAAATATTGAATGGTAATCGCAATGACTGCCAAACGTGGCCGACCTTTTCGGTTTTTAAACCGGCTGTTTGGTAAAAATAGAGCCAGTCCTGCCAGTAAAAACATCAGAAGTGATACAAGAAGAATAGGGATGTTTTGCATCATTTTTGTAAACAGCCAATTCGCTTCGCTTCGTAATGTCAGCATGATGAAAAAGGCCATCATGAGTGAAAGTGGACCCGTAATGAGAGCACCTCTTCTATAAATGCTGTAGGCTTCATCCTCATCAGCCACATTCGAGAAATCAGCTAAAAGTAAAGACGATAGAAAAAGGGTGCTGAAAATGGCAAAGCCGATAAAAGAATAGACATTTGCACTCGTAAAGACTAGTCCAAGATCTAATGAGTAGACGTCGTTCTCCTGAAAAATAAATCCACCATGAGTAATCGGGAGAACCATGATGAGGATAGAGGGAATGATAAATCCGCTAATCCCTGAAATGTAAGTAACTGCTTTTCGATATTTTTTAGGGAGTGAATGAGAAAACACGAGAAAACCGCTTCGCAGGGCAAGAAGCAATAATATGATGCTTCCGGGTATTAATAAAACGGTACCAAGTACGAAGGTCGCACCTGGAAACATGCTAAACAATGCAACAACAATTGCCACAATAAAGACGTTTGTTACTTCCCATGTTGGTGAAAGGTACTTATTTGCGATATTAGCGGCCTTTGTTTGTTCTCTATTCATATAAATCATGGACCAAAATCCTGCGCCGAAATCCATTGATGCCATCACTGCATAGATAAAAACGAACCCCCATAAGATGGTGATTGCAATGAGTGCATCAGTTGTCACATCCATTTGCATCTAGATCGCTCCTTTTTAAGATTCTGTTAACCGTAGGTCATCTTCAATCGAATGTTTTCTAAAGTAATACGTCAGCACAATCACAGTTGCTATGCCTAAGATGAGATAGACAATGGAAAAAAGGATAAAGAGTGTGCCGATTGACCCTGATGACGTGACGACCTCTGAGGTTTTGAGCATTCGATAAATGACCCATGGCTGACGGCCTGTACATGCAAAAATCCAGCCGAACTCAATAGCCAATAGACTAAGGGGCCCGCCGAATAAGTAAAGAAAAAGGAGCCACTTCGGATAATGTTCTCGTTTTAAAATTTTGCGGTAAAGCAATGCTAGCACCGCAAACAAAATGAGGACTGAGCCAATAATGACCATGCCATTAAATAATGTGTGAATAAATAAAGGCGGCCACTCGTCTCGAGGAAAATCATTTAAGCCTTTGACCACCGTATCAAAGCTATTTCCTGCTAAAAAGCTAAGCGCCCAAGGGATCTCAATCGCTCCTTTAATTTCCTGTGCATCAGCATCAGTAAAACCTCCTATTGCAAGAGGTGCATGAGATTGTGTTTCAAATAAACCTTCAGCACCAGCTAACTTTTCAGGCTGATATTCATACAGAAGCTGAGCAGACTCGTGACCATTTAAGGCCGTAAGAAAGGAGAATAGTCCACCTACAATCAATCCAAGAAAAAGGGCTTTTCGATGAAAAGTGTAGAGCTTCTCGTTCTTTCTTGTTTTGAGCATCTTAAAAGCGGCCACCGAGGCAATCACAAAAGCACCTGTTGTAAAAGCAGATAACACGACATGTGTCGCAGTTACGACAAAGCTTGGATTGAAAAAGGCCTTCCAAGGTTCGATATTCGTAATTTCTCCATTGACCATTTGAAAGCCAGCAGGTGTACCTTCAAATGCATGTACATTTGTGATCAGAATCGCTGAAGCGGCTGCGCCAATGACGACAAAAATGACGGTAATGATGCGCATAGCAGGTGATAGGCGATCCGCTGCGTACACATAAATAGACATAAATAATGCTTCAATAAAGAACGCATAGATTTCAATCTGAAATGGCAGTGACATGACCTTACCGATGACCTCCATAAAACCCGGCCATAAAAGAGCGAGCTGAGTACCAGCAATTGTGCCTGTTGGAATGGCGACACCTAACAGGACAGCCTGCGCTTTCGTCCACCGTTTGGCCATGACAGCATAGTGAGGGTCCTTCGTTTTTTGAAAGATGAGTTCAGCTAACAAAATCATTAGCGGGATGCCGACGCCAAGCGAGGCATAAATAATATGAAAGCCCATGGTTGTGCCGAAAAGGCTTCTAGCTAAAACGAGATCAGTCAATTTTTTCTCCGCCTTTCTTTTCGCTTCTCTATTTCATGATGCTTATTATTCTCCACCATTTTTAGATTATTCTTCCTGACTAAGAAAGCTTTATTTTTGACAAGTTGTAAAAGAGGGAGTAGAATATAAATATAAAACGTAATAATTACGTTTTGAAATTGAAAGGAGTTTTGACATTGAAAAGAGATATTCATCCAACCTCACATGAAGTTGTATTTATGGACGTAAACAGCGGTTATCGCTTCTTGAGTAGATCGACGAAAACATCAAATGAGACAGTAGAATGGGAAGATGGCAAAACGTATCCGGTCATTAAAGTAGAAACAAGCTCTGATACGCATCCTTTTTATACTGGACGCCAAAAATTCGGAGAAAAAGGCGGAAGAGCCGAGTTGTTTAAGAAAAAGTATCAAATGTAATAAAGTAGCACACCTTATTAGGGTGTGCTCAGATTGTTGACAAAGGGCTAAAATGATTTTATTTTAGCCCTTTGTCTTCTTTTCAGCGTGATAGAAAACCTTTGAAGTCTAGGAAGGACGAGTATCGGAGCGGAGCGAATTTGACATTCGTGAGCACCGGAACGCAGGACTGACAACGAATGCGAGGGTTTGTCTACACGCTGAGCACACCTTATTAGGGTGTGCTTTTTTATACAGCAAAAAACCCCGGCTTTTACCCCGGAGTTCTCATCATTAATCATTTAAAGCGGTTTTTAAGGTCTTTAAATTTTGTTTCATTAAGCTGACGTAGCTTTCGCCATTTTTGGCATCATCTTCAGTAACGGATTCTAGGTTTTTAAGGGTCAGACTTTTTGCTCCAATTTCACTACGAATCGTATCTGATACTTTACTGCTGACGTTGTTTTCGAAAATGACATATTGAATGTGGTGCTTTTCCGCTTTTTGTACAATGTTTTCGAGCTGCTTTTGTGAAGGCTCTTCAGATGCGGATAATCCTAATACACTGATTTGTTCAATGCCATAGCGTTTTTCCCAATAGCCGTAAGCTGCATGAGAAACAAGGATTTCTTTATGTTTTGCTTTGGATAACGTTGTTTTGAATTCTTGATCTAGCGATTGTAAATCTTTTTTGAGTTTTTCATAGTTTTTTGTGTATTCGTCTTTATGATCTGGATCTAATGAAACGAGTGTGTCTTTGATGTTTTTTGCCATTTGCTGCGCATGAACCGGATCTAACCATGCGTGAGGATCTTTATCTCCATGGTCGTGTCCATCATGGTCATGGTCTTCTCCTTCATGATCATGGTCATGGTCTTCGCCTTCTTCATGTGCATGCTCTTCTTTTGTCGATAACAATTTGATGCCTTCGGCTGCTTTGACTGTTTTCACGCCTTGGTCTTTTAACGTAGAAGCGGTTTTATCAGCGAATGCTTCAGCTCCTGTACCGCTGTAGATGAAAGCATCACCTTCAGCCATTTCAACCATTGTTTTTGAACTTGGTTCAAAGCTATGTGCATCTGCATTAGCTGGGTACACACTTTGTGCATGAACGTGAGAGCCACCAATTTTTTCAGTGAAATCTTGAATCGGGAAGATCGTAGTGTAAATGGTTAGTTTCCCGTCTGTCTTTCCTTTTGAAGCATTTGTCCCCGCACTGCTTGAGCAAGCGGCAAGACCGATCGCAAATAAAGCAGCTGTTAAAATATAAAAGATTTTTTTCATGTAAATAATGTCTCCTCTCAATCTATTAGATAGAAATGATTACGATTTAATGTCCTGAGTTATTGTATCGTAATAATTACGATTTGAAAAGGGGAAAATAAAAAATTTTCATCAGCAGATGTTTCCTTTTAAAAAAATACACTGCAAAACGTGACGAAATTTCTCACATTGTGCTATATTTATTTTTAAAAAAAGATAAAGGAATGGATAAACGTATGAAACTTTTAGACGAAATCATCGAATATAATCAACAGTTTATTGAAGAAAAGAAATACGAAGAATTTACAACAACAAAGTTTCCACAGAAAAAAGCTGTCATTCTATCATGTATGGATACAAGACTTGTTGAGCTGCTTCCGCGTGCAATGAATATGAAAAATGGAGATATCAAGATCGTTAAAAGTGCTGGTGCTCTTGTTTCTCATCCCTTTGGAAGTATTATGCGAAGCATTTTAGTGGCTGTATACGAATTAAATGCTGACGAGGTTTATGTCATTGGACATCATGATTGCGGTATGAGCAAAATAGACAGCCAAACACTTTTAAACAAAGCTGTTGAGCGTGGTATCCCAGAAAAACGGATTGAAGTACTGGAATACTCAGGAATCGATTTTCAGCAGTGGCTTAAAAGCTTTAGTTCTGTTGAAGAGAGCGTGAAGGACAGTGTGTCCGTTGTAAAAAATCACCCGCTTCTTCCATCAGATGTGCCTGTGCACGGTCTTGTCATTGATCCTGGAACAGGCAAGCTTGACTTAGTCGTCAACGGATATGAAGAAAAGTAAGTTATTTTTCCTTTTTAGGTGGTACAGGGTCGATGCCACCAGGGTGGAGCGGATGACATTTTAAAATCCGTTTGATAGTGAGCCAGCCGCCTTTTAAAGCGCCATGCGTTTTGATCGCCTCTAATCCATAGTTTGAGCATGTTGGATAAAACCGGCAGCTAGGCGGTGTAAGAGGGGAAATACATTTTTGATAAAAGCGTATGATGCCGATAAAAATTTGTTTCATAAAGGTTCCTCCTTGTCTGTCTTTCACAGTATAAGAAAAAAGGACAAGGAAGGAAAGTTTTATAAACTAAACTGGTCGGAGAGATATGCTATAATATAGGAAATTGCAATTATAGGAGTGGTGATTATGCCTTCAGTTGAAAGCTTTGAACTAGATCATAATGCTGTAAAAGCGCCATATGTTCGTCATTGCGGAGTTCATCAAGTGGGATCAGATGGGGAAGTAAATAAATTTGATATTCGCTTTTGCCAGCCAAACAAGCAGGCGATGAAACCTGATACGATTCATACTTTAGAGCATTTACTTGCATTTAATATTAGAACACACTCAGAGAAATATGATCATTTCGATATTATCGATATTTCTCCAATGGGCTGCCAGACTGGATACTATTTAGTTGTCAGTGGTGCACCAACTCCAAAAGAGATCGTTGAACTTCTTGATGCTACTTTCAAGGATGCGGTGGAGGTAACAGAGATCCCTGCTGCAAACGAAGAGCAATGCGGCCAAGCGAAGCTTCATGATCTTGAAGGGGCAAAACGTTTAATGCGTTTTTGGCTTTCTCAGGATCAAGAAGAACTTCTAAAAGTATTTGGTTAATAAATAAGAAGCCGGACATGTTGATGTCCGGTTTTTTGTGTAAATTCAATCATGAGATGTAAAAATAGGGGATATTTGTTAAAATGGACATGTCAGTAAAAGAAGGGGGGAATTCGGGATGCGAAAAATGTTCGGAATGATTTTAATGCTCATGTTACTAAGTGCATGTGGGAACTCTGAAGCAAATAGCAGCAAAGGGGAAGTGCCTGAGCTATTAGAAGTGAAGCTTACAGGACCTGAGCAAGTGGAAAAAAATGAAAGCGTTATAGTAAAAGCAGCTGTCACATATGGTGATACGCCTGTTGATGATGCAGACGATGTTCAATTTGAAGTGTGGAAAGATGGCGACAAGGATAACAGCAAGATGATTCAGCCAAAGAAAGAGAACAAAGGTGTATATGAATTACATACAGCCTTTAAAAAAGGTGGCCTTTATATCATACAAGTCCATGTGACAGCTAAACAGCAGCATAATATGCCGAAGACAAACATCCACGTAGGTGAGATGAAAAAAGAGAGTCCATCTACTGAAGAAGAAGAAACCTCACATCATTAAGATCGGCTTTATTTTGGATTAGGACGTTGATTTGGTTCAGCATCCTGTGGTGAATCGACTTTATGCTTATATTCATAAGCTTTCGATGTGGTCCACAGTGATAAAAAGACAACAATTGAAATAATGATAAAGCTGATAATCCCAAGTAACAGCATCTAACTCCCTCCTTATTTCCATATTAACATATATTGCATGCAGTCAAAATAGAAGAAATCCATGGCAGGTTTCAGTATAATAAAAAAAGGGTATTCCCATACTAAGCGCAACTACATAAGGAGGAATGAACATGTCTGAAAAATTATTAAACGTCGTCAATAAACAAGTAGCTGATTGGACTGTGCTTTACGTAAAATTACATAACTATCACTGGTACGTAAAAGGAAAAGACTTCTTTACACTCCATGAGAAATTTGAGGAACTCTATACAGAAACAGCGACATACATTGATGATTTAGCTGAGCGTATGCTTGCGTTAAATGGACAACCTGTTGCGACAATGAAAGAGTGCTTAGAAATTTCTAGCATTCAAGAAGCTGAAGGCAAAGAATCTGCGGAACAAATGGTGAAAAATCTATATGATGACTTCTCTAATATCGCAGAGGAATTAAAGAAAGGAATGGAGCTGGCCGCAGAAGTTGGCGATGAAACAACAGGTGATATGCTGCTTGCGATTCATCAGTCTATTGAAAAACACAACTGGATGCTAAAAGCATATTTAGGATAATACGTATGTGGAAGGAATGTCGATCAGGAATAGATCGACATTCTTTTTTTTTGGAATTGGGACAGACAGCCCATTGAAATCATAGGGCTTTCAGCCGAAGAGAAAAGAGAAGGGAGGGGAGAAGATGTCTTCCATTGCAGGAATGATGAGTCAGCAAGTCGCGAGCATTCAAAAAACACTCAATATTAGTTTGTTGAATTCACAGCTTGCTACGAATACAGCACAAGCCATGGTGATGCTCGATCAAGTGCAGCAACAGCCTCAAGCTGTTCAGCCGAAGGATTCAGACGCTAGGTTTATTGATGTGAGAGTCTAAGAAGAGAAGCCGCCGCGTAAGGCGGCTTTTTTCTTGTCATGACTCTGTCCAATTGAAAAAAATCGCCTTTATTTTGTGTCGTCCAAGCTATTAAGAGAAGCAAGCATATACTGTTGAGGTAAGGAGTTCCACTCTGAAAGGATGTTGATGCCAAGTGAGCAAGGATTTGGGCATCTTTTCGTTGTTTACAGTCAGTTTGTCAGCGATGGGCTTTCTGTTTGGTGGAGCAGGATATTTACTCATGATTTTAGTGACATTGATGGCCATTGAATTAATTTGTTCAAGCCTAAGAGAATCTGTCACTGGACAGCTCACGATGAAGCGTTTTTTTACACGGTTTGTTCGAAAGGTTGTGACGGTCTCTTTAATATCCATGGCGCATTTCTTCGATGTCATGCTGAAGACAAATGGGACAATTAAGGATTTAGCGATCATCTTTTACATTATTTATGAATCTTACCAAATCGTCTCGACAGCTAAAGCCCTTGGAATTCCCATTCCGCAGTTGTTTATTGATGTGTTAGACATGATCAAAAATAAATTGCGCAAAAAGCCGTAATTTCTCCATATCTGGTCATACTAAAGGAAAAAGGAATGAATCAGATGGCGAAACACACTTACTATGTATCCGTACAGGATGGGTCGATATCTCAGCATAAAGATGCGGCAGCTTGGCAATTTCAAATAGAAGCAAATGACGATCAAATTTTGCAGCTAAGAGACTATTTCGATGAACAGTATATGACAGATTGGAAAGGCTTCTTTCGGGCACATGTTCCGTTTCTTGAATATCATTATGATAGTCCAAATGATGAAATGGATCGAAAAAGAAAAGAGATTTACACTACAATTTATGAGCTCGGGAATGAAGAGACAAAGAACTTTATTGAAACCAATGGATTGATGAATTGAAAAAGCATGTAGAAATGTCTCTACATGCTTTTATTTTCGCGGTTGTAGGATACCTCCGATCAGGTCACTAAGCCCTCCCCGATTTTCTTGCTGTGATGGCTGTGAATTGGTGACATCATGAGAGGAGCTCTGGCTCTGAGGCTTGTAGCGATTATCATCTAAACCAACTCGTAAGCCGGATGTGCGCTCAAAAGGCTGTATAATGACAATTTGATCTTGTTCTTGGAACTCAAATAAATAGGATTCGCCAGATGTTTGTCCAATGAAGGTTTTCCAGTTGACATCTAATTTCACTTTCGGTGCTTTACCTGTCCAAGCGACGATGGCGTCAGGATCTACACGGCAAGGGGCTTTTAAAATGAGTGGGTTTCCATTCGTTTTAATGGCTACTTGCGCTCCGTGACCTTGATAAGAGAGCTTGGATGTAAATAGTCCCTTTTGTGATAAAATACCAACGCCTACTGGTGTCACACCGTAATGACATTCTTCAGTAAAGGCAAGCAAATCTTCACTTTCTACACTGACATGCTGCCAAGGGCCACTTGGCTCAAGGTTAATGACGGTTACGTGCTCGCTCGAATCCGCCAAATAACACGTACCTTGCCCACTCACTTCCATCATCTCGAGGTTTTCACCTGTCAGTTTTCTGCTAATATGGTTCAATACTTGACTGACCATATTTCCTTTGTTCGTTCCGAGTAGTCGCTTACGGTATTGGAACGTTCCTTGATCGGCAATCATCGCGCCTTTTTTGGCAAAAAAGATGCCGTTTCCTTCTGCTTGTAAGGTAAGTTCTTCTATTGTGTTGAAATGAAATCCCATTGGTGCTGGCTCCTTTCCTGCGTCAAGATGCGAATCTATAGATGCGGCATAAATCGTTTAAATCTAAAGTGGTACCTTGACCAGTCGCAGAGATTTTCCATTCGTCTTCACCTCTTATGAGTTCAGCGCAGATGATGGATGTGCAATAAGAATAATCTTCTGTTAACTGGAAGGTACAAATCTCTTGCTGCGTGATTTGATCAGTAAGGTTCACGTAGGCGTTGGTGACTTGTCCAAAATGATGCTTGCGCTCGTGTTCATCATGTATGGTGGCTGTTACGACAATTTTATGAATATCAGGTGAGACTCTGCTTAATTGCATAATGATCATTTCATTATCTCGATACCCGCCGCCAACTTGATGATCACCAAGATGACGAACAGATCCGTCTAAGCTTTGCTGCTGATGATAATAGATCAGATGGTTTGGAGACAATAGCTTGTCCTCTTGATTTAAGAGGAACACTTGCATATCTAAATCAATTGGCTCGCCAGTCAGATCCCAGCCTAGCCCAATATGAATTTGGTCGATATTTGGATTGTCTTTCGTTAAATCTAGCTTTTGCCCTTTGATGAGGCATTTCTTCATGACCTCGTGAGGTGCGTCTTCTTTTTCATTTTTCCTAGGCGGAAGTAATTGATCTTTCTCTTGTTTTGACCCATTTGTTATCCTCATGCTGTTTTCCTCCTCGTTGTCATAAGACACACACTGATTGTTTTACGCCATAAAGGGGTAAAAGGTTTCATGATTAAAATTGGGTGAAATTGGAGATGATAAAAAGGTTTTAGCAACAATACCTCATTTTAGATACAGACGAAATAATAGCACTCGTTTGTTTCACTTTTAATAAAAATTCTTCAGAGAAATGTGATCTGTGGTATGATGTTTTACAAGAAGCAAGGACAGGATATGAGGGATTTCAATGCATGTATTTAAAGACTATTATCATAATACGGTCAAGCTCTCCTTTAAAGAGCAGCCTTTTTCGAGTCATCCAAAGCATGTTTGGGCCATCTGCCGCTATCAGGGAAAGTGGCTGCTCACTGAACATGAGGATCGGGGCTATGAGTTTCCAGGAGGGAAAGTTGAGCCGAATGAAGAAGCAGATCAAGCCGCTATACGGGAGATTCAAGAAGAGACGGGTGCTGTTGTTCGTGAATTAACGTATATTGGTCAATATCAGGTGTTAGGCAGAGAAAAGGTCATCGTAAAGAATATTTACTTCGCTGATATTGAAAGGCTAGTGAAGCAAGACACGTATTTTGAAACGAAAGGGCCTGTTCTTTTCGCAGACTTGCCAAGATCCATCGCTAAAAATAAGAATTTCAGTTTTATTATGAAAGATGATGTATTAAGACAAAGTCTAGCTTATTTAGAAAAGAACGGTTTGATTCGTTAAAAAAAGCGCAGGGAGACAATGGGACTGACCCCCGTTTTTGAGACAGGGATCAAAACACCTCTATACAGCCAATTGCCGATAGTTTATCGGTGATTGGTTGTTTAGTTTCGTTTGAATACGAATGTTGTTATAATAATAAATGTATTCTTTGACAGTGCGTTCTACGATGGTGGTCGTAGTTCGATCAATCCTGTTAAGATAGAACGTTTCAGACTTTAGTGAGGAATGAAACGATTCGATGGAGGCATTATCAGCGGGCGTCCCTTTACGGGACATACTCATGGTAATGCCTTTTATATGAACAGCTTTCTGATACTCGTAAGATGTATACACAGAACCTTGATCGCTATGTAACACGCAGTTCTTAGGCAATGCTGGTAGCTGATCAAGTGTGTTTAAGATAAAGTCTGTATCCTGCTTATCACCAATATTAAAAGCAATCACTTCTCCATTATATAAATCCAATATACTGGAAAGGTACAATGGTTTCTGTCCATAAGGCAAATACGTGATGTCCGTTACTAGTTTTTCAAGAGGGCGATCAGACTGAAAATTCCGATCCAGTATGTTTACGGCCACGGCATAGGGCTGCCCATTCTTCTTACGCTTTTTCATTTTAACACGGCATTGCCACTGGTTTTTCTGCATGATACGCATTCTCATTTTTAGTATGGCTGTGATTTTTCGATATCCATATCGATACTTGTGCTTTCGGCACAACGTGCCGACCTGTTTCTCTAGTTGTCTTTTAGATTGATTCTGATTCAGCTCCTTTTTCCATCTATAATACGAAGTGCGTAAGATGCCTAAATGGACACAAACGTCCTGTACCGTCATCGTTTTGCGAAATTCTTCTACCAGTTTGATTGACGTTTCCTTATCAACTTCCTTTCCAATTCGTTGTACTTTTTTAAAATTTCATTCTGTTGGCTCAGATAACGATTTTCCACCTGCAGTCTCTCTAATTCGGAAGAGTACTCGGGACCCTTTCCATAGGTATATTGTTTTCCAACAGGCTGTTCGAACCGGTGTGTATCCCCAGCCTTATGCCACCTCATCCAGGTCTGAACCTGCGTCTTATTCTTGATATTCAATTCCTGCAAGATTTCTTTCATAGGTACGCCTGCCAATCTCATTTCTACAGCCTTCTGTTTGACTTCAACCGGATAACTCACTCTTGTCCCCATAAAAAAACACCTCCATGTTTTATTTCGGATCACAACGATCCGTTTTGAAACTTGAAGGTGTTTTTTATTTGTCTCATTTTATGGGGTCAGTCCCAATCCCTGTGCTTTTTTTACTTTTGGAGAAAACGGCGTTCGAGCCATTCCACAAGCTGGTACATGATGGTAGCAAACACAGCAATAATAAAAAGACTTAAGAACACGAGGGTAAAGTTGAAGACTTGGAAGCCGTAAATGATCATGTAGCCGAGCCCTTTTGAGGAAACAAGAAATTCCCCGACAATGACTCCAACCCAAGAAAGACCGACATTGACCTTGATGGCAGAAATCATCGTTGGAATACTGGCTGGCAAAATGACCTCACGAAAGACGACGCTTTTTTTTGCCCCAAAGGTTTTCATCACCTTTAAATAATTCTCATCGACCTCTTGAAAGGCTGTGTAAATGACGATCGTCGTAATGATGACACTAATAATGGCACCCATGGCGACGATGCTGATCATACCAGGTCCAAGTGCCACAATTAAAATCGGGGCGAGGGCGACTTTCGGCATGGCATTTAAAATGACTAAATAAGGGTCAAGAACGTTCGCTAATCGGGTGGACCACCATAAGGCGGCAGCGAGCAAAATTCCGCAAAAGGTACCTAGTAAAAAGCCGAGTACCGTTTCAAATAACGTAATACTCATATGATTCATTAAAGAACCATCTGATATTTTTTGTACAAACAATTGACAGACCGCAGATGGTGAACTAAAAATCAGCGGATCAATGAGCCTGAAATGACTGGCAAGCTCCCAAAGTGAAAAGAAGCTGGCGAATATGATGAGCTGATAGACGCGTGTGATACGTTTTTCCATTCGATATTTTTTTCGATAGGCTTCATGTAAAAGGTCACTGTGTTTCAACTGTTTTCAGCTCCTTCCAAATTGTTTGAAAGAGCTCTTGGAAACTCGGGGTCTGTCTCGCTTCAAAAGGAGAGAGAACCCTCAGATCGTCTGGAACGGTAAAGATTTGCTTGATAGAGCCTGGATGTTTTGAGAATAAGAAAATACGGTCACTCATCGCAATGGCTTCGCCGATGTCATGAGTCACAAGAACCGCTGTTTTTTGATAGTTTTTTAATGTGTAGAAGACAAGGTCTTCTAATGTCAATTTGGTTTGGTAGTCTAGTGCTGAAAATGGCTCATCTAGTAAAAGCAGGCCGGGATCAACTGCAAGCGTTCGGGCGAGAGCCGCACGCTGCCTCATTCCGCCAGATAGCTCCTTCGGATATTTTTCCTCCACTTCATGCAGTCCAAGCTTTGGCAGTAAACCAAGTGCAGTTGAGGTGGCCTCATGTGAATCTTGTTTCGCAATTTTTAACCCGAGAATGACATTTTCCTTGATGGTCTTCCAAGGGAACAAATAATCTTGCTGGAGCATGTAGCCGATTTGATGCTCCTGTTGATTCGGTTCTTTGCCTTCGATTAAAATTCGACCTTCAGAGGGCGGTGTAATGCCTGCAATGATAGAAAGCAAGGTGGTTTTTCCGCAGCCGCTGGGACCAATAAATGAGATGAATTCACCTTGGTCTATCTCCATATTGATGTGCTGTATGGCCGTTGTTTTTTCTTTTAAAGAGAAGTACGTGTGGGTCACATGGTCAATTTGAAGGAAAGACATGTGCTACCTCCTATTCTATTTGTGATCTGTGACCTTCTTTGCAATGGATGAATCGACAAGTTGTTTGTATTGGATAAATTCCGGCAATTCACCGCTCGCCTTCATGATTTCCTGCAATTTGTTCCATTCCTCTTCATTGAGTAGGGGATCTGTTGCATAGGAACCTTGCTGTTTGTAGCGTTTGATGGCAGTTGTTAAGACATCAAGATCTGTATCAGGAAAATGAGGTTGAATGGTTTTTGCGATTTCTTCCGGCTGCTTGGCTTTTACCCATTTCTGTGCTTTGTAAATGGCACGGGTGAAAGCTTCAACTGTCTCTTTGTTTTCCTGTAAGTAACTCTTCTTTGCCATGAAGGTGGTATATGGCACCTTGCCAGAAGCTTCTCCAAAGGAGGCGGTAATGTACCCTTTTCCTTCTTTTTCAAGTAAGGAAGCGGTCGGTTCAAATAACTGCACAAAATCGCCAGTTCCAGAGGAGAACGCACCTGAAATATTGGCAAAATCAATATTTTGAATCATATGAAGATCCTTTTTTACATCAATGCCTTCTTTTTTCAAGACATATTCACCGACCATTTGCGGCATGCCGCCTTTCCTCTGTCCTAAGAAGTCTTTTCCTTTTAATTGATCCCAAGAGAAATGGTTTACTTTCTCTCTTGAAACAAGAAATGTGCCGTCCGTTTGTGTCAGCTGTGCAAAGTTCATGACAGAATCCTTTGTGTCTTGAGCTTCTACATAGATAGAGGATTCAGACCCGGTCAGGGCGATATCAGCACCGCCTGATAAAAGAGCTGTCATCGTTTTATCGCCGCCCCAAGTCGTTTTCAATTCAACTTCTAGGCCTTCTGCTTTGAAGAAATCCTCAGATAAGGCGACATATAGCGGAGCATAAAAGACCGAATGGGTCACCTCGGCTACTTGTACGGTCTGCTCTTGTTCTTTTTTACAGGCGACAAATGGAATAAAGAGCAGGACAACAACGATGAATGCCAGTCTGACTTTGATGGAACGATTCAAGAGTAATTCGCCTCCTTTGTTCTAGATCACTAATTAAAGTATGTCAAAAGGGATTTTTGGTGAGTGCCTAGATGAAAATAAGAAGCGCATTGTTTATTTATAGAACGTGTCTTTTTTTCTATACTAGAAGCATGAGTGCTTTCTTGAATTTGGCAGAAATAAAGGAGCGGTTTCGTGTATAGAGTGAGTTGGGTATTTGTTGGATGGTATTTAGTAGGGCTCATATTAATGGTCTTTTTTGAAGTGCCAGCATGGCTTCAGTTTGCAAACGGAATTTTTCTCGTGCTGTATGCTTGCTGCGTCATAGAAATTGGGCGACAAATTTATGGTTCATGGGGGTTTGTGATTAAAAGGGCAGCCGTTGTTGGTGTGCTTACATTTACGGTGGAGTGGGTAGGCATTACAACCGGGTTTCCGTTCGGAGCCTATGATTATTATCCGACGCTAGGTTTTCTAGTGGCGGGGGTGCCGTTAACCATTGCATTTGCTTGGGTTGGCGTGTTTTTAAACAGCCTTTTTTTATCCAGTCAGCAGTCAAAGTGGAGACGAGCCGTCGAAACGGGGATATGGATTGTCTTGCTTGACCTCATATTAGATCCGGTAGCAGCTGAGCGGAAGTTTTGGGTGTGGTATGACGGCGGTGGATTTTTTGGTATTCCTTTTGAGAATTTTGTGAGCTGGGGTATGATTGGAGCAGGACTTTCATTTCTTTTCCCGCTTGTTTCAATTGATCAAAAGGCACTCAGCTGGACGAGTCGTATTTATCAAGCGATGGTGTTCTTTTTTGGTCTTTTGGCATTAAAGGGCGGACTCGATGTCATTTTTTATTTAGCACTGATCATTGTCATTTTGTGTGAAGGAAGGGTTCGATTTGAAAGAAAGCGACAAAAGCCGATTGTTTAGACGTATTTTTTCTCTTTATCTTGAACGGTATTTACTTCATAAGCATTTCCGTTGTGTGATGATGAAAGGCTTGGTGGACCCGAAGGAGAAGCTGCCTGTTCTTTATCTCGCCAATCACAGCTCATGGTGGGACGGGCTGATTATCTTTCTTTTAACAGAAAAAGCGTCTGAGCTTGATCACTACATGATGATGGAAGAGAAGCAGCTGAAGCAATATGCCTTTTTCCGTAAGCTTGGAGCGTTTCCGGTTCATAAAGAGAACTTGAAAAGCGTTAAACAAGCCTTAATGACTGCGAGAGATAACATGCAGGCTGGCGGGGCTATATGGCTTTTTCCACAGGGGAAAATTATGCATCAGGATGTGCGGCCGCTTGAACTGGAAGGAGGGGCTTCTTTTTTAGTCAGGCAATTTGAACAAGTTGTGGTGAAGCCAGTGACCTTGCATTATACATTTAATCAATTTCAAAAGCCGACAGTGTCTGTTGTGTTCGGCGATGATGCCATCGTATCTGGAAGCTCCCTACGAAGCAAGGATGTGACGCGTATGCTTAGCGATCTGCTTGAAACGCAGTTAAACAGGCATCAAGCGCAGGTCATCGCTGATCTTGATTTTTCAATAAACGAAGAATTTAAACAGATGACAAGGACAAGTCAGTCAACAAGTGATGCGTTTGATTCTTTTAAAAAGTGGGTGAAAACATGGCGATCTTCTTAACCGTGATCAGTGTGCTGCTACTTTGTCAGTTTTTTTTCACCATATGGAATATGAAGCAGTTTCCGGTGTTAAAGCCCGCTTCTTTTTCATCAGATGAACCCATTTCGTTATCGATTCTGATTCCGGCTAGAAATGAGGAGAAACGGATAGAAGCCTGTCTTCAGTCGATCGTTGATCAACGTCATCATCCGAAAGAACTTATTGTACTTGATGATCATTCGACAGATCAGACAAGAGCAATGGTGGAGCGCTTCGCAGAAACATATCCGTGGATTCGTGTGCAGTCAGGACGGGCGTTAAAGCAAGGCTGGCTTGGTAAATCATATGCCTGTTCTCAGCTTGCTGAGGTGGCGGCTTCTAATTGGCTGTTATTTTTAGATGCGGATGTCCGGTTAAAAAGAGGGGCGATTGAGGCGATATACAACCAACTATGCACGCAAAAAACGGGCATGCTGTCAGGATTCCCAGAGCAAAAAACAGGCACTCTTTTTGAACAGCTTGTGGTTCCTATGATGATGTTTACCATTGGCTGTCATCTGCCAGTAAAATGGGTAGGGAAATCTAAGAACCCTGCTTTTGCCGCTGCACATGGCGGTTTTATTGCCATTGAAAAGACTTGCTATTACGATATTGGCGGGCATGAAGCGATCAAGGATTCACTAGTGGATGATATGGCCTTGGCTAGACGAGTGAAGGAAATAGGCTTTCCGTTCACACTTGCAAGTATTCATCCATTTGTGTATATGAGAATGTATGAGAGTGGACAAGAGGTTTGGGAAGGCTATCGGAAAAATGTATTCCCAGGTGTAAATCGAAATATTGCTTTGTTAAGCAGTGTCTTTTGTGTATACACGATGCTTTATTTGGCTCCTGTCATTTGTTTTATGGTGGCATTGCTTCAGCTCGATATGCTCAGTATATGCTTAGCCACTCTTTGCTACGGGCTGGGTGTGTCGATCAAAGCGACAATTGATATTGAGAATGGAAGAACATCTGCAATGGCCTTTTTATTGCCGGTCAGCATTTTGAGTCTGATCGCTATTGGCTTTGCTTCAATGAAAATCGGGCTGAAAAAAGAAGGGTATGAATGGAAAGGGAGAAGGTACGAATGAAAAAAGTGATCATCATCGGCGGCGGGCTTGGTGGATTATCAGCAGCGATTCGCTTACAGTCACGCGGGTTTCAGGTCACCATTTTAGAAAAAGAAGCGGCTTTAGGCGGGAAATTGCAGCGTCATCATGGAGCTGGCTACTCTTTTGATTTAGGACCGAGTACCATTACAATGAAGTCATACTTTGAAGAGGTGTTTGCTTCTTGTCATAGACGGATGGAGGATTACGTCACATTTTATCCGATTTCACCTCTGACCAAAAACGTTTTTTCTGATGGCCATACGGTTGAGTTTACGCCGAATATTGAGCAGATGGAATCACAAATTGCAGATTTCAGTCCTGAAGATGCAAAGCAATACCGTGCATTTTTACAGGAATCAAAGGCGCTATTTCAAAAGGCTGAGGACCAGTTTTTAAATCGTTTATTATTGACGTGGAAGGATAAGGCGGATCTAAAGCTCATGAAAGCACTTCTGGCTGTCAAACCGTTTACATCCGTTCAACGCATGCTACGTCAATATTTCCGTCATCCGCATACATTGGCGATGTTTGGACGGTATGCTACATATATCGGTTCTTCTCCCTATGAGGCGCCGGCTATTTTTAATATGATGGCACATTTAGAAGGGGAAAAAGGAATTTATGGAATCAAGGGCGGTACGTATCGTTTAGTTGAGGCATTTGAGACTTTGGCAAAGGAATTAGGCGTTCAGATTCATCTGAATGAACAAGTTATCAAAATCCATGTGAAGGATCGCCGAATTAAAGGAGTCGAGACGGCTCAGCAGATGTATGAAACAGATCAAGTGATTGCAGGTGCAGACGCGCTGACTGTTTACCGTCATCTGATTGATGAAAAAGATCGCCCAAGTTTTTTAAATCAAAAGCTGGCTGCCATTGAACCATCATTATCTGGTTTTGTTCTATTATTAGGCGTACCCAAAGTCTATGAACAACTGTCCCATCATACTGTGTTTTTCCCGGAGAATTATGAGCAAGAATTTAAGGATATCTTTCAGAAAAAACAACTGCCCCAGGACCCGACGCTCTACATATGTTATTCAGGTCATTCAGAACCAGCTTTAAGCGGAGGATCGGGAAGAAGTAACCTGTTTGTACTGGCGAATGCGCCTTATGTGACAAACGAGCAAGATTGGGACATGCTAAAGGAGACGTACCCGCAGCATGTGAAAACGAAATTAGAGGAAAAAGGTCTTTTTGATCTGAATCAGGTGGCAGAATATGAAGCGGTTCAAACTCCGCTTGATCTGCAGCAGAAAACCGGCGCTTATCATGGCGCCATTTATGGCATGTCTTCCAACTCGTTCAAGCAGGCATTCTTCCGCATCAATAATCAGTCAAAAGACATTGAAGGGCTTTGGTTTGTTGGAGGAACCAGTCATCCAGGCGGCGGCACGCCGATGGTGACAAAATCAGGGCAGCTTGTCGCAGAAACGATCATCAAGCATTCGACGTAAGAACAGATGAAAAGGAGAGAAATCAAGTGATTGTGGAAAAAAGAAGGTTTCCGTCACCCCATCCGCATATTCACTTATTTACAGTGACCTATGAGGCAGATGGACTTCGGATCAAAGGGCTGCTCGCTGAACCAGCCGGAGAAGGTTCCTATGACGGCTTTTTGTATTTAAGAGGCGGCATTAAGAATGTTGGAATGGTGAGACCGGGCCGGATTGTGCAATTTGCCGCACAGGGATTTGTCGTATTTGCTCCCTTTTACCGAGGAAATCAGGGAGGCGAAGGGAACGAGGATTTCGCCGGAGAAGATCGGAAGGATGCTTTCGCTGCCTTTCAATTGTTAAAGCATCATAAAAAAGTGAAGCAGGATCGCATTCACATTTTTGGTTTTTCGCGCGGAGGGATTATGGGCATTTGGACTGCTGTCGAAATGAGAGAGGAGGCCGCTTCCTTTGTGACATGGGGAGGCGTCAGTGATATGAAGCTCACCTATGAAGAGCGTGTGGATATGAGAAGAATGATGAAGCGTGTGATTGGCGGTCCCCCGCACAAGGTGCCAGAGGCCTATGAGGACAGAACGCCTTTAAATGATGTGGGTCAAATTGAAGCACCTGTGCTCATCATCCACGGAGAAGAGGATCAGAATGTATCGATTGAGCATGCGTATTTATTAGAGGGTGCGCTGCGTCAGCACGGGAAGTCAGTGGAGACATGGTATTTTCATGGGTACAACCACTATTTTCCACCACAGCATAATCGGGAGATTGTCCGAAGGCTGACGACATGGATGCACAGCCGGAAAAGCGGAAATGTGGTAAAATAGGCAGTATAACGAAATTTAGAAAGTAGGGGGATTTTCAGTATGGGAATGCCTGTTGAATTTAATACAATGATTGTCACAAAGGGAAAAGAGACAAGAATTGAAGAAAATGTATTTGAGCTCATGAAGGAAGGGTACCGCATCTATCCATTAAATATTCCGCTTGAGGTGCGAAAAACGAAAGACGGAGAAAAAACAGGAACAGCACATGTTGAAAAGCTGGAGCTTACAGACAATATTACAAAAGTGACTTACCGTCTTGTGTCCTTGCATTCAACCAACTAACAAAAGCTGAGGAAATCAATCTCCTCAGCTTTTGTATTTTATTATACGCGTGGTCCGCCTTTGGCTTCAATGTCACTAGCTGCGTGGCTGAATTTTTGGAAGTTCTTTTTAAATTCATTGGCAAGGAAGTGTGCTTTTTCTTGATAAGCCTCTTGGTCATCCCATGTTTGAGATGGTTGAAGCACTTCATCTGGTACGCCAGGAATATGAAGCGGGATGTGTAATCCAAAGATGTCGTCAGTGATCATTTCGGCGTTGTCGAGGTCACCTTCAATCGCTGCCTGCACCATTGCTCTTGTGTGTGCAAGGTTCATGCGTTTGCCTGTACCATAGCCTCCACCAGTCCAGCCAGTATTCACAAGGAATACTTTAGCGCCGTGCTCATCGATTTTTTTGCCAAGCATTTCAGCATAGACGTGAGCTGGAAGCGGCAAGAATGGTGAACCGAAGCAAGTCGAGAATGTCGTTTCTGGTGATGTAACACCACGCTCAGTTCCAGCTAATTTACTAGTGTAACCGCTCAAGAAATGATACATTGCCTGTTCTTTTGTTAAACGGCTGATTGGAGGTAAAACGCCAAATGCATCAGCTGTTAAGAAGACAATGGCAGAAGGATGTCCTGCGATACTTGGCTTAACGATGTTATCAATCATTTCGATTGGGTAAGCGGCGCGTGTGTTTTCAGTGAAGAATGTGTCATCATAATCCGCTTCACGTGTTTCTTCATCAAGCACAACATTTTCAAGAACTGATCCGAAGCTGATGGCTTTGTAAATTTGCGGTTCTTTTTCTTCGCTTAAGTTCACACATTTCGCATAGCATCCGCCCTCAATATTGAAGACACCTGAGCTAGACCAGCCATGTTCATCATCACCGATTAGTTTGCGGCTTGCGCTTGCAGAAAGCGTCGTTTTCCCAGTGCCTGAAAGGCCGAAGAATAATGCAACATCGCCTTCTTGACCGACGTTTGCTGAGCAGTGCATGGATAAAATATCTTGCTCTGGAAGCAGGTAGTTCATGACTGAGAAAATGGACTTTTTCATCTCTCCTGCATATTCTGTACCACCGATCAGAATCGTGCGTTTTTCAAAAGAAACGATAATGAACGTTTCAGAGTTTGTGCCATCTGTTTCAGGATCTGCTTTAAAGTGTGGTGCAGATAAGATGGTGAACGGTTTTTCATTTGAAGATGGTGTGGATCCGTCAGGTCTGATGAATAACTGCTTTGCAAAGAGATTGTGCCATGCAAACTCGTTTATTACTGTAATTGGCATACGGTATCTTTCATCTGCGCCAGCAAATCCTTCAAAGACGAATAGTTCATCACGTTCTTTTAAGTATGACACAACCTTTGTATATAAACGGTCAAATGCTTCTTTAGAGATCGGCTGATTGACTTGACCCCAATCAATTTTATGTTGAGAGCTTTCTTCTTTGACGATAAATTTATCTTTAGGCGAACGTCCTGTGTAGGCACCAGTTGTAGCGCGGACAGCTCCTGTTGATGTTAAAACGCCTTCATCACGTGCCAAAATCTTTTCAACAAGTTTCGGAACAGATAAATTTTGGTGCGTATTTTCTAATGAGAGCAATGACTGCAAATCTTCTTTTAAATCCACTGAGTTCATAAAAAAACCCTTCCTTTACCGTTGAATTTGTTTGTTTTGATTAGTATAACACATTCATAATAATAGTCTATACTATTTAATTATTTTTGTGTGTGTTTTTTCATTTCTGCTAAGAAAATATGCTTTTTGGTGATGCTAATATTGAGGTGAAAAAAAGAGGAGATAATTCTGATGAAGCATTGACATGACGCAAGGGTTTAAGATAAGATATCTTATTGAACGGATACTCTTATCCCGAGTTGGTGGAGGGACAGGCCCGATGAAGCCCAGCAACCGGTTTCTTATGAAAAGGCATGAATATGCTGAGAAACCAAGGTGCTAACCTGATGCAAGGTACAAGAACACCTTGAGCGATAAGAGTGAAAGGCATGCGATCTCAGACCCTTTCCTCGCAATGAAGGAAATGGTTTTTTTATTTTTGGGATATCATATGAACAAATTGCCAATAACATCTCTAATAGAAACGTTTTCAAATATAAGAGGGAACGAGTTCCGTATCATATTGGAGGCCTCATCTTGGGATGATGTGGTCTTGTACAGGAGGAAATAGCCATTATGAGTCAAAATCGTCGTTTATTTACTTCAGAATCAGTGACGGAAGGACATCCAGATAAAATCTGTGATCAAATTTCAGACAGCATTTTGGATGAAATTTTAAAGAAAGATCCAAATGCACGTGTTGCCTGTGAAACTTCTGTCACAACAGGTCTCGTATTAGTAAGCGGTGAAATTACAACGTCTACTTATGTCGATATTCCAAAGACGGTGCGTGACACGATTAAGGAAATTGGCTACACACGTGCGAAATATGGATTTGATGCGGAAACATGCGCGGTTCTTACTTCAATTGATGAACAGTCAGCTGATATTGCGCAAGGTGTAGACAAAGCGCTTGAAGCACGTGAAGGAACAATGACTGAAGAAGAAATTGATGCCATTGGTGCGGGTGACCAAGGGTTGATGTTTGGTTTTGCAAACAACGAAACAGAAGAGCTTATGCCGCTGCCGATTTCTCTTGCGCATAAATTATCTCGTCGTTTAACAGAAGTACGCAAGAATGAAACACTTGCCTACCTTCGCCCAGACGGAAAAACTCAAGTAACAGTTGAATATGATGAACAAAACAAACCAGTTCGTATTGATACAGTGGTTATCTCTACACAGCATGCACCAGAAGTGACGCTTGAACAAATTCAAAGCGACTTAAAAGAGCATGTCATCCGCCCTGTCGTTCCAAGTGAACTGATCGATGAAGACACAAAATACTTCATCAACCCAACAGGCCGTTTCGTCATCGGTGGACCTCAAGGGGATGCTGGTTTAACTGGACGTAAAATCATCGTTGATACGTATGGCGGCTATGCTCGTCATGGCGGCGGTGCTTTCTCTGGGAAGGATGCAACGAAGGTTGACCGTTCTGCAGCATATGCGGCTCGTTATGTAGCGAAAAACATCGTAGCTGCTGGCCTAGCAGATTCTTGTGAAGTGCAACTTGCTTATGCAATTGGTGTTGCACAGCCTGTATCGATTTCAATTGATACATTCGGAACAGGAAAAGCTTCTGAAGAAAAATTAATTGAAGTGGTTCGTGCGAACTTTGATCTTCGTCCAGCGGGTATTATTAAAATGCTTGACCTGCGTCGTCCGATCTACAAACAAACAGCTGCATACGGACATTTCGGCCGTCATGATTTAGATCTTCCGTGGGAAAAAACGGATAAAGCCGATACACTTCGTAAAGAAGCATTAGGACAATAACAACATAAAAAACCGCTTATTTTAAGCGGTTTTCCTTTTGATTAAAAAAATTCTACAAAAAGTGAAACAAAATCGGACAAAATACTGTCTAATTATAGGTCTACTTTTAAGAAATAACATAACGTGGAGGCAATAATATGTGTGGGTTTGTTGGTGTATTTAATCACCGTCCATTGTCCGAAACTACTGAGCAGGAAGATTTAATTAAACAAATGAATCGTCTCATCGTTCATCGTGGTCCGGATGATGAGGGTTACTTTCATGATGAGCATGTAGGATTTGGATTTAGACGTTTAAGTATTATAGATGTTGAGCACGGAAAGCAGCCGCTTTCTTATGAAGATGAAAAGTACTGGATTATTTTTAACGGAGAAATTTATAACTATGTGGAGCTGAAGGAAGAGCTTGTGAAAAAGGGGTATACGTTCAGCACAGATTCTGATACGGAAGTACTACTTGCTACATACCGTCATTATAAAGAAGAAGCGGCATCTAAGCTTCGCGGCATGTTTGCCTTTTTAATTTGGGATAAAGAAGCGCAGCAATTATATGGCGCAAGAGATCCTTTTGGCATCAAACCGCTTTATTTTACACAAATGGATGAGCAAGTATACTTTGCGTCTGAACGCAAAAGCTTGATGGCTGTGAATGAAAACATTTTATTTGATGAGACTTCATTGCAACAATACATGTCGTTCCAGTTCGTTCCTGAGCCAAATACACTTGATCAAAAGGTGCACAAAGTAGAGCCAGGTCATCAGTTTACTTTACGCCCAGGACAGGAAATCGAATTTAAGACTTACTGGAAGGTGCAATTCAAGCCTGAGCAAACACAAGAACAGAAGTTAATTGAAGAAGTGCGCGATGCAATTTATGATTCCGTGAAAGTCCACATGAGAAGTGATGTACCTGTTGGTTCATTCCTATCAGGTGGTATTGATTCATCTTTCATCGTGTCTGTCGCAAAGGAATTACACCCTGAGCTGAAGACGTTCTCTGTCGGCTTCCAGCAGGATGGCTTTAGTGAAGTCGATGTAGCGAAGGAAACAGCTGATAAGCTCGGCTTAGAAAACTTTAGTGCCGTCATTTCTCCTGAGGAGTATATGAACGAGCTTCCGAAGATTGTCTGGCATTTAGACGATCCTTTAGCTGATCCAGCGGCAATTCCATTGTATTTCGTGGCGAAAGAAGCGAAGAAACAAGTGACAGTTGTTCTTTCAGGTGAGGGAGCAGACGAGCTGTTCGGCGGTTATAATATTTACCGTGAACCTCTTTCTCTTAAACCATTTGAATCTGTTCCATCTATGCTGAAAAAGCTTCTTCTTCGTCTGACGCGTTTAATGCCAGAAGGAATGAAAGGGAAAAGCTTTATCGTTCGCGGCTGTACGCCATTAGAGGAACGTTATATCGGAAATGCGAAAATCTTTGAAGAGCCAGTGAAGAAAAACCTCTTAAAGCATTATGATCCGAGCATCACGTATCGTGACGTGACGAAGACATATTTTGAGGAAAGTGCAGGCTACAGTGATATTAACAAAATGCAGTATGTTGATATTCATACGTGGATGCGCGGAGACATCTTACTGAAAGCAGATAAGATGACGATGGCGAATTCTCTTGAGCTTCGTGTTCCATTCCTTGATAAGGTCGTTTTCGAAGCCGCTTCTAAAATTCCAGAAGAGCTGAAAACAAAAGACGGTACAACGAAATATTTATTGCGTAAAGCAGCTGAAGGCATTGTGCCTGACCATGTGTTAATGCGCAAAAAGCTCGGTTTCCCTGTGCCAATTCGTCATTGGCTGAAAAATGAGATGAACGCTTGGGCGAAAGACATCATCAAAAACAGTCAAACAGATGAATACATTAACAAAGAGTATGTGCTTGATTTATTAAATGAACATTGTGCTGGTAAAGCAGATCATAGCCGTAAGATTTGGACTGTCCTCATCTTTATGATTTGGCACAGCATTTATGTGGAGCGCAGCATTGATCCAGAGCAGTTAAATCATCAACCGAAAGAAGTCATCTTTAGTTAATGAAAAAAGGTTTTCAGCTTTGTGCTGAAAACCTTTTTTGTCATGATAGAAAACGGTGGAAAAGGGTAAAATAACAAGCGGTTCATAGTTATTGCTTAATATCCTGAAAAAAACATGATAAAGTGAAGATACACGTATGATGTTAACGAGATAAAAGGGAACGATAGTATTGTCCTTTTTCTACATATTCTTTGCGGATTCTGTCCATGTCCTCGATGTCTTCATCGGTTAACTGCCGGACGACCTTGGCTGGACGGCCAAAAGCGAGTGATCCTTTCGGGATGACTTTTCCTTGAGGGACAAGACTACCTGCACCAATAAAGGCGCCTTCGCCAATTTCTGCACCATCGAGAATGATGGACCCCATACCAATGAGGGCATTTTTTCGAATGATTGAGCTATGTAATGTGACTTGGTGTCCAATAGTAGCACCATCTTCGATAAGAAGTGTTTTTCCAGGACTTTGATGCAGACAGGATAAATCTTGAATATTAACGTTTTTTCCAATTCTCACAGGAGCGACATCGCCTCTAATGACGGTTTGGAACCACACGCTTGAATATTCTCCAATCGTGACATCACCAGTAATGGTGGCGTTATCTGCGACAAAGACCGATTCATGAATCTCAGGTGTAAACTGATGATATGGATAAATCACTTTTTCGACTTCCTTTCTTAATACAACATTTGTGAGGTGTTTACTTTGTGGACTTGGCATGCTGAAAGACCGGTTGGCACAATTGTGATTGTGCATGGTGCGAGTGAATATCACGGCCGATATAAATGGTTGATCGAAATGTGGCGAAATGCAGGCTATCACGTCGTCATGGGAGACCTGCCTGGGCAAGGGACATCGACACGTGCGCGCGGCCATATTCGTTCGTTTCAACAATACATTGATACAGTTGATGAATGGATCGAACATGCGAAGTCATTCAGGCTTCCAACTTTTTTACTTGGACACAGTATGGGCGGACTCATTTCAATTGAGTGGGTCAAGCAGTATACCCATACGAAGATTGATGGCCTTATTTTATCATCACCTTGTTTAGGTCTGCAATTTAAACCGAAGAAGCTGATGGATTTTGCGTCAAAAGGTCTAAATGTGCTCACGCCGTCTTTTAAAGTCGAGTCAGGGCTCTCAATTGAACTTGCCACACGAAATCAGGCTGTGATTGAGGCAGACTCAAATGATTCTCTTTACGTAACAAAGGTGTCGGTCCGCTGGTACCGGGAGCTGATCAAAAATATTGATGCGGCCATGCAGCCAACGAATGTCTTTAAATCGATTCCGCTCCTTTTAATGCAGGCGGGTGATGATAAGATCGTGGATAAAACGAGGGTAGTGAAATGGTTCAATGGCATTGAATCAACAAATAAATCATATCGTGAATGGGAAGATCTATATCACGAAATTTTTAATGAACCTGAAAGAGAAGATGTGTTTAAGGCAGCAAGAGCCTTTACAGATCAATATATTTGATGGTGAGCTTTAAGTTGGGGGTGGATTGATTTGTCAGTACCAGAGCGTCCTTTTGCACTGATGACAAAAGTGTATAAAGATATTTTTCCGCTTGTTCATCAGGAGCTGAAAAAGTGGCGGGCTCATGCAGAAATGATTGAAAATGAAGAATTGAGAACGCAGGCACTAGCGAGCATATCCAGTAAAACCTTTCACTGTGAAGGGGGAGGCATTTTATCTCTTTTAGCAGGGAAAGAGAAAGAAACATGTATTGAATTCATTGTGGCGTATCAGACCATTAGTGATTACTTAGATAACCTGTGTGACCGCAGCACATCGCTTGATCCAAAAGATTTTCATATGCTACATCAAGCGATGAGAGATGCGCTTGATATTCATGCTGAACTCAAGCCGTACTATCAATTTCGTGAGGATCAAGAGGACCATGGGTATTTACATGCGCTTGTCCGCACATGTCAAGATGTGCTGTCGCGTCTTAATCATTATCCGATCATTCAGCCATATTTACACACGCTGTGTGATTACTATAGTGATCTGCAAGTACATAAACACGTCGTTCCTCATGAGAGGGTACCACGGCTTGAATCGTGGTTTCGCCAATACGAAAAAGACTTGCCTAAGATGGAATGGTATGAATTTTCAGCTTGTGCAGGATCAACATTAGGTATTTTCTGTCTCGTGGCGTATGCCCTTCAGCCCGATTTTACAGAAGAGCAGGCGAAGCAAATTTACGAAAGCTATTTCCCTTATATTCAAGGACTGCACATTTTACTCGATTATTTAATTGATCAAGAAGAAGATCGGATTGGGGGAGATCTGAACTTTTGCTCCTACTATGATTCTCATCATGAGATGATGGATAGACTTCAGCATTTTATCGAGAAAGCAGATGAGCAGTTGAAAGGCATTCCACATGAAAACTTTCACAAATTGATTAACAGAGGATTACTGGCAGTTTATTTGTCCGACGAAAAAGTGACAGCCCAAAAAGAGATGAACAAGTTGGCAAAAAGGCTGATCAAATCAAGCGGGAAAACATCGTTCTTTTTCTATATTAACGGAAGAGCTTACCGGACCTATCAGAAAATGCCTTGGATGAAAACTTCATAAAAAAAGCTCAAATCCATTAGGATTTGAGCTCAGCGTGTAGACAAACCCTCGCATTCTTTGTCAGTTCTGCGCGCCGGTGCTCACGAATGTCAAATTCGCTCCGCTCCGGTACTCGTCCTTCTTAGAATGCAAAGGTTTTCAGATCACGCTGAAAAGAAGACAAAGTGCTAAAATAAAAGTCATTTTAGCACTTTGTCAACAATCTAAAAGCTCAAATCCATTAGGATTTGAGCTTTTTTTCAATAGCGACCACAAATGGCGGGTCGTTTTGAATGTTCATGTATTGATATGATAAAACTTGTACCCGTTCATGAGGAAGTGATCTGCAATAGTCGAGAAGCACTTCTTTTTCTCTTTTCCCTTCAGGGTGGCCATGGTAAATCACAAGGACGATCAGGCCTCCGGATTTGAGCCAGTCGAGGAGCTGTTTGATGGCTTCGATGGTTGTATGAGCCTGAGTGGTGACGGCTTTATCGCCTCCGGGCAGGTACCCTAGGTTAAACACCGCACCAGAGATCTGTCCTTGGACATCTTTTGGCAGGTGATCCGCCAGATGTTCATGTCCATCGTGAATGAGATGAACGTAAGGATATCCCTCACCAAGCCTTTTGCTCGTCTGCTGTAAGGCTTCCTCTTGCACGTCGAATGCAAATACTTGTCCATCATTTCCTACAAGGTCAGCTAAATAGAGAGTATCGTGGCCATTTCCCATCGTGGCGTCAATGACGATGTCGCCTTTTTGACAAGCCCGCTCTAACAGTTCTTTACTAAAAGGGAGCATGCGTTTCAAGATCATTTGGCTGCTTCTTCCAATCTGATGAAACGTTTGCCTTGGAAGCTGTTACGTCTTTCGAGCTCAGCATTGATGGCATTTAGTACTTCCCACTTGTTTACACTCCACATTGGACCAACCATTAATTCAATTGGACCATCGCCTGTAATGCGATGAATAATCATTTCTGGCGGCAGAATCTCCAGCTGATCACAAACAAGCTGGACATACTCTTCCTGGCTTAGAAACTCTAGTTTACCTTTTTCGTATTGCTTGACCATTGGTGTTCCTTTTAAAAGGTGGAGCAAATGAATTTTAATACCTTGCACATCTAAATCCGCGACAGCTTTTGCTGTTTCCATCATCATGTCTCGGTTTTCAAGAGGCAGGCCGTTGATGATATGCGAGCAGACACGAATTCCGTGTTTTCGCAGTTTTTCTACACCTTCAACATAGCATTCAAAGTCATGGGCACGGTTAATGAGCATTGCGGTCCGTTCATGTACAGTTTGAAGACCAAGCTCTACCCAGAGATAAGTGCGCTCATTTAATTCGGCTAAGTACTCCACTACGTCATCTGGCAGACAGTCAGGTCTAGTGGCAATAGATAAACCGACCACACCCTCCAGGTTCAAGACGGTTTCAAATTTTTCTTTTAGAACAGGAAGCGGGGCGTGTGTGTTTGTATACGCCTGAAAATACGCCATGTATTTTCCATCTTTCCATTTTGTGTGCATCCGGTCTTTGATTTCGTTAAATTGAGTGATGAGATCATCAGCCCTGTTTCCTGCAAAATCTCCAGACCCAGCGGCACTGCAAAATGTACAGCCTCCGTGTGCGACAGTACCATCACGGTTTGGGCAGTCAAAACCGCCGTCTAAGGCCACTTTAAATACTTTATGACCAAAGTGCTCACGCAAATGATAGTTCCATGTGTGATAGCGTTTTTCGCTGTTTGAATATAAAAAAGGGTTATGCTGATCCAAGTCAGTAACCTCCTTGCGTAATAATAGGCATCCTTAAAGTTTAACAAAAATCACGAAGGAGGACAATTGAATCTGTCCAACATTTTCTTTAGTGAAAAAGCTTTCCGTGGGCAAAATAGGCGGGAGCGATGATGAAATGGAGGGAATGTAAGATGGCAACAAGGAAGTCAATCGATGAATTTATCCAAAAAAGTACTGATACGCTTGAGTTTGCAAGTGAGCAATTTGATTTAAGCTCACGCCAAGAGCATTATAATGAGGACGAATTTTCGAAGGCGCAGCTTATGCTTGAAGATGCGGTCAACGAATTAGAAAAATTAAAAGATGTCGCCAATGACCAACAAAGAGAACGATTAGACAGGGCACGTGTTCAAATTCAAAGCTTGCAAAATCAAATGATTTTAGGTATTTCTTACGATAACGAATGATGAACAGATCCTTCTTTTAAGGGTCTGTTTTTTATTTTTTGAAATGGTATTGACTTTTTGATTGAGCATCTATATTGTATTAATTGTACTATATCAACTAATACACTAAAGACACTTAAAAAGTGAAGAAAGGTGTTCAACCATGAAAAAAGAAAAAAAGCCAACTAATTTGAAGTGGATGGTGCTGGCTGTTGCATTAGCATGTACATTTTTTTTCGTTCTCGTTTTCATTGGTTTTGAAGTTCAAAAAGATTTGATACCTAATTCAGTCCCTTTAATGCAAGGGCATGAACAAGCGATAGGACTGCAAAAGCATGAATGAGGAAAGAGGGAGCGATCATGATTCAAATAGATCCAAGAAGCGCTGCGCCAATATATGAACAAATCATTGAGCAGTTAAAAATTTTATGTCTAAAAGGTGTAATGAAACCTGGAGACAAACTGCCCTCTGTCAGAGAGCTCGCCACCATTATCATCGCCAACCCAAATACCGTCAGTAAAGCATATAAGGAGCTTGAGCGGGAAGGAATTATTGAAACATTAAGAGGCCGAGGCACGTATGTGACAGAAGGGGCTCAGTTAAAGCTGAATGAAGGGAAGGTATTGGAGATGAAGGAGCAATTAAGGCAACTCATTATAGAAGCTCATTATGCCGGGATTGATATTCAACAACTGAAGGAATGGATAGAAGAGATCGGCTCAAGTCTTGAGGGAGGAAAAAAAGTTGATTGAGGTTAGAAATGTATCGAAGACATTAAATGGACGTGAAGTACTCAGTGACGTTTCCTTCAAAATAGGCGAAGGTGAGATCTTCGGTCTGCTTGGCAGGAATGGTTCCGGAAAAACAACACTTCTCCGCTTGATTCAGCAAATTCTTCTTCCAGATAAAGGAGAGATTTATTTTAAAGACGTGCTGGTGAAAGACCACCCTTTAGTGAAGCAAAATATTGTGTATATGCCAGTCGTCAATCCATACTTTGACAGATACAATTACGGACAGCTTGTTAAGCTGTTAAAGCATATTTATCCAAAGTTTGACGTGACTTATGCCAATGAGCTTGTGAACCGCTACGAAATTCCTGAAAAAGTGAAATATCGTGAACTATCGACAGGATTAAAAAAACAGCTGTCATTAATTTTAAGCTTTGCAATCAAGCCAGCGATCATTTTGTTAGATGAACCGACAGATGGAATCGATGCTGTGACAAGAAATGATGTTCTTCAGCTCATGATCGACGAAGTAGCGGAACGTGAAACATCGATTCTCATTACATCACACCGATTAGAAGATATTGAGCGGATGTGTAACCGAATTGGATTTTTAGAAGGAAATCAACTCACAAGCGTCATGGATTTAGATGAATTAAAGAATGATTATGTCAAAATCCAGATGGCTTTTGAAGAAGATGTGAACTTAAGTATTAGAAAAAATGGCGTTGCAATTTTGGATCAAGCGGGCGTTTTCTATACAGCGCTTGTTCTTAAAAACGATGTAGAGGCTAAAGAATACTTGAAGTCGCTGCAGCCAAAAGTATGGCATGAACTGCCTGTCAATTTAGAAGAAGTATTCATTGCGAAGTTTGGAGGGAAACGGAGATGGTAAAGCGGCAATTATTATATAAGGAATGGAAGCAATCAGAGCTGACATTTATTTTAGTCATACTGGTTGCAGTGTTTGCCACACCTTTATCCTTTTTAATGGGGTACTCATCCTTTCAAACTTGTTTAAACGATCCGACTTGTACAACAGTGGACAATGACTTTTATTATAATTTTAGTTCTGATATTTTTATCGCCCTCTCATGGACGATGGGCTTGCTTTTTGCGATTATCCAATTGGGATATGAAAGAAATAAGGGGCAAATCGATTTCACTTTATCCTTGCCTTTTAGCAGAAGCACCATTTACCACACAAAGTTTTTCCTAGGTGCCGGTATTATCACGCTCGTTCATGTGTTGTCATATGCCATCACTTACTTACTCATATTAGGCATTCAACCAAAAGAGACGTTCGACTTTAATAGTGGCTACTTCATTGCACTTGTGTCTACCTTAATGATTTATAGTTTGTGTCTCGCAGCTGGTGCTTTAACAGGAAGCGCAATAAGTCAAGCCATTGTCACATTCAGTACAGCTATATTGCCATATTTATTAATTTGGCTTCCGATATTTCATTTAGATTATATTTTAAAAACGAATAGACATTGGGTCGATGTCAGTTATGACTACTTTATTATGCCCATCGCACCAATTACTTATATAACAGATCGTTTTAAATATCGAGATCCGAGTGAATATCCAGTTTGGTTTACTAGTGAGGAATTCATCATACCCATTGTGATGATGATTATATTTTATCTCATTGGTTTGTTTAGCTTTATGAAGCACCCTATTGAACGAAATGGAAGATTCTTTCTTTATCCGAAAATGGATAGACCTATTCAAATTTTGGTCATTATCTTCGGTGTTCTAGGGTTTGGATGGGTTGGGTTTTCTTCTGACAATTCCATGTTTGGTTATATCGCTGGCATGGTAATAGGCGGCGTTGTAGGAGCACTGACGAGTTATTTCTTAATATATCGAAAAAGATAAACAGAGAGTAGGGGAGTAGAGATGATTCAGATTCAAGCGTTAGATCATGTATTTAAAATTGGTAAAAAGGGCAGAGAGAATGAAATTCCTGTGCTGAAAGGGATTGACCTATCCATTAAAAGAGGCGATATTGCTTGTATTGTCGGGCGGAGCGGCTCGGGGAAATCGACCTTATTGAACTTAATTTCAGGATATATTACGCCAACAAGCGGGCAAATTGTCGTTGATGGTACCAATGTGACCGGCTTTAACGAAAAAGAATGGGCGGATTTTCGCTTAGCTCACTTTGGTTTTATCTTTCAAAGCTTCCAATTGATCGGGAGCTTAACAACATATGAGAATGTTGAACTTCCGCTCACTTTAAAAGGGGTGAAACCCTCTGAACGAAAGGCGAAAGTAAAAGAAATGCTGAAACGAGTAGGGCTTGAACATCATGCAGGGCATTACCCGAATGAACTGTCAGGCGGGCAGCAGCAGCGTGTGAGTATTGCAAGAGCGTTGATTTTAAATCCATCTATTATTTTAGCGGATGAACCAACGGGCAGTCTCGATTCAGAAACTGAAGGAGAAATTCTAGCCTTTATCCAGCAGCTCAATCGCGAAAAAGGAATCACGTTTGTCATTATTACACATGACGATGAAGTCGCTTCAATCGCAGATACCACGTTCCAGCTTCATGATGGTGTATTAAAGAAAGGGGAACAATCCGTTGAAATTTAGAGATCAGGTCAAATTCATTAGAAGAAACATGAAGAAAAATAGATTGCGTGTGTTTATGACCATTCTTGCGACGACAATGGCATGCTCTTTCTTAATCGTTTTAGCATCTGTTGGTTTTGGTCTGCAAAAATCGGCGCAAGATGAAATCATGAAACAGCAAATCATCACAGAAGTGAAAGTGTTAGGCAAGGAAAAAGGAGATGTCAAGACAGATGATCTAAAGAAATATGATCATGTTAAATCTGTCGTCTCAAGAACGGCGCTCATTCCACCGGTAAAGGTCGAGCTTGATGACCGCTCAGGTGAAACGCAGGTTGCTTTGACTGATATGAAAGAAGAAAAAGCAGCCGGACTTGAGCTAGACAGAGGGAAAGTCCCAACATCAGCGAACGAAATTGTGGTCGGATATCATATGGCTGAACTTCTATGGACGGACAAAGAGCGCAAAGCCTATGAAAAAGAACTAAATCAGACAACAAATGGTGAAGAAGTACCGGAAGAACCAAAAAGCTACACAAAAGATATTTTAAATAAAGTCATTCAAATCAAGGTGCCAAAACTCAATGAAGAAAATGAAGTTGTCAAAGAAAAAACATTTGATTTCCGTGTAGTAGGTGTTATGAAAAAGCCAAATCTGGAGTGGCAAGAGGATCATAAAATTCTCATTCCGAATGCGTATGAAAAGGAATTTGGTCAAATACTCGATCTATCTCCTGAAGCAGGAAATGTCGAGAAAATGACCTCTGTCTATGCAGATAAATTCGACAATGTTGGTTCGCTTACCGATAAACTGACAGATGAGGGTTACCAAGTCATCTCTGTGACAAACCAGCTTGAAGGGATGGCTATGTTCTTTACGGTTTTCAAAATTGGACTCATTTTTGTTGGCTGTATCGCGGTCATTATTTCTGCGATCGGGATTTTCAATACGATGACAATGGCGGTAACAGAGCGAACACAAGAGATTGGGATTATGAAAGCCATTGGCGCAAATCCATCGATTATCAAGCGAATGTTCCTCATGGAAAGTGCTTATATTGGGGTAATTGGATCAATCATCGGTATTATCATCTCCTATATCATAAGTTTCGCCGTCAATTTAATCATTCCAGCCATTCTGTCGTCCATGTCTGAGGGAGGGGCAAGTGATCAATTCTCGATTACCTTCTCCTATATTCCGCTCAGCCTTGTGATCACAGCAACAGTGATTAGCGCAGGGGTAGCGATCCTTTCAGGGCTTAACCCAGCACGTAAAGCAACAAAAACGAATGTATTAGCAGCATTAAGAAGAGAAGTCTAAAAAAAGAACCTCCTAAGACACCCAATTGGGCGCACAGGAGGTTCTTTTTTTCGTAACACACAGGGCTACTGCTTAGGTGCCCGGTACCCTGCACGCTCTGCCTCTTCCACGGAGCAGAACATTTTGGTTACATTTTTTGTTCTAGAGTAGTATCTGCTGCTCGGTGTGTGATAAATGCCATTGACACTCCCTTTAATGTTACAGGCAGCCGATTCTTTTTTTGTTTCTTTCTGTGATTCATGACCGCCCGTACTGTTTCCTTCATCTTTAGGAGCAGAGCGCTGGACGGTGGAAGATTTCGTATCGCTGCTGCTTTTCTTGTTTTCTCTTTTAAGTGTTTCGTTGCTTGAGGCAAGCTTGTCTATTTTCTCTTCAAGCGCTTGAATGGTTTTTTCGTGCTGTTTGACTGTTTCTTTTTCAGAGGTGATGTTTTCTAGTTTTTTAGCTAATTTTTCTTTTTCCTTTGTGGCATCTTCTAAAGAGACGGTAAGCTCTTCTTTGTCAGCTTTTAAATGTGATATGTCAGTTGTGAGCTGCTTTTGATCCTTTAACAGCTGTTCTGAAGATGGATCTGCTTTTGTCTTCTGTGCATCTGTGGCAGCAAACGGTAATGACATGATGGAAAAGATGAGACCAAGGATCAAAACAGGATAAAATAGTTTCTTTGAAAAGATCGGCTCGTTCTGGTGTTTCGGTAATAAGAAATTGAAGGCATATCCTACGGCGAAACCAACACATAAAATACCTAAAATGAGCAACATCATCATCTAGAAGCCCCCCCTAAATCTCTATTCACACCTATCATACCTCATTTTTCCATTTCAGAGAGCGGTTCAATTAAAAAAACCCTGTTTACACAGGGTTTGTCTACACGCTGAAAAGAAGACAAAGGGCTAAAATAAAGATCATTTTATCCCTTTGTCAACAATCTGAAACCCTGTTTACACAGGGTTATCAGCTAATGATAGTCCTTTGATTGCTTCTTTAACTGTCAAATATGTGACCGTATTCTGTAAATCAGTATCCAAGTCTTTCATTTTCATCGCAAGCTGCGGTTTGATTCCTGTGATGATCAATTCGGTTCCAGTTAAATTGAGGAGATGATGCAGCTTGAAAATGCGTGCCGCAACGGAATCATCAACATCGATTAAACCAGAAAGGTCGACAATTAAATAATCATCCTTTGAATCATCTAATATACAAGTTAGCTTCGAGACAATGGCATCAAAGCGTTCTTCAGATAGTTTTCCGATGAGCGGTAAAGCAGATACCCCATTTTTGATTGGGACGATCGGCGTCGAAAGAGAGGTGACTTCCTGTAAGGAATCTTCTAGGAGCTGTTCATATTCTTTCTGTTTCGTAATATCCTTTTGAAAACCAATGAAAAATGTTTTATCATCTTGTTCAATGTATAGAGGATCTATATTGAGTTCATTCCAAAAAAAAGTACCGTCTTTTTTATAGTTTTTTAGCTGTGTGGTAATAGGTGTTCTATTCTTTAATCCATGTCGTATGAGATCAAGCTGTTCTTGATCTGTGTCTTTCCCTTGAAGGAATCGACAATTACGCCCAAGCATCTCATCTGGTTTGTATCCAGTCATGTGTGTAAAGCCATGATTCACATAAACGATAGGGTTATCCTCTAAAGAAGGGTCTGTAATGACAACACCGATCCGCGCATGATCTAGCGCTTTTTTTATGAGTTCAAGCTGTTTTTGCAAGCCGAAGATGTTCGAGCTGACCATATTACCCTCCTTTGTTGCTGCTATCAGACATATCAAATGGTTGTCTTTTCAACCAAAGGTATTCCTTACTAACGTAACATAACATATGTTCTGTTTCAACGATTGCAATGGCTTTGTTAAATTTGTCATCATAGTTTGTCCTCCATTAGAATATAGTAAGTAAGGAGACTTTTCTTTAGAAAAAGAAGGAATCAATTGCTCATAATTCATAAAATGACAAAAATAGTTAATATGGATTAGGTAAAAATGATTCCAATGCATCAAGATTGTTTTGGGTCATTCACATATAATGGAAGAAACAAGCTTTTTTTCTTCGTTAGAGAGAATAGACCTTTTACATGGATTATGACGGAACAGCAGAATGGCATTACAGGGGGCTGGACAGCCTGAAGTCGCTTTACTATTCTAAGGGCTTTAGGAAGGTGATGAAAATGCTGCAACAAGTCATTATTGCTTGCGCCATTGGAGGGGTCATGGGCATTCTCGGTCACGTAAAGAAAAAAGGCAGGCTAGAGAAGCCCAGAATGACAAAAAAGTTTATTTATTTAGGGTTTATTGAAGATTGGCTCGTTGGGATGATTGCCGCTACACTGCTTGTCTTATCCTCAAATCCCGATTCTAGTCTGCACTTGGTCATCTTATCAATTATTTCAGGTTATGGAGGAGAAGCAGTTCTGCGAAGCTTTGATTTTGTAAGAGAACAGCATTCACAGAATGCAGACTCCAACCGTCATAACCGATCTCCACACGAATAATACCCTCTACTTTACCCTGATCTAGGGTACATTCCCATTGTATACAAACCTGCTTGCACTTATGATCATAATTCTATAAAATACTACTTAGATGACGGTTACGATAAGAACAGTGAAGAGGAGTAGTAGGAGAGCAGTATTTGTCTTTAGAGAATTGACGGCTGGTGAAAGTCAATCAAATCTGCTTCTGAACTCGCCTCAGAGTTGCAGTTGCGTTAAAGCTTCTGTCGCATGTCTGCGTTAAAGATATTAAGTGAGCGTACAAACAGAAAGTGACGCTAACAAGGGTGGTACCGCGGGAACCAAAAAATCTCTCGTCCCTTTCCAGGGATGAGGGTTTTTTGTTGATTTTAGAAAAATCTGAATTCTTGCAGTGGTCATCTGAGCAGATACAGCCGTACATATTAAAGGAGGTTTTCACATTGAGTTTTCAGCATCGGGAAATTGAAAAGAAGTGGCAGAATTATTGGCTGACACATAAAACATTCGCCACATCTGACTCGGAAGATAAACCAAAGTTCTATGCGCTTGATATGTTTCCATACCCATCAGGAGCAGGGCTGCATGTCGGGCACCCTGAAGGTTACACAGCAACGGATATTTTATCACGCATGAAACGCATGCAGGGATACGATGTTCTTCATCCAATGGGATGGGACGCATTTGGTCTTCCAGCAGAACAGTATGCGCTAGATACAGGGAATGATCCGGCGGTCTTTACAGAAGAGAACATCAATAACTTCCGCCGCCAAATTCAATCACTAGGGTTCTCATATGATTGGGATCGAGAAATCAATACGACAGATCCGAATTATTATAAATGGACACAATGGATTTTCTTGAAGTTGTATGAAAAAGGATTGGCGTATATCGATGAAGTACCAGTGAACTGGTGCCCAGCGCTTGGCACAGTCCTTGCAAATGAAGAAGTCATTGATGGAAAAAGTGAACGCGGAGGGCATCCAGTAGAAAGACGTCCAATGAAACAATGGATGCTGAAAATCACAGCGTATGCGGACAGGCTGCTAGAAGATTTAGAAGACATTGATTGGCCTGAAAGCATCAAAGATATGCAACGTAACTGGATCGGACGTTCAGAGGGCGCTCACGTTCATTTCGAAGTAGAAGGACATGACGAACAGTTTACTGTGTTTACAACGCGTCCTGATACACTATTTGGTGCAACATATGCAGTCCTTGCGCCAGAACATGCACTTGTTGAAAAAATGACATCCGCTGCTCAAAAAGAAGCAGTCGAAGCATATATCAAAGAAATTCAATCAAAGAGCGACTTAGAGCGGACAGATCTTGCAAAAACGAAGACAGGTATTTTCACAGGTGCTTATGCCATCAATCCATTAAATGGTGAAAAAATGCCGATTTGGATTGCAGATTACGTGTTGGCTTCGTATGGAACAGGTGCGATTATGGCGGTACCTGCCCATGATGAGCGTGACTATGAATTCGCCAAAACATTTGATCTTCCAATCAAGGAAGTTGTCGAAGGCGGAGACATTGAAAAAGAAGCTTACACAGGTGATGGAATACACATTAACTCTGATTTCCTCGATGGATTAGGAAAAGAAGAAGCGATTGAAAAAGCCATTGCATGGCTGGAAGAACATCAAAAAGGCGAAAAGAAAGTCACTTATCGTTTAAGAGACTGGCTATTTAGCCGCCAGCGTTATTGGGGTGAGCCAATTCCAATTATTCATTGGGAGGACGGAACGTCTTCAGCTGTTTCAGAGGAAGAGCTTCCACTGATTTTGCCTAAGACGACTGAGATTAAGCCAAGTGGTACAGGTGAATCACCTTTAGCCAATATCAAAGATTGGGTTGAGGTTGTCGATCCTGTTACAGGTAAAAAAGGACGCCGTGAAACCAATACAATGCCGCAATGGGCAGGCAGCTGCTGGTATTTCTTACGTTATATTGATCCGCATAACACAGAAGAACTTGCATCTCCTGAAAAGCTAAAGAAATGGCTTCCGGTTGATGTCTATATCGGCGGAGCAGAACATGCTGTACTGCATCTTCTATATGCACGCTTCTGGCATAAGTTCTTGTACGATATCGGTGTTGTTCCGACAAAAGAACCATTCATGAAATTGTTCAACCAAGGTATGATTCTTGGAGAAAATAATGAAAAAATGAGTAAATCAAAAGGGAACGTTGTCAATCCAGATGATATCGTAGAATCTCATGGTGCGGATACATTACGACTTTATGAAATGTTCATGGGTCCTTTAGATGCGTCAATCGCTTGGTCTGAAACAGGACTTGATGGTGCTCGCCGTTTCCTTGATCGTGTATGGCGTCTATTTACAAATGAAGATGGCTCAATCAGTGATACAGTGACGGAGCAATCTGGTGGCGCATTAGAACGCAGCTATCATGAAACTGTGATGAAAGTAACGGACCATTATGAAGGCCTGCGCTTCAATACGGGAATCTCTCAATTAATGGTATTTATTAATGATGCCTACAAGGCTGATACATTGCCGAAAGAATATGCAGAAGGCTTTGTGAAACTTCTTTCTCCAATTGCACCGCATTTAGCGGAAGAGCTTTGGGATAAACTTGGTCATGAAGGATCCATTTCTTATGAAGCTTGGCCGCAATATGACGAGTCAAAGCTTGTCGACGATGAAGTAGAAATTGTCGTACAATTGAATGGAAAAGTGAAAGCAAAATTAACTGTTCCTGCCGATGCAACAAAAGAACAGTTAGAAGAGCTAGCGAAAAATGATGCACGCGTAAAAGAACAGCTTGAAGGGAAAACCATTCGCAAAGTGATTGCGGTTCCTGGGAAGCTTGTCAATATTGTTGCAAATTAATGATGACACCCATCGGTATAAACCGGTGGGTGTTCTTTATTTCCCGGGACATAATTTTGTCGAAAACAAGGTGAATGCTTTATCGATCTCGTATTTTAACAGGTGATCAAGAAAATGAGGAGTGACGTCAATGGAAAAGGAAAATAAACGTGAACAACTGCTCAGTCTGTTAGGAGAAATGCCAGAACGGCATCGCATGGAGGCTTATACGTTAAAAATCGAGGAACGTGAATCGTATATAGTCGAAACACTCATTCTTTCGATTCATGGTGTAGAGGAAGTACCCGCTTATTTTGTGAAACCGAAGGATACGGTGAAAAAAAGACCTGTTGTGCTGTTTCAGCACTCTCATGGCGGGAACTACGTGGATGGGAAGGAAGAGTTGATAAAGGGTGCTCATTATTTACAAGCGCCTTCATATGCGAAAGAGTTCACATCAAAAGGCTATAGTGTCCTGGCTATTGATCATGCAGGGTTTGGTGAGAGAAGAGGAAGAACCGAAAGTGAAATTGTTAAGGAAATGCTTTTAACAGGAAAAGTAATGTGGGGCATGATGCTGTATGAAAGCATGTGTGCAATTGATTATGTGCTGTCTCGATCTGACGTGCTGGGCGAACGGTTAGCTGTTTTTGGGATGTCAATGGGAGGACTGCTTTCCTGGTGGACGGCTGCGCTTGATGAGAGGATCAGTGTATGTATTGATCTTTGCGCACAGGTCGATCATCACACTTTAATTGAAACGAACAATTTAGACAGGCATGGATTTTATTACTATGTGCCAAGCTTAGCAAAGCACTTTACAGCAGCAGATATTCAGAAAATGATTTTTCCAAGGCCGCATTTAAGCCTAGTTGGAAAACTTGATTCGCTCACGCCAGCTGAAGGCGTCGCACGCATTCAAAAGGAATTGAGCCAAACCTATCAAGCTGCTTCATTGAAAGAACGGTACCAGCTTGTTGGTCTTCATGCAGGTCATTTTGAAACAGCCGCTATGCGCCACGAGGCTACTCGATTTTTGAAAAAGTGGCTGTAATCCATAAAGGCTTGGACATACTACGTCAAAAGAAAGGAGGAGACAGATGAAAAAATTGACCATCATTGGCGGATGCGGTGTGATAGGACGTATCTTAACTAAAGCTCTCTCTTCTGAGTACGATATCACCATTATTGATCAAACAAGCTGTGCAAAGGAAGTCGTTTTAGCAGATGCAACGAATGAACAGGAAGTATATGAGGCGATTCCGCGAGATACAGATGTCATCATCCACCTTCTAAACATGGATATGACGCATGATGTGATGAATCATGAGGAATTTGAAAAAATGAGTGATATTTTTTGGGGGAGCTCTTATTATATGTTTCGTTCAGCTGCAAGGCTCGGCATACGAAAAGTCATTTTTGCCAGCAGCAACCATGTGACTGATCGTTATGAAAAAGGTGGTCTTTCCTTACTAGGGAGAAATATTACAACAAATGATGTACCCGCGACTAAAAATGTCTATGGTATTTTAAAATTTGCTTCTGAGCAGCTGGGCCGTTTATTCCACGATCAAACGGGGATGTCTGTCATTCATTTGCGGATTGGAACAGTTGTGATGGATGAGATGGGAGCGTTACACAAGAAAGCACGAACGAAAAGGACACTTCTTTCACATAAGGATCTTGTAGGGATGACACAGGCAGCGATTGAAACGACCGTTCCCTTTGGGACATATTACGCTGTATCAGAAAACGATGAAAAACCTTGGTCTACGGAAAACACGAAGCATGAGTTAGACTATAGACCTGATGTGAATACGACGGAGATTCTTGAAGAAGATGATCAGGCGTAGGGCATAATCATGTCATTAGCTGATGATCTTATTCTTTTGTTTCATGAGCATAAAAGTACGATTGACAGGAGCAATCCAGTTGGTCTGTCAAGATGATTATAGACGCTTTCTTCCCCCGTTTGTTACATTTTAATCACGATATCGTCACAGGCTGCAGCATATTTTCGGACAAAATGATAACGCTTTCAAAGAAAGGGTGTGATGAACATAGATCGTTCTATTAAAGGCCGATTGTTCAACTTATTGAATTACTCTTTTCTACTCATGTTCGCATTAATATGTGTGCTTCCGTTCATCCATGTCATTGCAGCCTCTTTTGCTACAGTAGAAGAGGTCATCACGAAGAAGTTTATCTTGTTTCCGACCACGTTTTCTTTAGAGGCCTATCGGTATATTTTCTCTACGGATATTGTGTACCGTAGCCTCATTGTGTCCATTCTTGTGACGCTCGTTGGAACAGCTGTCAGTATGTTTTTGTCCTCACTTATGGCATATGGGCTGTCTCGTCAGGAGCTAAAAGGCCGGAGAACACTAATGTTTCTCGTTGTCTTTACGATGCTGTTTAGTGGAGGAATGATCCCGACATTTATTGTGGTGAAAACACTTGGTCTCCTTGACACCTATTGGTCACTTATTCTACCGGTTGCAATCAATGCGTTCAATTTGATCATCTTGAAAAACTTCTTTCAAAACATACCGGCAAGCCTTGAGGAATCTGCAAAGATGGATGGCTGTAACGATTTAGGGATTTTCTTTAAAATTGTGCTGCCGCTTTCCTTGCCAGCCATTGCGACCATTTCACTTTTTTATGCGGTGACGTATTGGAATACGTATATGACTGCGATCCTCTATTTAAATGATTCAGTGAAATGGCCGATTCAGGTGCTGCTCAGGCAGATTGTCATTGTCTCAAGCGGAATGCAGGGAGATATGTCAGATATGGGCTCATCGACTCCACCACCAGACCAAACGATTAAAATGGCTGTCATTGTAGTCGCGACTATTCCTGTTCTGCTTGTTTATCCATTTATTCAAAAGCATTTCAACAAAGGGGCATTACTAGGTTCTGTAAAGGGTTAAAAAGATGGAACAACGGAGGGATCTTATGGGGAGAAAGAAATTATGGTTGATTGCGTTTGTCCTGTTATTTGCAGCAAGCGGTATTCTATCGGCATGTTCAAGCAAAGGAGCAAGCTCATCAGATGAAAAGGTTGATTTAGATAAAAAGGTAAAGCTGACATGGATGGCCATTTTGTATCATCAGCAGCCGCCGAAGGATTCTGTTTTAAAAGAGATTGAGAAGCTCACAAATACAGAGATTGACATTACATGGGTGCCTGATGCTGTGAAGGAAGACCGGTTAAATTCCGCCCTTGCCGCAGGAAATCTGCCGCAAATTGTGACGATTCAAGACATTAAGAATTCGTCTGCTATTAATGCGTTCAGATCAGGTATGTTCTGGGAAGTCGGTCCGTATTTGAAGGATTATCCAAATTTAAGTAAGATGAACGAACTGATTAATAAAAATGCCTCTATAGACGGTAAGCTTTATGGCATTTATAGAGAGAGACCACTTTCAAGACAAGGAATTGTCATTCGAAAGGATTGGCTTGAAAATTTAAATTTGGATACACCAAAAACGTTGGATGATCTTTATGAGGTAGCTAAAGCCTTTACTGAAAAAGATCCCAACCAAAACGGAAAAGCGGATACAATTGGTTTTACGGATCGGAACGATTTGATTTATGGGGCATTTAAAACGCTTGGTTCATATGAAGGAATGCCGACAGACTGGAAAGAAGAAAACGGCAAATTCACGCCAGACTTTATGACAGATGAGTACATGAATACAATGAAGTACATGAAAAAACTGCGTGATCATGGCTATATCAATAAAGATTTTCCTGTAACAAGCAAAACACAGCAGCAGGAATTATTCTCACAAGGAAAAGCAGGCATCTATGTTGGAAATATGGTAGATGCAGTGAACTTGAGAGATGACGCGACAGATAAGAACTTGAAAGTAGATATCTTGAACCGAATCAAAGGCCCAGATGGCAAAGAACGTGTGTGGGCATCAGGTGGTCATAATGGCATCTTCGCATTCCCTAAAACAAGCGTGAAATCAGAGGCAGAATTAAAGCGGATTTTGTCCTTCTTTGACCGCATTGCTGAAGAAGATGTCTATGGTCTTATGACGTACGGTATAGATGGCAAGCATTATAAGAAAGAAGAAGGGAATACATTTGTTAGAGAAGAAAGCCAAGTGAAAAGCTGGCAGACAGATGTACAGCCGCTTGTCAGTCTTGTGGGAGTTGATAAACGCTATTTGAAAAATAAAGGAGATGCGGTCCGCACAAAATATGAAGAGCTAGAAGAAGACAATCAAAACATAATCGTTGCCAATCCTGCTGAAAGCCTGTATTCAGAAACAGCCTCAGAGCGAGGAGATGAATTGAAAAAAATCATTGATGATGCGACTTATAAGTTTATTCTTGGAGATATAAGTGAAGATCAATTTAAGAAAGACGTTGAGAAGTGGAAATCAAACGGTGGTAATAAAATGATAGAAGAGTATGAGGCTGCCTTTAAAAAATCAAAGTGATTCATATAAACACCCCCGCACAGTTAAAGAGCGGGGGTGTTTTCATTAAAAGTCGAAGTTGTCTGGGTCTGGACCGATATGTTTGTTTTCATTTAAGTCAGAAAGGCGCTTCATTTCCTCGTCAGATAAGGCAAAATCAAATATGTCAGCATTTTTTTTTAAACGATGTGCTTTCGTTGATTTTGGAATGGTGATCACGCTTGCCCGTTTTTCTTTCACTATAAGGCTTGCAGCAATTAAATTGAAGCAGCTCAAGCTCACATTGAACGTGTGTACGGAGAGCCGCTTTCAGTGCTGGAAGACAGCATCTTAAATGAACAATTCAAATAAAAAAGTCCCGCTTCTTGTGAGAGCGGGGCTTTTAGTCTTATGTGCCTTTTTTCTGGTCTCGATATTTCCCAGGGGTTGTGCCTTCCAGTTTTTTAAAGGAACGGATGAAGTTTTGCGGATTTTTATATTTCAGTTTTTCTGAAATTTCTTTGACAGACATATCGGTCTCCACGAGCCAGTTTTTGGCGACATGGTGTCTGTAGGATGAGAGATATTCACTAAACGAGATATCCATTTCCTTTCTAAAAATACTGCTTAAATAATTAGGGTTGTAATGCAGGCGTGTGGCGATTTCATCCAATGTGAGATCTGAATCGAATTCTTGATGAATGATATGAATGATTTTCTCTGAGATGTTTTTATATTGTGAGTCTTCGCGTGCACCTAGCTGGTCAATAATCGGTCGAATAATCTCGTTTTTCAGCCACGCTTCTGTATCTTCAAACGTTTTGAATTCAAAAATCGTATCATACAGCATCTTATTGTCTTCAACCTCAAATAATTCAATGCCAAGCAAATGCATCAGCTCAATCAAATTATTTAAAAAACGGGCGAGGGCGATATGGTACTCGTGCGGTCCTGCATTTTTAGAGAAAATGGATTGAAGGAGCACGTGTAAATAGTGATCCGCCTTTCCTTGATCACCTGCTTTCATCGCATCGAATAAATCATGCTGTAGCTGCTTTGGGAAGTGGGTTTTAAACGTCTTTCCCTGCTGGATATGTTCATATAAGATAATGGATTTTTTCTCTGCTTTGAGCCTGTATTTTAAGGCTTCTTTCCCTTCAATGTAAGCCTGTTTCGCCATCGTGAGCTCCTTAAACTGGCGGCTGATCCCGATGCTGATCGATAAACCGAGCTCTTCCTCAATGCGCTTCTGAATGAATTCTGCTAATTGGTTTAAATATTCAGTAAACTCATCATCTGACTTGGAGTGATTCAGGATGATCGTCGTTTGATGCTGATTGACAACCGTGGGCTGGAGGTGCTCCCCTTGCGGAATAATTTGCTCGATCAGTCCATTGATCGCAAATAACAGTAAGTCAGCATCCTTTTTTTCATAAGGCGTCTCTTTTAACGTATCGATTTGGGTCACAAGCATGGATAAATGAGACCAGCCTTCAGGAAATCCTAAACTTTGGAATCGATTATTAATCTCTTCTTCTGTCAGCTTTCCGAGCAATAGTCGCACCATAAAGTATTGCTGGAGGTGTGTGACTTGCTGTTCAATACGTTCCTCTAAATCATTGTTTTGATCCTTCATTTGTTTAATACTCGACTCAATCAACTCAAATTCATTTTGAAAAGGCTGTTTTTGCAGAAAGGATTCATTGCGTGCAAAGGACTCGTATAACAAGCGGATTGGTTTATAAAAATGTCTAGATCCAAACCATGAGAACAGTAATGAAAGCGCTAACAAAATGAAGCAGATAATAAAGGTGATCCACCCAATTGATTTCGTTTGTGCCTTGAGTTCTGGAATGGAAACAAAGGATAGGTATGTCCATTCGTTATAGTCTGATTTTTGAAACGTAATTTGGTAGTCTAGTTCCTTGATCTTCATGTTAAATTGACCTGATCGTTCTTCGAGTGCTAGGACATGCTTGACGAATTCTTGACTCTTCAAGGAATCACCAATTTGTTCTTTTCGGTTATGTAGTAGCACTTTTCCGTTTGTATCAATGACAAACATACTGTCAGATTGAGAGAAGTCAGGCATGTTGTCAGTAATCGTGCAACTCGGAATGCTGGCGACAGCGATCCCTTTTTTTTGGACACTGTTCATAGGAAGTTGTTTGATTAAGTTCACATTGTACTTGCAAAAGGAGGCCTTTCCTTCTTTTGTTGTAACAAGTGGATTATTCTCTTCAAGAGCCCAGCTGGAATGACTCGGAATATTAAGGTAAGAGGTGAGCGCTTTTTCTTGATCTCCGCTTGTGACATGATAAAGCCCCGAATTGTTCATGTACCAGTCTTCCATTTTACTTACGAGTGTAATATTGGAGAGATCGGTGTCAAAGGTTTGCAGATAGTTCAGTTCTTGCTGTACTTGATTATAAAGCTGGAATTGGTCTGGATTTAAAGGTTCTGCCAGTGTTTGAAGGAGAGGTGGCGAACTGACATAGTGAGTGAGAGAGTGATCAACGGTTTTTAAAATATGCTCAATATTGGACTGAGTTTGTGTGACGCTGTCCAGCTTTTCATTTGAGATATTTTCGAGCGCTGCTTTTTGCGAATGCTGATAAGAAAAAATACCGACAATGATGACAGGAATCGTACTAAGCATGAAAAAAAATGTGACAAGCTTGTAATAAAATTTATATTGCCTTTTTTTCATAAAACCCCCCATTTCAAACGGAACAATCTTTTCCCCTTAATTTATTAATCCAAAAATTTGGTAGGTTTGTCAATAATCATTTTCTGAGATTAGGATCATTTTCTTATGTTTTATGTAACGTTTTGAGTAGCTACCTCTAAGTAAATATGATCTGATGATATGATTGTAGACGGATTTTTCATCCTTAAGATACAGTTAACACATGCATCAGCATGAGGGGAGGCTTTATCAATGAAAACAGAGGATGTCACTGCCAAGGGTGTGCCTGCGGCAGCTTTGAAAAAAGAAAAAAGAAAGCGCTTACTTAATCAGTTGCTTAGTCAAAAGTTTTTGTATTTAATGATTTTGCCGGGGCTCATTTATTTTCTTGTCTTTAAATATGTGCCGATGTGGGGACTCATCATTGCCTTTCAAGATTACCAGCCGTTTCTCGGTATTCTTGGCAGTGAGTGGGTTGGCTTTAAACACTTTATTCGATTGTTTACAGAACCAACATTTTTCTTTTTATTAAAAAACACGCTCATTTTATTTGCTATGAATGTCGTGATTTTCTTTCCGATTCCAATCTTATTAGCCCTCCTTTTAAACGAGGTCAGATTGGCATTGTTTAAGAAATTTGTTCAGACGATGATTTACATTCCTCACTTCATGTCATGGGTGATTGTCGTGTCCTTATCCTTTGTTTTGTTAACGGTAGATGGCGGGTTAATTAATGAATTGATTGCTTTTTTTGGAGGGGAAAAGATTAACTTCCTCCTGAGTCAGGATTGGTTTAGACCGATGTACATTTTACAGGTGATCTGGCGCGAAGCAGGCTGGTCGACGATCATTTACCTTGCGGCGATTACAGCGGTAGATCCGCAGTTATATGAAGCAGCGAAAATGGATGGAGCCGGCAGAATGAGACAAATGTGGCACATCACTCTACCGGCTATTAAAAGTGTGATTGTCGTTCTGCTTATTTTAAAAATCGGTGACACGTTAGAGCTTGGCTTTGAGCATGTTTACTTATTACTCAACGCAACGAACCGGGAAGTAGCAGAGATCTTTGATACGTACGTCTATACAGCAGGTCTGAAGCAAGGACAATTCAGCTATAGTACCGCTGTTGGTCTATTTAAAGCAGCCGTTGGACTCATTTTGGTCATGTTGGCTAACCGTTTGGCGAAGAAATTCGGTGAAGAAGGTATTTACTAAAAGGGAGATGAAAAAGAATGACATTATCGACTGAAAAGGGATCACCAATCGAGCATGCCGAGAAATTAGCACAAACTATTATGAAAGCGTATGCACCAATTGAGCTGCCTCCAGCTGGAAGGTGGCATTATCATCAAGGCGTTTTTCTATGCGGTGTGATGAAGCTATATGAGGCGACGGGTAACGAGATGTATTTTGATTATGTGAAAGGCTATGCGGATTCGCTAATTGATGAGTATGGCAACTTGTTATTCCGAAGAGATGAGCTTGATGCGATCCAAGCAGGGCTCATTTTATTCCCTCTTTACGAACGAACAGGAGAGAAGCGGTATGTGCTGGCAGCAGAGAAGCTGCGGGGGCTTTATCGTACATTAAATCGTACATCTGAAGGCGGATTTTGGCATAAAGACAATTATGCCTATCAAATGTGGCTGGATGGTCTCTATATGGCAGGACCTTTTGCCTTAAAGTATGCAAAGCTGACAGGTGAAGAGGAGCTGGTGAATATGGTGATCCATCAAGAGTATCTCATGAGAAAGCATACAAAAGATGAAAAAACAGGGCTGTATTATCATGCGTGGGACGAACGAAAAGTGATGCCGTGGGCTGATCAAAAGACCGGCTGTTCACCGGAGTTTTGGGCAAGATCGTTTGGATGGTATGTCCTGGCATTAGCAGATATGATCGAGGATCTGCCAGAGCAGCATGAAAGGCGAAAGGTGTGGAAGGAAACACTGACAGATATGCTAGAAAGTGTAGCAACGTATCAGGATAAAGACACAGGTCTCTGGCATCAAATCATTGATAAAGGAACCCATAGCGACAATTGGCTTGAAAGCTCTGGATCGTGTTTATTCATGTACGCCATGGCAAAAGCCATGAATGAAGGATATGTCAGCCTGCGCTATGTTGATCAGGTGGTGAAAGCCTACCAAGGTTTAATTGAGCATAAAACGGCTGTGACAGAAAACGGTGATTTTACAATCAATGATATTTGTATTGGCACATCTGCTGGATTTTATGATTACTACGTTGGTCGAGAGCGAAGCACGAATGATTTGCACGGGGCAGGCGCTTTTATTATGGCGTTAACGGAACTAGAGAAGCTGCCTGTTTTTCAGAAGGCATGAAGAGGCGAAAAAGGGGGGCGGTATGGCTCCTTAGTTTCATCGCAGCCTTTAGTTTGTCTGCGTGCCAGGGGGAAACAAACGGTATCGATGTCCTGATTTTTTCTGATATGTCGAAGGGGATGAAAGATCAATTAGTCGAGAAGGCTTTTTACACAGAACAAGAGTTATATAGCGTCCACATCTTTCCGGCGATTCCTGAAAAGCTTCTTGTTGAAATCACTGCAAAAGAGGGGGATGTGATGCTTGTCCCAGAAGAAATGTTTAGAACGTATGATGATCCTGAAAGCTTTCAGCTGCTTGAAGAGATGGGCTTAGACGATCAAGCGGCAGGACCATATACGGTCGAGGACCAAAAAACAGGGAAAACGGTCGATTATGCGGTTCAAGTCAATAAAGGCACGAAAAAGCTAAACGGCTATACCTTTCGATTACATCGAGATATGGTCGCTTTTATTCCCGTGTATGCTGACAAATCCAAAGAAGCGTTGTCTCTCATGAAACAGCTTCGTGAAAATCGATAAAAAAGGGGTGGGGACTGTGAAACGGGTTGTTGTTTGCGGACTCAGTCATCGTGCGTTCAATATGTTTATTAAACCGCTCACAGAGGATTTCAAGGAGCATTACAGGATTACAGGGCTCTTAGATATAGATCATCATCGCTACACACTTTGTCAGGAACGTTTTCCATCGATGCGGGGTGTCCCGTTTTTTTCTGAAGACGCATTTGAACAAATGGTGGCGGAAGCAAAGCCAGATCTTGTGATTGTGGCAGGACGGGATGACACACATGTCACGTACATTATGCAGGCACTTGATCATGATCTCGATGTCATCACTGAAAAACCCATGGTGACAACAGCAAAAGACGCCAAAAAAGTGATGGAAAAAGAAAAGAAAAGTAAAGGGAAGGTCACGGTCACTTTTAATTATCGCTACAATCCATTTCATCGAAAGATCAAAGAACTTATTTTAGACGGAAAGATTGGCAGGGTCACCTCTGTTGAGCTGAGTTGGCTTATTGATACGTATCATGGTGCAAGTTATTTCAAAAGGTGGAACCGCTCGCGTCAACTCTCTGGCGGACTGTCCATTCATAAATCGACACATCATTTTGATTTGGTGAATTGGTGGATTAATCAAAAGCCGAAGCAAGTGTTTGCCTATGGGGCGCTGAACTATTACGGAAGTGAAAGTCCTTGGAATCCATTGCAGAGTGAGGAGAACAGGTATTGCGGAACATGTCATGTGAAGGATACTTGTCATTATGAAGCAAGGTGGAACCCGCGGGTAGAACGGTCAAAGGTCGAGGACGACCATATTGAATCCGGTCAGGGGCAAACGCAGCAGTACTCAAATTACCGCCCAGACGCCTGTATCTTTGATCAGGCCATTGACATTGAGGATACATATGTGGCATCCGTGGCATATGATCAAGGGGCTCTCTTTAGCTATTCGATTCAATTCTCAGCACCCTACGAAGGATATCGGCTGGCTATTAATGGGACGAAGGGACGTATTGAAACAAATGAGTTTCATGTGCCATCAAGAATCCCTTTTCAATTCCCAGAACAAACGATTTCTTATTATCCGATGTTTGGGGCAAAAGAGACGATTGAAGTCGTGAAGCAGTCAGGGGGACATGGTGGAGGAGATCCTCTGATTTTGGCTGATTTATTTATCGGAAAAGATCCCTTGATTCACTATGATATTTCGGCAGGGGCAGAGGCCGGTGCTTATTCGATTGCACTTGGTGAAGGCATGTGGCGGTCTGTTGCAGAGAAGCGCCCAATTGACATAGAAGAATTGCTTCATAAAGAGACGGTGTTATAAGAAAGAGAGGAGGGAAAAGAGATGGATCATGATGGGGCAATGAGCAGAATGCTTCGGATGTGTGAGTGGGTGATGAGAATTGCTTATACAAATTTACTATGGCTCCTTTTCACCTTGCTGGGGCTTGGGATTTTTGGATTGATGCCTGCGAGCACTGCGTTATTTTCGGTGATGAGAAAGTGGATACAAGGGCATGAGCAAGTCAGTGTTTTCCGCCTTTTTTGGAAGGTGTACCGCGAGGAATTTATACGCTCTAACTTGATTGGAGTGGTGCTATTCATCATAGGGATGATTATCTATGTGGACCTTGCCTATATTTATCCAACGAGCTGGTTCTTGCATGTACTTCGTTTTGCCATTTATATCTTTGGTTTTCTGTTTATCGTCAGCTTGTTTTATATTTTTCCGTTGCTGGCTCATTATGATTGGAAAAAGCGTCTCTATCTCAAATTCTCTCTTCTGCTTGGTATTTCATACTTGCAATATACACTTTCTATGCTTGTGTTCTCGGCTGTGCTGTTTGTTCTCTTTGCTTATTTGCCGGGGATTGTGCCTTTCTTTAGTGTGAGCTTACTTGCCTATGGTCACATGTGGCTCGCCTATCAAGTATTCAAAAAGGTAGAGTGTGAAAGTGAGCAGCAGGCAGCCGAGGTGAAGAAACGGCTGCCATCTTTCCTTCCATCGAAGCGGGTGAATACACAGTGATGCGGTTCATTTGCTATAATGGTGTCACCGTGAATAAAAGGAGAGATGAGAGTCGTGCCAGTGAAAGAAATCTCAATAGAAGAATTAAAGCAAAAGCTAGAGCAAGAAGATTCTATTCAGCTTGTCGATGTGCGTGAGGACGAGGAGGTAGCGGAAGGAATGATTCCAGAAGCTATCCACATTCGAATGGGAGATATCCCTGAGAAATTGGATGCATTCGATCAATCACAGGAATATTATATTATTTGCCGCTCTGGTAAACGTAGTGAAAATGTCTGCTATTTTCTAGAAGACCAAGGCTATCAAGCGACCAATGTCGTTGGCGGAATGCTTGCTTGGACAGGAGAAACAAAACCGAAGCTGTAAACAGAAGTCCTTTCATCTCATAGATGAAAGGCTTTTTTTGTTCATATACCCGCTCTGATGTGCATAAAGATAGAGTAGTGAGAGAAGGGAGAGTGGCGTATGTGCTAAAGGTAGCTGTATTTGATGAAGAACATGAAAAAGATTTGCAGAGCGAAATCAATCTTTTTTTAAAAGGGATGGATGACGACCAAATCATTGACATCAAGTACAATGTTGCAGTGATCTGTGAGCAGGGAGGAGAACAGCTTTACTGTTTTTCTGCACTCATTTTATATAAAAAATAGACGTCAAAAAAGGACCTGTTTGAAGGGTCCCTTTTCTTTGATTAACAAGCATCAATATATAATCGATGCTTGTTGCAGTGAACACATTGAAAGAGGTAGCCTTGCAAGTCGCCATCATTGACGAGCCATTGTTTCAGGTTCTCTTTCGTTAATGCTCCGCCGCTGCAAATGTCTTCGATATCTTCTGTGAGTTCTTCCTCTAAATGTGCTATCTCTTTCCACCCGACATACTGGATGATGGCGCAAAAATCTCCGCAATGGCTTAACCAGTATTCCTGCTGCCAGCCGCGATAACCAGGCGTTCTAAAGATCAGTTCATCTACATATTCCTCTTGATCGACGTCATCACAACTTAAATCATCTTGAAAGGAGCCATTGTATTTTTTAGCGGCCGATCCATCTTTAATACACCAAGGGCAAATTCCTTCCACATTTTCAACGGTATAAAAAGGACCATGATACACATATTCTCTTTTCTTTTCACAAACAGGACAGATGGTCTGCTCTTTTTTTATTACGTTTAACGAAACTGGATATGGGTTGTACTTGAATGTAGGTAACGACATATAAACCTCCATGTTGTGAATCACTTCATACAATTATTTTATAGGAATGTGGAAGTGCATGACAATCTTAAATTGTTTGTATAGAAAAAAGCCGTTCACATGAGGAACGGCTTTTTTCATACAGCTTTTATGCTTTTTTGACTCTTGGGCTTCTTGGTTTATTGATTTTGTTGGCTTGCTTGATTGCCCTTCGTTCATCATTTAATGATTTATACAGTGACACAACCATCAATATAATGACAATGGAGAACGGCAAGGCGGCGAGTTTTGCTGTATTTTGCAAGGCTTGAAGTCCGCCTGAAAATAATAGCACGGCCGCAACAGCTGATTGGATGATACCCCAGCTGATCTTTACACTATTTGCAGGGTTTAATGAGCCATAGGTTGTCTGCATTCCTAAAACAAATGTGGCTGAATCTGCTGATGTGATAAAGAATACAGCAATTAAAATAAGTGCCAAAATCGACGTAATCATGGCGAGCGGGTATTGATTTAATACACCAAATAACATCGTTTCAGTCGGCATACCAGCTACATCTATAATATTTTTTTGTTGTAAATCCATAGCTGATACTCCGAAGATAGAGAACCATAGGAAAACGAGGATTGAAGGGGCAACTAATACACCAATTAAAAACTCTCGAATGGTTCTTCCGCGCGAAACTCTCGCAATAAAAATGCCGACGAATGGGGACCAAGAAATCCACCATGCCCAATAGAAGATTGTCCAACCATTAATCCATTCTCTCTTTTCTGGATCATTTGGTGATAATCTAAAGCTCATTTGAACAATATTCGATAAGTATTGTCCGATTGAGTCTGTAAATGAATTTAAAATATAAACAGTTGGTCCAGCAAAGAGTAAAAAGATCATGAGTAAAGCAGCAAATATCATATTAGAATTACTTAAATATTTAATACCTTTACCAATTCCGCTCCATGAAGAGATGAGGAACATAACCGTGACAATTGTAATAATGGCGAGCTGAGTCAGGAAGTTATTTGGAATGCCAAACAAATAGGTTAATCCTCCATTAATTTGTGCGGCACCTAGTCCTAAACTTGTGGCTACGCCAACTACTGTTGCAAATACTGCGATACAATCGATCGTTTTTCCAATCCATCCATGAATTTTATTTCCGAATACTGGGTATAAGGTGGAACTAATTAATCCAGGCGCATCTTTTCTAAATTTAAAGTAAGCGATACAAAGTGCGACAATCGCATAAATGGCCCATGCATGAAGTCCCCAGTGGAAAAAGGTATAACGAAGGGAATCGCGGAAAGCTTGTGCAGATTCAGTCTCACCAGTTGGTGATTGAATTGCGTAGTGACTGATCGGTTCAGCGGCCCCATAAAAGACAAGACCAATCCCCATACCGGCACTAAATAGCATCGCAAACCAAGAAAAAAGGCCGAATTCAGGCTCTTCGCCTGGTTTTCCTAACGTAATTTTTCCGATTGGACTAAAAATGAAGAATAGACAAAAGCCGACAAGCAGTGAAATCACCAACAAATAATACCAGCCAAAGTCGTTTGTAATGTAAGTTTGAATCTGATCTGTGACATTTTGCAATGTTTCTGGAGAAAAAGCTCCCCACATCACGGCAACAAATGTGATCGCAATCACAATCCAAAATACACTTGATACGTTTTTCACACCATCTCACTCTCCTGTTGTTCTACACGTTTAAGCAGAGGATTTTGTTTACTTTCCCCTATCTCAACTATTTTCAAACAAAAAGAGTCGAGTTTCTCACTCGACCTCTACTTTACCCTAACACGTTTCCCTTCCATTTATCAACCATCGATGTGTGAAGATGATTTCTCTTCTATTCGTTTGCGAAGGCGATAGACATATTCTTTTAAGCAAACAGCGAAAATAGTAAAGGCTAAAACAATAGCGACTTTTAACGGTGTAATGGACAGTTTTAAGAAAACAGCGGCAGTCAAACTAATCACAACCGCTAGGATAATCGGAAGTGCACGTCTTATCATGAAAATCTCTCCTTTGCTTCTAGTGCAGCATTCATGCCGGCAAGTCTGCCTGTGACAAGTGCTGACGTAATATTGTATCCGCCTGTATAACCATGAATGTCTAGGATTTCTCCGCAGAAATAAAGACCGGGCATTTTTTTAGATGCCATCTTCTTCGGTTCGATTTCTTTCACAGATACGCCGCCTCCTGTGACAAATGCTTTGTCCAAAGAGAGCGTACCGTTCGCATGAACGATGAAATGTTTGCAATCATGGGCGAATGCGCGCAGTTTATCCTTAGCAAGACCAGAAAAAGTGTCTTGAGGATCAATGCCATTTTTCTCTAACAAAAACAATAAATAGCGTTCTTGCATCCAAGACTTCAGAACATTTTTAATGGCCTTTTTTGGTTCCTCTTTTAGGTCTCGATGAAGCTTTTGGAACAGCTCCTCGTCATTGAGCTTCGGATATAAATCTATTTGTAGACGAACGGTCTGCTGCTTTTTCAATTCTTTCACAACAAATCCGCTACATCTAAGAACAGCAGGGCCTGATAAGCCAAAGTGTGTAAAGATCATATCCATGACATGTGTGACAACGGGTTTTCCTTTTTTATTTAAGACACTCACCGCCACACTTCTTAAAGAAAGTCCTTGCAGCACTTTTTCTTTAATAAAGCGCTCATCTGATGTGACTGGTACTTCTGTTGGGAAAAGCTCTGTAATCGTATGACCAGCGGCCTCTGCCCATGCATAGCCGTCACCAGTGGAACCGGTATGCGGCACACTTTTTCCGCCAACAGCAATCACGACAGCGTGACTTGAAATTTTTTCATCATTATTTGTAACAATTCCTGCTGCTTGTCCGTCTTGATACAGAACTGTTTTAATCTTCTCATTCGTTCGAATGGTCACATTGAGGTTGCGGAGCCTGTCTAAAAGGGCATCCACAACAGATTGTGCTTTGTTTGAGACAGGGAACATACGTCCATGGTCTTCTTCTTTAAGTTCAATGCCAAGGTTTTCAAAAAAAACAATAATATCCTCGTTATTGAACTCAGAAAATGCACTATATAGAAAACGGCCGTTTCCGGGAATATGCTTGATGATTTCTTCTACTGGAAGGCGATTGGTGACGTTACAGCGTCCACCGCCAGAAATGGCGAGCTTTCTGCCAAGTTTGTTTCCTTTGTCAATTAACAGAACAGTCGCACCGTGCTCTGCTGATGCAATCGCGGCCATCAGTCCAGAAGGTCCACCGCCAATGACAATGACATCATAATGTTTCATGTTACATTCCTCTTTCTACTTTCAGTCATTTCTCTATTATAACGAAGATCGGGGAAGGCTGAAATATGAATTGATTGGTTTTGTGACTTCTGTATTGGATTTGTTACCTGTGCGTTGAAATGATGTGGTAAAATAGTTAAGTTGAATATTCATTAGAAAAATGGTGATTAAGCGCATGTCTAATAAACTGCTTCGTGGTACGTTGGTTTTAACGATAGGGACTTATCTGTCTCGTATTCTTGGTATGATTTATTTAATTCCATTTAGCGCGATGGTTGGAGCTACTGGTGGAGCGCTATTCCAATATGGATACAACCAATTTACAATTTTCATTAGTATTGCTACTTTAGGTTTTCCTGCAGCAGTATCTAAGTTTGTATCTAAATATAATGCAATTGGTGACTTTGAGACAACACGAAAAATGTTTAGAGCCGGTATGTCCGTTATGCTTGTTTCGGGTATAGTTGCTTTTAGTATTTTATATTTATCAGCACCGATTTTTGCTGAAATACAGCTGGGAGGATCCTCCGAAACCGGTGGGCTAACAGTTGAACAAGTTACATATGTAATTAGAATGGTGAGTTTGGCTCTCTTAGTAGTACCGATTATGGGCCTTGTCCGTGGATTTTTCCAAGGGCATCAAATGATGGGGCCGACAGCAGTCTCACAAGTTGTTGAACAGATAGTCCGAATTATCTTCTTATTGACTGCAACCTATGTCATTTTAAAGGTACTTAATGGAGGTCTTGTCATCGCAGTAGGATATGCTACTTTTGCTGCTCTTATTGGTTCTTTTGGAGGTTTATTCACATTATATGTATACTGGATTAAACGTAAAGATAAATTACTTGCAATGCAGCCTAATTCGGGACCCAATTTAGGTCTTTCATATAAAAAAATCTTTATTGAGCTATTTAGTTATGCTGGTCCATATGTTTTTGTTGGATTAGCTATTCCTCTATACTCATACATTGATACCAATACTATTAATAAAGCAATGATTAATGCTGGTTTTAAAGATATAAGTACTGCAGTCCTTTCTATAGTTACTTTATATTTACCTAAGCTAGTCATGATTCCAGTATCATTAGCAACGGCATTTGGTTTAACATTAATTCCAACAATTACAGAATCTTTTACATCACGAAATTTTAAATTATTAAATAGACAAATTGACCAGACGATGCAAGGTGTTTTATTTTTCGTACTGCCTGCTTCATTTGGTATCTCAGCATTGGCTGGACCGGTTTATTGGTTTTTCTATCCGTCTGTTCATCCTGAGATTGGAACTTCTATTTTGTTCTGGTATGCACCTGTTGCGTTGTTGTTTTCCTTATTTACCATCAATGCAGCAATTTTGCAGGGAATTAACAAACAAAAATTTGCCATTGTCAGTCTATTGTTAGGAATTATCATTAAAACGGCTCTAAACATCCCGCTGATCAGCTGGCTGCAAGGAAATGGTTCTGTGCTTGCAACTGCTCTAGGCTATAGCGCGTCCATCTTGTATATGTTTATCATGATTAAGCGTCATGCCGGCTATTCGTTCCGCAGGATTTTTAAACGATTTATTCTCATTGGGATTTTAACAGCAATCATGGCTGTTGTGGCGTATGTGACATGTCAACTTGTGAGCCACGTGATTTCGTACGAAGGCGGAATTGTACAAGCAGGTATCGTCATTTTGATTTCAATGATCACTGGCGGCGGTGTGTATCTGTTCTTGTCTTATAAGGTAGGGTTACTAGAGCGTGTACTTGGCAGCCGTATGCCGAGATTTTTAAGAAAAAAGGGTTAAGAAGAGGTGGATATTCATGAGGCTTGATAAATTGCTTGCTAGCAGCGGATTTGGTTCAAGAAAAGATGTGAAGAAGCTGGTTAAAGCGCGGGCGGTCACAGTGAATGGAGAAGAGGCGAAGCAGGTGAAAGATCATGTTGATCCATCGAATGATGAAGTGCTCGTACACGGGGAGCGTGTAGAGTATAAAGAATTCATTTACTTAATGATGAACAAGCCAGATGGCGTCATCTCAGCAACTGAAGATCTGCGGGATGAAACGGTCGTCGATTTACTCGAACCGGAGGATATCGCAAGGGAGCCATTCCCTGTAGGGAGACTAGATAAGGATACAGTCGGTCTCCTCCTCCTTACAAATGATGGACAGCTTGCTCATCAATTACTTTCTCCAAAGAAGCATGTGCCAAAAACGTACGAAGTTCATTTGAAATATCCATTAGGAGATCAAGACATCAAGCGCCTTGAAGAGGGTGTTGTTATTTTAGATGATTACCGCACGAAGCCGGCAAAAGTTGAAGTAGATGCGAACGAAAACGAAGATGCACGCATCCGTTTAACGATCACTGAAGGAAAGTACCATCAAGTGAAGCTGATGGCACAAGCAGTGGGAAATGAAGTCATCTTTTTAAAAAGGCTCTCAATGGGAGCTGTCTCTTTAGATGAAGATCTAGCGCCAGGAGAGTACCGTGAATTGACGGATGAAGAATTAGACAGCTTAATCAATCGACCATAAAAATAAAACAAAAGAAAAGAACCGGCATATCGCCGGTTCTTTTTGTTATATGGACATTCATTATACGCTTAAGATGATATTTTTACTTTTTTTCTCGTTGTTTCCCATTTGCCTCTGCTTGGACTATGAACGAGATCGTTATAGGCAAGCACGTTTAAGTCTCTTTGAATGGTTCTAGGTGTGATCCCGAATTCATCAACCAGCTCTTGTGTCGTCACAAGACCTTTCTCTTGAATGAACATATAGACTGATTTAATTCGAGTCATCATACGGTTTGTTGAAGGTTTCAAAAAACCACTCCCTATCAATAAGATCGGATGGACTTGACTAACCACAACTTACTACACTAAAACTGCGAAATAAGGACATGCAACAATGGTAAATGTTCGTGTTTCTTAATGTTTTATTCTATTATACACGTTATTATGCATCTAATTCCACCAAAAAGTCAACTTTACGTGTTCTTTAACTTGTCTTCATGAATCCAAATATGGTATATAACATGTTTTGAATCCGGTTACAACCCAATAGGCGTAAGGGGTATGAAGAATGCTGTCACGTTTAAATGTCTAAAAAATAAACACAGAAATTTACAAAATAAAAAATTCTATGATGTCAAAAAGACACATCCGTAGTTAGAATGTGCCTGATTTGTTTTCGTTATCCTTCTAAGAAAAAGAGCTGTATGAAAAATAAAATCGCAAAGATGAGGACAAGAATGTGTACTTCTTTCCATTTTCCTTTCGCCAATTTCACAAGTGGATATGAAATAAATCCAAGTGAAATCCCTGTAGAAATACTAGATGTCAGCGGCATGGAAAGAATCACAAGAAATGCAGGAAATGCTTCGTCTAGCTCATTCCAGCGAATGCGTGACACAGAGTTCATCATCAAGCAGCCGACAATGATTAAAACAGGTGATGTGATAGATGGTAAAGAAGAAATGGCTTGAACGAGCGGTCCGAAAAACAATGCCACAATAAACAGTGCAGCGACCGTTAAAGAAGTGAGTCCAGTTCTTCCACCAGCAGCAACTCCAGACGATGATTCGATATAAGCTGTTGTAGGGCTTGTTCCAAACATAGAGCCAACTGTCGTTGCAGCAGAGTCAGCGAGCAGGGCTCTGCGTACCTTTGGCAGTTGACCTTTTTTCATAATACCTGCTTGTTCAGCCACTCCGATCATTGTGCCCGTTGTATCAAAAATTGTCACTAGTAAGAAGGAAAAGACGACAGCATACAAATGATGAGAGAATACATCGCCAAACGCAGCGATTGGATTTGTGATCAGCATTCCTTCTGGTAGTGCAGGGAGGTCCACCAGCATTTTAGGGAAATGAAGTTGACCTGTTACGAGTGCAATCAGTGTCGTCGCTAACATGCCGATGAACAGTGCACCATTTATTTGAAGAACCATTAAAATAACAGAGATCATTAAACCGACAAGGGTTAAAACGACAACAGGTGAGCTTAAATTGCCAAGTTTCACTAGATTTTCCGGGTCAGCCGCGATAATCCCAGACTGCCGAAGACCGATGAATGCAATGAAAAGTCCGATTCCTGCTGTAATGCCGTATTTTAAATTGTCTGGAATGGCTTGAATCAGTTGTTTTCTAAGGGATGTTAACGATAAAATAACAAAGAGTATACCAGCAACAAAAACCGCACTAAACGCTGTGTGGTAGCTGATGCCGCCTCCACCGACAACCGTAAAGGTGAAATAGACATTCAGCCCCATGCCTGGTGCGATAGCAATTGGATAGTTTGCAAACAGTGCCATCCAAAGCGTACCGACGACAGCAGCGATGATTGTTGCAGTGAAGACTTGGTCAAAAGGAATGCCTGCTTTTGAAAGAATTCCTGGGTTGACGGCAACAATATATACCATAGTAAAGAATGTCGTCATACCAGCGATTATTTCTTTCTTTATGTTGGTTTGGTTTTCTTTTAACTGAAACATAAAATCCTCCATTTACGAACATTATTACAAAACAATTAATATAATATTCGTTTTAAGGGTGGATTGCAACCTTTTTTCAAGGAGGAATGGAAAAATGAATTGGGAAGCTGAAGTGATACGAAAAAAAGACGACTTGATTGAGGACACACAATCTTTTTTACAAATTGAAAGTGTCCTTGATGAAGAAGGTGGAAAAGAAGGACAGCCATTTGGTGAGAAAGTCGATGAGGCCCTCCAGTATATGCTGAAAAAAGGGGAAGACGAAGGCTTTACAGTCAAGAATGTGGATGGCTATGCAGGGCATATCGAATACGGAGAAGGCGAAGACATCGTAGGTGTACTATGCCATGTAGACGTTGTGCCTGCAGGAGACGGCTGGACAACCCCGCCATTTTCAGCTGACATAAGAGAAAATAAAATTTTTGCACGAGGGGCCATTGATGATAAAGGTCCAACGATGGCAGCTTTCTATGCGCTGAAGATGTTAAAAGATACAGGGATGAAGCTGTCTAAAAAGATTCGATTGATCATTGGAACAGATGAAGAAAGTGATTGGCGTTGTGTAGAGCATTATTTTAAGCATGAGGCAATGCCGCAAATAGGATTTGCGCCGGATGCTGATTTTCCGATTATTCATGCGGAAAAAGGGATCATTGATGCCATTTTGTCATTTACATATCAACAAACAGAACATCATCAGCGTTATACACTCAAGCAATTCACATCGGGCATGAGGCTCAATATGGTGCCGGATGAGTCAGCTGCCATTGTGACAGCTGCACAGGAACACGATGCTGAATCATTAAAAATAGCTTTTGAAGCGTATCTTGCTGATAATCAATTATCGGGTGAGGCAAAGATTGAAGCAAATGGACTGCATTTCACATTAAAAGGTGAATCAGTACATGCGATGGAGCCGGCACATGGCATCAACGCAGCTATTCATATGGCAAATTTCTTAAGTGAGCAAGAATTAGATGAAGAGGGGCTTTCTTTCACTTCTCAAATCAATACTTTATTTGATCAGGATACGAGAGGACAAAAGCTGGGGATTGCTTGTAAAGATGATATTAGTGGAGATTTGACCTTGAATGTTGGCACGATCCGCTATACACAAAACGAGGAAGCAAAGCTAGGGTTAAATGTCCGTTATCCAGTGACAGCAGACGGCAACGACGTCAAAAAAGGGATCGAGGGCATCAAAGGGGCTACCCTGCTGAAATTTGATGACAGCCCTCCGCATCACGTCTCAAAAGATCATCCGCTTGTGAAAACCTTGCAGCGGGTATATGAGGAACAAACCGGGGACCCAGCTAATCTGATTGCGATTGGTGGAGGCACGTATGCGAGATCTTTAGAAGCGGGCGTCGCATTTGGTCCTCTATTCCCTGGCAGACCAGATTGCGCTCATCAGAAGGATGAATATATTGAAATCGATGACCTGTTAAGAGCAACCGCTCTATATGCACAAGCTATGTATGAATTGGCAAAATAGAAAAAGATAGAGAAGAGGAGATTCACAGTGAAAAAAATGTTTCTATGCTCTTCATTCAAAGACAGCTATTCTCTCTTATCTGACTTTACAGATGAATCATTAAAAGGAAAACGAGTGACATTCTTTCCAACAGCTAGTGTTGTGGAAGAAGTTACTCATTATGTGGAGGCAGCGAAAGAAGCCTTTCATCAACTAGGTATGCAGCTAGAGACTGTTCAGATAGCTGATCAGTCTGCCGAAGACATCAGAAAGATGATGGAACAAAATGATGTGATATACGTATCAGGAGGCAACACCTTCTATTTGCTCCAGGAATTAAGAAAGCATCGGCTCGACGACGTGCTGAAAGAAGAAATCAATAAAGGCAAACTGTACATCGGAGAATCCGCAGGAAGTATCATCATGGCACCAACCATTGAATATATCTCCCTGATGGATGATCAGCTGAAGGGGCCAGCGCTTTCCTCATGTCAAGGATTTAATGAGATAAGCTACTATCCGGTACCGCATATGTACAATACCTATTTAGGCGAGGCTGCGCAGCAAATCATGGAGCAATATGAACAGACGCTCGATTTATGCCCGCTTACTGATGAACAGGTTTTACTCATCACAGGAGAGCATGTTGAGGTGAAGTCTGTCAAATCGTCCTAACCGTAAAATAAAGAAAAGGAACAGGGATTCATCTCCCTGTTCCTTTTTTAATCTTGAAAAACATCACTCGATAAGTATCGTTCGCCTGTATCTGCTGTCATACAGATCACGATTTGATCCGCGGGCAATTGCTTGGCTGTTTCAATGGCTGCATAGCAGGCTGCACCAGATGATGGACCAACTAATATTCCTTCAAGCTGGGCAAGCTGGCGTGTGATGTCGTACGCATCTTCATCGCTTACTTGCACGATCTCATCATAGACATCCTCGTTTAAAATAGGGGGGATAAATCCTGGGCTTGTGCCAACAAGTTTATGCTTGCCAGCTTTCCCTCCAGATAAGACTGGAGATCCCTTCGGCTCTGCCACGCGTATCGTCAACTGAGGGAATGCCTTCTTTAATTCCTCTCCAGTACCTGTAATGGTGCCACCAGTTCCTGCTGTTGCGACAAAGGCGCCAAGGGGTTTTCCGAGTTGTTTGATAGCTTCGATGATTTCTACAGCCGTTGTACCTCTATGTGCATCTGGGTTCGCCCCATTATCAAATTGCATCGGGATAAAGCTATGAGGAATTTGAGACGCTAGTTCCTCTGCCTTACGAATACAGCCTGGCATTTTTTCTTCTCCTGGGGTTAAAACGACCTGTGCCCCGTAAGCTTTCAAAAGATTGATTCTTTCCTTTGTCATCGTATCTGGCATGACAAGGATGGCTTTATACCCTCTGGCTGCTGCGTTCATGGCTAAACCAATCCCTGTATTCCCACTCGTTGGTTCAATAATGGTTGCTCCTTTTGTGAGCTTCCCTTGTCTTTCCGCCTCGACGATCATATTGTAAGCAGCGCGGTCTTTCACACTGCCGCTAGGATTAAATGATTCCAGCTTTAAGTAAACAGCTGCCGCATTGTCTGGCTGAAGACGCTGTAATTTGACAAGTGGTGTATCGCCAATCAGCTCAGCTATATGTTGTGCAATCTTCATCATGTGACACCCTTTCTTCTCATTCCGCATTTCTTTAGTTATACTATCATCAATGGGGATTCGTAAAGTTTGTTGAAAAAGGACAGGTGATATTGTGTCAGAAAACCGTCATTATTTTATTGGAATTCACATCCCTGAACAACTTGCGCATCAAATCAAAAAGGACATTGATCTAAGAAGCGGCCTGTCCTTTCAAAAATGGACAGCACCAGACGATTATCATGTGACCTTGATCTTTTTAGGTGCCATTCCAAATGAGCGTTTGGAAAAGGTCATCGAGCTGCTTGAAATCCTCACAAATGAAGCACCAGTCTTTTCATTAGAGCTGAATGAGGTAGGATATTTTGGTACGAAGGACCGCCCAAGAGTCTTTTTTGCAAAACCTAATGAAAACGGAGCGCTTATGCAATTAAGAGAAAAGGTGAAAGATGCCGTCTTGTCAGCAGGACATCCTGTTGAAAAAAGACCGTTTCATCCGCATATGACGATCGCACGCAAATGGAATGCGGATCACTCTTATGCAAATCAAGCGCCTTTAGGCAAAGATCCATACGTGATGGAGGTTTCCCGTATCACTTTATTTGAAATACGTCCGAAAGAAACCCCTCGTTATCACGCAATTAAACAATTTATGCTACATACATGATTCTAAAAGGTGGAGTGAGCAGCAGATGGCGCAAATTATCAAAATCCAAGATTATATATCACGATATGAACAAGACCCCCATCACTACATCAACCAATTCATTCGATTGAAAAAACAAAGATGGGACGAGCTGAAAAAGGCTTCAAAAGAGGCTGCGCAGCATTCGATTGACCAAAGCTCGGAACAAGCGCCTGAACAAGAGGAAGAAAAGAGAAAAAAATTCTCCTTAAAGAGAAAGCAAAAAGATGCCGATATGAAAAAGGAACGGGACCTGAGTCTTTTTAACGAGCCAACAGATATAGAGCAAGGGGTGTTCAGAAACGTCCCTACCGATGAAACAAAACTGATTCATTTTTTCAAGGATCATCTTTACGATGTTCAATTAAAATGGGCGAGCTCGACAATTTCACACATCTCAACCGTCTCCCATCATATTCGGTATGATGAAAAGCTGCGTATGCTTGCAAGGCAGCTTCCAGATTCATATTTTGTGATGTACAAGCCGGTACTGCTCATTCAAAAAGCAGAGATGGAATTATGTCCAATCCTCATTACACCGCTTGAAGTCATTTGTTTATCCTTCTTAGAAGCAGAGCCTGACAGCGTATATATCGGAACAAAGGAACGGTTTTGGGAAAAGCGGGCGACTGGGAAAGCTGTTCAGTCCGTTTTGAATCCTTGCGCCAGCCTTCTGCGCTCTGGCACTGTCGTGTCAAAGATCTTACAGCAAAACAGTGTAGAACTTCCTGTGAAAAAAATTCTGATCAGCCGCACTTCTTATATTGACTTACCAGAAGTTCCATACGGGATGGAGGTTATCGATAAAAAGAAGGCGGAAGAGTGGTTTGAAAAGCAGCGGAAAAATACCTCACCGACAAAGCATCAGCAATTTAAAGCGACAAAAGCATTGCTTGCTTATGGTGAATCAGACAGCAAAAGAAGGCAGGAATGGCTCGATTAAAAGTATAATGGTAGGTCACGAAAAATGAGACCTGAGTGGAGCTAATATATGAATGAATGGTACTTTATCGTTAATCCAGCAGCAGGACATGGAAAAGGACTCCGTACTTGGAGGAGCATAGAGAAAGAATTACAAAAGGTGGAAATCTCTTATCGGTCGTTTCTCACCCAGCATGAGGGTCATGCAGAAGTATTGGCGAGGCAAATTAGCGCCATGCAAGATGACAGGCTAAAGCGTCTGATTGTCATTGGCGGTGACGGCACCATTCATGAAGTCTTGAATGGATTAAAGGAAATCGATCATGTGCAGCTAAGTTTTGTCCCAGCTGGCCATTGGAATGATGCGGCAAAGGGCCTCGGTATTCATCGGCAAGATGTCCTAAAAGAAGTGAGAAAGCAAAAGAGAATGCTCACGAAAACATTTGCTCTCGGCTCCTTTCAAGATCATGCAGACAGCCCGCAATCCGTTCTCTTTCTCAATCATATTGGGGCTGGGTTTGACGCGCATGTGTTAAGGAAAACGGTGCATTTCAGAGGGAAAAGGTGGCTGAAACGGCTGGGGCTTGGGTTTATCATCTACCCGCTGTCATTTCTCCATTCTTTATGGTCCTTTAAGCCGTTTGACCTTGCGCTGTTTATTGAAAATGAGAAGAAGGTCTTTCGCCAAGTGTGGTTTGTGATTGTATGCAATCATCCGTATTACGGAGGAGGGCTGGAAGCAGCGCCTGAAGTGAGTGCGAGGCAGCCAGGCTTTCAAACGATTGTTGTCACGGATTTGAATCCATTTAAAGTGCTCTTGTTTTTAAGTGCGATGGTGTTTCGAAAGCACCTTGGAATGAAGGGCGTTACCCTGTATCAACACGAGGAAGCATACTTGGAGGCAGATGGTAAAATCTTATTTCACGCAGATGGGGAAGTGATCGGCGCAACCCCTGTTTTTGTGAAGGCGAGTGAGCAATCCTTAAAATTACGTGCTTAAATGACGTGTGGCGAATACCTCAGTGAAAGAACCATGAAAAAAGCCTTCCTTTTCATAAGGTTCTTGTCCTGATTTTCTAGTTTTGCTTGACGAGTATAAGAAGGTAACGATAAAATCTATAGGACGGCTATTGTTTAGCATCTCATTCTCAATAGCTGTCCTTTTTGTTTTTATGATCATATAAATAAAAAAAGAAACAGCCAATTGACCTTCAATCGGCTGAATTTTGTCGACTAAAAAAGCACGATTTAAAATATTTTAAGAAATGATGGGTTGAAAATTGATATGAACTGGTTGGGACAAATATTAGGTAGCGAATGGCACATCTCTCCTGCTGGAGGCGCTACGGGAGATGCGTACTTCGCAACACACAATGACCAAAAGCTATTTTTAAAACGCAATACGTCACCGTTTCTTGCGGTTTTGTCAGCTGAAGGCATTGTGCCGAAGCTTGTCTGGACAAAGCGGATGGAAAATGGGGATGTCATCACTGCGCAGCACTGGCTGAGCGGCAGAGAGCTAAAGCCAAAGGACATGAATGACCGTCCTGTAGCAGAGCAGCTAAGAAAAATTCATACATCAAAAGAATTGCTTGATATGCTGAAACGATTAGAGAAGCACTCTCTAGACCCAGAATCCATTCTGAAGCATTTGAAACAGTCCATATTTAAAGAGCAAATTGATTCACAAGACATCACACGTTCCATTCAGTACTTGGAGAAGCATGTGGAGGCTGTCCATTTTGAGGACAAGGTCGTATGTCATTGTGACCTCAATCATAATAATTGGCTGCTGACAGATGAAAATCAGCTTTATTTGATCGATTGGGATGGGGCAATGATTGCTGATCCAGCCATTGATCTTGGGCCGCTTTTATACCATTATGTTGAAGAAGAGAACTGGGAAAGCTGGCTCTCTATGTACGGTGCTCCGCTGACGGACAATTTACGAAAGCGCATGGCGTGGTACGTGCTCGCTGAAACCGTATCGTTTGTCGTGTGGCATAAACGAAAAGGCAATGAAAAAGCGCAGCAAGAAGTGCAAGCGGAGCTTAGCGCTCTCTTAAAGCGATTAAACATCCATTAAGATAGGGGAATATTCTCGACCCACTCAGACAGATGCGATTGATGCGCTTCAATATGTGCATCAATTGAACTGACAGAGGTGCCCTTTTGGCTGTAATCATAAATATCTGTTAGTAGCTGACGAATGTCGGCATCAAGATCTTCTTTTGCCAGCATTAATTGAATCACGCGTCCCACCTGTTCATATTCTGCAACAGTCCCGCAGCAATCCAGCTGGTGATCGGTTAAAATATCTTTGATTAATTGAAGCTGATGTTGACGGTTTAATCCCATACGTATGCTCCTTTTCTGCGTGTCATTTATGTGGTTAAACTGTGCATTCAGCGCCCAATTTATACATGCGGTAGACCAGCTCAAACGAAGGGCTGGTCTTTTTCATATGAGCATAGAAAATGCTGTCTTGCGGGTCTTTATGTTTCATGGTATCTTGATAAAATGTAAAGAAAATAGAGGTGTATCAAATTGAGAATGCGACATAAGCCATGGGCTGATGATTACTTAGCTGAGAATGCGCATATTGCTTTAGCAAATCCCGAGCAATATAAAGGGAAATGGCATGAGCTGTTTGGAAATGATCATCCAATCCATATCGAAGTTGGCACAGGAAAAGGGAGTTTTATCGCTGGAATGGGCAAGCTTCATCCTGATATCAACTATATTGGCATTGAATTATTTAAAAGTGTCATTGTGACGGCAGTAGATAAAATCAAAGAGACAGATGTTGAAAACGTAAAGCTGTTGAACGTCAATGCTGAGACGCTGACAGATGTGTTTGCGGAAAATGAAATTGACCGGGTGTATTTGAATTTCTCTGATCCGTGGCCAAAGGCAAGACACGAAAAGCGCAGATTGACGTTTAAGGCCTTTTTAGATCGATATGAACAGATTCTCCGTCCAGGCGGTGAATTGCATTTCAAAACAGATAACCGAGGGTTATTTGAATATTCCTTAAAGAGTTTCTCTGCATATGGTCTTCTCTTAACGTACGTCAGTCTAGATTTACACGAGGACGGATTAGAAGGAAATGTGATGACTGAATATGAAGAGAAATTCTCATCGATGGGGCAACCGATCTATCGATCAGAAGTGAAATTTCCAAAATAACAAGTGACATCAAGCTGGCGGCAAAGGAAAATTGCGGCCAGCTTTTTTTATGAAAAAGATTGATGCATGCGATTTTCAGCTGTATTTGCTACGATAGAAAAAGGAGGGATGACAGCAATGGAGACAATGAAAATAGGTGACATGGAACTGTTCTGGTTAAATGGGGGAGATACACATATGGACGGCGGTGCGATGTTCGGTGTGGTGCCCAAACCGTTATGGTCAAAAAAATACCCGGTGAACGATCGCAATCAAATTGAACTACGGTGTGATCCAATCCTCATTCGGTGGAAGGGTCTCCATTTATTAGTGGATTCCGGCATCGGATCAGGGAAGCTGACAGATAAACAAAAACGCAATTACGGCGTAACAGAAGAGACAAAATTGGAAGAATCGCTAGCGGCACTTAGCCTAGAACCAGCAGATATAGATTACGTCTTAATGACACACCTTCACTTCGATCATGCCAGCGGATTGACAAAACGTGAGGGAAAAGAGCTCGTGTCTGTTTTTCCACAGGCAAAAATCATCACATCCAAAATTGAATGGGATGAAATGAGAGCGCCTAACATCCGCTCGAGAAATACATATTGGAAAGAAAACTGGGAGCCTGTGACAGATCAAGTGGTACCTTTTGAAGAAAGCATCGAAGTGATGGAAGGCATTGAGCTGCATCATACAGGTGGTCATAGCAACGGTCATAGCATCTTAACGCTCACAAGTCAGGGCGAGACAGCGATTCATTTAGCGGATATCATGCCAACACATGCTCATAAAAATCCACTCTGGGTTCTGGCATACGATGATTACCCAATGACATCGATCCCAGCTAAGCAAAAATGGCAGGCATTTGCGGAAGAAAATAATGCGTGGTACTTGTTTTATCATGATGCCATTTATCGCGCTGTAAAGTGGGACGAAGATGGCCACATCACACATGAAGTCAAAAGAGAAGCAGCAACATAAAAGATCCTCTGTATGTTTTTTCGCCTTTCACACAAAATAACGACAAAATGAACTTGTGAAAGGAAGAGTGCAGGTGAACCAATTATATCGTGTATATGGTGATGTCATCGAAACACCATTAAGAGGAATGGAAGTGATGTCCGTCCCTTATGTAAACAAAGGGGTTGCATTTACAAAAGAAGAGCGGGAAGAGCTTGGTTTAAAGGGATTTCTTCCTCCTAAGGTTTTAACATTAGAGGATCAGGCAAAGCGTGCCTATGAGCAGTTCAAAGCGCAGCCAGATGCGCTTGGGAAAAATGTGTATTTAACCGCGCTTCATGACAGAAACGAAGTGCTTTTTTACAAATTGCTTAATGAGCACTTGGCGGAAATGCTTCCGATTGTCTACACGCCGACTGTTGGAACAGCCATTCAGCGTTATAGCCACGAGTATCGAAAGCCAAGAGGGATCTATTTATCAATTGATGATTTAGAAGGCATGGAAGAGATTTTTGCTTCTTACGGTGTCGATGAATCGATTGACTTAATTGTTGCGACGGATGCAGAAGGTATTTTAGGGATTGGTGACTGGGGCGTTGGGGGTATTGCCATTTCAGTCGGGAAGCTCGCTGTTTATACAGCAGCGGCAGGTATTGATCCAAGCCGTGTGTTGGCAGTGGTGCTTGATGCCGGGACGAATCAAGAAAGCCTATTAAATGATCCGCTTTATGTGGGAAATCAGCACTCTCGCGTTCGAGGAGAGCGGTATGATCAGTTCATCGATCAATATGTTGAGCTAGCACGAGCGACCTTTCCAAATGCACTCCTTCACTGGGAAGACTTTGGTACAAAAAATGCCCGTACCATATTGGAAAAGTATAAGGATCGTATCTGTACATTTAATGATGATATTCAAGGAACTGGAGCGGTTTCGCTAGCTGCGGTAATGGCATGTGCAAAAGCGTCGAAGGTTCCGCTGAAAGATCACCGGATTGTCATCTTTGGAGCGGGTACGGCAGGAATTGGTATTGCGGAGCAGATTCGTGATGCCATCGTAAGGGACGGAGTGAAAGAAGAGGAATCATATGATCATTTCTGGTGTATTGATAAAACAGGATTGCTCACGGATGATTCTCCGGACATTCAGCCATTTCAAAAGCCGTATGCAAGACGTTCTGATGAAGTAAAGGTTTATGCTCGAAACGGCCCTAAGCATTCCATTGATTTATTAGAGGTCGTCAAGCAGGCAAAACCAACCATTTTAATTGGCACCTCGACAGTAGGAGGAGCATTTACAGAGGAAATTGTAAAAGAAATGGCATCACACGTCGAGCGTCCAGCGATTTTACCAATGTCGAATCCGACGCCTCTTTCAGAAGCAAAGCCAAAAGATCTGATTGAATGGACAGAAGGGCGCGCCCTTGTGACAACAGGAAGCCCATTTGATCCTGTCGAATATGGCGGCGTCACATATGAAATTGGGCAGGCGAATAATGCCCTTGTGTTCCCAGGACTTGGTCTTGGAACGATTGTGTCAAAAGCCCGTCTCATGACAGACAGCATGTTTGTTGCGAGTGCTGAAGCAATTGCCAGCATGGTCAATGTCGGAAAGCCGGGTGCAGCGATGCTGCCAAGTGTCGATCAGCTTCGAACCGTTTCAGCGACAGTGGCTGTCCGTGTTGCGCAAGCAGCGATCGATGAAGGGGTTGCAGAAGAAACACCTGAGGATCTCATCCAGGCTGTACAGGACGCAATGTGGCACCCTGTGTACAAAAAAATCAAAGCCATATAAAAAAGAAGCTTCGCAAGGACACGCCTTTGCGAAGCTTTTTTTATCAAGCCACTGAATCAATGACATCAACGATCATGCCTGTTTTGGCATCAATCATGACTTCATACTGTTCAAGCTCGCCAAAGGCTGAGCGGGTAATGCCAGATTTGTACACATCAATCGTTTCACCGTTTACGGTATACGGTTCTGGTACAGTATAAATCCAAGAGCCATCAATCGGGCCGCGCTGTTTAAAAGCCGATTTCACAATTTTTAATGCTTTTTCAGACGAGATATACGTAGGGAAAAATACTTTCTTTGCAACAATTGCAGCGGCTACGCCAATACTCGCACCAATTAGAACATGTTTAAACTTCAACGTGCTGCACCTCCGTATTGCTGTTTTTTCCATTATACAAAACTTGTCCATTGATGTTAAGGAATCCGAATAATTGAAAGCATATTCAAAATTTATGGAGAGATACTTGGAAAACCGAAAGAATTCTTATAGTATAAAGTGAGTGTTATTTTTATAGGCATAAATATGGTCATTACATAGAAACGAGGTAAACCGTAGAATGAATGAAGAAACATTGTCGCTTTTCCGAAATTTAACAGAATTACAAGGAACTCCAGGTAATGAGCACCATGTGCGTGCTTTTATGAAAAAGGAACTTGAGAAATATTCTGATGAACTCATTCAGGATCGTCTTGGCGGAGTGTTTGGCGTACGTAAGGGGCCAGAGAACGCACCGACAATTATGGTGGCAGGTCATATGGATGAAGTGGGATTCATGGTTTCGTCCATTACAAAGAATGGGATGATCCGTTTCCAAACACTCGGAGGCTGGTGGAGCCAAGTCATGCTGGCGCAGCGTGTAGATGTGCACACCGATCACGGGCCGATTCCAGGTGTCGTCTCTAGTACACCTCCTCACCTTCTCACGCCAGAACAAAAAAGCAAACCTGTGAAACCATCAGATATGCTCATTGATATTGGGGCAGACAGTGAAGAAGAAGCAAAAGAGCTTGGCATTCGCCCAGGACAACAAATTGTGCCTGCAACGGTCTTTACCCCAATGGCAAATCCAAAAAAGATTTTAGCGAAGGCTTGGGATAACCGCTATGGCTGCGGTCTTGCGATTGAATTATTAAAAGAATTAAAAGATGAAACGCTCTCGTGTCAGCTGTATTCAGGGGCAACCGTACAGGAAGAAGTCGGGCTTAGGGGAGCAGAGGTCGCTGCCAATATGATTCAGCCTGATCTGTTCTTTGCTTTAGATGCAAGTCCCGCAAACGATGTGACGGGTGACAAAACTCAATTCGGTCAGCTTGGGAAAGGTGCACTTCTTCGAATTTTCGATCGTACCATGATTACGCACCGCGGAATGAGAGACTTTGTGCTTGATACCGCTGAGTCAAACAGCATTCCATACCAATACTTTGTATCACCGGGTGGTACGGACGCTGGACGTGTTCATATTTCAAACCAAGGTGTACCTTCTGCTGTTATTGGGGTTTGCGCGCGCTATATTCATACAAGTCATTCTGTATTGCATGTGGATGATTACGCAGCGGCAAAAGAGTTAATTGTCCGCCTTGTGAAAAACTGTGATCAAAGTACAGTGGATTCTATTTATCAGCAGGTGTAAATGTATTAAAAAAGGCTGCCTCTTCCTATAAGGGCAGCCTTTTGTGTGTATGTAGATCAACCTCAAAGAAAAAAGGCTGTAGTTGAGCCTTTTTCTTATTACTGTTCAAACACGTAAGATAACGCCTTGATCGCTTGGTTCACGGTTTCCACAGTGATATTCGCTTTGTTGGATAGTTCCTTTAATGGATGATGTAGTTCTTTTGGACGAATCAATATAAGAGGTTTTCCTTTTGCGATGGCAGCAGATGCATCCATTGCGGTGTTCCACTGTTTATATTTCTCACCAAAGCGGGCAATGACGACGTCTGCCTTGCTTAATAAAATTTCAGTACGGAAATTGTTCAAATCAGAAGCAGCATCATCTTTAAAAATGGCATTCGGCTGTTCGCCTAAAATGTCCTCACCAATTTGATCTGAGCGGTCATGATTCTCCATTGGACCGACAAATGTCACCGGCAATTTCAACGATTGGCTTTTCTCCTTGATTTCAGCACGCCACTGGCTATGAATTTCTCCAGCTAAATAGACCGTTAATTGCATAACAAACTCCTCCTTGTGCACAAACTTAGTAAAGGTTTGCCCTGTTTCTTTTCATGTTACACAAGAATTGCTTGATAAAGCAAAAAAAATATGATTATGATATTCATGGTAGAGACTATTTTTCATCGTAAGAATACTACATATAATGGGAAGGACAGGCCACTTCGTCTTTCCTATGAGAAAGCAGGAAGACGACGTTGATGACTTATTTAAAAAGAAAAGGGATCTCCCTTTCGCCAAAAGTGTATTTCATTGATGCACTCTCTTATATGGCTTTAGGTCTATTTGCTACATTAGTGGTAGGGCTGATTTTAAAAACTGCAGGCGGTCTGTTATCACTTCCGCTCATCATTAAAATGGGAACACTCGCGATGGGGCTCATGGGACCAGCGATTGGCGTAGCAGTTGCGTACCGTTTACATGCATCTCCGTTGATCATTTTTGCAAGTGTTGTCTCAGGCGCTGCAGGAGCAGAGCTTGGGGGACCTGCTGGAAGCTTTGTCGCAGCATTAATTGGTGTGGAACTCGGCAAACTGGTTAGTGGTGAGACAAGAATTGATATTATTTTAACGCCGCTTGTCACCATTATCACAGGCTTTTTCACCGCCGCTTTGATTGGTCCTGGGATTGAAGCAATGATGACAGGGCTTGGCAGGCTCATTATGTGGGGGACAGACCAAAGTCCACTCATCATGGGCATGCTAGTAGCGACCATTGTTGGACTTGCTCTCAGCTCACCAATTTCAAGTGCTGCGCTTGCGCTCATGCTTGACTTAAGCGGGACGGCGGCTGGTGCTGCAACAATTGGCTGCTGCGCTCAAATGGTTGGCTTTGCCGCTGCTGGCTTTAGAGAAAATCGTTTTGGCGGTCTTGCTGCTGTTGGCATTGGCACGTCAAAATTGCAGCTGCCGAACATTGTGAAAAATCCTCTGATCCTTATTCCACCGACGATTGCAGGTCTGATTCTCGCGCCAATTGGTATTATTGGCTTTGGGATGGTCAATAATGCGGCAGGGGCAGGAATGGGAACGAGCGGCCTTGTTGGACAGCTCATGACACTGACTGTCATGGGATTTCATCCATCTGTCTTCCTCGCGATCGCTCTTTTGCATATCGTTGGCCCGGCAGTGATTAGTTTGGTAGTATCAGAATGGATGAGAAAGAAAGGCTATATACAATTCGGAGATTTAACCATACAAACTGGAGGAATGAAACATGAAAAAGATTGAATCAAATGAAGAATTACAAAAAGTGATTCAAGAAGACTTAACAGTATTACTATTTTCAGCGGACTGGTGCCCGGACTGCACCTTTATCGAACCATTCTTGCCAGAACTTGAAGCAAACTACCCAGAATTTGAGTACTTCTATGTGGATAGAGATCAATTCATTGATACTTGTGCAGAATGGGAAATTTACGGCATTCCAAGCTTTTTAGTCTTTAAAAATGGACAAGAGATTAACCGCTTTGTCAGCAAAGATCGTAAGACGAAGGAAGAGATTGAAGCATTCTTAACAGATTCTCTTTCTAAATAACGAAAGGAGAGTCTAAATCATGGCAAAAATGACATCAAGACAGCTTGCGAATGAACTCAAAAGCCGTCTCACAAATGACAGCTGGTCACATCAGTTTGACCGGGAAAAAGATACGCTTCGTATTGAAGATAAACAAACAGGTAAAGGGATCACCCTAGAGCTCCCGCCAATCATTGCAAAGTGGGAAGTGAAGCCTGATGAAACAATAGACGAAATCGTTTATTATGTGAAAGAGGCACTAGGCGCGATGAGAGGCGAAGCGCAGCATATTTCAGGGAAAGAAAAACAGATCTATCCAGTGATTCGTTCCACTTCCTTTCCGGAGACATCAAGTGACGGCATTCCTCTCGTTTTTGATGAGCATACAGCTGAAACGAGAATCTACTATGCACTTGACCTTGGAAGCACCTACAGATTAATTGATGAGAAGATGCTTCAAAAGGAAAACTGGACAAAAGAACGCATGAGGGAAACCGCAAGCTTCAACGTGCGCTCACTTGAAACTGTGGTGAAAATGGATGAAGTCGCAGGCAATCGTTTTTATTTCTTCCGTGCGAATGACGGATATGATGCAAGCAGACTCTTAAATGAATCGATATTACAAGAATACGCACAAAAAATAGAAGGACAGATGGCCATTTCTGTTCCTCATCAAGATGTATTCATCATTGCAGATGTCCGCAATGAATCAGGTTATGATATTTTAGGACAGATGTCGATGAGCTTCTTCGCCAGCGGCACGGTTCCGATTACCGCATTGTCATTTTTATATGACGAGGGCAAGCTAGAACCGATCTTTATTCTTGCCAAAAGCAGACCAAAACAGCAGTAGAAGGGAATTTTGAAGAATGAACGTTTTTTATAATGCAGAAGGTGTAGGCGATACGCTCCTTATTTCATTAAAAGATGTGACGAGAGAAGAAGTAGGTCATGAGACGTTTGGAGATGTCGTAAGAATTTTCAATCAAGCAACAAAAGAAACAACGGGCTTTAATATCTTTAACGCCTCCACGTACATGAAAATTGAAGAAAATGGATCTGTACCGCTTTCTGAAACGCTTGTTCAAGACATCAATGAAATTTTAAACCGCAACGGTGTAAGTGAAACGTTGACCGTGGACCTATCACCAAAATTTGTTGTCGGTTATGTGAAGGAAAAAGAAAAGCATCCGAATGCAGATAAATTAAACATTTGCCAAGTAGATGTTGGCGATGAAATATTACAAATCGTGTGTGGTGCACCAAACGTTGATCAAGGGCAATATGTCGTGGTTGCGAAGGTTGGTGCAGTCATGCCAAGCGGCTTGATCATCAAAGATGCTGAGCTAAGAGGTGTTCCATCAAGCGGAATGATCTGTTCAGCAAAAGAATTAGATCTTCCAGATGCGCCTGCTGAAAAAGGGATTCTTGTTCTTGAGGGAAGCCACCAAGCTGGTGAACCCTTTCAAGCGTAACCTCCCATAAACGGGCACATAGGAGCGAAGAATGTGTTATACCAAAAGTCACTAAGTACGTACTTAGTGACTTTTTTTCATCTACAGACAGCACGAACAGCAAAGAGCGGCACTTTTCTCGCTTTTCTGCATGAAAAAGCAATGGTATACTAAAAATCGCCCAAGAAAACGTAAGGGGAGTTAAAGTGAGTGATAAATGATGAGTTGGTTAGATAAATTTTTTAGTGTATTTTTAGGAGAAGAAAAGAAAGAAGAAAAAGCTGTGAGACCTGAGGAAGGTCCAGCTGCGCCAAAGCAGCCAGTTTTTGAGCAGCATACAGAATATAAAAAAATCGAAGATACGAAAGTCTATTATGAATATCCGAAAGGCAACTTCCGCTTTCCGCTCGTTCCAGATGAACCTCTGCGTGACGGTGTGAAGCAGGAAAGAAGACGCGCAAAAACAAGCCAGCCAAAGGCTAAGCAGAAGGCCTATGATCCGAAACAAACGCAGCAGTCCGATATCAATAAAAAGCCATTTAAAACAGAGCAAATTCCATCACCGATCTATGGCTATCATCAGGATATGCGTCCTAAACGAACAGAAGCGAAAGAAGAAGCATCTCCTGTGCAAATGAAAGCAGCAGAAGAAACAGCGCAGCGTGTCACCCTGTTATCAGAAGAGGCAGAGCGTGAACGGAATGTCAGACAGCAAATGAACATCCCGTCCATTCGGAAAGAAACTCGTATGGAAGAAATGGTTTCAGCACCAACTGAAGAAAGAGTGGACATGCAATCAGACGTGACCCCGCTTACTTTGCAAGAGGAACTCGCTTATCAAGATCATGTTCAATCAACGATGGAGCGTTTAAATGATGAACCTTTCACCCAAACAGAGGAAAAAGAGTCAGCCTTTTCTGAGTCTCAAGACCTTATCGAAGCTGACATACATAATCAGCAGTCCGAAGCTGATCAAGAACAGCCGGTAGAGCCTGAACAGAATGTTTTCAGCGAATACGAAGAAATAAAAGACGAGCCGGTACATCAGGATGAAGATCATACTAAGGAAAGTGACATGCTGTCATTCGAATTACCGGAAGCCTCGCAGCCAGCATTTGAAATAGAAGTAGACATGCCAGCTGAAGAGATAGAGCTCACAGAAGAACCGGTGGAGGAAATAGAAGCTGATTTGCTAAAAGACAGCCAAGAAGAAGTAGCAGTAATGGAAGAGGCTGAGCAAGTGGTCCAGCATGATTTGCAAGGAGATCAATTGTTGGAAGAAGCTGAAATAGTAGAAGATCAGGTAATGCCAATAGAACAAACAGAGGATGTACAGACTGCTGCTGAACGATTAGAGCCTGTCATAGAGCAACCAGAGCACCAAGAACAAGTGCTTGAAGTCAAGGTAGAAAAACCGAAACAAACTGCTCCACAGCCGCAGCGTGCAAGTGGGCAAACATCAACGGTTCCTTTTAACGTCATGATGTTAAAAAGTGATCAGCGCGTGCAAGGACAAAAGAAAGCAGCAGATGCCCAAGGATATGTGTTCCCAAGCCTCGCCCTTTTAGATGTCCCTCCGGCTCAAAAAGAAGAGGACGGGACATGGGTGAAAGAGCGGGCAGAGCTACTCAATGCCACGTTGAAAAATTTCAATGTTAGAGCAAGTGTCGTTCATGTCACGCAAGGCCCTTCTGTGACAAGGTTTGAAGTACATCCAGAACCAGGTGTCAAAGTGAACAAAATTACGAATCTGTCAGATGATATTAAACTCAGTTTGTCCGCAAAAGATATTCGAATTGAAGCACCGATTCCAGGAAAGAACACGATCGGGATTGAAGTGCCGAACCTTCACAGTAAAATGGTTTTCTTACGAGAGATGATCAGAAGCAGTGCGTTTAGAGACAATCCATCTCCTTTAACAGCAGCACTCGGATTAGATATCTCAGGACAGCCTGTTGTCGTTGATCTGCAAAAAATGCCGCATGGCTTAATTGCTGGAGCAACAGGTTCAGGAAAAAGTGTCTGCATCAATACCATTTTAGTGAGCTTAATGTTTAAAGCATCACCAGATGAAGTGAAAATGCTGTTAATCGACCCTAAAATGGTCGAATTAGCACCGTATAATCATATTCCGCATCTTGTGAGTCCTGTTATCACCGATGCCAAGACAGCCACAGCTGCTCTGAAATGGGTAGTAGATGAAATGGAAAGACGCTACGAGCTGTTTGCGCACTCTGGCGTGAGAGAAATTAAACGATTCAATGAACTAGTAAAAGAAAAACAAATGGGTGAAAAACTACCTTATCTTGTCGTTGTGATCGATGAGCTCGCTGATTTAATGATGGTTGCACCAAATGAAGTCGAAGAAAGCATTTGCCGAATCGCGCAAAAAGCAAGAGCATGCGGCATTCATTTATTGATTGCCACACAAAGACCTTCTGTTGATGTCATCACAGGTCTGATTAAAGCCAATATTCCAACAAGAATTGCTTTCTCTGTCTCAAGTCAGGTAGATTCTAGAACGATCATCGACATGGCAGGTGCAGAAAAGCTTCTCGGAAAAGGAGACATGCTCTTCTTAGAAAATGGTTCCGGTAAGCCGACCAGGCTGCAAGGGAACTTTGTATCAGACCGCGAGATCGATGAAGTAGTGGCGCATGTAAGAAAACAGCGCAAGCCTGTGTTCCTATTTGAACAGGAAGAATTAATGCTCCAAGGTTCTGCCATTACAGATGAAGATGAATTGTTTATGGATGCCTGCCGTTTTGCTATTGAGCAAAATAGTGCCAGTACATCGAGTTTGCAGAGAAGATTTAGAATTGGCTACAATCGTGCTGCGAGATTGATCGACATGATGGAACGCGAAGGGATGATCTCTGGTGCGAAGGGCAGTAAACCAAGAGAAGTCCTCATGACACTGAGTGACTTAGAACAGCTGATCTAAACAAAATCACTTCATTTTTTTCATAAACATGGTATGATAGCACATAGGTGCAATTTTGGAATTGGACGCTTTTCGCATGCCTGTCAGAACGCTTTTTTATGTAAAATGAGCAAAAGCAGGTGTTAGAAATGGGAAAGTTGTCGGATACTAATCATAGTTAATATTGATTAGAATAGGAAGATCGGAAAAAATTCTTTATTTGGAGCTGCGATCTGTGATCCGCTAGAGGCGAAAATCACAAGTTGCAAATTGAAATGAGCGTCATATACTGTAAGTCAGATAGACGTTTGTTGGAGGTACAATTATGACTGTTTATCATTTTGTTGGAATAAAAGGGACAGGTATGAGTCCACTGGCCCAAATTCTTCATGATACTGGGTATACTGTCCAAGGATCGGATATCGAAAAACATATCTTTACACAAAAAGCATTAGAAGAACGAAATATTAAAGTTCTACCATTTGACCCAGATAATATTCAACCAGGGATGACCGTCATTGCAGGTAATGCATTTCCTGATACACACCCTGAGATTGAACGTGCCCTTTCTGAAGGGATTCCTGTCATTCGTTACCATAAATTCCTTGGAGAATACATGGATTCATTCACAAACGTTGCGATTACTGGTGCTCATGGTAAAACATCGACAACAGGACTGCTTGCTCATGTGATGCAATCTGCAAAACCAACTTCGTACTTAATCGGTGATGGATCTGGTATGGGGAAAGAAAACAGCGAGTATTTTGTATTTGAAGCATGCGAATACCGCAGACACTTCCTTAGCTATCACCCAGACTATGCGATCATGACTAATATTGATTTTGATCATCCGGATTATTTCTCGGACATTAACGACGTATTTGATGCGTTTCAAAACATGGCGCTTCAAGTGAAAAAAGCCATTATCGCTTGCGGTGATGATGAGCATCTGCTCAAAATTCAAGCGAAGGTACCTGTTGTGTACTACGGTTTCAATGAAGAAAATGATTTCCAAGCTCGCAATGTGGTGAAAAACACAGAGGGCACTACATTTGATGTATTTGTACGCAATACGTTTTATGACACCTTCTACATTCCTGCCTACGGAAATCATAATGTCCTCAATTCATTAGCTGTCATTGCATTATGTCACTATGAAGCCATTGATGTAGAGCTCATCAAAGGCGCACTAACGACATTTGGCGGGGTGAAACGCCGCTTTAATGAAAAAGTAGTCGGTGAGCAGGTTTTAATTGACGACTATGCCCATCACCCAACTGAAATTGAAGTTACGATTGAAGCAGCCCGTCAAAAATATCCAGACCGTGATATTGTCGCTGTCTTTCAGCCGCATACGTTCACACGCACACAGCAATTCTTAAGTGAATTTGCTGACAGTCTAAAGAAAGCAGACTATGTCTACCTTTGTGATATTTTCGGTTCAGCCCGTGAAAACATTGGGAAGCTGAGTATTGAAGATTTACGAGGAAAAATCCCGCAGGCCCAATTGATTACGGAAGAAGACACATCTGTGCTGAAAGCACATGAAGATGCGATTCTGATCTTTATGGGAGCAGGAGACATTCAAAAATATCTGCGTGCTTATGAGAAAGTCGCTGTATAAATATTTAAACGAAAAGTGCCGTTTTGTATCGGCGCTTTTTTATTTTGAATAAAATGTGACAAAGGGGCTAAATGTGTCAAGATGTGCTGCTTTTTTTCGCCCGCTGTGGACAGGAATCGGCGAATAAGTGTAGAATTATTACTTAATCGGTCATTCTAGGCGATGTTTGAATGATACAACGAGAGGGTAATGAATTGAATATGCCCGCAACAAAGGAGGTATCAGATGATTATTATTCTATATCTAAGCGTTGCACTGATCGCAATTGCTTTCCTCATTCTTGTCATCTATTTGTCCAAAACATTAAAATCCTTACAGCTGACATTAAAGAATGTTGCATCAACTTTAGAAGGTCTTGAAGGTCAGATGCAAGGCATCACCACAGAGACAGCACAGTTGCTACATAAGACGAATCAGCTTGCTGAAGATATTCAAGACAAATCTGCAAAACTCAACACAGTTGTGGATGCGGTGCAGGGAATTGGCGGCTCAATCAACCAATTTAATACAAGCATAAAGCAGGCAGCTGGTGCAGTATCTTCATCCGTAGAACGTAATCAAGAAAAAGTCACGGATGTAGTAAGCTGGAGTAACGCAGCACTTGAAATCTATAAAAAATGGAAACAACGGAAACACCAAAAATAAACCATTTTCGCATAGGAGGAATAATCATGAGCAAAGACGGAATCAATAGCAAAGACTTTTTGATCGGAACACTTATTGGTGGAATTGTGGGTGCAACAACAGCATTATTTTTAGCACCGAAGTCAGGGAAAGAGCTTCGCGATGATTTGAACACCCAAGCGAATGCTTTAAAAGAAAAAACAGATCGACTCACAACAGATGCAAAAGAAAGAGGCACTGAATATGTGACGATTGCGAAAGATAAAACGTCTGAATTGTCTCAAATGGTGGCTGAACAGTCCAACCAGATTTTAGACAAAGTGAAAGACATAAAAGAGCGTGCAGCTGGAAAAGCTAATCAAGTAAAAAGTGAAGCAGAAGATGCGGCAGCTGATCTAGCAAGCGAAGCATCAGATGTAGCAGATGAAGCAAAAGTAAGAGCACAAGAAGCAAAATCAGAAATTGAAGACGGCATCAAAGATGTCAAAGAAAAAGTAGAACAATCTACTAAAGGCTAACTCACTGCTCGCAGTGAGGAAGGAGTACATCATGTCAAAACAACTTATAGAAACAGAAGAACAGTTTGATCAACTAACAAATCAAGATGGGACCTTTGTCTTTTTTAAGCACAGTTTGACATGTCCGATCAGCCAAGCGGCTTTTCATGAGTTTGAAGCATTTGCGTCTGCGCATGAAGACGTGCCTACTTATTTCTTGCAAATTCAAAACACAAGAGAGCTTTCATCCTATGTGACTGAAAAGTCTGGAGTAAAGCATGAAAGCCCACAGGCACTCGTCTTTAGCGGCGGAAAAGTAAAATGGCATGCGTCTCACTCAAGCATTACGAAAGAAGCGCTTGAACATAATCTGTAAAAGAAACGTCAGCAATTGGCTGACGTTTTTTTTATAAAAAAAGGTTTACTTCAACCAAAAGTATGCTATAATCTACACATAATACTTTATTGCTTAAAAGCGTTTGGGTAATAAAGAAAATTTTCGTGACAATTCCGAAATCTTTGTTTATAATAAACCCTATCATGAGAGAATGAAAAAATAAAAAGCGTGAACAGGCAGAGGAAAGGATGACAAAAATGAGCAACAATGAATTAGAGCAATTGAGACAGCAGGCAGATGAACTAAATCTTCAAATCTTAAAACTGATCAATGAAAGAGGAAACATCGTAAAAGAAATTGGAAAGGCGAAAGAAGCGCAAGGTGTCAACCGTTATGACCCTGTCAGAGAGCGCACAATGCTAAACCAAATTCTTGAAGAAAATGATGGACCATTCGAAAACTCAACTATTCAGCATATTTTCAAAGAGATTTTCAAAGCAGGTCTAGAGCTTCAAGAAGATGACCACAGCAAAGCACTTCTTGTTTCTCGTAAGAAAAAACCAGAAAATACAATCGTGAACATCAATGGAGAAGCGATTGGTGACGGAAAACAGCGATTCATCGTTGGACCGTGTGCTGTTGAAAGCTATGAGCAAGTGGCAGAAGTTGCGGCAGCAGCAAAACAGCAAGGACTAAAACTACTTCGCGGCGGTGCATTTAAACCACGTACAAGTCCATACGATTTCCAAGGACTTGGTGTAGATGGTCTGAAAATTCTAAAGCGTGTAGCGGACGAATACGGTCTAGCTGTTATTAGTGAAATCGTTAATCCAGCTCATATTGAAGAAGCAATTGAGCATATCGATGTCATCCAAATTGGTGCACGTAACATGCAAAACTTCGAACTCTTAAAAGAAGCCGGATCTGTGAAGAAACCTGTTCTTTTAAAACGCGGTCTTGCAGCAACTATTTCAGAATTCATCAATGCAGCTGAATACATCATCGCTCAAGGAAATGACCAAATCATCCTTTGCGAGCGTGGTATCCGCACATACGAAACAGCGACAAGAAATACACTAGATATCTCTGCAGTGCCGATCTTGAAACAAGAGACTCATTTACCAGTCTTCGTTGATGTGACGCACTCAACTGGACGTAGAGATCTTCTCCTTCCAACAGCGAAAGCAGCTCTTGCGATTGGAGCAGACGGTGTCATGGCAGAAGTGCATCCAGATCCTTCTGTTGCTCTATCTGACTCAGCGCAGCAAATGGACATTCCTCAGTTCGAAAAATGGTTAGATGCGCTAAGACCACTTGTAAACATTCACGCGTAATCATAGATACAAATGCCGCCGGATGATGATTCGGCGGTTTTTCTATGGAGAAAACAGGAGAGAATTGGGAATGAAAGGGAGAGAGCACATTGCAAGACTCAAAAGTGCTTGTTCACAATGTTTTCATTTTTAAAATTCGACAGAATCTGCTAAGATCATTGTCATAGCTGACGTTCTCAACGATTTTTCATGAAATATGATTCAATTTACAGGTAACAAGCTCATTAAAGTTTGTTTAATTTAGTTATAAAAAGAAAGGGAACGTTTTCATATGGCGAAAAAACGTGTATAATTTCATAAAAGAATGTCATTTTGATGTAGATTGAAAAATTATGTGGCTCTTTTCATCGTTTTAATGACAAATAGGATATTATTTTCCTCGTATCTGACATGTCTCTATCCAATTGGTGAATGCTATAGATATGAAGTGTATTTGAAGGAGTGATTTATGTGAATAATGTTACAATATATGATGTAGCAAGAGAAGCAAATGTAAGTATGGCAACGGTATCACGCGTAGTGAATGGGAATCCGAATGTAAAACCAACAACAAGAAAAAAGGTACTTGAAGCGATTGATCGTCTTGGCTACCGCCCGAATGCAGTGGCACGAGGCCTTGCCAGTAAAAAAACGACAACAGTTGGGGTCATCATCCCTGATATTTCTAGTATCTTCTATTCGGAGCTTGCTCGTGGAATTGAAGATATTGCGACGATGTATAAGTACAACATCATTTTGAGCAACTCAGATCAAAATACTGATAAAGAGCTGCATCTGTTAAATACCATGCTAGGGAAGCAAGTGGATGGGATTGTCTTTATGGGCGGAAACATCACAGATGTTCTTGTTGAAGAATTTAAGCGCTCTCCTGTGCCGATTGTTCTTGCAGCATCTGTTGAAGAGCAGGCCCAAACACCATCTGTTACCATCAACTATGAGCAAGCGATTTTTGATTCAGTTCAGCTATTAGTTGAAAAAGGACATAAACGAATTGCTTTCGTATCTGGTCCAATGTCAGAACCTATTAACTCTATGAGAAAACTTGCTGGTTATAAACGTGCGCTTGAAGAAGCGGGCATCGCATTTGACGATGCGCTCGTCGCTGAAGGTGATTACTCGTATGATTCTGGAATTGAATCACTTGCTCATCTGCTGGAACAGTCTGACAAGCCGACGGCTGTCATTGCGGCTACAGATGAAATGGCATTAGGTGTCATTCACGGAGCACAAGATAGAGGGGTATCGATTCCTGAGGATTTAGAAGTCATTGGTTTTGATAACACTAGACTGTCCCTCATGGTGCGCCCTCAGCTAACAACAGTTGTTCAGCCGACATATGATATTGGCGCTGTGGCAATGAGACTGCTGACAAAGCTGATGAATAAAGAACAAGTGGACGATCAAATTGTTGAGCTTCCGCATAGAATTGAAGAAAGACAATCAACAAAATAAAACGGAAAAAGCAGGCTTACACGTGAGTGAATGCCTGCTTTTCTTATGCATTTTTGTTTTCCCTTCTGACAGGCATGAGTGCTTTTTCTACAGTTTGGGCATTCTTTTCTGTGATTTCAGCTTTTCTTGGGATCGGTGGATATAAATCATCTGGGTCTCCCCACGTAGGTGGGAGGGTGACAGGCGATTGTTTGTGCCAAGCCTGAACCCAATCCTGAGGAAGTTCAGCAGGTGGTGTGATGCCTTTCATTTCAAGCCAAATCCGGCTCCACGCCCTTGGAACGACCCGCCAAATATCATAACCACCTCCGCCAACAGCGATCCATTTTCCATCACAATATTGATGCGCTAGCTCATGGGCAAGTCTAGGAATTTCCTCATATATTTTCATGGTAGCAGATAAATGGGTTAACGGATCATAGTAATGTGCATCTGCCCCGTTTTGTGTCAAAATAACATCTGGTTTAAAAAAAGCAGCAATTTCAGTCACTGCTGTTCGGTATGCTTCGAGAAATGATTCGTCTTCTGTAAATGCATCAAGTGGAATGTTGTAGGCGTAGCCATAGCCTTTATCGTGACCTCTTTCCTGTACTTGTCCAGTTCCAGGGAACAAATAGCGCCCTGTTTCATGAAGAGAGACCGTACAGACCTCAGGGTCGTCATAGAAGCTGAATTGTACACCATCGCCGTGATGGGCATCCGTATCAATATATAAAATTCTTGCGCCATATGTCTTTTGAATATATTGAATGGCTACTGAGCTGTCATTATAAATACAGAAGCCAGATGCACGCCCTTTAAACCCGTGGTGGAGTCCTCCACCAAGATTAAGTGCATGCTGCGTGTGTCCCATCATCACTTGGTCAACGGCTGTAAGTGTCCCGCCAACAAGGAGAGAAGCTGCCTCATGCATGCCTGCAAACATTGGTGTATCCTCTGTACCAAGCCCGTAGCGTTCACCCTCTGCTGTAGAGAGCTTTCCTTCACTAGCTCGCTGAACAGCTTGAATATAATCAGCTGTATGAACGAGCTTTAATTCCTCCAGTGTCGCCATACGCGGTGCGACGATCTCATCATCTGTTAACGCCTTCATTTTTAAGAGAAGATCATATGTTAAGTAGACACGAAGCTGATTGAACGGATGGTCTTGGTGAAATTGGTACGTTTGAAAAGATGGTGAAAAAACAAAGGTCGCTTCCTTCATTTGATCGTCTGCTCCATAGGCCACAGCACCTTATAGCCTTTTGCACGAATCAGCTTCGTCACATGATCTGCATGCATGGTTTGGAGGCGGAAGACGAGCACTTTAGAGGATTCATTTGCATGCGGATATACAAGCACACTCAGCATCTGAATATGCTGCTCCTTTAAAATGGCCGTAATGTCTGCGAGGCCTTCTGTCATCTGGTCCACTTCAACCTCTAAGTGTGATCCAGGCTGATCTGCACCTGTCAGTCTGACAAACGTACGCAGTAAATCAGTTTTTGTGATAATGCCTACAAGCTTGCCGCGTCTCACCACTGGAAGGCAGCCAATTCCGTGTTCAAAAAAGACACTTGAAATCTCCTCAACGAAATCAAGCGGATAAGCAGTGATCGTTTCTAATACCATGATCTCCTCAACTGGCCGCTGAATGAAGAGCTGCCTTTTTTCTGTTTCGAAAATACTTGGACTGGCATTTTTAATATCCCGATCTGTCACCATCCCAATGACAGAACCTTGATCAGATACGATTGGAATATGCCGAATGTGATGTGCACTCATTTTTTGAATGGCTTCTTCAATCGTATCGGTTTTTCGCAGCGTGATCACATCACGCTCCATAATTTGTTCAATCATCATTGTTTACCAATCCCCTTTGCCAAAAAAACGAATTGAACGTTAATACATAAAGCGCTGATGGAAGCGGAGGCGATCAAAACGCTCGATCGAATCAGGAGTCACATTTTTCCCGATTCTCGCCATTAAACAATTGGCTGGGTGTGAGCTGATTTCTGGCTCGTCTGTTGCAAACCAGACAAGACCGCCTGCGTTCATCATTTTCTCCATCATTTTGCGGTACTCCCACACGTTTTTCTTTGTCCCCTTTAAATCCCAATGCCAGTAATATTCAGTTGTAATGATGATATAATTCTCCATCTGCTCATCCATCATGCTCACATCAAGTAAGTGCTTGCCAAGTGAGCAGCCTCTAAATGGAGGAGCGACCTCAATCGCGCCAAGCTCGATTAAGTTGTCCATCTTGCCCTCTGACCAGCGCTCAAGCGGATCAGGATACAAATACGTGACATAGCCTACGACAAGCTCATCCACTCGTGCAATGATAATACGTCCTTCTGGAAGGTCTGCTATTTCAACAAGTGCTTGTTTCTGTTCCTCAGGCGTGCGAAATGCCGTTAGTCCTTCATGAAACGTATGGTTCGCAAGCTCTGATGCAGGTACCGGACCTTCAATAAGGATGGCACCTGTTTCTCGCTCAATGATTTTTGAATAATAAGTTTTAGGATGCTCCACGTATCCACCGCCTCAAATTCTAGTGAGTCGTCTCTATTTTATCTTAAAACTTGCAAGAATTAAAACGGTTTCACTATAAGTTTTTTAAAAATTGAGAAAAAAAGTCATCTATACTATAATGGTCATTGTAAACGTATGCAAAGGGGGACTGTTTGATGAAAGTGGAAACGCTACCATCAGTAAAAGGGAACTATCATTTAAATGATTATGAGCAGGCATACAAAGAATTTTCATGGGAGGAAGCAAGAAAAAACTTCTCATGGTATGAAACTGGAAACATCAATGCAGCCTATGAAGCGATTGACAGACATGCGGACTCTTTTCGTAAGAACAAGGTGGCGCTTCACTACAAAGATTCACAGCGGGATGAAAAATATACGTTCAGGGATATGAAAATCAACACGAATAAAGCAGGAAACCTATTCAGAGAAAGAGCGCATGTGCAAAAAGGAGATCGTGTATTTGTCTTTATGCCAAGATCACCTGAGCTCTATTTTCTTCTGCTTGGCGCAATCAAAATTGGGGCGATCGTTGGCCCGTTATTTGAGGCATTTATGGAAGGTGCGGTCAAAGACCGTTTAGAAAATAGCGAGGCGAAGGTCATTGTGACAACGCCGGATCTGCTTGAACGAATTCCGTTTGCAGAGCTTCCGAAGCTAGAATCCGTCATTATTGTCGGCGGTGAAAAAGAAGACGTAAATGGTGTTCGGACAATCCATTACGAAGAGGCATTTGAGCAGGTAGCAAGGGATTTGGAGATTGAATGGATGGATGAAAAAGACGGCTTTCTTCTTCATTACACATCAGGGTCCACAGGTACGCCAAAGGGTGTGCTGCATGTTCATGGCGCAATGGTGCAGCAAGATCAGACTGGTAAATGGGTGCTTGATCTAAAAGAAGACGATGTCTATTGGTGTACAGCTGACCCGGGCTGGGTAACAGGTACCGTGTACGGCATCTTTTCACCGTGGTTAAATGGGGCGACAAATGTCATTTTAGGCGGCAGATTTAATCCTGATACGTGGTATGAAACGATTGAATCACTAGGTGTGACCGTTTGGTACAGTGCGCCGACAGCCTTTAGAATGCTGATGGGAGCAGGAGATGATCTTATTCAAAAATATGATCTCAGCTCACTCCGTCATGTGTTGAGTGTAGGTGAGCCACTTAATCCAGAAGTCATCAGGTGGGGAGATGCTGTATTTGGCAAACGAATTCACGACACTTGGTGGATGACAGAAACCGGTGCTCAGCTGATTTGTAATTATCCATGCATGGATATCAAACCAGGCTCAATGGGGAAACCGATTCCAGGCGTAGAAGCTGCGATTGTGGATAATGCCGGAAATGAACTTCCACCATACCGGATGGGCAACCTTGCCATTAAAAAAGGCTGGCCGTCTATGATGCATACGATCTGGAACAATCCTGAAAAATATGAATCTTACTTTATGCCGGGAGATTGGTATGTTTCAGGAGATTCAGCTTATATGGACGAAGACGGATACTTTTGGTTCCAGGGGCGTGTGGATGATGTGATCATGACGTCAGGAGAACGTGTCGGTCCGTTTGAGGTAGAAAGCAAACTGGTTGAACATCCGGCCATTGCAGAGGCTGGTGTCATTGGAAAACCAGATCCGGTCCGCGGTGAAATTATTAAGGCATTCATTGCGCTCAGAAGTGGTTATGAGCCGACAGATGAGCTGAAAGAAGAGATTCGTACGTTTGTGAAAAAAGGACTCGCTGCACACGCAGCACCGAGAGAAATTGAGTTTAAAGACAAATTGCCAAAAACGCGAAGTGGAAAAATTATGAGACGTGTGCTAAAAGCATGGGAGCTGAATTTACCGGCTGGCGACCTATCAACAATGGAAGATTAATTTTTCCGTCAGTTGACTTGATATCAAAAGTATGTTAAAAATGACTTTAGTTGAATATGAAAAGGTTTTGACTGAGATTCAGTAGAATCATCTTTCCCTGTCCAAGAGAACTGACGGCTGGTGCGAGTCAGTACAAAGAGATATTCGAATTACCCTCACGAACCGCTTTTACGAAAAGGAGCATGAACATGCTGCCTGATTAGTGAAAGAACGGATCTGTCCGTTATCAGTGTAAGTGAAAAGACGTGATTTGTTGTCTTTTAAGCAGGGTGGTACCGCGATATATATCGTCCCTTCGTTCATTCGAAGGGGCGTTTTTTATGTTGAATTGTAAAAAAAGGAGAATTGGATATGAGTCAATTGATGGAAGAGTTATCGTTCAGAGGATTAATTCAGCAGCAAACAGATGAAGAAGGTTTAACAACATTATTAGCAGAAGAAAAAATCAAGCTGTACTCCGGCTTTGACCCAACAGCGGACAGCTTACACATTGGCCACCTATTGCCAATTTTAACATTACGCAGATTCCAGGAAGCAGGCCATCACCCGATTGCCCTTGTTGGCGGTGCAACTGGATTGATCGGAGATCCTAGCTTCAAAAAAGCAGAGCGTTCACTAAATCCGGCAGAAATCGTCGAACAGTGGTCAGAGAAAATCAAAGGGCAGCTCTCTCAATTTCTTGATTTTGATGCAGGCGAAAACCCAGCGATTATCGTGAATAACTATGACTGGATCAGCCAAATGAATGTCATCACGTTCCTTCGTGATATTGGAAAGAACTTCGGTGTGAACTTCATGCTGGCAAAAGATATCGTCAGCTCACGGATTGAGACAGGGATTTCGTACACAGAGTTCAGCTACGTTATCCTTCAATCTTTAGACTTCTTAAATCTTTATAGAAATGAGAACTGTAAGCTGCAAATCGGCGGAAGCGACCAGTGGGGAAATATCACATCTGGACTTGAGCTGATTCGTAAGTCTGAAGCAGAAGGAGCAAAAGCATTTGGTTTAACGATGCCGCTTGTCACGAAAGCAGACGGCACGAAGTTTGGTAAAACAGAAGGCGGCGCCATCTGGTTAGATAAAGAAAAAACGTCTCCTTATGAGTTCTACCAATTCTGGATCAACACAGATGACCGTGACGTCGTGAAATACTTAAAATACTTTACGTTCTTATCGAAAGAAGAGATCGCATCGTACGAAGAAAAAGTACAAACAGCACCTGAAAAGCGTGAAGCGCAGCGCCGTCTAGCAGAGGAAGTTACGACTCTTGTACATGGCCGTGAATCACTAGAACAGGCTGTCAACATCTCAAATGCGTTATTCAAAGGCGAAATCAAATCTCTTTCAGCTGAAGAAGTCAAAGTAGGCTTTAAAGATGTTCCATCAATGGAGAAAAGCAGTACAGAAGAATTAACACTTGTCGATATCCTTGTGGAATCAAAGCTGTCTCCATCAAAGCGTCAAGCACGTGAAGATATCACAAATGGTGCTGTCTCCATCAACGGAGAGAGACAAACAGATAAAGATTATGTTCTTTCAGCTGACGATCGAATTGAAAACCAATTTACTGTTTTAAGAAGAGGGAAAAAGAAATACTTCCTCGTGACGTATAAATAAATCTTTATGAAACAGTAAACATCATGGAAAAGCACCTCAAATGTTCGTATACATTGAGGTGCTTTTCTTTTTTATGTAGAAGTAGCTCATTCGCCTGCTTCTTGTTCAAGGAGTGAATCTTTGTTTGTATAAGCATGTTCTACCTTACAAATTCGGGTTGTATAGGATTCATACCAATCTTTTTTCCCCTTTTTTTGAACACGCTGATGTGCTGTGTGTGCTTTCCATTCTTTGATGGCTGCTAATGAATCCCAGTAAGAGACAGTGATTCCAACACCATGTTCATCTCGTACACTTTCTATTCCAAGAAACCCATCTAGATCTTTCGCTAATTCTTCCATTTTTTGAGCAGCCGCATCGTATTGTTTCTGTTCGACATTTGTTCGTTTTGATGTGAAAATCACGGCATAATAGGGTGTTGCAGGTGTTTGAGTAAATAGCATCTAAGTAGAACCTCCTTTTGTCTATTGACATTATATATGAAAGAAAGAGGGTCTCGTAGTCTTTTTGTTTTAATTTAAAAAAGTCCAAGGTGCTTTTTGATTATTTATATTTATGTAAAATCATCTCATAAACATTACCTTGTTCACTTTTCTGACATATTTTTCTTATATAAAATAGAGTCGAATAGAATGAATAAGGGGGAATGAAAGTGATTCTTGTGAAGAAAAGGAGTTTACAGATTCTCGTTGCGCTTGCATTGGTGATTGGTTCAATGGCTTTTATCCAGCCTAAAGAGGTGAAGGCAGCTGAGCATAATCCGGTTGTGATGGTGCATGGCATTGGCGGTGCCTCTTATAACTTTGCTTCGATTAAAAGTTATTTGGTCACACAAGGCTGGGATCGAAACCAATTATTTGCTATCGATTTCATAGACAAAACAGGGAATAACCGCAACAATGGTCCGCGTTTATCTAGATTCGTCAAAGATGTGCTAGACAAAACGGGTGCCAAAAAAGTAGATATTGTGGCTCATAGTATGGGCGGAGCGAACACGCTATATTATATTAAGAATCTAGACGGCGGTGATAAAATTGAAAACGTCGTCACAATTGGTGGAGCAAACGGACTTGTTTCAAGCAGAGCATTACCAGGCACAGATCCAAATCAAAAAATTCTTTACACATCCGTCTACAGCTCAGCCGATCTCATCGTCATCAACAGTCTTTCTCGTTTAATTGGCGCTAAAAACGTCCTGATTCATGGCGTTGGCCATATCGGTCTATTAACCTCAAGCCAAGTGAAAGGGTATATTAAAGAAGGACTGAACGGCGGAGGACAGAATACGAATTAAAAAACGAAAAAAGACAGCATTTATGTGCTGTCTTTTTTGATGTCATCAGCTAGTTGATGAAAAAGAATTTTAAAGGAGGAAAAACGTTGACGCAAAAACTCAAGCAATATTTCTTCGGCTACTTTCTCTATTTTCCGTGCTCATTTCTCCTTATCTATTTCATCTGGACGAAGTTTGTTAAATCAGTTCAAATAGGAGAGGTGCTGTCTAATTGTACATCGATCATCGGTATCTATTACATCATCACTAGTGTGTGGTTTGTCTTTTTGATGAAAAAACAGGTAAAACATCAGTAAAAGCATGTACAAATCAGTCACCATTCCTTACACTACATGTAGTGAACGAGAATCTTTGGAGGTGGGTATTTGTGCAAAATCATCAAAAGGCTTTGATAATGGTAGATGTACAGAAGGCGTTCGAGCATGAAAAATGGGGAGAACGGAATAACCTAGAGGCAGAGAAGAATATCAGTCATTTATTGACGTTTTGGAGAGAAAACGGCTGGCCTGTTATTCATATTCAGCATACATCTGATAACCCGGATTCCTTATTTCATCCGGCAAATGAAGGGCATCTTTTCAAAGAGATCGCCAGACCGCTAAAGGAAGAAACGGTGATACAAAAGAAAGTCAACAGCAGCTTTATAGGCACTAATTTAGAGGAAAAATTAAGGTCAAACGAGATTGATACTGTGGTGATCGCAGGACTCACAACACCACACTGCGTATCAACGACCACAAGAATGAGCGGAAATCTTGGCTTTGATACGTACCTGATCTCAGATGCAACAGCAGCCTTTGGACTCACAGATCAAACCGGTACATATTTTGACCCAGAAACAATCCATCGGCTCTCGCTTGCCACACTCCATGAGGAATTTGCGACTGTGCTGACAACAGAGCAACTCCTCATAAATTGGGCAAAATCATAATTGAATGTTAGAAAGCTCCTAGAAAAATATTCTTAGGAGCTTTTTTATGCCAAGTCAGATGTGTCCAGTAATTGTTTGCGTTGTTTCTTACGTGAGTAAATGAGATCAATCTCAATAAATATAAAGCTGACAAAGAAAGATAAAATCAATATACCGTACTCCCCTATCGATACATTCACTAGGTTGATGTGAAGGACATACTTGATAGAGAGATGTAAAACAATCCAAGAACTCACCCATTCCAAAGCATAAATGAGCCATGTAGGGAGCTTAAGTAAATAAGCCAGCCCTTTGCCTACGAATAGAAGAATAGGAGACCAAAAAACGACGATGACACTCACGAATAATGAGAATGAAATCAAAGAATAAAATGAATCATACGTAATTTGTTCTCCAAAAAGAAAATTTACGCCTAAAGTGACGATGTATAGCACACCAGTTGAAATTGCGATCACAAAGCAGAGAGAAAAAAAGAGCAGGAAGATAAACAGACTCGCAGCAAATCTATTTGGTGGTTCATCGATGAATTGTTTTTTTCTTAAAAGTGAATAGGCGGTAACAGCTAGGGCTAAGAGTAAGAATATAATGATTGTGATACTATACATGGAACTCCTCCATTTAAGTACTATAGAAAACAATCCGATTGGATATGTTATCCACCACCATTGTATCAATAGACAATATGTACTTCAAACATATTTTTCCTATATTTGTATACGGTGATTTGGAGGGGCGTATTTGAAAAAAGAATGCAAACAAAAAACCCTAGACCGCCTTGAACAATCAAGGGATCTAGGGTTTTTTTGTTCTCTCTTTGGAGAGTCATGAAATTAACGAGAGTAGAACTCAACGATTAGTTGTTCGCTGATTTCAGGCGCTAATTCAGAACGCTCTGGAAGACGAGTGAAAGTTCCTTCAAGCTTTTCAGCATCGAAAGAAAGATATTCAGGAACGAAGTTGTTTACTTCAACTGATTCTTTCACTACTGCAAGGTTTTGAGATTTCTCACGAAGAGCAATCGTTTGACCTGGTTTCACAGAGAAAGATGGGATGTCTACACGGCTTCCATCAACAAGGATGTGACCATGGTTGACTAGCTGACGAGCTTGGCGACGAGTACGAGCAAGGCCAAGACGGTATACTAGGTTGTCAAGGCGAGTTTCAAGAAGAATCATGAAGTTTTCACCTTGTTTACCAGGAAGTTTAGCCGCTTTGTCAAATAGTGTACGGAATTGACGTTCGTTGACACCGTACATGTGACGAAGCTTTTGCTTCTCTTGTAATTGTAAACCGTATTCAGATAGTTTTTTGCGTTGTCCTGGACCATGTGGGCCTGGAGCGTAAGGGCGTTTTTCAAGTTCCTTACCTGTTCCGCTTAATGAAATGCCTAAACGGCGGGAAATCTTCCAACTTGGACCTGTATAGCGAGCCATAATGTGACTCCTCCTTATTTGTTTTTATTTGTGAAAAATAAAAACCGTCTGTTCTTTGTCTTTTCCGTCATTATGTTTTCATGCATCCTCGCTCCAGCAGCAGGGAGTTACAAGATGCACCTTCATATAGAAGGAACAAAATGATACAAAAAAGCCGAACAAAAAGGCTGCCATATTTCACACAAAATCTATTATATGACGCTGGATTGGAGAAGTCAACCTATTTAGAGATAGAGATGATGTTGCACGTCATGCGAAGAAAAATAAAAAAGCAGACAATGTGCCTGCTTTTTTGTAAGATTACGCATCTGTAGAGGCGGATAACGCCTTTTGGAGCACCTCGGTAAATTGAATTAAGTAGGTTTCATCTACTTCGCTGAAACGGTCTTTCACGGGGCTGTCAATGTCGAGTACCCCGATGATCTGTCCATTTACCTTGAGCGGAACGACAATTTCAGATTGAGATGCTGCATCACATGCGATATGCCCGGGGAATGCATGCACATCAGCGATACGCTGCACTTCACCTGTTGCAAACGCAGTACCGCAAACGCCTTTTCCAGATGGGATACGCACACATGCAGGCAGTCCGTTAAACGGTCCGAGAACAAGCTCGCCGCCCTTTTCTAAATAAAATCCTGCCCAATTGACTTCTGGGAGTGAATGATACAATAGCGCTGCAGCATTTGCCAGATTGGCAATCAGATCAGGCTCACCATCTGTAATGGCTTCAACCTGTTTAACGAGCAATTGATAGTCTTTTGATGGATCGCCAGACTGTTTTTCGACATGAAACATGAAAATCTCCTACTTTCTATCTCAAAAATACATCCCTTGCGTCTCACATGTGAGATTTGTCGAGCAATAATAAAAGGAACTTCCGCCTTCATCTTGAAGTATGTACACATGAAGAGGGGTGAGCGGATGAAAGCATCAACAACCGTGCAAACAAAAGACCGTATCATTGAAGCTGCCATCAGACTTTTTAACCAAAAAGGATTTTCTGGAACCTCTGTCCGTGAGATTGCGAAGGAAGCAAACGTCAACGTTGCCCACATATCCTATTACTTTCAAGGAAAAGGGGGGCTGCTTGAGCAGCTCGTATCCGATTTTTATGAAGGCTACATTCACATGATTGAATCACATATCCATCACATGGAAACCCGTCACGCAAAAGAATGTTTACTACATGTGGTTTTTGATATTTTATCTTATCAGCACGAACACCGTCAATTAACCCGTTTCGTTTATCGAGAGGTGACAATTGATTCGACGCTGATTAGAGAAATAATGTCGACCTATTTAACAAAAGAAAAGTATTTATTTCAGCTCATCATTGAAAAAGGAAAAAGAACCCAAGTGATTTGTGATCAGCTTTCACTTTCAACGTTTATGATTCAGCTAAAATCACTTCTGATGATGCCCTATTTACAGCCGCAATATTTAACTGAAGTGCTTTATTTGAATCCAAGTGAGCCTTATTTCTATCAGATGTATTTTAAAGAGCTAAGCCGATCGCTTCATCATTTACTAGAACCAAAAAAGCCGGCATCAGATTCTCATTTAAAACTCATGATGTCTTCGAATTGATCATAAGCATATCCGAGATCTTCCGCTTGATGGGCATCAGACCCGAATATGAGCGGAATTTTTTTCTGTTTTGCAAAGTCAATCATCCATGGGGCCAAATAGATACTTCTGGCATATGTTTTACGAAGACCTGATGTATTAAAGTCTAAGGACATCCCTTTTTTTGCCGTTTCTTCAAGACAAAGGGCGACCTTTTCACAAAGTTCAGTTGACATTTCATATGGGAAAAGCTGTTTGAATTTCTGCACAAGGGTGATATGACCGATTCTTTTTGGCTTATAGTGCCCTAAAGATGATAGAATAGAAGAATGAATTTGGTCATAGTAGCTTTGATAGACCTGTTCGATGCTGCCATGGATGCTTATTAGTTGCTGAAAGGCATGCTCGTCAAAATCAAGGCAAATATAATCATCGTCAGCAGGAAGAAAGTGAACAGATAAAATGCTGTCGTCTAGTTCTGGACCGTAGCAGTCTAAAAAGGCACTTGTTTCCTCTTCATACTCTTTGATATAGTCAACCTCAAGCCCAGTTTTTACTATTAATTGTCCTTCGTATTCCTGTTTTAGTTGATTCAGTTTCATTAAGTACGATTCAAGGTCTTGGAGCTTCATGGCACTATCCTGCTCAGGTGTTGGATCTCGAAACGATGGAGGCAGAGGGGCATGCTCGGTAAAGGTTATGGAATCAAATCCCTTTTTGATGGCTTTTTCAATATAAGAATGAAAAGGATCAAGCGAGCCGTGCGGGCAAAACGGTGTATGTAGATGTGCATCTTGTTTCAGCATGTCGTCACCTCTTGTCGATATTTTGAAAAACGTGATGTTTATCAGCGAAAATAATGAAAAATCATGACCAAAAATGCTGGTTACATGGTATCATAATAACAATGAAAACGACAGCTTCTGCATACATAAAAGCATGTCACATGAATACGTGTGATCAAATGATAGAAAGCACTCAAATACTTTCTTGAAAAAACATACATAAAACCGTGAATGGATGGTATTGGGAAACATACGATCCTGTTTATAAAAAAACAAATGCAAAGCGGACACGAAAGGGTTCTCAGGTCTACTCGGGACACTTTTACCCTGACATCACTTAGATCACAACAAGGGGGCTCATTATGGAGTTTATCATCGGTTTAATTGTCATTTTGCTTGCTTTGTTTTCAGTCGGTTATTTCCTTCGAAAAAATATATATAAAGAGATTGACCGATTGGAAGCATGGAAAATTGAAATTTTAAACAGATCAATTGTAGAAGAAATTTCAAAAATCAAACATTTAAAAATGACCGGAGAAACAGAGCAGTTTTTTGAAAGATGGCGTGCAGAGTGGGACGATATCGTCACAGCCCATCTTCCAAAGGTAGAGGAGTTACTATATGATGCAGAAGAGTATTCTGATAAATATCGATTCTCCAAAGCCAAGCAGGTTCTAACGCATATTGAGGATTTGCTGAGTGCTGCTGATTCGAACATTGAAGACATTTTAAAAGAAATTGCAGACCTTGTCACAAGCGAGGAGCAAAATCGCAAGGACATTGAAAAGGTCAAGGAGCAATATCAAACGGTTCGCAAAAATCTGCTTGCATACAGCCATTTGTACGGCACCCTTTATGACAAAATGGAGCAGGACTTAGATGAGGCCTGGGAAGGGATCAAGCAGTACGAGGAAGAAACAGAAAACGGGAACTATATGCAAGCAAGAAAGATTTTGCTTGAACAAGACCGTAGACTCGATCAGCTGCAACTGTATATCAATGATGTACCAAAGCTCATTGCAGACTGCAAACAAACCGTACCAGGACAGCTGACGAAGCTGGAAGACGGATATAAAGAAATGATAGATAAAGGCTACAAGCTGGAGCATATCCAAATCACAAAAGAGCTGGAGAACTTAAATAAACAGCTGACGCGAGCCGAAAAACTACTCATTGATGAACTTCATTTAGAAGAGGCGTCAAGTATTCTGCAAATGATTGATGATGCGATTCAGACGCTATATGATCAGCTGGAGGCAGAAGTAGAAGCAGGTCAAGAAATCAAAAGCAAAATGCCGGAACTAACAGAAGCCTTCGAGAAGCTTGAACAAGATCACACACAAACAAAGGCAGAAACAGCTCTTGTGAAAGAGAGCTACAAGTTGTCAGCAGGGGAACTTGATCAACAGAAGGCATTCGAAAAACGTTTAGAAGAAATTGAAAAGCTGATGAAACAAATTCGCGAGAAGCTTGATCGTGACCATGTGGCTTATTCATTATTAATGGATGAGATCAATCAGCTGGAAACCTTTATCGAAGATGCAAAAGCATTGCACGACACCTTTAAAGATCACCTTCAATCATTAAGAAAAGAAGAATTACAAGCGAGAGAAACATTGGCTGAATTCAAAACGATGCTGACAGATACAGTGCGTCACCTGCATAAAAGCAATATTCCAGGGGTACCTGTAGAAATGAAAGAGCGTGCTGAAAAGGCGCAGGAGATGATCCAGCAAGTGCACGAGCAGCTGGAAAACCTGCCGCTCAATATGTCAGCTGTGAATCAACACTTAAAAGAAGCTTCAGACACAGTGAGAAACGTTGTGGATGAGACAGAAGAAATGCTTAGCAAAGTGGAGCAAATTGAACGAATCATTCAATATGGCAATCGTTTTAGAAGCCAAAATCATATTCTTTCAGAGCAATTAAAAGAGGCAGAACGAAGATTTTACGCCTATGATTACAACGGATCATTTGATATAGCAGCAGCGGCTGTTGAAAAAGCATCACCAGGCGCTGTACAAAAGCTATTAGCTCAGCAAGAAAAAGAGTATCAGCATCAATAAAAAAGCTGAAGTCCATTTACAGGACTTCAGCTTTTTTCTATTAAGATGCTTGTTTCTCCCGCTTTTGGGAAGCAGAAGAAGTGAAAAGAGAAAGAACAAATCCAATGACCACCCCGAAAATAGCAGGTACAACCCAGCCAATCCCAAGATCATATAAAGGTAAAATCGTTTGAAAGAGATCCTCTACTGGACCAATTGGGAGTTTTGCTGCTACTAAGCCGTCAAACAAACTGACGCAGCCAGTTAAAATCAAAGTAAGGACATAAACAGGTCTTCTTTGGCCCATCCATTTATCTGCCAGCGACAAAACAATGATGACAATCGCTAACGGGTAGATGGCAGTTAAAACTGGTACAGAGAAAGCGATAATATGAGCAAGTCCAAAATTTGAAATGATAAAACTGAATAATGTCACGAGTGTAACGACCATTTTATAAGAAAGCTTAGGTAATAAATTTGAGAAATACTCTCCACATGATGTAACGAGGCCGATACTTGTCGTTAAACAAGCAACCGTAATCGCAGCACCCAACACAATATTTCCTAAACTGCCAAATAAAAATTGAGAAGACTGAGCCAAGATTTTACTGCCATCTCCAACAAAACCAATGGATTGTGTACTAGAAGCGCCTAAATAAGCAAGTGATAGATAAACAAATGTTAATCCGCAAGCTGCAATCAGACCGGCCTTGATACAAGCAGAAGTCAGCGCTTTTTTACTTGTCACACCGCGTCCTTTAATGGCGTTGATGACAACAACTCCAAACACAATAGAAGCAAGAGCATCCATTGTTTTATAGCCCTCTAGAAATCCTTTGAAAAATGACCCGTTGCTATAGGAGACATCCGGTGTGCCAATAACGCCCATCGGCGTTAAAATGGCTTTGACAATAATAATAAAAATAATCGTAAATTTAATCGGTGTTAACACTTTCCCTACACGATCCACAATCTTCGTTGGATTTAGAGCGAGATAATACGTAATACCAAAAAAGACAAGTGTGAATAAAAGAAGTGAGAGCCAAGCTGGTACACCTGCTAAAAAGGGCAATGCACCAATTTCATATGAAACCGTTCCTGTACGAGGAATAGCGAAAAGCGGCCCAATAGATAAATATAAAATGACGGTAAACGCTGTTCCAAAAGCTGGGTGAGCTTTATCAGCTAATCCTTTCGCATCTCGACCTGTTAAAGCGATCGCAATAATCCCTAGAAGAGGTAAACCGACACCTGTTAATAAAAATCCGCCCATTGCTTTCCACACATTTTGCCCAGCGTATTGACCAAGCTCTGGTGGATAAATCATATTACCGGCGCCGAAGAATAGAGCAAACAGCATAAAACCTATGATAACCGTATCTTTCGTCGACAAAGTTGCCTTCATTGCATTTAAAGCCTCCATTATTATGTTGAAATATTCTGTTAATTAGTTGCTAAGTAACCGTTCATCATTAACAATGACTAATTATAAAGGATGTACGCCTGATGTCAACATGTGTTTTCGTACAAAAGTCATGAATTTTTCTATTTTAGTATATGAAGAACAATAAAAAAACATCCCCTTCCAAAGAAGAAAGGGATGTTTTGGTTTACGATGATTAAGAGGCGAGCTGTTTTGGCGGGGTGGTAAACATCGAAATAAGTAAACCTACCAGAGCACCGATAATTGCTGGTATGACCCAGCCAATGCCTAAATCGTAAAACGGAACGATTGCTTTCAAGATGTTAGGCAAGCCACCTAGATTGACTTTAGCAGCTAATAATCCATCAATGATAGCAAAGAAACCAGTAAAGATGAGTGATACGATATAAATAAGTCTTCTGCCGTTAATCCAGCGATCAAGGAACGACAATAAAATAATGACAATGGCCAATGGATAGATCGTCACAAGAACTGGAACAGATAAAGAGATAATTTGTGCCAATCCAAGGTTTGCAACGAGTGTACTAAATAAAGATACAATTAGAACAACTGTGCGATAAGAAAGGCTAGGGAAGAGTTTTGAAAAATATTCCCCACAAGATGATATAAGTCCGACACTCGTCGTTAAACAAGCGAATAAAATAGCGGCGCCAAGAACAATGTTACCAGCAGATCCGAATAAAAAGTTGGCAGAAAGTGAAAGCAGCTTGCCGCCATCATTTGCTCCAACCATGCCCGTCGCATCAGGGCTTGAAGCACCCACATAAGCAAGTGAAATGTACACGAGTGCCAGCCCAGCAGCTGCCACGAGTCCTGCTTTAATACAAGCGGCTGCAAGAGATTTTCGCTCTGTAATGCCTCTTTCCTTAACAGCTGTCACTACAATGATCCCAAATACGATAGAAGCAAGAGCATCCATTGTTTTATAGCCTTCTAAAAATCCAGTAAAGAGCGGGTTTGCCTCATAGGTTGCATCAGGAGCACCAATCATTCCCATTGGCGTAGCAATGGCTTTAATGACAATAATGGCAATAACAGTTAATAAGATCGGTGTCAAAATTTTACCAATTCGATCAACCAGCTTTGAAGGATTTAAAGCAAGCAGATATGAGATAGTGAAGAATACAACTGTAAAGATGAATAGCGGTACCCATGAAGTGGATTGTGCCCCTGGCAGAAATGGAGCTAATCCTATCTCGTATGAAACCGTACTCGTTCGCGGAATAGCGAAAAATGGTCCGATGGATAAATACAGAATGACGGTGAAAATGGTTCCGAATTTAGGATGTGCTTTATCTGCAAGGCCTTTTGCGCCGGTACCCGTAAGAGCAACTGCAATTACCCCTAGAAGCGGAAGACCTACTCCTGTGAGTAAAAATCCTCCGATGGCAAGCCATACATTTTCACCCGCATATTGTCCAAGAACAGGTGGAAAAATCATATTTCCTGCGCCAAAGAATAATGCAAAAAGCATTAGACCAATGGCTAGCGTCTCCTTTATACTTAAACTATTTTTCAAAATAGTCCCTCCTTAATCAGTGTAGCGTGCCAAATTAAAATATTCTGACAATTTAAATGTTTATGTGACAATTGCACTATGGATGATATAGTGAAAATGGAAAGTTGTCAACTGCCATTTTCAGAAAATTCTCTGTCTGACTTCATTATGGTAACATATAAATGCATTTATTTTTAAAGCTTTTTGTAAGGAGTTACAATATGATCTATCTTGATAATAGTGCAACAACAAAGCCTTATCCAGAGGTTTTACAAGTATATCAGCAGGTGAGTGAGCGTTTTTTTGGTAACCCATCTTCGCTTCACCAGCTTGGCATTGATGCAAGCCGCCTGCTAAGTGAAACGAGAAAACAAATGCTTCACTATACAGATTTGAAACAATATGAGATTATTTTTACTTCTGGCGCTACAGAAGCAAATAACATTGCCATTAAAGGAGCAGCTCTCGCCAGAATGAACCGGGGAAAACATATTGTGACAACAGCCATTGAACACCCCTCTGTCATCGAATCGTTCGAACAGTTGAAGGCTTTATTTGGCTTTGATATCTCCTATATTCAAGTAAATGAGCATGGACATGCAGATATGAATCATTTAAAACAAGTGCTTCGCCCTGATACAGTTCTTGTCAGTATGATGCACGTTAATAACGAAACGGGTGCCATTCAGCCAATTAAAGAGGCTGCTGACATCATACGTGGGCATGCCGAAAATGCACTCTTTCATGTCGACGGAGTACAGGGAATGTGCAGAGTAGCACTTCATAAACAGCTGGATGTCGATCTTTTGACGATATCAGGCCACAAAATTCATGGTTTAAAAGGCACAGGAGCGCTCTTTTTAAAGAAAGATACTGTGCTTGCCCCCTTTATCACTGGAGGAGAGCAGGAATTAGGTCTTCGTTCAGGTACAGAAAACCCTGCTGGAGCTGTCAGCTTAGCAAAGGCCATGAAACAATCATTTGAACAGCTGAAAAAGCACCATGATGAGATACTGAGTTTAAAAATGCAGCTGCTAAAACAGCTGGAAGAAATAGAAGGTATCGTCATCAACACACCACTAACGCAAAGTGCGCCGCACATTGTGAATTTTTCAGTGCCGGGTATTCAAATCGAAGTTCTTCTTCATATGCTCGAAAAAGAAGGCTTGTATGTTTCGACAACCTCTGCCTGCTCAGCCAAGAAAAAAGAACCAAGCCGTGTACTGCTAGCGATGGGGAAATCGGAAGAACTAGCCAAAAGCAGTATGAGAATCAGCTTGACGTATGGACAAGGACCAGAGTTAGCACCACAAATCATCACAACGATCGCACAAAGTGTGAAAAAATTAAAAGGAATGAGATAACAGCATGACATATGATCATATTTTAGTCCGTTTTGGGGAGATCTCAACAAAAGGGAAAAATAGAAAGAAATTTATTGAAAAACTAAGACAGCATATTCGATTTGTATTGAAAGATTTTGAAGCATTAAAGTATGCATCTGATAGAGACCGCATCACGATCATGCTGAACGGAGAAGACCCTGAATCGATTTCAGAACAGCTTAAAGGCGTATTTGGCATTCAAAGCTTTAGTCTGGCGGTGAAATGTGAGACAAATCTTGATGCCATCAAAGAAGCGGCATTAACAGCGGTACAGGAAGTATATAAACATGGAGATACATTTAAGGTCTCAACGAAACGTTCTTATAAACAATTTGAACTTGATTCAAATGAAATGAACCGTGAAATTGGCGGACATGTTCTGAAGAATACAGAAAACTTAACGGTCAATGTCAAACAGCCAGATGTGCATTTGCGTATTGAAATTAGAGAACATGCAACATACATTACATTTAAAGATGTCAAGGGCGCAGGCGGATTGCCGGTTGGTTCAAGCGGGAGAGCAATGCTCATGCTTTCAGGCGGATTTGACAGCCCAGTTGCCGGCTATCAAGCGATGAAACGAGGGATTCAAATTGAAGCGGTGCATTTCTTTAGTCCCCCATATACAAGTGAACGTGCCAAGCAAAAAGTCATTGATCTTGCAGAATGTTTAGCAGCATATGGAGGCGAAGTGAAGCTTCACATCGTTCCTTTTACACAAATTCAAGAGCTGATACACAAACAAGTACCTGAAAACTATACGATGACATCAACAAGAAGAATGATGCTGAAAATAGCTGATAAAATAAGAGCAAAGCGTGATGCACTTGCGATCATTACTGGTGAAAGCCTTGGACAAGTAGCAAGTCAGACACTTGAAAGCATGTATGCCATTAACCATGTGACAAGCACACCTATTATTCGCCCGCTGATTGCTGTTGATAAAAATGACATTATTGAAGAAGCGAGACGAATTGGCACATACGATACAAGTATTCAACCCTTCGAGGATTGCTGTACGATCTTTACGCCGCCGTCACCTAAAACAAAACCGAAGCTTGAGAAAGTAGAACGCTACGAAAGCTTTGCTGACTTCGAGCCAATGCTTGATGAGGCAGTGGAACAAATCGAAACGATTATCGTCACAAATGAGAAGAAAGCGGCAGATAAATTCGCTGATTTATTTTAGGAGAAAAATTTCATAATAATTACCATAAAAACAATCGCATGAAGTCATGTGTTTCTACACATTCTATATTCACAAGGAGGTGAGAACACATGGCTCAACAAAACAGACAAAGCAGTTCTAATCAATTAGTCGTTCCAGGCGCTGCACAAGCGATCGACCAAATGAAGTATGAAATCGCTTCAGAATTTGGTGTAAACCTTGGACCAGAAACAACAGCTCGCGCTAACGGATCAGTTGGTGGAGAAATCACTAAGCGTCTAGTATCTTACGCTCAACAACATATGGGTGGCGGATCTTTCTAAGACACACAATTAAAAAGCTATGGCTTAGGAGCGGGATGATTCCCGCTCTTTTCTTTTTGTACATATAAATAGTTAGAATATTTTCAAAAAAGAAGACGAATGAAAAAAATTATGGCATAATACTAGGAGTAGGTCCTAATTCAAGCATTTTTCAGTTATGAGTGTTAAAATGGGTAAATTGAAACATGAATCGTTTCATAGAAAGAGGCTAAAAGGAGCTGTACCATGAAAAGAGAAGACTTAATTGCACCAGAACAATATAACTTAGTCAGTGAGATTGAATCGTTCAGTCATGACCGGGAAAAAATGGCCCTGCACTGGCAGGATGGTAATGGACACGAAGCGCATGTGACGTATGCAGCTTTAGTGGAAGAAGCAAATAAAATTGGTCATGTATTATTAAATGCAGGCTTTAAAAAAGGCGATAAAATCATTGTGATGGTGCCGCGCATGCTAGAGGCATACAGCATTTATTTAGCCATTCTAAAAACTGGAATGGTCGTTATTCCTTGTTCAGAAATGCTGCGTGCGAAAGATTTAGATTATCGAATTGAGCATGCAGAAGCAAAGGGCGCGATTGTTTACTCTTCATTCATTCAATCGTTTGACGGAACCAATCAGCCTAATGATTTTAAAACATTCTCCATCGGGGAAAACGATCATGGCTGGACAAATATTCTTGCGCAAAAGGATCACCAATCAAGCGAGCTGCCAATGGCATCAACAGCACGTACAGATATGGCGTTCTTATCTTATACGTCTGGTACAACAGGTCATCCAAAAGGAGTTGTTCATACACACGGCTGGGCATATGCACATTTACGCACAGCTGCCAAAGCATGGCTCTCCATTAATGAAGGGGATAAAGTGTGGGCGACAGCAGGACCAGGCTGGCAAAAATGGGTGTGGAGCCCGCTCTTATCGGTGCTAGGAAGTGGAGCAGAAGGCTTTGTATACGGAGGGAAATTCAATCCAAATACGTATTTAGAACTGCTTCAAAAAAATGAAATCAATGTCCTATGCTGTACACCAACAGAATACCGCTTTATGGCGAAGGTAGATGATTTGAGTCAGTACGCACTGCCAAAGCTGCATAGTGCCGTTTCTGCGGGAGAGCCGCTCAACCGTGAAGTCATTGATACATTCAAAAAACATTTCGATATAGAAGTACGAGATGGCTATGGCCAAACGGAAAGCACACTCCTTGTAGGTGTACTAAAAGGAATGGACATCAAACCAGGCAGTATGGGAAAACCAACCCCTGGTAACGAAGTCGACATCATTGATGAGGACGGAAATGTTTGCTCCCCTGGAGAAATTGGTGATATTGCGGTTCATCTTGAAACGCCGGCTTTATTTAAGGAATACTACAAAGATGAAGAGCGTACAAAAGCTCAGCGCCGCGGAAATTACTTCATTACCGGTGACCGCGCGAAAAAAGACGAAGATGGGTACTTCTGGTTTGAAAGCCGTAGAGATGACATCATCGTCAGCTCAGGCTATACCATTGGACCGTTTGAAGTAGAAGATGCACTGATCAAACACGCAGCAGTCAAAGAATGTGCGGTTGTGGCTAGCCCGGATGAAATCAGAGGATCTATCGTCAAAGCCTATGTCGTCCTGCGTGATGGAACTGCACAAAGTGATGAGTTGATCAAAGAGCTACAAACGCATGTGAAAAACACAACAGCACCTTACAAATACCCAAGAGAAATCGAATTCATCGACGAGCTACCAAAGACACCATCAGCGAAAATCCGCCGGGTCGAGCTGAGAGAAAGAGAGCTTGCACGAAAAGGTTCATGATGAATGAAAAGCGTTTGGATGGAAATCATCCAACGCTTTTTTTTATGGAAAATCAAATTTTTTGAAAAGGATCATGATGTTCTATGATAAAATGTGTGAGAATTGCTGGAAAAGGAGAATGTTAGAAGATGTTCATTGCCATCATTCATGGAATTGTGCTTGCCTTTGGCCTCATTTTACCATTGGGTGCACAAAATGTATTTGTGTTTCAGCAAGGAGCGCTTCAGCCGCGATTATATCAGGCTTTACCTGTCGTTATCACTGCTGCTCTTTGTGACACATTTTTAATTGCGTTAGCAGTCATCGGAGTTTCTGTTGTGGTGTTCACCATTCCTGTACTGCAAATGTGTCTTTATCTCATTGGATTTTGTTTTTTAGTTTATATGGGATGGTCCGTGTGGAACACAAGCTCATCAACAGATGCTAAAGAGAAGCAGGAATTCATGCCTGCGAGAAAACAAATTCTCTTTGCCTGTTCAGTTTCACTTTTAAATCCCCACGCCATTCTCGATACGATTGGTGTGATTGGAACGAATTCACTTCAATATAGTGGGACAGAAAAACTAGCATTTACCCTCGCTTGTATCATCGTGTCCTGGTTATGGTTTATTGGCCTCGCACTTTTAGGCAAAATGCTAGGGAAGTTAGATACAAACGGTAAGTGGATGAACCGGATCAATAAAGCCTCCGCGGTCATGATCTGGCTGGTTGCATTATACATCGCGTATCAATTGATTGTATAAAGTACATAGAGGAAAAAGAGAGAAGCGTTTGGGCAGATGAGAGGCCCGCGCTTTTTTGTATTTTGAAGTTTAGTATCCTTTGCATGAGCGATACGCTCATGCTTTTTTAGGTTCTTTTTTGAAAATCGTTTGATTTAAAAGGCGGAGAGCTTGAACGATATCATCCATTTGTTCTATATCCGAGGAAGATAGGTTGTCTAATAGCGCCCCTTCGATATGCTGGAAGGCTATGTTCATACAGTCACGGCCTTTGTCAGAAAGCATAATGACGTGTTTTCGTTTGTCATCACGGTCTTCTTCTTTATCAATAAATTGTTTCTCGTGCAGTTTCTTAAGTTCTCTGCTGACATTTGGAAGAGACATGTGCTGACAGTCGGCAATTTCACTTGGCGTAAGAGGCTCGCTGACAGCTAGTTGCTCTAGTATCAAGTATTGTAAGGTCGTTAAGTTAGCTGGCTTAACTTTGTTCATTAGGTCATGTTTTAGTTCTGAAAAAGCAGAAGCAAATGCTACGAATTCCTTGAAGAAATGGGGATGTTTCATGTTTATCACCTCCTACGTAACATACCAAAATTATTATCAAAAAACAATTATCATTTGACAACTATTTAACGGAGGTATATCATTTGGTTATCAAATGATAATAAAAGGAGCTCGTACATGAATGTACTCATTATTTATACTCACCCTCACCACAATAGTTTGAATGGGGCTTTTTTAAACGAAATCATCAAAGGCAGTGAAGAAAATCCATTGGTCAAGGAAGTGAGAATCATCGACCTATACAAAGAAGAATTTGATCCTGTGCTGATTTTTAATGAAGAGAAAAGAAGACGAGACATGCACAAGGGCCCTGACATTCGGGTGTATCAGGAGAAGATCAAATGGGCGGACAAAATGGTGTTCGTATATCCTATTTGGTGGGGCAGACCCCCAGCTATGCTGCTTGGTTTTATTGACCGCATGTTTGCTGCAAATTTTGCTTATCGTCAAACAGGCGGACTGCTTCCAGAAGGTCTGCTAAAAGGAAAAAGCGCTGTTTGCGTATCGACGATGCAAGGACCTACCAATTACCCTTTAGTCTTTTTGCAAAATGCACACAAAATATTGATGAAACGAGCCCTCTTACAATATGTTGGCATCAAGCCCGTGAAGTTCTTTGAGTTTGGCATGATGGAAAGTCCAAAAGGGAAACACGCAGTCAAATTAAAACGTATCAACAACTATTTCAGAAAAATCAGCTCATAAAAGCACTTGGTGAAGTCACTTTTCTTCTAATTCGATCCTGTTTTGTTTTAAAATGACAGTGAGGAGAAGATAATTCATCCTCGTCATTTGAAAAGGGGGATATGGATGAAGAAAACATTGTTTAAAGATGCAGCACTCTTAACACTTGATCCATCTTTAGGTTTTTTAGAAAAGGGAGATTTATTAATTGAAGGGTCACACATTTTAGAAGTCGGTCCTTCCATTGAAGCACCTAATGCTGACATTGTCGATGCGTCCGATATGGTGATCATGCCAGGACTTGTGGATACACATCGTCATGTGTGGCAGTCTGTCATCAGAGGCATAGGTACAGATTGGTCTTTGCAGACATATTTAAGCAAAATATACTATGGGAACTATGGTGCGATGAGACGCCCATCTGACGATCGCATTGCGAATTATTTGGGGGCATTAGAGGCGTTAGATGCAGGAGTGACGACATTTCTAGATTGGACAATGATTAATTCAATGGATCATACAGAAGAGCTCATCGGAGGATTAAAGGATGCGGGCATTCGGGCTGTTTTTGCTTTCGGCTCCTCTGGGGATGCCGAGTATTGGGATAGGGGGAGTACGCTCACCAATATGGAAGATGCAGCACGAGTGAAAAAAGCGCATTTTCAATCATCAGATCAGCTCTTGACAATGGGGCTTGCGATTCGAGGTCCAGAATTTTCCTCATGGGAAACTTCAGTATTTGAAATCGAAACAGCTCGTTCTTTAGATGCTCTATGCAGTATGCACATCGGCTTTGGCAATTGGGGAGCGGACGATCGTTCGATTGAGCGGCTTCACAAAGCAGGATTACTTGGACCTGACCTCAACATGGTGCATATCAATGCAATTGATGCGGATCAAATGAAGATGCTGGCAGATAGCGGAAGCTCCATATCCATTACACCTGAAATTGAGATGATGATGGGTCACGGTTATCCTGTCACAGGACTTGCCATTGAACAAGGTGTTCTTCCAACACTCGGTGTGGACGTTGTAACAGCGACAGGCGGAGATATGTTTGCTCAAATGAAATTTGGGCTTCAGGCAGAGCGTGCGATCCAAAATCAATCATTATTGATGGAAGGAATCATGCCGGGGCCTGAACTTGGGCTGTCAGCTTATCAAATGCTTGAAGCTGCCACGATCAATGGGGCTCGTGCATTACAGCTTGATCATAAAATTGGATCGCTCACACCTGGAAAAGAAGCTGATTTCATCCTGATCGATCGGACAAGCATGAATCTTTTGCCGATGACAGATCCGGCTGGAGCGGTTGTCCAAACGGCACATCCTTCAAATGTTGATTCTGTCTATGTGGCTGGAAATGCAGTGAAACAGAACGGGAAGCTTGTCGGTGTCAATCTAGAAGAGGTCAAACGAAAAGCTTATGCGGCAAGAGACCATATTTTATCGCATAAATTTGAATCAACTCCATCTTAAACAAGCATATCCCCATAGGCAGTCGCCTATGGGGAATTCATTACAAGGATTCTTTAATGACCTTTTTGTAATATTGCACAGATAGAAATCCGAAGACAGAATATAAAACCGTATAAATCGACATGACGATGAGCATTGGAGTCCACAGTTCACCGCCGAATAAAAACCAGCCTGATTGTACAGCAAAGTAGCTGTGCAGCAATCCGACGATGAGCGGAATCCCGAAGTTAAACAGCTGTTTAAGCCTGATGCCTTTTAATAGATCTTTCTCTGTAAAGCCGAGCTTACGTAAGATCGTATACGAGCTTTGTTCTTCTTCACTTTCATTCATCTGCTTGAAGTATAAAATACAGCCTGAAGTCACAAGGAAGCTGAGACCTAAAAATCCGACCACAAACATCATTAGTCCCATTGTTTGCTTTTGCTGCTGAGCTGAAGCTAATTGTGACATGCTGCTATCACTTAGCTTTAAAGATGTAAACACATCGTTGGCTTGTTCAAGATGTTGATCGTCTTTTATATGGATCGCGTTATATTGGTTATTCTCAAGCTGCAGTTTAGAATCTTTCTGCTGGTCAAGCTGCTCAAAGACATGTTGACTGACGACGGCAACAGGCAGACCACCAAAAGTGAACTTGTATGAGATAAGGTAATCTTTTTTCATATCAATGACTTTTAAATCAAGTGGTTTCTTGATGAGAAGTTTCACATCACCTGAGCTTTGAATCGGCATGAATTTCTTCAATAAATCACTGTAGCCGCTTAAGATGACGTCGTTGTTCTCCACATGAATATGAGGTGCGTTCTTTTCACTGATCACAGGCAGTGTTATGATTCCTGGATCCTTATTCAAACTTTCTAACTCTGTATTCATGATCTTTTTTGCATCAAAATCTGCTTGAATGACTTTGAACTGCTTTTTTTCATACGCAATATGTTTGTCAGAAAGTGCACGAGCGAAAGTATCGGCTTCTTTCTCTGAGCCCATGACAAAGTGAGATGGAATCTGTTGTTCAGCTGTTTTTTCTGCTGAGTAATAGGAAATATAGCTTAAAGATAACAACCCGATAGCAAGAGCAGATACAGTTGTAATAATGGTTAAAAGCAGTGCATTTGATTTTAACCGGAACATAATAGATGACAGAGACAGGACTTCATGAATGGCGAGATAGCCATTTTTTCTTTTACGTATGATATTGGCAATGAAAGAAACCGATCCTTTATAGAAAAGAAAAGTACCAATAATGACAGAGGCTAGAATATAAATCATGGCTAATAATAATTCATACATGGACGTATATGAGCCGCTAAAAAGCTGAGAAGAAATATAATAGCCTGAGCTGATCAAGGCAATACCGAAAACCCCAATGATGATTTCAAACACCGAGATTTTTTTCACACGCTGCTCTGTAGAAGACGTGGTTCGAAACAAAGATAAAATGGTCTGTTTACTAATAAACCGTCTATTTCTTAGCATAATGAATCCATAGATGATGAAAAAGACAATGAGTGTTTGCAGAAGCGCCATACCTGAAAAATGGAGATGGGCAATGGCGTTAACACCAGTTACTTTAAATAGCACCATCAGCATGAGCTTTGAACCGATGAATCCAGCTATGATGCCAACAGCCATTGAGAACACGTATAGGAAGAAATTTTCTGCATTCAGCAGTTTGGCAATTTTTTGTTTCGTCATGCCAATGAGCTGCAGGAGACCTATTTCTTTTCCTCTGCGTTTAATAAAAATGCTATTCGCATATAACAGGAAGATCCCAACGATGGCAATGAGCAGAACCGAAGCGGCTTTAATTGAAGCGCCGCCTTTAATGGACCCTTTTACATCATCAAGTGCTGGTGAGTATTGCAAGGTGACAAAGGAAAAATAGAGCGCAACACTAAACACGAGAGCAAACACATATAAATAGTAATTCTTCAAATTTTTCTTCAGGTTACGGAGGATGAGCTGATTAATGTTCATGCTTCACACCGCCTAAGACACCTTGCGTTTTCATAATATCCTCAAAAAACATCTTTCTTTCTAAAGCACCTTTATTTAACTGAGTATAGATTTGTCCGTCCTTGATAAAAATGACGCGGCTTGAATAGCTGGCTGCGACAGGATCATGTGTCACCATCACAATGGTCGCTTTTCGTTTACGATTGAAATCTTGCAGCTTGTTGAGCAGGTCAGATGCCGATTTGGAATCAAGTGCCCCTGTAGGTTCATCAGCGAAAATAAGACTTGGTTCATGAATGAAGGCACGAACCGCCGATGTCCGCTGCTTTTGTCCGCCAGAGAGTTCATTCGGGTATTTGTCTCTAAGTTCATAGATGCCCATGTCCTCTGCGAGCTGTTGAAAACGTTCAAAAGCTTCTTTTTTTGGTGTTTTGGAGATGGATAATGGCAAGAGGATGTTCTCTTTGACCGTGAGTGTATCAAGTAAGTTGTAATCCTGAAAAACAAAGCCAAGCTGCTTTTTTCTGAATTCTGCGAGCTGCTGATCCTTCATTTGTGTCATTTCAGCATCTGCGATACGAATCGATCCGCTGGACACATGATCGATAGAGGACAATACGTTCAGAAGGGTTGTTTTCCCTGAACCTGATGGCCCCATAATGCTGACAAATTCTCCAGCTTCAATGGTTAAATCAATGCCACTTAGCACCTCTTGTTTGTTGAATTTATTTCCGTAGCTTTTATATATTTTACGAGCTTCTAAAATGTTCATTTGTCGATCCCCTTTTTCTATTTAAGTGATACCTCTAGTATAAAAAGAAGCCCGCCGCACTTCCTTCGATTTGGCGAACAAAACAGACGAGCATGTGACATTGTTGTCACATGCTCGCAATATGCACAAAATCATTCTTTTTCGGAAAAATGAAGGTGAAGGTTGTGCCTTCATCTATCGTGGAGTTGACCTCGATCGTGATATGAAGAGCGTCTGCTCCTTTTTTCGTTAAATAGAGCCCCATTCCTGTAGAGGCAGTGTCATTGTGATGCCTTGTTGAGGTAAAGCCTTTTTCAAAAATACGTGGCAGGTCTCTTGGATCAATTCCTCTGCCTTGGTCTGTGATTGTCAGCATTATTTGGTCATTTACTTGCTTGCTTTCAATGACAATATCGGATGAATGGCTGTACTTGACTGCATTTGTGAGCACCTGTCTGATCATAAAGGATAACCATTTTGTATCACTTAATACGTCACGTTCATCTAGCGAGAGTTCAAAGCCGATTCCTTTCTGCATGCACCAAGATTGGAGCGCTTTGATTTCTTTCGCTAGGATGCTTTGCAGGTCAAGCTGTTCGATAAATAAATCATTTTCGATATGACGTATTCTGCTTTGGTGCAGCTGGGCATCGAGTAATAAATGAATTCTGAGCCACTCGTACGTCATATTTGATTTCAGCGGCTGCTCAGTTAAACGGTCAATCATTAAGTGCATCGCCGTGAGAGGTGTTTTCACTTCATGTATCCATGAAAGCAATTCATCCTTTTCCTCTTCAAGGGCAACTTGCTGCTCTGCTGCCATTTGTCTGTAGCGGGCAATTTGTTCTGACGTTGCATTATGTACGAGCTGTTCAAATGGGGAAGAGGGAGTCAGCTTCATTTGCTGATCAACGTCATCATCCCATTCCTTCAGCCTTTCATAATACGCCGTTTCTTTTCGGTATCGGAAAAAGAGAAAGACCATCATGAGAAACGTAGACAATAACACAATGTAAAAAAGAGAAGCTAGTGGAATGGTCGTATCCAAATAAGCAACAAACAGAATGAGAAGCTGCAAACAAAGAAAGAACAGGATCCAGCTTCTTCGTTCTTTTAAAAATGCTTGCAGCATCATTGATCATCCTTTTCCTTTGCGAGATACCCCTGACCTACTTTTGTCTCAATGTAGGTACCAAGGGAGATTTCATCAAGTTTTTTTCTGAGACGATTGACGTTTACGGTCAGTGTATTGTCACTGACAAACCGTTCATCCTCCCACAGCGCTTGAATGAGTGATTCCCGGCTGACAATATGATTTTTATGCTGAATCAATTCTTTGAGAATAAACAATTCATTTTTCGTTAATTCCACTTCACCAAGATCATTTGTTACGGTGTTTTTTTCTAAGTCAATGGCAGCGCCGCACCATACCTTCAAGCTTGCAGGTTCTGCATTATAATCATGCACTCTGCGAAGAACAGCACTGACTTTGGCAATCAGCACGTCAAAGTGAAAAGGCTTTTGTACGAAATCATCGGCACCAAGCTGCATCGACATGACCATATCAGCAGGGTGGTCACGAGAAGAGAGGAAGATAATTGGGACATTTGAATGATGCCGAATCATTCGGCACCAATGAAAGCCATCATATTTTGGTAGCTGTATATCAATAATGACGAGATCAGGCTGAACAGAAGTGAATTCCTGCATGACCTGCTGAAAATCTTGAATCCCATAGACATCATAGGACCAGTTGACTAGACGTTCTTTGATTTCTTGGAAGAGGGTTGTATCGTCCTCAATCAGTAATATTTTAAACAAAACCAGCACCACACTTTTTGTATTCGCTTGTATGTCATTGTAGCGGAAAAAAGGCGCTGCCGCTAGAAGTAGACATGAAAAAAGCAAGGGAGGGGTCCCTTGCTTCTGTTTATTTACCTAAAAAGTGCTTTTTAAAGAATGAGAGTTGATAGTCGAGTGTGAGCGGATCATTAAAATAGAATTCTTCTGCATTTGCCACATACACACGATGCTTTTTCACAGCTGGAATGGATTTGTAGATTTCGCTGTTAAGATAGGAATTGTCCATTTCGTTATTTTTACTAATGATCATATAGTCTCCAGCAAATTCAGGAATCACTTCTTGTGAAACCGCATAGTAGCCAGCTTTTAGTGCCTTTTCTTTCACTTTTTCAGGCATTTTTAGTTTCATTGCCTGGTAGAGGATTTCTGTGCCGCGGCCCCATGCATCTCCGAACACGTAAAGGTCTTTTGTGCCGCTTTCAAAAACAGACACGGTTGCATTTTCACCAATTTTCGCTTTAATTTCTTTGCCAGCTTCAGCTGTGCGCTTTTTAAAATCCTTTACCCAAGCTTTTGCTTCTTTTTCTTTGTTTAATACTTTTCCAATTTCAATATGCTGCTGGAGGTAATCGACTTTGTTATACGTAAATAAGACGGTTGGTGCGATTTTTTTAAGTTTTTCTACATTTTTTGTGTTGCTTAAGCCAATGATGACATCAGGCTTTAGCTTCATGATTTTTTCCACATTGGCATCTGACACTTCTTCCACATCTTTTAATTCCTTTTGGAAGCGTGGATTCTTTTTTGACCAAGAGTCGACGCCGACTAGGTTGACACCAAGTGACATGACATTACCCGTGTAAGAACCGAGTACAACGACACGTTTTGGATGTGCTGGCAGCTTCACAGGGCCATTTTCAGATTGATATGTAATCTTGTCAGATGACGTTGATTGATTTCCTTTATTTGAGGAAGAGCTGCTGCTATTGCCACATGCGCTCAAGCCAAGTACAAGGATGAGCATCAGAGGGAACAATATTTTCTTCATGAATGTAGACTCCTTTGAAATCCGCACATAAGCCGGATATTTGATGGTATTAGTGATAATGATAATTATTATCACTTGGATATCATATCATATGACAGCGGTCTGTTGTCAATGACATTTTAATAGTGTGTGATAAAAAATAAAGGACACTTTTCGAAATAAAAAAAGATCAAGGCAGCACGTGTCCTGATCTTTCTTCTTATTTAAACCAACCTTTTTCTTTTGAGCGTGTAATGGCTTCGATGCGGTTTTTCACTTCTAGCTTATCTAAAATAATGGATACGTAGTTACGGACAGTGCCGCTCTTAATGCTGAGTTCCTTCGCAATTTCTTTCGTGTTTTTGCCTTCTGCGACGAGTTCGAGGACCGATTTTTCCCGTTCGGTTAAAGGGTTCTCGTCACTATATAAGTCTTCCATCAATTCAGGGGCATACACCTTTTTGCCTTTCATGACACTGCGAATGGCACTTGCCAGCTCCTCGCTGGGGCTGTCTTTCAGCATATAGCCGCTGACGCCTGCTTTGAGCGCTCTTTGGAAATAACCGGAGCGGGCAAAAGTCGTTAAAATAATGATTTTCACATCATCACCTTTCAATTCTTCTGCTGCATCAAGTCCAGATTTTCCTGGCATTTCAATGTCCATTAAGCAAATATCAACAGGGTGTTGTTTGGCAAATTCGATGGCATCCTGTCCATTCGTTCCTTTTCCAACGACCTTCATATCGTCTTCTAAATCAAGAAGTGAACCGAGCGCACCAAGCAGCATTTGCTGATCTTCTGCGATAAAGATATTGATCATTTCATTCCCTCCTTTTCTTTTGCAGCTGAATCATTTGGAATGGTCATAATCAGCTTTGTTCCGCCCTTTGTTTCAATACGCAGACGTCCATTTGCAAATTCCAATCTTTCTCTAATTCCTAAAAGGCCGTGACCCTTCAATGGAGAAGGCGGATAATCGCCTTTAAATTCCCCGTCATCCTCAACGGTGATGATGGCTTCCTTTGATTTTTGATGGATGGTGATTTTACAGACGGTCGCATCACTATGTTTGACGACATTCGTTACGGCCTCTTTGATGCACATGCTCAAAATGTTTTCGTTCAGTAGAGAGATGTGTTTCGGCGCTTCCTTTTCATCATAAATCATTTCAATATCGGCAGCTTCAAGGATTTGCTTAATGTTTAATATTTCATCTTTGATCCGAATGCCTTTCATGGAGGAAACTATTTTTCGCACTTCATTTAGAGACGTTCTAGCTGTCTGCTGGACACTCTTTAGTTCGGCACGAGCTTGTTCAGGATCTTTATAGACGAGTTTACGGGCAAGATCACTTTTTAAACCGATAAGCGAAAGCTTTTGTCCAAGGGTATCATGCAGATCACGTGCAATGCGCTGTCTTTCTTCCAGTTTGACAAGGTCTGCGATCCGTTCATTGGCGTATTCTAATTTCTCTTCAAGCCGTTCACGTTCCTTTCTGCTCCGAATACTGAGCGGAAGAAGAATGGCACTAATAAGAGTGATGACAACAAAAGGGATTTGTGTGAGAAACCAGTCCTTTTTTAAGATTAGACTAAAGTTCACGGCGATGGCGGCGCTCGCTAGGTGGATGTAGTATAAGATATAAAATGGAACTTTTCGTTTGATATGTCCGTTAAAGTAGGCGATGCAAAAAGCGAAATAAATATAGCTGTAGAGCATGACATATCCAGTTGAAATGCCGATCAACACTAGGCCGAAGACATATAAAGACCATCCTTTTGCGACAAAGGCAAAACGATATACAGTGAAAAAGACCACGTTCAATATAATCCCGATGACAATGCCTAACGTCGAAGGTGTCTTAAAGATAAAATAGAAGGGCAGGATGAAAAAAATCGCCCATATATAGGGGGAAATCCCATGCAATTTTTGAATTTTAAATTGTTTTTTCATCCGTGTGCCACCTTTTCCGTTTTTCATTCTTTGTCCTTACTTTATCAAAATCAATATGCGGCTGCATCATGTAAATCACAACAAGCTCCTTCTATTGTAAGAAAGAGCTTGCGCCAATTATGCATTTTTCTTAAGAATGTCTGCTTTGATGACAGGGACGTTCACCTTTTTAGATTGTCGTGCCTCTCTAAAGGTAACAAATGCTTTCGTTTCCTCATCCCACAGTCTGAATTTCATTGACTCAAGGCTTGTTTTCAACGTGATGGTTGGTACATTCTGTAGCGGCTCACTGTGCTCATGGGCATCCTCTAAAAGATAATTCGGTACCCTTGGACTTAAATGATGAACATGGTGATAGCCAATGTTACCTGTCAACCATTGAAGAAGTTTCGGCAATTTGTAAAAGGAGCTTCCTTCTACAGCTGCCTGCACATAGTTCCAATGTTCATCTGCTTCAAAGTAAGAATCCTCAAATGTATGCTGTACATAAAATAACCATACACCGATAGATCCTGAAATCAGGAAGATCGGACCTTGAACAAGCAAGAACTCCTGCCAGCCAAAGAGAAGGCACGTAGCGGCTGCTAATGCTATAATGGTCACGTTTGTGAAATATGTGTTCCAGCGCTCTTTTTTACGGGCACTTTTTACGTTGAAACGGTTTTTTAAGAGAAAAACAAAGATCGGTCCTAAAATAAACATCACAAAAGGATTACGATAAAATCTGTAGCGGAATTTCGTCCAAGCTGATGCTTCTTGATATTCTTTGACTGTTAGGAGCCAAATGTCGCCAGTACCTCGTTTGTCTAGGTTACTGCTTGTGGCATGGTGAATTGAATGATCTCTTTGCCATTGAAGATAAGGGAAAAGGGTGAGTACGCCCGTTACAAAACCGAACAGGTGATTCAGCGGCTTCTGTTTAAAAAAGGATTGATGGCAGCAGTCGTGAAAAATAATAAAGACGCGTACTAAAAAACCAGCTGCAATAACCGCAAAGAAGAGGGTTAAAAGGTAGGAGATGTTCAGGCTATAATAGGCAAGAAACCAAAGCCCCAAAAATGGAATAAATGTATTAAAGAGCTGCATGATACTTTTTTTCGAATTAGCACCAGAGAATTGGCCTACCTGTTTTCTTAAAGTGGCTTGCTGCTTCGAGTTTGTTGAAGTCGTCATGAACGTTCAAGTCCTTTCCGTTTCTTTCTACTTCAAAGTATAGAAGGAAAAGTGTCATGCTCATAGTAGCACCCATCATGTACTCGATATGACATTTGTCATGTTGAACGTCTAAAAGGCTGGCGGTATCAGGCTTTGTAAAGTGTTCTCATCATAAATAAAAAAGTAAAGGCTCAGAGCCTTCACTTTTTATGAACGTGCTTCATGTACTTTTAGCTGCTTGCCTTTAATGGTCGTGTCTCGCATGGCATTCAGTACAAGAGGACCTTTGCCGTTTAAAATATCGACATACGTTTTTGTATCTTGAATGGTAATAATCCCAATGTCATCGAATGCAACACCTTCGATTTTGGCAATGGTTCCAACGAAATCAACAGCACGCAGTTTCTTTTTCTTCCCGCCGTTAAAATAAAGCTTCATAATATCCTTCTCTACGCCTGCCTGTTTATTTTCCTTTTGAATCGGCGTTTCAATCTTTTCTTCGAAGCTTTCTACATGCTGCTCCGCTTCTTCCTTTGTTGGATAAGGCTGATTTTGAAAATCAATACGTGCATTCTGCTTTAATTCATCAATCAGCGGCTTCGCATTTTTGGTCATAAACGCAATCGTTTTCCCGCTTTTTCCCGCTCTTCCTGTTCGGCCTGTTCGATGAATATAGCGTTCTTTTTCATAGGGCAGATCGTAATGAATCACATGTGTCATATCACTGACATCAATGCCCCGTGCTGCGATATCGGTTGCGATCAAATAACGGAATTCACCGTTTTTGAATTCATCCATAACAGCAAAGCGGTCTTCTTGCCGCATCCCTCCATGAATTTTGTCACAAGGCACATCCCAATCGTCCAGCTTCATCGTGAGTTCATTCACTCGATCCTGTGTATTGCAGAAAATAATGCAGCTGTCTGGATTTTCAATGACGATCGTACGCTGTAGAAGAGAGAATTTCGCTTCTTCTTCCGTCTCAATCACGGTATGGGTGATTTGTTGTACAGACGTTTCCGCGCGTGCTATTTCTATCACTTTCGGTGATTGTAAAAACTGTTCGCTCAATTTTTTCATCTCATCAGACATGGTTGCTGAAAACAGCATCGACATGCGCTTGGGCGGCAGATATTGAATAATAGAAGAGACTTGATCAATAAATCCCATGTTCAGCATTTCATCTGCTTCATCTAACACGAAAAATTTGAGGTTTTCTAATGAAAGTGTCCCTTTTTCAAGATGATCCAAAATTCTGCCTGGTGTTCCGCATACAATATGATTTTTTTGTGCAAGCTCTATTTTTTGTGCTTGAAATGGGGCTTTTCCATAAATGGCGGCAGCTTTGATTCGTTTCAATCGTCCAAGGCTTGTGAGATCTTGTTTGACTTGCATGGCGAGTTCTCGAGTTGGCACAAGGACGAGGGCTTGCGGTTTATTTTCAGCCCAATCGACCATCTCACAAATCGGCAGACCATAGGCTGCTGTCTTACCGCTGCCTGTCTGAGATTTGACAATAAGATCCTGCTTTGAAAAAGCAACGGATAACGTCTCGTGCTGAACAGGTGTAGGTGTATGGAAGTGAAGCGCTTCTAGCGCTTGTTTTAATTCAGTGCTTAATGGATATTGATCAAAATGTTGTAATGTCATCGTGTTCTCCTTTTCGTACAATCATACTTGTGACATCATACCATAACCATGACCGTGATTGAAAAGACATGAAAAAAAGCCCCGTAAAGGAGCTTTTTGATTAAAGGAATCTGCGTTTTACTTTTTCCCAATAGGAGTTATCTTTTAATTTGACCGTTTTGATCACTTTGCCAGAAAGGCCGATGTCGATTTGTTTGACGTGTTTCGTGCCAAGCGCTTCGTTATCAAGCCCGATAATCGGATGGTCGTTTCCGTCCTGCACAACCTTCAGCGTTAGCTTGCGGTCACTGCTTAAAATAAAAGGAGCACCCAGTGTACGGTACGAGTTGTTATTTAGAGATGCAAGCTCTGTCACTTGCATACAAGGAAGCATCGGATCAACCACGGCGCCGTTTATCGATTTATTGTAGGCTGTTGAGCCAGTCGGAGTAGAAATAATCATTCCGTCTCCTCTAAAAGTTTCAAAGTGGAAATCATCTATATACACATCGATCACAAATGTTTTAATGATGCTTGAGCGGATTGACAGCTCATTTAAGCAATGAAACTGATTGGTGCTGTCAACGCTTACATCGATGATCGGATATTTTCTCACTTCAATTTGTTCAGTATTCATGGCATCAATCATTTTATCAAAGTGTTCTAATGAAAAATCGCAGTATAGATGCGAATTCTCTGTTTTTGATACCCCTACATACAAGCAGTCATCCCTGAAATTCGTTTTGCGGACTGCTTGAAGAAATGTACCATCCCCGCCAATTGAAGCAATAATATGGGCATCCTCTGCACGCTTGACGACTTGAAAGCCTTGATCAGTAGCGAGCTTCTCCAGAGAAGAAATGTGTCCATCCAATTCATGATCTTTTTTGTAAAAGAAAAATACATTGCGACGATTGTCTGTCATTGACGTTCTCCCCTTTGTTGTCAAAAGTAGATTTTAGAGTAATAAAGGGCTTACATGTGAACCCTTGCTCACATTTTACACTTTTTTCATATGAAAGTAAAAATATTAGAAAAACCTCTATGATGATCGCCTTCGTTTTTTAGAAATGAGTCAATGTAAGGGATTTGAAATGACAGGATTTGAGCATAATTGGATAGCTGTTTTCTCATGAAAGAATGGTCTGGGTGTTTCGTTGTGGGGGAGATCTAGCCTATTAGATGCAGCAAGAGGAGAAAAAAGTCAATTTTTCGTCATGTGTATCTCTTAGTAGACGATGTAAAGTTGATCGTAAATAAAGAGAGATGCTATCATATGATGAAATGAAATGTAAAAAAACCACAATTCCTGTGAAACATTTCATGTGAATATTCGTATCAATGAAGAGAGAAAAGAAGGAGGAGAAAAAGATGAATGCGAAAAGATGGGTAGCGTTAATCATTGCACTTGGCGTTTTCGGATTTTCAATTTTGATTAGTGTCACGACAGCTTTGTATGAAAGCTTCAATGACAATAAAATGAGCTATCAATTTGGTGATGAAATAGAAGAGAAGGTACTAGAGGATGGGAGCGGTGCTGGGAAAATTGCAGTTCTTGAGATTAATGGAACTATTCAAGATAATGGTGGTGCATCAAGTCTTTTAGGCGGAGAAGGTTATGATCATCGTGCATTCCTCAAAGAACTAGAAAAAGCGAAAGATGATGCTTCAGTAAAAGGTGTACTGCTACGCGTAAACTCTCCTGGTGGCGGTGTCTATGAAAGTGCGGAAATACATAAGAAATTAGAAGAAGTGAAAAAAGCGAAGAAGCCGATTTATGTTTCTATGGGGTCAATGGCAGCTTCGGGCGGCTACTACGTATCAACTCCAGCCAAGAAAATCTTTGCTTCACCTGAAACATTAACAGGATCGTTAGGTGTGATCATGCAAAGCTTGAATTATTCAAAGCTGGCAGATAATTTAGGCATTAAATATGAAACAATTAAGAGTGGAAAATTTAAAGACATCATGTCACCAAATCGTGATATGACAAAAGATGAGCGCGACATCATGCAAAGTATGGTCGATAACTCGTATGAAGGGTTTGTCAAGGTCATCTCTGAAGGACGCGGCATGTCAAAACAAGATGTGAAGAAAATTGCTGACGGCCGGATCTATGACGGAACACAGGCAAAATCGAACGGATTAGTCGATGAACTAGGATATTATGAAGATGCATTAAAAGCAATGAAGAAAAATGAAAAAGGCTTAAAAGGAGCGACAGTGATCAGCTATTCTCAAAACTTTGGCTGGAACTCTCTCTTCAATATGAGTGCAAGCAAACTCTTTAAAAGCGAAATTGATTTTCTCAATCTAAAAGAAACACTGGCTGGCTCAAACGGGTCTAAACCGATGTATCTCTATTCAAAATAAAGGAGGGATCATAGATGGATTCTACATTCGATGAAGTAACCGAAAGCCGTAGCCAAGAGGAAGAATCGAATCCGGCTCTTGCGAAGCGTGCAGTGATTGAAGCACAGGCGTTTGCAGGCTTTTGGATTAGGTTTTGGGCGTTTATTCTCGATTGGCTCGTCGTTTGGGGTGTCAACCATTTGACGGTTTCTCCAATTTTTAGTGTGTTTGGCTGGTCCAAAGGAGGCGGATGGTTTTCTCCATTTTCCGTCACAACGACGATTGTATTCCTGCTCTATTTTGCCATCATGACGAAAATCTTTCAGCAAACACTTGGTAAAATGGTGTTTGGGATTAAAGTGGTCTCGCTTCAGCCTGAGAAGAAGCTGGCATGGGATGTCATTTTCTTTAGAGAGATTGTGGGACGCTATATTAATACGCTTTTTGTTCTCTATGCAATTGTTGGGTTCACACCGAAAAAGCAAGGGGTTCATGATTACTTTGCCGATACGGTGGTCGTCCATGAACATCTATATGAAAAAACAGAATCAAACGTATAAAATCAGAAGAGTTTGGCCGTTACCGGTCAAACTCTTTTTTCATGATTGGGTATAAAATCCAGAATGAGAGCCATAATCGTAGGGGAAGCATCATTTGTTATGGAGGAAGTGAGCACAGTGCTTTACGTTTGGATCGCAGCTTTTTTGTTCCTTGTGATCTTATTGATCTTCATGAAAGTGACCATTTCACTGGATTATTCACATGCAAATGACAATGACCATCTTGCGCTGAAGATCATCACCTTCTATGGAATCATCAGACTCAAAAAAGACATTCCGATGGTAAAGGTCAATCCGGAAGATCAAACGATTGATATTCGTGAAAAGAAAATGGCGAGCGCCAAAACGCCTAGTCAAGAAAAAGAATCCATGCATAAAAAAGTGGGAAAGCGTGATATGAAGCAAATCCTTCATCAAATGGAGCGCATCACAAAAGAGATCGTCGATTTAAACCGGATCATGCGTAAGTTCTTCATTCGCATTAGAATTGTATCGTTTCACTGGTCAACATGGATTGGCTTTCATGACGCGGCTTTAACAGGCGTAGCAGCTGGAGGTGTGTGGTCAGTCAAAGGAGCGCTGCTTGCCTTTATGCAGGAGCATCTCACCTTTAAGCATAAACCAGTGTATGAAGTGATTCCTGCCTTTCAGCACAATGTGTCACAGACCCAGTTTACATGTATAGCTTATTTTCGTATTGGACATGCTATGCTTGCAGCCATTCGTTTACTTGTCCAATGGTTAAAAGGAAGAAAGGCGAGAAAAAGTGCCTCTCTTCAAGCAACGAAGAATGAATCATCTGTTTAAGGAGGAACCCGAAAATGGCAGATCATCCAATCCAAGGTCTCATGAAGACAGCGATGGAAAACTTAAAAGAAATGATAGATGTGAATACAATCATCGGCGATCCAGTCGAAACCCCTGACGGCAGTGTCATTCTCACTGTATCAAAGGTTGGTTTTGGATTTGCAGCCGGTGGCAGTGAATTTAACGGGAACCAAAAGAAAGAAAAGCGTTCTGATGATCAAGAACGAAAAGAACCGAGACTCCCATTTGGCGGAGGAAGCGGCGGCGGGGTGTCGATTACACCAATTGCCTTCTTAATTGTCGGAACTAACGGCGTTCGAATGCTACATTTGGATGAACACACACATCTGCTTGATAAAATATTGGATTCTGCTCCTCAAGCAATTGAACGTCTTCAGCACATGTTTAAGAAAGATGAACGGGAGAACCGTCATAAAGAACGAAAACTAGATGACATAGACCTTTAAAAAGTTAGCTGCGCCGCAGTTAACTTTTTTTTCAAAATGGACGATTAGGCTTTGCAGTTTTTTGCTTTCTCTACTATGATAGAACCATACATTTGAAAAGGGAGGAATTGTTTTGGCATCGATCACATTTAAAGGGAGCCCAGTAACGCTTGTAGGAAATGAAGTAAAAGTAGGCGAGCAGGCCCCTGATTTTACGGTATTAACGAACTCACTAGGGGAAGTTTCACTTTCTGATTTAACAGGAAAAGTGACGATCATCTCAGTGATTCCTTCTATTGATACAGGTGTGTGTGACGCACAAACAAGACGTTTCAATGAAGAGGCAGCCGGTTTAGGTCCGGTCAATATTTATACGATTAGTGCAGATCTTCCATTTGCACAAGCACGCTGGTGTGGAGCAAACGGAATTGAAAATGTTGAAACATTATCTGATCATAGAGATATGTCTTTTGGTGAAGCATTCGGTGTATACATGAAAGAATTGCGTTTATTAGCGCGTGCCGTTTTCGTGTTAGACTCAAACGGAAAAGTGGTTTACACTGAATACGTTAGCGAAGCAACGAATCATCCAAATTATGAAAAAGCCATTGAAGCTGCAAAATCACTGTTATAAAAGCAGCATCGACAAGAGCTCCGGCTTCATTCTGGGGCTCTTTTCAATGAGAACATATAGCTTTTAACAAAGCGAGGAGAGAAAAGCATTGCAGAAAGATCAAGTGAGTACGATTTTTGAGCTGCTCGATACAGCTTCTATTCGATTAAAAAAGGAACAAAGCATCTCCTATATTGAAGCATTGGCAGAAGCGGGAGAAGCTTTTTTTCAAGCAAATGATCGAGACGGGTTATTAAAGGATGTAATAGAAAAAGCAGATTTTGCCTCTTACGATCATGAACAGATTCGTAAAGCGTTTCAGCTCGCCGTACTAAAAGGACAAAAGGATATATCCCATCCAAATCGTCAAATGACCCCAGATACGATCGGGCTGTTTGTCAGCTATTTGGTGAATAAATTTTTAGAAGGACAAAAAGAGCTTGTTGTCTTTGATCCAGCAGCGGGAACAGGGAACTTACTGCTTGCTGTCTTAAACAATCTGACCGCAGAAACGAAGCGCGGTTTTGCCTCTGAAATTGATGATGTGCTCATTAAAATTGCTTGGGCACAGGCGAATTTAGAAGAAAAGGAAGTCGAGCTTTTCCATCAAGACAGCCTTGAACCGCTTTTGATCTCTCCAGTAGATGTCACTGTATGCAGCCTCCCTGTCGGGTATTACCCAAATGATGAGCGAGCCAAAGACTATGAATTAAAGGCAAAAGAAGGACACGCCTTCGCCCATTATTTATTTATTGAACAAAGCCTTCGTTATACGAAAGAAGGCGGCTTCTTATTCTTCATCATTCCAAACGACTTGTTTGAAGGAAAAGAAAGCGTACAATTAAAGGATTACATCAAAGATCAGGCCTATATGAATGCGTTAATTCAACTGCCGGTCTCCATGTTCAAGGACAAAAAACACGCCAAAAGCTTATTCGTGATGCAAAAGAAAAAAGAAGGCTTGGAAGCACCAAAACGGATGCTCTTTGCCAATCTGCCGTCCTTCTCACAAAAGGAATCGATGGTGGGCGTGATGAGAAAATTAGACCAATGGTTTATAGAAGAAAAAGAAACGAAAGAATAGCCAGAGTAATGTCTGGCTATTTTATTATTCAGAAAATAACGACTTATCGATGTAAGCGATAACAGTTCAAAGGTGCACTTGAAATGCAAAGTTTTCAATGTTTAAATGAAAAAGTCAGATATTTTTCGGACTTATCGTTAAACTATAAAAGACCCGTCAAACAGGTTGAATATAGCACCGAAAAAAACGTGAAACCTTATATAACAACTGAGTAAAAGGAGCGACAAGAATGTCCAAAATTATTGCAATCAACGCAGGAAGCTCATCTCTTAAATTCCAATTGTTCGACATGCCAGAAGAAACCGTTTTAACAAAAGGTCTTGTTGAAAGAATCGGAATGGATAACAGTATCTTCACGATTTCTGTAGATGGAGAAAAGAAAACAGAAATCACAGATATTCCAGATCATGCAGTAGCGGTCAAAATGCTGCTTGGGAAACTAACTGAATTCAACATCATCAAAGACTTTAACGAAATTGATGGTGTAGGACACCGCGTTGTTCACGGCGGAGAAAAATTCAGCGACTCTGTTCTATTAACAGACGAAGTGATCAATGACATTGATCAGCTTTCAGAGCTTGCACCACTGCATAACCCTGCAAACGTTGTAGGAATCAAAGCATTCAAACAAATTCTGCCTGACGTACCAGCGATCGCTGTGTTTGATACAGCTTTCCATCAAACAATGCCAGAGCAGTCTTACCTATACAGCCTTCCGTACGACTACTACAAAAACTTTGGTATTCGTAAATACGGATTCCACGGGACAAGCCATAAGTTCGTGACAGAGCGTGCGGCAGAGTTATTAGGCCGTCCTCTTGAAGAGCTTCGTTTGATCTCTTGCCACCTTGGAAATGGGGCAAGTATCGCAGCAGTTGAAGGCGGAAGATCAATCGATACGTCAATGGGCTTCACGCCACTTGCGGGTGTTGCAATGGGTACACGTTCAGGAAACATTGACCCTGCCCTAATTCCATTTATTATGGAGAAAACAGGACATACAGCTGAAGAAGTACTTTCTACTTTGAATAAGAAGAGTGGTCTCTTAGGTGTGTCTGGTCTATCAAGTGACCTTCGTGATATCGAAGAAGCAACAGAAGAAGGAAACGATCGTGCAGAAGTAGCGCTTGATATTTTTGCAAGCCGTATTCATAAATATATCGGTTCTTATGCAGCAAGAATGAATGGCGTAGATGCGATCATCTTCACAGCTGGAATCGGAGAAAATAGTTCAGAAGTAAGAGCACGTGTACTACGTGGTCTAGAATTCATGGGCGTATATTGGGATCCTTCCCTTAACAACATGAGAGGCGAAGAAGCATTTATCAGCTACCCGCACTCTCCTGTTAAAGTCATCGTTATTCCAACGAACGAAGAAGTCATGATTGCAAGAGACGTTATGCGCTTAGCATAATCAAAATGAAGAAGCTCTTTTCCTTATTGGGAAAGAGCTTCTTTCTGTTCAACGCAGCATGCTATAATGTTGTCCAAATAAAGCGAAAGGGTGCGGTGAGAAAATGAGTGTTGAAGAACATAAACGTGAGGCGAAGACGAGGCTTTATGTCAAAGTCATTACAGTCAGTGATACAAGAACGAAAGAAACAGATAAAAGCGGCCGCCTGATGATTGATTTGCTCAAAGAACAGGGACATCTCATTCTTGCATACGATATTGTCAAAGATGACATTGGAGCGATCCAAGACGTTGTACTAGAGGGAACAGGCGAACCAAAAATAGATGCCGTCTTGTTAAATGGAGGGACGGGAATTGCCGCAAGGGATGTCACCATTGAATCCATCACGCCTCTTTTCTCCAAAGAGCTACCTGGCTTTGGTGAACTCTTCCGCATGCTGAGCTATACAGAAGACATTGGTTCCGCAGCTATTTTGTCACGGGCAGCGGCCGGGGTCGTCAATCAAAAAGCCGTCTTTGCTACACCAGGCTCAACCGGAGCTGTTCGCTTAGCCATGACAAAACTCATTATTCCAGAGCTTCCTCACGTCATACGAGAGCTTGAAAAAGATCAAAAATAGCCCAAAATGACTCTGCCAAGAAAATTTGGCAGAGTTTTTTTCATAAAGGGGTTGAAAAAACAATTTTTCCTTGTTACAGTGTATACATACTAAATGCATGTTTATGAATTAAAACTTATTTTTATGCAAAAAACATTCACAGAACCAAAACAAGTGAGAGGAGCTTTTCAATCATGTCACAAAATAAAAAAGTCGTATTAGCATATTCCGGAGGTCTTGATACCTCTGTTGCAGTTAAATGGTTACAAGAACAAGGATACGAAGTCGTTGCTTGCTGCCTTGACGTAGGCGAAGGAAAAGATTTAGCATTCGTTCAACAAAAAGCCCTTCAAGTCGGTGCTGTTCAATCTTACATGATCGACGCAAAAGAAGAATTTGCTGAAGAATTTGCACTTGCTGCACTACAAGCTCACACGATGTATGAAGGAAAATACCCGCTAGTATCTGCGTTATCTCGTCCGCTTATTGCCAAAAAATTAGTGGAAGTCGCAGAGAAAGAAAATGCAGTAGCCGTTGCACACGGATGTACTGGAAAAGGAAACGACCAAGTTCGTTTTGAAGTATCCATTAAAGCATTGAACCCAGACCTAGAAGTTCTTGCACCAGTGCGTGAGTGGAAATGGTCTCGTGATGAAGAAATCGATTATGCACAAAAGCACGGTATTCCAATTCCGATTAACTTAGACAGCCCATATTCAATCGATCAAAACCTTTGGGGCAGAAGTAACGAATGCGGGATTTTAGAAGATCCTTGGGCTGCGCCGCCAGAAGGTGCATATGATCTAACGAATCCACTTGAAAAAACACCTGATACACCAGAAATCATTGAAATCACATTTGAAAAAGGAAAACCAACAGCGATTGACGGTATCCAGTATTCATTATCTGATCTCATCCTTCATTTAAATGAAGTCGCTGGTCAGCATGGTGTTGGAAGAATCGATCACGTTGAAAACCGTCTTGTGGGGATCAAATCTCGTGAAGTGTACGAGTGCCCAGGTGCTGTCACACTTCTAAAAGCACATAAAGAGCTTGAAGACTTAACGCTTGTGAAGGAAGTTGCGCACTTTAAGCCAATCATTGAACAAAAAATGGCTGAATTAATATACAACGGCTTATGGTTCTCACCACTCAAATCAGCACTAGATGCCTTCTTACAAGAAACACAAAAGAACGTAACAGGTGTGGTCCGTGTGAAACTATTTAAAGGCCATGCGATTGTAGAAGGACGTAAATCACCATATTCACTTTACGATGAAAATCTAGCGACTTATACAAAAGCAGATGAATTCGATCATGATGCAGCGGTAGGATTTATTAACCTTTGGGGCTTACCAACAAAAGTAAACAGCATCGTGAACAAAAAGGAGCAGGTTAAAGCATGAAAAAGCTTTGGGGAGGCCGATTTCAAAAAACACCAGAAAAATGGGTCGATGAGTTTGGCGCGTCCATCCATTTCGACAAACAATTAGTCAAAGAAGATCTGACCGGCTCCCTTGCTCATGCAAGTATGCTGAACAAATGCGGTATCCTAGACGATGAGGAGGCCGCTGCGATCAAAGATGGACTGAATACACTCATGAAAAAGGCAGAGGCAGATGAACTTGAATTCTCAGTGGATTATGAGGACATTCATTTAAACCTTGAAAAGATGCTGATTGATGAGATTGGTCCGCTTGGCGGCAAATTGCACACAGCGAGAAGCCGGAATGATCAGGTCGCAACCGATATGCACTTATATTTGAATAACCAAGTGGAGCATATCATTGAATTGATCTCTTCCTTTCAAACAGTGCTTGTAGAAAAAGCAGAACAGCACGTTGAAACGATTTTTCCTGGATATACACACTTGCAGCGTGCACAGCCTATTTCCTTTGCTCATCATATGCTCGCCTATTTCTGGATGCTAGAGCGTGACAAAGCGCGTTTCCAAGATTCATTAAAGCGAATTAACGTGTCTCCACTTGGATGCGGGGCGTTAGCAGGAACGACATTCCCGATTGATCGTGAATATACAGCAGAGCTGCTTGGCTTTGACCACATTTACGAAAACAGCCTTGATGGCGTGAGTGATCGGGATTTCATTTTAGAGTTTTTGTCTAACAGCAGCCTTGTGATGATGCATCTCTCACGTTTTTGTGAGGAAATCATTTTATGGTGCTCGCAAGAATTCAAATTCATTGAACTCGATGACACGTATGCAACAGGCAGCAGCATGATGCCGCAGAAGAAAAACCCGGATATGGCTGAATTAATCCGCGGGAAAACAGGCCGCGTGTATGGCAACCTGATGGGGCTTCTCACGATTATGAAAGGCTTGCCGCTTACGTATAACAAAGATTTGCAAGAAGATAAGGAAGGCATGTTTGATACAGTGAAAACCATCGCTGGCAGCCTCCAAATCTTCACCGGCATGATCCAAACGATGACAGTGAACGAAGATGTCATGAAAAAGGCAACAAAAGAAGATTTCTCAAATGCGACAGAAGTGGCAGACTACCTTGCGAAAAAAGGCATGCCATTCCGTGAAGCACACGAAATCGTTGGCAAGCTTGTGTATACATGTATTCAAAAAGGCATCTATCTAAGTGATCTTTCTTTTGAAACATTCACAGAAGCAAGCGATCTCTTTGAACAAGACATTTACACTGTTCTTGATCCATATGTGGCTGTTGAAAAAAGAACAAGTGCAGGAGGTACTGGATTCAAACAAATTCAGCTCGCTTTAGAAAAAGCAAAAGCCTGCCTAGCGTAACTGACAAAAACCATTCGTTTATACGGATGGTTTTTTGTCATGGGAAAAGGAGATTGATCATTGTTGGAGAAAATGAAAGCATACGAGCGTCAAGCTGAAGAGGGAGTGATAGCCGGCCATGAAGAAAACGCTTCAAGCTTTGTTTGATCAGCCGATCGTATCAGTTAAAACGTTAGGAGAACAATACGACGGACGCGCTAATGGTGTGTGGTTGATCTCCTTTCAGGATCAAACGGAATATGTGATAAAATCTCCTAAAACTGCTAGAGAAGAAAGTGAATTTGTGTATGGGATCAACATGATCTATGGAGTAAAAGCCCATAAAGTACAAGCGCATCTCGATCAAATCAATGAAAAGCTGGCTCAGACGAATTCCTTTCATATTCCGGAAGTTGTTCGTAAAGTGAAGAAGGCGGGGAAACTCTATCATGTCATGAAAAAAGTAGAAGGAACTCCCTTAACATCTTTTGAGGGACGTTCATCAGATTTCTATAAGGATTACGGTAGGAAACTAGCGCAACTTCATTCCTTTCGTATCCACTCTTTCGGTGCAGTATACGGAGCTGAAAAGAGGCAGTTAAGAGAATTCCATGCTCTGTTAAAAAAGGCTGTTTCGAAGCTCATAAGCCGCTATTACGCTGATCAGCCTGAATTTCAATGTTATGGAGCCATGGTGCAGCAAAAAATTGAAAAGCTAACTTCTCCTGATTCAGCCAGCCTCATTTTAATTGATTTAGATCCGTCGCAATATATTGAAAAAGATGATCAAGTGACGAGTCTAGTTGATACGGAGTATGTCGTATTTGGACCAACTGCATTTGATTTTATTGCATTGGAATACCTGTTGACGAAAGAGGCTGCACACGATGTTCAATTGGGCTATGAGGAGATTTGCCCGATTCCTCACCAGCTTCATGAAGTGAGAGAATGCTATCGTTTTGTTTCGCTGCTACTCGATATCCACGGCTCATGGGATCTGAACAAGTGGATGAACCACCCTATCCTGTTTTACCCGCGTCGATAAAGGGTTCAAAAGTGCGAAGGAAGCCGGTTTATAGTAAAGTAAAGATAACAAAAGAAACACATGAACTTGCAACCTTTGCTTTAGGAGGAGATTGTGTGCGACACGCATTAATAACAGCGGGTTCTAAAGGACTTGGCAGGAAAGTCACCGAGTCTTTACTGAATATGGGGTATTCTGTCACAGTGAATTATCGAAGTGATGATGAAGCTGTGCGGCAGATGAAAGAAGACTTACAGGCATACGAAGAAAAGCTTCAATTTGTTCAAGGAGATGTGACAAACAAAGAAGATTTAAAACACATGGTAGAGCTGGCAGCAGAGCGATTTGGGCGAATTGACGCTTTGATCAATAATGCCGGACCTTATATTTTTGAACGGAAAAAACTCGCGGATTATTCCGAAGATGAATGGTATCAAATGATGGAAGGCAACCTATCTGCTGTGTTCCATTTGTTCCGAATGGTGATTCCGATGATGAGAAAGCAAGGCTTTGGCCGTATTGTCACATATGGCTTCCAAGGGGCAGACCATGCGCCGGGATGGATGCACAGATCAGCTTTCGGAGCGGCAAAAGTAGGGCTGGCGTCATTGACGAAAACCATTGCGATTGAAGAAGCCGAAAGCGGCATTACCGCCAATATGGTTTGCCCAGGCAAAATCGTTGGAGACATGAAAGAGTCGACAATAGAAGAAGCACGACAGATCAAAGACGATGAAACGCCGATTGGCAGGTCTGGTACTGGAGAGGATATCGGTCGCATCATTTCCTTTTTATGCGATGACCGCTCAGACCTCATTACAGGGACCGTTATTGAAGCAACAGGTGGTCTTAACGTCATTCACAGACACTAAGTTTTTCAGGTTTTGATACAGGGAATAGATAAAATGAGATCAAATTCGAAAGGTGGATATACTCACATGAAAGCTACATATCACGGACATTCAGTCGTACACATTGAAACAAACGGATACCATATTTGGATTGATCCATTTTTAAATGGAAATAAACACACAGATATCAAGCCGCAAGATGTCAAAGCGGATGTCATTTTGCTCACACACGGGCATGGAGATCATATCGGTGACACCATTGAAATCGCTAAAAACAATGATGCGCTTATTGTCGCGCCATTCGAACTTGCCACTTATTTAAGCTGGCAAGGGGTAAAAACGCACCCGCTTTCTATTGGAGGCGGACGTGAATTTGAATTCGGTAAAGTCAAGCTTACGCAAGCGTTCCACGGTTCAGCACTCATTGATGAGGAAAAGCAGACGATTACGTATACAGGGATGCCATCAGGTATTTTATTTACCGCAGAAGGTAAAACGATTTATCATGCTGGAGACACTGCCCTCTTTTCAGATATGAAACTGATCGGTGAGCTGAATCATATTGAACTTGCCTTCCTGCCAATCGGTGATAATTTCACGATGGGACCGGACGATGCAAGAATCGCAGCCGAATGGCTTCGTGCTAAGCAAGTCGTTCCGATTCACTATAGCACATTCCCGCCGATTGAGCAGGACCCGCATGCATTTGCAGACAGCCTGCATGGCGGCGTTGGCCATGTGTTAAACAGCGGAGAATCGATCGAGATTTAATCAACATAGCAAAAAGCTGGCACTCAAATGCCGGCTTTTTTTATTTACAAGTATTGTGCTGAAAAAAGACAAATTGCTATTAAAAGCCTCCTGCCTTTATAATGAAACATAGATGAAAACGCTGAAAATAAAAAGGGTGAACGGGATTGGCGACAAAGCATGAACAAATTTTATCGTATATTGATTCATTAGATGTCGGAGAGAAAATCTCTGTCCGGCGTATTGCGAAAGAAATGAAAGTGAGTGAAGGGACCGCTTACCGGGCCATCAAAGATGCTGAAAATAAAGGATTCGTCAGTACGATTGAACGAGTCGGCACCATTCGAATTGAACAGAAGAAAAAAGAAAATATTGAAAAACTCACATATGCGGAAGTGGTCAATGTCATTGACGGGCAGGTGCTTGGAGGACGAGCAGGTTTACATAAAACGTTGAATAAATTTGTCATCGGAGCGATGGAGCTTGATGCGATGATGCGCTATACGGCAGCTGGCAACCTGCTGATCGTCGGAAACCGAATCAATGCCCACAGGCAAGCATTAGAGGCAGGAGCAGCTGTGCTGGTCACGGGTGGATTCTCAACAGATGATGAGATTATTCAGCTCGCAGATGAGCTTGAGCTGCCCATTTTATCAACAAGCTACGACACATTTACCGTAGCAGCGCTCATTAACAGGGCCATTTATGACCAATTAATTAAAAAAGAGATCGTACTTGTGGAAGATATTTTAACACCGATAGAACGAACGGTGTATTTATCACCAGAAGATAAGCTTGAAAAATGGTATGAAAAAAATGATGAAACTGGCCACGGCCGCTTCCCGGTCGCAGATGACCAAATGAAGATTCACGGCATTCTCACTTCAAAGGATATCGCAGGGCATGACCGCTCCACACCAATTGAAAAGGTGATGACGAAAAATCCGCTGACAGTCATTGGAAAAACCTCTGTTGCCTCTGCTGCCCAAATGATGGTATGGGAAGGCATTGAGGTGCTTCCAGTTGTCGATGATTATGCGAAACTGATTGGGATGATCAGCCGTCAGGACGTGCTGAAGGCGCTTCAAATGATTCAAAAGCAGCCGCAGGTCGGAGAAAAACTGGATGATGTTGTCTCAAGAGGGTTTAAAGAGACCGATACAGAAAAACCAAAGGCAGATGCCGTGTATCAATATGAGGTCACACCACAAATGACAAACCAGCTCGGAAACATTTCATATGGTGTGTTCACGCAAATTTTAATTGAATCCGCCAACCGTTTCTTAAAATCTCATAAAAAAGGGGAACTGATCGTCGAAAGTCTCTCTGTCTACTTCCTAAAACCGGTTCAAATGGAATCCACGATACAAATCAAGCCGAATATTTTAGAAGTAGGCCGCAAGTTTGGAAAGCTGGAAGTGGAGGTTTATCATCAATCGAATATCGTCGGTAAAGCGATGCTGATGGTGCAGCTCATGGAGAGAGGATAATCTGCTGAAAAAGACAAAGGGCTAAAATAACCATCATTTTAGCCCTTCTCTCATTATGCGTGATCTTTTTCGCCTTCCTTTAAAAAGAGCGGAAGGTAATGCTTGTAGGCTTTATATCCAGCCCACGTACTGCCAATACCGACAGCAACAAAAATAAATCCAATGACAAATGCGAGTGACGAGCGGTTTAAAAATAATTGATTCACACCGAAGAGCAGGACAAAGCACCCAAGTGCCATACTGGATTTCGCCGACCAGAATTTCTTCTCGACTGGACGGTTCGTACGGACATTCTTTGCTTTGTAGTATAAATAAAACATGGCAGAACAAATAATAAACACAATCAAAACTAGCATGTGCCAAGCCTCCATTGTAATTGGTTACAACCCTATTTTAAACGTAAATAGGCTTGCTTACTAGAATAAATTGTCTATTCCTCACTTTTCCGTCAGGATAGATTATGATTTAATAATAAAAAGAGTATCGCATAAGAAGGAGTTTTTATGAAAAAAGAACTGATTAGAACCATATCATTATATGACACCATCATCATTCATAGACATGTAAGACCAGATCCAGATGCGTATGGATCGCAGTGCGGCCTTACGGAAATCTTGCGTGCGACCTATCCAGAAAAAAATATTTATGCGACAGGAACCCCGGAGCCATCCCTTTCATTTTTATATGAACTTGATGAAGTGCCGGATGACGTGTACAAAGATGCCCTTGTCATTGTCTGCGATACAGCCAACCAAGCAAGAATTGACGATCAGCGCTATTCAATGGGTGATAAGCTGATGAAAATTGACCATCATCCAAATGAAGATCCTTATGGTGATTTGCTTTGGGTGGATACAGAGGCAAGCTCTGTGAGCGAAATGATTTATGAATTGTATTTAGAGGGGAAAGAAGAAGGATATCAGCTGAATACAAAGGCGGCAGAACTTATTTATGCCGGCATTGTAGGAGACACAGGCCGCTTCCTTTTCCCAAACACGACGAAAAAGACGCTCAAATATGCTGGGGAACTGATTGAATATCCATTTTCATCTTCAGACCTTTTCAATCAATTGTATGAGACGGATCTGAATGTCGTGAAATTAAATGGCTATATTTTTCAACATATTTCTTTGTCAGAGAATGGAGTCGCTTCTGTATTCATTAAGCAGGATATTTTGGAATCGTTCCAAACGACAGCGCAGCAAGCCTCACAGCTTGTTGGAACACTTGGGAATATTGCAGGGATTAAGGCATGGGTCTTTTTTGTGGAAGAAAATGATCAGATTCGTGTGAGATTCCGTTCGAAAGGCGTCGTCATTAATACCATTGCGAAAAAATATCATGGCGGCGGCCACCCGCTTGCAGCTGGTGCGTCTATTTATGATTGGGCCGTGGCAGATGAGATTTTGCGTGATTTAGAAGAAGTATGTAAATCATCATCATGAGAGAGGGGGCTTCAAGTCCCCTCTCTCTTTTTTTGTCATGGAGAAAAGGGTTACTTGCATACAGGGATAAACCAGCAGCCGATGTCAGTTGAATCTTCATAGGCTTGGAGATTTTGATGCTTTAATTCTTTTTTAATTAAATGAGCCATCATTTCTGTCTCAGCATAAGCGCACATGCCGTCTTTGATCCGGCTTGCTTTGTCTCTTGCCATTTGACGATAGCTATAAACCTCCATTGTCCTCACCTCTTTCTTTTTCAGATCTCGTTCTACTTTTAGTGTATAAAAATTAAGGGGGAAAAGCGATCATTGAGGGCAGAAATTCATAAAAATTCCACATGATCATTTATTCAGCAAATGAAATGCGCACTTCAAGTGAGAGCTTCGTATAAATCGTCAGCTCTGTCACTTTGGCGCGGTATGCCTTTTCCCGAATGGTATATTCTTTGTTTTCGACCGTGCGTTTTAATAATTCCTTTGTTTTATAGACACTTTCAATATCCTTTGTAATGACCTCTGAGATATCCTCCTTGACCTGATCTTCAAATTTTAGCGTGTCTGGCTCTGGGATTTTATACTGCTCACGATTGACGAGATGGACATCTACGCTTTGGATCAGCAGCCGCTTCTTATTATCCTCATTTAACTTATGCAAATCTTCCCGATAGAGTGTGATTTGTTCTTTCAGACTGTCCATATGGTGCTGCTGGCTTCTCAGCAGTGTCACCTGCTTTTCCTGAAAGGTTCCGTATGTAAAGAGGAAAATGAGCCAGCTCACAATCGCACCAAACATCATCCCCGCAAAAAAACGCTGCCAGCCTGGACGTTTGTAAAGCTCCGGCACCCTCATGATGACACATGCTCCTGTGTGAGCCACGTGATAATGAGATAACCCGTTTGCGCACCGCCCATGGCAGAGACAATTAATAAAATCTGCTTGAAAATATCACGGGTGTTTCCCTCGAAAATGCCTCGTTCAAAGCTATAAACAGCATCAAACGTTCCCCCGATGGCTGCGACAAGCGCCCAAATCTTTAAACGGTTGGCAAGACTCGTAATAATGGATAAAGGCGGCTGACCTGATAAATAAGCACCAACACCGCCGATAATGGCACCACCCAAAATGACTCCAAGCGCAATAAAATAACAGCTGATAAAATTTGGAATAAAAGCTTCCTTCACATCCATTTTGTCCACCTCACTCTATTCAATATATGGTGCGTGCGGGACAAGTATGAACAGAGAGAAAAGAAAGAACATTTGTTTCTCATCGCATCGCGTTTTATAATGAAAGAATGACTTTAGACGAAAGGAGTGGATTAGCATGTCTTATGTTCATCTTCAGGTCCACAGTGGATACAGCTTATTAAGCAGTGCAGCAAAAGTAAAGGAGCTCGTGCTGAAAGCGAAAGAACTTGGCTGCAAGGCGCTCGCTCTTACCGATGACCATGTGATGTATGGAACGGTTGAATTTTATAAGGAATGTAAAAAACATGGCATCAAGCCGGTCATCGGTTTAACAGCTTCTGTCTTCATAGATGAACAAGAGACAGAGGCTTATCCCTTAGTGCTCCTTGCGAAAAACAATGAAGGCTACCAAAACTTGATCAAAATCAGCAGTGTGCTGAAATCAAAATCAAAAGCGGGACTGAAAGAAAAATGGCTGAAAAGCTATCACCGCGGACTTATTGCCATCACCCCAGGCGTTTCCGGTTACATTGAAACGCTGCTTCAGCATGATCAGCTAGAAGAAGCGCAAGATGCAGCGAAACAATTGAAACAAATTTTCGGTGAGGGACACGTGTATATCGCGCTTCAGCCATTTCAGCAAGACGAATCGCTGACCGGTAAACTTAGGGACATCTCAAAAAGCGTGGAGATCCCACTTGTTGCGACAGGGGATGTCCATTACATCAACCTGGAAGATCAAACGGCCTATACGTGTTTAAAAGCCATTAAAGCAGGGCAGAAGCTCTCAGAGATTGAGGAAGACAAAGGAGAAAAGCATTTCAGAACCTTCGAAGAAATGAAGGAATGGTATGCGGAAGATGCGGAGCTGCTGACAAGAACGGTGGAGATCGCAGACCGCTGTGAAGTAGATTTAAATCTTGGGCAGACAAAACTCCCATCCTACCCGACTCCTGATCAATCAACTGCAGATCAGTTTTTACGCAAGGTGTGCACAGAAGGAATGAAGCAAAGGAAGATTGCTTCAAATGACGCGTATGTAAAAAGACTTGAGTATGAACTGAGCATTATCCAAAAGATGAATTTCAGTGATTATTTTCTCATCGTGTGGGATTTTATGAAGTATGCGCACGACCAAGGCATTGTTACAGGACCAGGAAGGGGATCGGCAGCAGGGTCACTTGTTGCCTACGTTCTGTTTATTACAGATGTTGATCCCCTTCGTCACGGTCTGTTATTTGAGCGTTTTTTAAATCCTGAGCGAATCAGTATGCCGGATATTGATATTGATTTCCCAGACACAAGAAGAGATGAAATCATCTCTTATGTAAAAGACAAATACGGAGATATGCATGTGGCGCAAATTGTCACGTTTGGAACACTTGCAGCAAAGGCTGCTTTAAGAGATGTTGGACGTGTAATGGGAATTGATTCAAAGGCAGCAGACCGTCTTGCAAAGCTGATTCCATCAAAGCCAGGAACGACGCTGAAAGAAGCAGTGACTGCATCGCCTGAATTAAAAACAATGCTCCAGCAATCTGAAGAGCTCCGGCAGGTCTTTCAAACCGCTTTAAAGGTAGAAGGCTTGCCAAGACATACATCGACACATGCAGCCGGCGTTGTACTAAGCGAGGAGCCGCTAACAGAGGTCGTTCCCATTCAAGACGGCCATGATGGTGTGTATTTAACGCAGTACGCCATGAATTACTTAGAAGATCTCGGACTTTTAAAGATGGATTTCTTAGGACTTAGAAACTTAACCTTAATTGAATCCATTAAAAACCAGATTGAAAGACAGGAAAACGTCCACATTAACTTTAGTGACATTTCATATGAAGATCAAAAAACGTTTGAACTGTTATCAGCAGGAGATACAACAGGGATTTTCCAGCTAGAATCACAAGGAATGCGTCAAGTGCTGAGACGTCTGAAGCCGTCTAGTTTAGAAGACATTGTGGCGGTCAATGCCCTCTATCGCCCAGGTCCAATGGAGAATATCCCGCTTTTCATCGACCGAAAGCATGGCAGAGTTAAGGTTTCTTACCCGCATCCTGATTTGTATGACATTTTAAAGGACACATATGGGGTTATCGTCTATCAGGAGCAAATCATGCTGATTGCAGCGAAGATGGCTGGTTTTCAGCTAGGTGAGGCCGATCTATTAAGAAGAGCTGTTTCAAAGAAGGATAAAAAGGTCCTTGATGAAGAGAGAAGCCATTTTGTTGAAGGATGCCTAAAAAAGGAGTATCCTGTTAACATTGCAAATGACGTTTATGACTTAATCGTCAAATTTGCAAACTATGGTTTTAATAGAAGCCATGCTGTTGCATATAGCATGATTGGCTTTCAGCTTGCTTATTTAAAAGCGCATTATCCGTTATATTTTATGTGCGGACTTTTAACGAGTGTGATTGGAAATGAAGACAAAGTCGCTCAATATTTCTATGAGGCAAAGGAAAAAGGGATATCTGTGTTGAAGCCTTCTATTAATAAGAGTGAATTTCCATTTACGGTTGAAAAAGGGGAGATCCGCTACAGCTTAAGAGCGATTAAAAATGTCGGAGTGTCAGCTGTAAAGGATATATACAGGGCAAGACAGGAAAAGCCGTTTGAAGATTTATTTGATTTTTGCGCAAGAGTTTCACCAAAGAGTGTAAACAGAAAAACGATTGAAGCGCTCATTTTTTCAGGGGCGATGGATGAGCTTTATCCAAATCGTGCTTCGTTATTGGCATCAATAGATATTGCATTAGACCACGTGTCATTTTTAAATCCAGATGATCAGCTCGACTTTCTGGGGGATACAACCTTCTCCATTAAGCCAAAATATGCGGAGATAGAAGAATTGCCGCTTGTCGATCTCCTGCAATTTGAAAAAGAGGCACTTGGACTATATTTATCAAATCATCCTGTACAAGCGTACCGAGATCGCTTAAGAGAGAATGGTGCAGTGGATATCATCAGGCTTTCTTCCTATATAAAGCGAAATGTCTCAATGGGTGGTCTTTTGACAAAAGTGAAATCGATTCGAACAAAAAATGGTCAATCGATGGCATTTGTCACATTTGGGGATGAAACGGGAGAAATGGAAGGCGTCGTCTTTCCAGAGCAATTTAGAAAGCTGTCCCCCTTACTTGAGGAGGGCGCCATGCTTTATGTTGAAGGCAGAATAGATGTCAGAAATGACAGCAGCCAAATCATCGTGCAAGAAGCCGTTCTGCTTGAAGAGATGGGCACAAAAAGAAAAGAGTCTGTCTACATTCGGGTAAAAGAAGAAAACCATACGCAGGAGCTGTTAGAGCAAGTAAAACGAGTGATCTCGATGCATAGCGGAGAAGCGGATGTCTATTTGTATTATGCGAAGCAGAAAAAGACAGTGAGACTCCCAGATGCATACAAAGTTCATGCAGATCATGCAGTGATTTTCCAATTAAAAGAGCTGCTCGGTGACCAAAATGTTGTGATTAAATGATGACAAATCGTCTAAATATGTTTTACAAATTTACCTATTGTGTTATCATTTTAAAGATTCTGTGTATTTAAAACTGCCAGTATGTGCTTATCAACTTAGCAATTCATTAAATCATTTTCCACTTGAAGGAGTGTTCATCACATGTCATTAAGAGAAGAAGCATTACATATGCACAAAGAGAATCAGGGCAAACTTGAGTCGAAATCAAAAGTACAAGTGAAAAATGCCAAAGACTTGAGCTTGGCTTACTCACCTGGTGTAGCAGAACCATGTAAAGATATTTATGACGACACAAGCAAAGTGTATGATTATACAATGAAAGGCAATATGGTCGCTGTTGTCACAGACGGAAGTGCTGTTTTAGGGCTTGGAAATATTGGTGCAGAAGCATCTCTTCCAGTCATGGAAGGAAAAGCTGTATTATTCAAAAGCTTCGCTGGCGTAGATGCCTTCCCAATCGCGCTTGCGACAAACGATGTAGACAAAATCGTTGAAACAGTAAAACTTCTTGAGCCAACGTTTGGCGGTGTCAACCTTGAAGATATTGCAGCGCCAAACTGCTTCATCATCGAAGAGCGCTTGAAAAAAGAGACCAACATTCCAGTCTTCCACGATGATCAGCACGGGACAGCGATTGTCACAGTAGCAGGACTTGTGAATGCACTGAAACTGTCTGGAAAATCAATGTCTTCCATCAAAGTGGTGGCAAACGGCGCTGGAGCAGCGGGAATTGCAATTATCAAGCTTCTATATCATTTCGGTGTACGTGATATCATCATGTGTGATACAAAAGGCGCAATTTACGAAGGCCGTCCGAACGGGATGAATTCAGTGAAAAACGAAGTTGCTAAATTCACAAACCAAGATCGCAAAGAAGGTTCATTAGAAGAAGTCATTGAAGGCGCAGACGTCTTCATCGGGGTTTCGGTAGCAGGTGCTTTAACAAAAGAAATGGTAGGAAAAATGGCAAAAGATCCTGTCATCTTCGCTATGGCTAATCCAAATCCAGAGATCATGCCAGAAGATGCACATGCAGCAGGCGCAAGTGTTGTAGGGACTGGCCGTTCTGACTTCCCGAACCAAGTGAACAACGTACTGGCATTCCCAGGGATTTTCCGCGGAGCATTAGATGTACGTGCGACACACATTAACGAAGAAATGAAAATTGCAGCCGTTGAAGCGATTGCTTCTCTTGTTTCAGATGATAAATTGTCAGCTGAATACGTCATCCCTGAACCATTTGATGCACGCGTAGCACCAGCGGTAGCAAAAGCAGTAGCAAAAGCAGCAATGGAAACTGGCGTTGCAAGAATCAAAGTCGACCCAGAAGCAGTCGCTGAAAAAACAAGAAAATTAACGATTATCGGCGAATAATGATCTGGAAAAGTGTGCACGTTCTTTCTGAAATTAGTGGAAAGACGTGCACCATTTCCACTCTTACGCGAAAATTTTTTCATCCGGAATGATAATTTTTTTGTAGACGTTCACAATTCACATATATCAACTGCTCAGCGCCCCAAACACATACTCATTTCTCATCAATTCCCCACTGAAAAAATTGAATGAAGGATGACAGCGTTTGACAAAAAAAGTACAATAGTTTCGGTACAGTAATGACATGTCCTATAATAGTGGATGTGCGTGTAAAGAAAAAACCCTTCAAAAAGGGAGGTAGTCATTTGTCAATCAAGAATATTTTCAGTAAAAAGAAAAAATATGCTTCTGTACCCTCTGAACAAGCAAGCCAAGATGTGCCAGAAGGCATCATGACCAAATGTCCGCAATGTAAAAAAATAATGCTCACCAAAGAACTAGATAAAAATTTACGTGTTTGCATGAATTGCGGCAGACATTTGCAAATGAATGCAAAACAACGTATTGAAAGCCTTGTAGATGAAGGCACATTTGAAGAATTTAACGGGCATCTGATTTCAGAAAACCCACTCGGTTTCCCAGGCTACGAAGAAAAGCTTGAGAAAGACAGAGAAAAAACATCTTTGAATGAAGCCATTGTCACAGGTAAAGGTGAAATTGAAGGTCAGCCTGCTGTGATCGCTGTCATGGATGCCACGTTCCGTATGGGCAGCATGGGCTCGGTTGTTGGTGAAAAGATCACACTTGCGATCGAGAAAGCAAAAGCGGACAAGGTGCCATTTATCATCTTTACTGCATCAGGCGGAGCGAGAATGCAAGAGGGGATTCTCAGTCTCATGCAGATGGCAAAAACAAGCTCAGCATTAAAGCTGTTCAGTGAGGACCAAGGTTTGATTATCTCTGTGATGACGAACCCAACAACTGGCGGTGTGTCAGCTAGTTTCGCGTCACTCGGTGATTACAACTTTGCAGAACCCGGTGCTTTAATTGGGTTTGCAGGTCGTAGAATCATTGAACAAACAATTCGTGAAGACCTGCCAGAGGACTTCCAAACGGCTGAATTTTTATTGAAGCATGGACAGCTTGATGCTGTGATTCATCGTGCAGAGATGAAAGAAACACTAGGCCGAATCTTAGCATTACACAGCACAGGAGGTGAACGAGAGTGGCTGGAGAACTAGAATTTGAAAAACCTGTCATTGAACTTCGAGCGAAAATTGATGAACTGAAAAAGTTCACACAAAACTCAGAAATGGATTTAAGTGCAGAAATTGAGCGTCTTGAAACACGTCTGAGTAAACTTGAAGCAGACATTTATACAAATTTAAAGCCGTGGGACAGAGTCCAGATTGCTCGTCATGCGATGCGCCCAACAACTCTCGATTACATTCAAGAGCTGTTTGACAACTTTTTCGAGTGTCACGGTGACCGTTTTTATGGCGATGATGAAGCGATCGTTGGAGGAATTGCCACGTTTAAAGGGCTTCCTGTCACGGTGATTGGCCATCAGCGCGGTAAAGATACAAAAGAAAACTTGCGCCGTAATTTCGGAATGCCTCATCCAGAAGGCTACCGTAAAGCGCTGCGCTTGATGAAACAAGCAGATAAATTTAATCGTCCGATCATTTGCTTTATTGATACAAAAGGAGCTTATCCTGGTAAAGCAGCTGAAGAACGCGGGCAAAGTGAAGCAATTGCGAAAAACCTATTCGAAATGGCAGGACTTCGTGTACCGGTTGTCTGTATTGTCATTGGAGAAGGCGGAAGTGGCGGCGCACTAGGCTTAGGCGTAGGAAACCACCTATACATGCTAGAGAATTCAACATATTCAGTGATTTCACCTGAAGGTGCAGCAGCACTGCTCTGGAAGGACTCATCACTTGCGAAAAAAGCTGCAGAATCAATGAAAATTACGGCTCCAGACCTAAAAGAATTAGATATTATAGATGATGTTATTAAAGAAGTGCAAGGTGGAGCACACCGAGACGTGAAACAACAAGCAGCCTACATTGAAAAAACATTAAAACAGTCACTTACATCTTTGCTCAAACTAACACCTGAAGAACTAGTCGAACAAAGATATCAAAAATACAAAGCAATCGGGAAAGTGTCGATTGAAAATCAATATATTGGGGTAAACTAAATAAACGTACAGCCTTTTTGGCTGGCGTTTATTTTTTTTCATCTTTTTTCATGAAAAACGTCCTCGTGTAAGCGCTATTTGAAAATAATTTTCTTTTGTTTTCATAAATTTTGAAACGTCTGAAAACCTTGATGTGATGGGCTTTAGAGGGCATGTCCGTTCCTGTTTTTGAAACAATTGTTTTCAAGACTTTCTTAACTTTTGTTTAAAAACAGTTTATTTAATTGTATAATAAGTACGGTTTTAGAAATTCGTATTGAAAACATCCGGTTTTGCTCATGATTGTTTTCAAGCAGTGGAAATGGTATGTTTAATTCATATATGGTCTCTGAGGTGAAAAAGATGAAGCGTATAGGAGTTTTAACGAGCGGTGGGGATTCCCCAGGAATGAATGCAGCTGTGCGCGCAGTTGTAAGGAAAGCAATTTACCATAATGTTGAAGTTTACGGTATTTATAATGGATATTCAGGTCTAATTAACGGTAAAATTGAAAAACTCGAAATAGGTTCAGTAGGCGATATCATTCATCGTGGAGGAACAAAACTTTACACGGCAAGATGTCCTGAATTCAAGACAGTTGAAGGCCGTGAAAAAGGCATTGAGAACTTAAAAAAATTCGGTATTGAAGGACTTGTTGTGATTGGTGGAGACGGTTCATTCATGGGAGCGAAGAAACTAACTGAGCTCGGTTTTCCATGTGTAGGTGTCCCTGGCACAATCGACAATGATATTCCAGGTACTGATTTCACTATTGGTTTTGATACAGCACTAAATACTGTCATTGACGCCATTGATAAAATTCGTGATACAGCCACATCTCATGAACGTACATACGTAGTGGAAGTAATGGGAAGACATGCTGGTGATATTGCTCTTTGGTCAGGTCTTGCGGGCGGAGCCGAGTCTATTTTGATTCCTGAAGCAGACTATGACATGGATGAAATTATTGCAAGGTTAAGAAGAGGACACGAGCGTGGCAAGAAGCACAGTATCATCATCGTCGCAGAAGGTGTAGGCAGCGGTGTTGAATTTGGGAAGCGGATCGAAGAGGAGACAAGCCTCGAAACCCGTGTATCTGTCTTAGGACATATTCAGCGCGGAGGTTCTCCAAGTGCATTTGACCGAGTACTGGCAAGCCGTTTAGGAGCATACGCAGTAGAACTTCTTCTTGAAGGAAAAGGCGGACGCTGTGTAGGTATTCAAAGCAACGAACTCGTTCACCATGATATTTTAGATATCTTAGATAAAAAACATACAGTCGATCAAAATATGTACCGACTTTCACAAGAGCTCTCTATATAAAACGAGAAGACCTTAGGAGGAACAGTAATGAGAAAGACAAAAATCGTTTGTACAATCGGTCCAGCAAGTGAAAGCATTGAAAAGCTGACTGAATTGATTGAAGCAGGAATGAATGTATCAAGACTAAACTTCTCTCATGGAGATTTTGAAGAGCATGGTGCACGCATCGAAAACATTCGCAAAGCGGGAAAAGCATTAGGCAAGGACATTGCGATCCTTCTTGACACAAAAGGTCCAGAGATCCGTACACGTACAGTTGAAAACGGCTCAATTGAGCTAGTCGCTGGTACAGATCTTATCGTGAGTATGGAAGACATTGTTGGAAATACGGAAAGAATTAGTGTGACGTACGAAGATTTAATTCATGATGTAGAAGTGGGCTCAACGATTTTATTAGATGATGGCCTTATTGGTTTAGAAGTAAAAGAAATAAACATGGACCGCAAAGAAATCGTCACAAAGGTCATGAATACAGGCACTCTCAAAAACAAAAAAGGTGTAAACGTACCAGGTGTAAGTGTGAACTTGCCAGGTATTACAGAAAAGGATGCCAATGATATCCTGTTTGGAATTGAACAAGGCGTTGATTTCATTGCAGCTTCTTTTGTGAGACGAGCTTCTGATGTTCTTGAAATTCGTGAGCTTCTTGAAAAGAATAATGCGGCTGACATTCAAATCATTCCTAAGATTGAAAACCAAGAGGGTGTTGATAACATCGATGAAATCCTTGAGGTATCAGATGGCTTGATGGTTGCACGTGGAGATCTTGGTGTAGAGATCCCGGCAGAAGAAGTACCTCTTGTACAAAAGATGCTGATCAAAAAATGCAACCGTTTAGGTAAACCAGTCATCACAGCTACTCAAATGCTGGACAGCATGCAGCGTAATCCTCGTCCAACTCGTGCGGAAGCTAGTGACGTGGCAAATGCCATTTTTGATGGCACAGATGCGATTATGCTTTCTGGTGAAACAGCAGCAGGAACATATCCAGTAGAAGCTGTACAAACAATGCACAACATTGCTTCTCGTTCAGAAGATGCACTCAACTATAAAGCGATTCTTTCTCGTAGAAGCGAAGAAGTAGATGTCAGCATTACAGATGCGATCGGTCAATCTGTTGCACATACAGCAATGAAGCTTGACGTAGCAGCGATTGTGACACCTACAGAAAGCGGTCATACAGCGAGAATGATTTCAAAATATAGACCAAAAGCACCAATCGTAGCGGTCACTGCAAACGAATCAGTAGCAAGAAAGCTGTCTCTTGTATTCGGTGTATTTGCAAAGAGCGGATCAAAAACAACGTCTACTGATGAAATGCTTGAGAATGCAGTCGAGAAATCGATTGAAACAGGCTATGTGAGACATGGCGATTTAATCGTCATTACAGCAGGTGTGCCAGTTGGGGAAACAGGTACTACGAACTTAATGAAAGTATATGTTGTCGGTGACATCATTGCGAAAGGTCAAGGTATTGGCCGTAAATCTGCTTTTGGACCGGTTGTCATTGCACAAAGTGGAAAAGAAGCAGACGAAAAAATGTATGATGGTGCGATCCTAGTCGCAAACTGTACAGATCGTGACATGATGGGGGCTCTTGAAAAAGCATCTGCCTTGATCACAGAAGAAGGCGGCTTAACAAGCCATGCAGCGGTCGTTGGGCTAAGTCTTGGCATCCCAGTCATTGTCGGTCTTGACAGCGCCACAACATTGCTAAAAGAAGGCGAAGAGATTACAGTAGATCCGGCTCGCGGAGCGATCTACAAAGGCCGTGCAAGCGTCCTTTAAACCATACACGAGGGGAGTTGTCTGACTCCTCTCTTTTTTTATGTTACACTAAAAAAAGTAAACAGCTTTTGATGAAAGATACCTCATGAGGTGATATGGTTGAAAAAATATTTTCTACTATTATTGATTGTGTTCCCTGCAGTGGAAATTAGTTTATTTTTAATATCAAGTAAAATGATTGGCATTTTGCCAACGATGCTGTTCATCGTGCTTACGAGTGCACTAGGTGCTTATTTTGCAAGAAAACAAGGAATCGAAGCCTTTCAAAAAGTACAGAGAGATTTGCAGTATGGCAAAATGCCAGGGGCAGCGATTGTCGATGGTCTGTGCATTCTTGTTGGCGGACTGCTACTGCTCATTCCAGGCTTCTTAACGGATCTTATTGGGGCATTGCTGCTCATACCCATGACGAGAAAGCAAGTCAAGCCGCTTTTTGAACGCTGGCTCAGAAACATGTCTAATCGCAATCGCTATACGATTATTCGCTAAAGAGACCTTAATACTCAAGGTCTCTTTTACTTTTGCATGCCATACCGAATGTATTGATAGATATCCCTGAAAACACCTGCATTACGGAATGCCTGCCATACGACAAGAGAAGCAGGGCCGATCACAAGTCCGAGAAAACCAAGCCATTTTAACCCGACAAATAGTGCCACAAGCGTTGCTAAAGGATTAAGACCAATGGACTTGCTTAAAACCTTTGGCTCTGATATTTGTCTTTGAATAAGCACGACAATGTACAAAATACCTAGCCCGATGGCGAGTGAAAGGTTTCCTGTCATGGCAGAGTAAATAATCCACGGCAGAAAAACAGTGCCGCTTCCGATATAAGGAAGTAAATCAACAAGTCCAATACATAAAGCAATCACAAGTGCATGTTCGACTTTTAAGATAATCAGCCCAATGAGCACGATGCCGATCGTCATCGCAACTAGCAAAAGTTGCGCTTTCATAAAACCGGTAATGGCTTTTTTGATTTCAGATAAAATGGCGCGTGTATGCTGCATCCATTTTACGGGAAAGATACGAGAGCCATATTTTTTTAGCGTAAACCAATCTTTTGTGATAAAAAAAGTCGCCAGTGCAGAAAACAAAAGGGTCGCTGCTGCATCAGGCAAAAGACCTAAAAAAGCCGGGATGAGCTCGAGTGTTTTTGAAAGAAAAGTCCCTATTTTTGCAGCAGCTCCATCACCAAGTGCTTGGATTTGTCCCAAAATTGATTCCTTTTGACCTGCTTGAAGCGTATTGAATTGGGCGGTTACATCATGGTACAAAGGTAGAATCTTATCTGTAAAAAAACGTTCGACAATACCAATCATTTGATCAAGATGACCAGGCAGAATCTTTGCCAAATAAGCACTTCCTGAAATGATTTCTGCCACTAAGAGTGTGATGAAGCCGGCTGCTGCCACTAAAAAGAGCAATAGCACAATAACGACAACAAATCCTCTCGGCATCCCTGTGATCTCTTCTATTTTGCATACAGCAGGATGAATCAAGCAGGACACAATAAGGGCAATCCAAAAAGGATACAAAAACGGAAAAGACTGATATAAAAAGACAACCGCAAATACGGCAATGCTGATCATCATCAAACTTCTTAGAAAAATGGCCATATAGGTGTGATTCACACAATCCCCTCCAAAAAACAAGCATGTCCGATACTTCATTTTATTCAAAAAGATTAGTAATATGAAAAGGTCGCAATAAAAAGAAAGGAAGGGGCGGCACATGTTTACTCAAGCAAATTTATTTTTAGTTCTTTTACTTGTGATTGCACTTATTGCAAAAAACAATTCGTTAATTTTAGCGGTTTCTGTGCTGATTGCGATTAAGCTGATCGGTCTGGATCAAAAGATTTTCCCGGTTCTCCAATCAAAAGGTATCAATTGGGGTGTCACTGTCATTACAATTGCTGTTCTTGTCCCAATTGCAACGGGTGATATTGGATTTAAGCAGCTTGGAGAAGCCATGAAATCTTCTTATGCTTGGATTGCGCTTGGAGCGGGTATATTAGTAGCACTTATTGCAAAAAACGGTATTGTGCTACTCGAAAATGATCCGCATATCACGGCAGCGCTTGTGTTCGGAACGATTTTAGCAGTCAGCTTATTTAAAGGTGTGGCTGTCGGTCCGCTGATCGGAGCAGGAATCGCTTATTTGGCGATGCAGGCTGTGAAATTTTTCAGCGGTTGAAAAGAGAGTGGTTCATGCCACTTTCTTTTTTAACTTTTTTCTTGCGTGAGCTTTTGCAAAAAAACATAATTAAATATATTAAAAGAAGTAAAATCCCTTTATTCCATGCCTGATATGGGGGACTGGAAAAAAAAATATCAAAAAAAATTATAGTTAAACATTTAACAAATGTCTGATTATTGTTTATAATGGGAATAGGCTTAATTTTGAACTCATTGATCACACAAGAGATATGAGGCTAAAAGCGCCCTAACCGTATAGGTAAATGTAAGCATTTTCTTTTCTGAACGTGCCGACTTATTCGGATTGGATAGCGCTTTCAAAAAGTGAGAATTCTGCAACGAAGGGGAATCTTTTTAAAAAGGGGAGATTGAACATGACAGCAACAAGAGGTCTTGAAGGTATCGTGGCAACAACTTCATCCGTAAGCTCAATTATTGATGATACTCTTACTTACGTAGGGTACAATATCGATGATTTAACTGAAAAAGCTACTTTCGAAGAAATTGTCTACCTGTTATGGCACTTAAAGCTGCCGAATGAGCAAGAGCTGAGCGAGTTAAAACAGCAGCTCAACGAAAATGCTCACATTCCGCAAGAAATCATTGAGCACTTTAAATCGTATTCGCTGGATGGGGTTCATCCAATGTCTGCGATTCGTACAGCGGTATCCTTACTAGGTTTACTAGATGACGAATCAGAGATTATGGACAAAGAAGCGAATTACAGAAAAGCCATTCGCTTACAGGCGAAAATTTCAGGATTAGTCGCTGCGTTTTCACGCATTCGAAAGGGACTTGAACCTGTACAGCCAAAAGAAGAATACAGCTATGCTGCGAACTTCTTGTATATGCTAAATGGTGAAGAGCCGTCACCAGTAGAAATTGAGGCAATTGATAAGGCACTCATTCTACATGCAGATCATGAATTAAACGCATCGACATTTACAGCACGTGTATGTGTTGCTACACTATCAGATATCTACTCTGGTGTAACAGCGGCTATCGGTGCGCTGAAAGGACCACTTCATGGCGGAGCCAATGAAGGCGTAATGAAGATGCTTTCAGAAATTGGAGAAGTTGAAAACGTAGATTCCTATATTCATGGTAAGCTAGAGAAGAAAGAAAAAATCATGGGTTTTGGCCACCGTGTATACCGTCAAGGTGACCCGCGTGCAAAGCATCTAAAAGAAATGAGCCAGCGTTTAACAAACCTTACTGGCGAGCCGAAATGGTATGAAATGTCTGTCCGCGCAGAGGAAATCGTGACATCAGAGAAAAATCTGCCACCAAATGTTGATTTTTATTCTGCATCTGTATATCACAGTCTTGGGATTGATCATGACTTGTTTACACCAATTTTCGTGATCAGCCGATTCTCTGGATGGATTGCTCACATTCTAGAGCAGTATGACAACAACCGTCTCATCCGTCCAAGAGCTGACTACATTGGACCTGATCTACAAACGTTCGTTCCGATCAGTGAAAGAGACTAATGTTTATAGAATAAGCGGGGGCTGATCCTCAGGAAGGCCAATCAGCCTCCATATCAACAAAAACGAATCATGTGAAAAACTTCTTCGCTTGCAGACATCAAGCCAAGAAGTTTCAAATATTCACTACATAACCTGGGAGGTAATATCATTGTCACAAGGCGAAAAAATTACAGTTACTGGCGGCGTATTGAATGTACCAAATAATCCAATTATCCCGTTTATCGAAGGGGACGGAATCGGTCCTGACATTTGGAAAGCAGCATCAAGAGTGCTTGAAGCAGCTGTAGAAAAAGCATATAAAGGCGAAAAGCAAATCACTTGGAAAGAAGTATATGCAGGTGAGAAAGCTTATAATAAAACTGGAGAATGGCTTCCTGAGCAAACACTTGAAGACATTCGTGAATACTTAATTGCAATCAAAGGACCACTGACAACACCAATTGGCGGAGGAATCCGCTCATTAAACGTCGCACTTAGACAAGAGCTTGATTTATTCACATGCTTACGTCCAGTTCGCTGGTTCCAAGGCGTACCGTCTCCTGTGAAACGTCCAGAAGACACAGATATGGTGATCTTCCGTGAGAACACAGAAGATATCTATGCTGGTATCGAGTATGCACAGGGTTCAGACGAAGTGAAGAAGTTAATTGATTTCTTGAAAAACGAATTAGGTGTAAACAAAATCCGTTTCCCAGAAACATCTGGTATCGGAATCAAGCCAGTTTCTGAAGAAGGAACTTCTCGTCTTGTCAGAGCGGCTATTCAATATGCAATCGACCAAGGCCGTAAGTCTGTAACGCTTGTTCACAAAGGAAACATCATGAAATTTACAGAAGGTGCTTTCAAAAACTGGGGCTACGAAGTAGCTGAAAAAGAGTTTGGTGACAAGGTCTTTACATGGGCACAATATGATCGTATTGTAGAACAAGATGGAAAAGATGCGGCAAACAAAGCGCAAAGTGAAGCAGAAGCTGCTGGCAAAATTATTGTCAAAGATAGCATTGCGGATATTTTCCTTCAACAAATCCTAACTCGTCCAGCTGAGTTCGATGTTGTGGCAACAATGAACTTAAACGGAGATTACATTTCTGATGCTCTTGCAGCACAAGTTGGTGGAATTGGTATCGCACCAGGTGCGAACATCAACTACGAAACAGGACACGCTATTTTTGAAGCGACTCACGGAACAGCACCTAAATATGCTGGACTTGATAAAGTGAATCCGTCTTCTGTTCTTCTATCAGGCGTGCTTTTACTTGAGCACCTTGGCTGGCAGGAAGCTGCTGATTTAGTGATTCAATCTGTTGAACAAACCATTGCATCAAAAGTCGTCACATACGATTTTGCTAGATTAATGGATGGCGCAACAGAAGTGAAATGTTCTGAGTTTGCTGACGAGCTCATCAAAAACTTGTCTTGATTCTTAAACTTTAAAGTTAAAGGGGAAAAAAGAAATGGCAAACAAGCGTAAAAAAGTATCTGTTATCGGAGCAGGCTTTACTGGAGCAACTACAGCATTTCTAACGGCTCAAAAAGAATTGGCGGACGTCGTATTGGTCGATATCCCGCAGCTTGAGAACCCAACAAAAGGGAAAGCACTTGATATGCTGGAAGCAAGCCCTGTTCAAGGCTTCGATGCAAACATTACAGGAACTTCTAACTACGAAGATACAGCCGGTTCTGATGTCGTGGTCATTACGGCGGGAATTGCTAGAAAGCCGGGAATGAGCCGTGACGATCTCGTGTCTACAAATGAAAAAATCATGCGCAGTGTGACACGCGAAATCGTTAAATATTCTCCAGAAGCAATCATTGTTGTGTTAACAAACCCTGTTGATGCAATGACGTATGCAGTTTATAAAGAATCAGGATTACCAAAAGAAAAAGTGATTGGACAATCGGGCATTCTTGATACAGCGCGTTTCCGTACGTTCGTTGCTCAAGAATTAAACCTATCTGTAAAAGACGTGACGGGCTTTGTACTTGGTGGACATGGCGATGACATGGTTCCGCTTGTTCGTTACTCTTATGCAGGCGGTATCCCGCTTGAAACATTGATTCCAAAAGATCGAATTGATGCAATTGTTGAAAGAACAAGAAAAGGCGGCGGCGAAATCGTGAACCTATTAGGTAACGGTAGTGCATATTACGCTCCTGCTGCTTCACTAGTCGAAATGGTTGAGGCGATCCTAAAAGATCAGCGACGCGTCATGCCGACGATTGCTTACCTTGAAGGTGAATATGGCTACGAAGGCATTTACCTAGGTGTACCAACAATCGTAGGTGGAAATGGTCTTGAGAAGATCATCGAGCTTGAACTGACAGAAGAAGAAAGAAGTCAGCTTGACCGTTCTGTTGAATCTGTAAAGAACGTCATGAAAGTATTGTCTTAATATGAATAAAAAAGAAGGCTTCTCTTATGAGGAGTCTTCTTTTTGTTTACAAAACCAATCTTGTCGAAATTTTAAATTGTTCTCTTGTTAAGCTTTCGTTAAAATGAAAGAGAAAGCATGACTTCTCGCTTTTCACATAAGATACAAAAAAACGGATGCAGGGGAAATCACTAATTGGAGGCACAACATGAATAAAAAAATATTAGTTGTGGATGATGAAGAATCGATTGTAACACTTCTAAGCTATAACCTTGAAAGAGCGGGCTATGATGTCGTCACAGCAAGAGACGGGGAAGAAGCGCTTGAAAAAGCAGCAAGTGAACAGCCTGACCTCATTGTGTTAGATTTAATGCTTCCGAAGATGGACGGCATTGAAGTGTGCAAACAACTGAGAATTCAAAAAATGATGTTCCCTATTTTAATGCTGACAGCAAAGGACGATGAATTTGATAAGGTGCTCGGCCTTGAACTTGGAGCCGATGATTACATGACAAAGCCATTCAGTCCTAGAGAAGTGGGTGCTCGGGTGAAAGCCATTTTGAGAAGAGCACAGCAATCTCAGCCTGCCCCCACGCAAGAGGAGAAGGAAGAGATCATTGCAGACCAAATCAAAATTGGTGAACTGCGCATTTTACCAGAACACTACGAAGTCTATTTTCAGGAAGAACGTCTAGAGCTCACGCCAAAAGAATTTGAACTGCTGCTTTATTTGGCGAAGCATAAAGGACGAGTCCTGACGCGGGATTTATTGCTAAGCGCTGTGTGGAATTATGATTTTGCAGGTGATACACGTATTGTAGATGTCCATATCAGCCACTTGCGGGACAAAATTGAAAAGAACACAAAAAAACCAACATATATTAAAACCATTCGTGGTCTAGGCTACAAATTGGAGGAGCCAAAGACAAATGAGTAAAATTAGAACCCGTCTGTTTTCGGGACTCATTTTTCTCCTTTTTGTTGTGTTTGTCGCACTTGGTCTTTTCTTGGATCACATGTTCCATGTCTTCTATGAAACAAAATTAACGGAACGAATGGAAAAGGAATCGAGCTTTCTCTTATCTTCCATGAATGGTGATGATCTGAAGGCGGAGCAAAACAAGAAGATCCTTCATCAGGCAAAGCAGCATTTTGATATGAATGCATCGGTTGTGGACTTGAAGGGGAATATCATACATACAACGGGGCAAGCGGAACAAAGAGCCGTCATTCAAAACACACTGGACAATGTACGTCTTCAAACAAAAGGAGTCGTCATTGACGATGAGAAGGATGCACTGTTTCATTATGCAGTTCCGATCCTGAAACAAAATGAACCGGCGGGCTACTTATTCCTTCATGCGTCATACGAGCCGTTAAATGACATTGACGGTCAGCTTTGGCTTGCATTAGCCTTTTGTCTTGGCTCGGCCATTATTATCATTGTCTTCTTTGGGTACCGCATGTCGATGAAGTATGTGAAACCAATTGATTATGCCACAAAGGTAGCCAAACAGCTGGAACGTGGGAACTATGATACGAATAACTATGAAGAACTGATGATTGAAACAAGTGAGCTGAATACTTCAATGAAGCGCCTGGCCATCAGTCTTCAAGAAATGACAAGTGCAGGTGAAATGCAGAGAGACCGGCTGCAAACAGTGATTGAAAATATCGGCGCAGGGATTATTTTGATTGATAAGATGGGCTATATCCACCTAGTCAATCGTACCTTCCGCAAACAGTTTAAGGTGCAAAAGCACATTTACATGCACAAGCTGTATCACGAAGCGTTTACACATGAAGAGATGATTGAATTAATTGACGAAATTTTCATGACAGAGACGAAGGTACGGAAGTTTTTACGTCTAGCCGTTGACATTGAACGCCGCTACTTCCAAGTGGATGGTGTGCCGATTTTAAGTACAGATGATGAATGGAAAGGAATTGTCCTTGTCTTTCATGACGTGACAGAAACAAAGCAGCTGGAGCAGATGCGAAAAGACTTTGTCGCCAATGTATCTCACGAATTAAAGACACCGATTACCTCGATTAAAGGATTTTCTGAAACCTTGCTTGATGGTGCGATTGATGACAAAGAAGCACTGACAGCATTTCTTTCTATCATTTTAAAAGAGAGTGTCAGACTAGAAACACTGATACAAGACTTACTCGATCTTTCTAAAATTGAACAGCAGCACTTTAAGCTGAATATTCAAGAAGCCAATGCAACAGAAATCATTCAAGAGATTGAAGTGCTATTAAAACAGAAGGCTGCAGAAAAAGGTATTCAATTACAAGTGCGTGTCCCGAAAGAACCGGTCTATGTCATGGCAGACCCGCTCAGATTAAAGCAAATCTTCCTCAATCTCGTCAATAATGCTCTTACCTATACACCAGAGGGAGGAAGTGTCACGATCTCAGCAAGACCACGGAAAGATGCCTATGAATTTGATGTAGCAGATACAGGAATCGGTATGAAGAAAAGTGAGATTCCAAGAATATTTGAGAGATTTTATCGAATTGATAAAGATAGAAGCAGGAATTCAGGCGGTACAGGTCTTGGTCTTGCCATTGTCAAACACCTTGTGGAGGCACATGAAGGAACCATTTCAGTCCACAGCAAACAAGGAAAGGGAACGACTTTCACAGTGAGCCTAAAATCGACATAGAGAAAAAAGGAAAGTCACGTTAAAATTTACATGATCTTTACAATGAATTCATGTTTTGTTAATCAATCATTGGTAGGATGAATAGGAACCCCTTCATCCAAGGAGCCAATTTTGGAAGGACGAAAACACTTGTTGTTTTCGTCCCTTTTTTATGCAGGTTCGACTATTTTCTTTTCAAAATAAACTTTGATAAAATGAACATACAATGTGTGAAAGAGACGGCTGAGATCGCACAGCCGATGGAGGATTAAAAATATGACAGATAAAAAGAAATTAGTGCTAGTGGATGGAAACAGTCTCGCTTATCGAGCTTTTTTTGCTTTGCCGCTATTATCAAATGATAAAGGCGTACATACAAATGCCATTTATGGCTTTGCGATGATCTTAATGAAGATGCTGGAGGACGAGAAGCCAACCCATATGCTCGTCGCATTTGATGCGGGAAAAACAACGTTCCGCCACGAGACATTTAAAGAATATAAAGGGGGAAGACAAAAAACCCCGCCAGAGCTTTCAGAACAAATGCCGTTCATCCGTGAATTATTAGATGCCTATCAGGTGAAAAGGTACGAGCTTCCTCAGTACGAGGCAGATGATATTATCGGTACATTGGCTGTCGAGGCAGAAAAAGCCGGCTTTGAAGTCAAAATTTTCTCAGGAGATAAGGACTTAACACAGCTTTCAACAGATCATACGACGGTAGCAATTACGAAAAAAGGGATTACAGAAGTAGAATATTATACACCTGCTCATATTGTAGAGAAATACGGTCTGCGTCCAGATCAAATCATTGATATGAAAGGGCTGATGGGAGATTCCTCAGATAATATCCCTGGTGTGCCGGGTGTAGGTGAAAAAACAGCGATTAAATTGTTAAAGCAGTTTGAAACGGTTGAGAACCTGCTTGAACATATTGATGAAGTGAGTGGCAAGAAGCTCAAGGAAAAGCTTGAAGAATATAAAGACCAAGCCGTCATGAGTAAACAGCTGGCAACGATTCTCTTAGAAGCACCTATTGATGTGTCGAGCAAAGATCTCGCATATGAAGGCCCTCACATGGATCAAGTGATTTCTCTTTACAAAGAATTGGGCTTTCAGACGCTGCTAGAGCGTCTAGGAGAAGCACCAGAAACAGGGGAACCGGTCGAAGTTGAAGCGCTAGAAGTGAAAAAAATGACAGATGTAACAGACGACATGCTGACAGATCATGCGGCCCTTGTGGTAGAACAGCTTGGAGATAATTATCACGAAGCTGATTTAATCGGTTTTGCGATCCATAATGAAAACGGTGCGTTTTTTATCACGAAAGAAGATGCGCTTCAATCAGAAGCATTTAAGGGTTGGGTACAGGATGAGACGAAGAAAAAATGGGTCTTTGATTCAAAAAGAGCAGTGGTCGCCCTCAGATGGCATGGTGTCGATTTAAAAGGTGTGGATAACGATGTCCTGCTCGCTTCCTATGTCGTCAACCCGCAGAAATCCTATGAGGACGTCGCAAGTGTGGCGAAGGAATATGGTCTGAATATCGCTCTATCTGATGAAAAAGTATACGGAAAAGGAGCAAAGCAGGCGGTTCCACCTGAAGATGAGCTGAAAGAACATCTTGGACGAAAAGCAGCGGCGATCTCAGCCTTGCATGATTTAACACTAGAAGCATTAGAAAAAAATGATCAGCATGAACTATATGAAGATTTAGAGCTGCCGCTAGCACTCATTCTAGGCGAAATGGAATCTCTTGGCGTAAAGGTAGATATTGAGCGCCTAGAGAAGATGGGTGAAGAATTAACGAAGAAGCTCAAAGAATACGAAGAAACCATTCACCGTTTAGCAGGAGAAACGTTTAACATCAATTCTCCTAAACAGCTTGGGGTGATCCTATTTGAAAAATTAGGTCTGCCGATTATCAAGAAGACAAAAACAGGCTACTCAACGTCTGCAGATGTTCTTGAAAAGCTGGAAGACAAGCATGAAATCATTCGGTCCATTCTGCACTACAGGCAAATTGGAAAGCTGCAATCGACCTATGTGGAAGGATTAATGAAAGTAACACGCAAGGATACGCATAAAGTTCATACAAGGTTTAATCAAGCACTCACGCAAACAGGAAGATTAAGCTCAACAGATCCAAACCTTCAAAACATCCCGATTCGTTTAGAAGAAGGGCGGAAGATTCGCCAAGCTTTTGTTCCTTCAAAAGAAGGCTGGCTTATGTTTGCAGCAGACTATTCACAAATCGAGCTGCGTGTACTCGCTCATATTTCACAAGATGAGAACTTGATCGAAGCGTTTACTCAAGACATGGACATTCACACGAAAACAGCGATGGACGTGTTCCATGTCTCTGAAGAAGAAGTGACTTCTTCTATGAGAAGGCAGGCCAAGGCTGTAAACTTCGGTATCGTATATGGAATCAGCGACTATGGACTTTCTCAAAACCTTGGAATTACAAGAAAAGAAGCAGCCGCATTTATCGAGCGCTATTTAACAAGCTTCAAAGGCGTGCAAACCTATATGGAAGAAATCGTTCAGGAAGCGAAACAAAAAGGCTACGTCACGACGCTTCTTAAACGCAGACGATATATCCCGGATATCACAAGCCGTAATTTTAATATCAAAAGCTTTGCAGAACGAACAGCCATGAACACACCAATCCAAGGCAGTGCGGCAGATATTATAAAAAAAGCCATGATTGATATGGCACGAAGACTTAAAGAAGAAAACCTTCAGGCAAATCTTTTATTACAGGTGCACGATGAATTGATCTTCGAAGCCCCGAAAGAGGAAATCGCCATTCTTGAAAAGATTGTTCCTGAAGTGATGGAAAACGCACTTCAGCTTGATGTACCGTTAAAAGTTGATTTTGCTTCAGGTCCATCTTGGTACGATGCGAAATAAATAATAGAGAGAAAAAGGAGCGAGGAGCATGCCGGAATTACCAGAAGTTGAAACCGTCCGGCGCACTCTCAAGCGGTTAGTCGAAGGAAAGACGATTGAAACGGTCGATATCAAATGGCCAAATATCATCAAACGTCCTGGGGAGCCGGAAGAGTTCGCAAGAATGATGGTAGGAGAAACCATACAAACCATTGAAAGAAGAGGGAAATTCCTTCTCTTTCATTTAGACCATTACGTGATGGTCTCCCATTTAAGGATGGAAGGGAAATACCGTGTACATGGAGCGGATGAGCCTTATGATAAACACGTACACGTCGTTTTTACATTTACAGATGGGACTGAGCTTCGGTACCATGATGTGAGGAAATTTGGCACGATGCATTTATTTCAGCCGGGTGAAGAGGAAAAAGAACTCCCGCTTTCACAGTTGGGATATGAGCCTTTTGCGGAACAGTTCACTCCTGAGTACTTATGGGAGCAATTGAAAAAAACATCCCGCGTGGTCAAAACAGCGTTACTCGATCAAAAGGTTGTCGTAGGGCTTGGTAATATTTACGTAGATGAGGTCCTGTTTAAATCAGGCATTCATCCAGAAACGAAAGCGAATCAGCTCAGCCTGGAATCATGTAAAGTGCTTCACAAGCAGATTATCGATACGCTTCAAGTAGCGGTAGATGCGGGAGGAAGCACGATTCGTTCTTATATCAATTCACAAGGGGATATTGGGACATTTCAGCTACAGCTTCTTGTTTATGACCGCCGGGGAGAGCCCTGCCAAACGTGCGGAAGCATCATTGAGAAAACAGTGGTCGGAGGGCGCGGCACCCACTTTTGTGTGAGTTGCCAAAAACGTCCTCAATAAAGCTTACATCAGCATGCTTCCTTTTTGATATGCATACGATAAAAAACAATCATTTTCAGCAAGGTGTAGACTGACACACAGCCCACCTGCTCTTCATATAGTGAAGAAGAGTCTAAGGACGCCTAGAGACTCTTGATCATCGTTGCATGAACAGAAAGGAAGAGTTCAGGTATGATTTCGATTTCGCTCCTGTTTTTAGCTATTGCAGTCAGCATCGACAGCTTTTCTGTAGGTTTTACGTATGGGCTTCGCAAAATGAGAATCCCATTTAAAGCCATCGTCATTATTGCATGCTGCTCAGGGATTGTGCTGCTCATTTCTATGCTAATTGGCAGCCTGCTGACGACATTTCTTCCTGTCTCAGTGACCGATAAACTGGGTGGAGGCATTTTAATTGCTATTGGCCTTTGGGTCCTGTATCAATTTTACAAACCAGCGAAAGAGCGTGATTTGCTTCTTCATGAGAAAACATTGCTCAATGTGGAAGTACAATCGCTTGGGCTTGTGATTCACATTTTACGAAAGCCGACAAGTGCTGATATTGACCGTTCTGGGACGATCAATGGAATAGAAGCCGTGCTTCTTGGAATTGCTTTATCCATTGATGCATTTGGCGCAGGGATTGGCGCAGCTATTTTAGGCTTTTCACCAATTGTCATGAGTATCACCGTGGCAGTGATGAGCTCGCTTTTTGTGTGTATCGGGCTGCGTGCCGGTCATTACTTGGCAAATTGGCGCTGGATCGATAAGCTCGCATGTTTACCAGGGCTTTTACTCATATTAATTGGGGTTTGGAAGCTGTAAAAGGAGGAAATCAATTGACGCTTGTCATTGGATTAACAGGCGGGATTGCTAGTGGAAAAAGCACCGTCTCGCAGATGATAAAAGAACAGGGCATCCGGGTTGTGGACGCAGATGTGATTGCGAAAGAAGCGGTAGCCAAAGGAACACCCGCCCTTTATCACATCGTTCAAGCCTTCGGTGAAGATGTCCTCCTGCCAAATGGAGAGCTGAACCGGCAGCAGCTTGGAGCCATTATTTTTTCTGATGAAGAGAAAAGAAAGCAGCTGAATGCGATCGTTCATCCAGAAGTGCGAAAAGAAATGCTCAAGCAGCGTGATGAAGGGATCGACAGCCAAGAAACATTCGTTGTCCTTGATATTCCGCTTTTATTTGAAAGTCAGCTGGAAAGTCTCGTCGACCGGATCATTGTGGTGTATACAACACCAGAATTACAGCTATCACGTCTCATGAATCGAAACGACCTCAGCAAGGAAGAAGCGCTGAACCGGATTCACTCACAGCAGCCCCTTGAAGAGAAATGTGAAAAAGCAGACCGAGTGATAGAAAACACTCAAGATCTCGCTTTTATTAGAAAGCAATTGCAGAACATATTAAACGAATGGGAACATACAGATAAGTAAGAGTACATACACGTACTCTTCTTTTTTTATGCTTTTTTCTTATTTCTCTTGAAAGGAACAGCCCTTTTTAGAAAATATACGTTTATATACTGGCAATTACATTCTAATGTGATATACTAATTTCATAAATAAATTTATTGAGTATAACACATAATAGAGGAGTGACCTGTTCATGAAGGTAAAAGCAGCGATCAATGGGTTTGGCAGAATTGGACGCATGGTCTTCAGAAAAGCAATGCTTGATGATCAAATTCAAATTGTAGCGGTGAACGCAAGCTATCCTGCCGAAACGCTAGCACATTTAATTAAATATGACACAAATCATGGACGTTACGAATGCGATGTGACAGCAGAAGATGACGCACTGATTGTAAATGGAAAAAGAGTGCTTTTGCTCAATAACAGAGACCCAAAGCAGCTTCCATGGGAAGAGCTTGGGATTGATATCGTCATAGAAGCAACTGGAAAATTTAATTCAAAAGATCAAGCGATGGGCCATATAGATGCCGGAGCGAAAAAGGTCGTACTCACAGCTCCAGGTAAAAATGAAGACATTACGATTGTGATGGGTGTCAATGAGGATGATCTTGATCCTGAAAAGCACGTCATTATTTCAAACGCATCTTGTACAACAAACTGTTTAGCGCCAGTTGTCAAACTGTTAGATGATGAATTCGGCATCGACAACGGTTTAATGACAACGGTTCATGCGTATACAAATGATCAAAAAAACATCGACAACCCGCATAAGGATTTGCGCCGGGCAAGAGCATGCGCTCAGTCCATCATTCCAACTACGACGGGTGCCGCTAAAGCGCTTTCTTTAGTGCTGCCGCACATGAAAGGAAAATTGCATGGACTTGCGCTGCGCGTGCCAGTTTCCAATGTATCGATGGTTGACCTTGTGGTCGACTTGAAAACAGATGTAACAGCAGAGGAAGTAAATGCAGCCTTCTCAAATGCATCAAAAACATCCCTAGCCGGTATTTTAGATTACACGGATGAACCACTTGTTTCGACAGACTTTAACACGAACCCTTATTCAGCTGTCGTGGATGGACTGACCACAATGGTGATGGAAGATAGAAAAGTGAAAGTTCTTGCATGGTATGACAATGAATGGGGTTATTCATGCAGAGTAGTGGATCTTGTAAAGTTTGTCGGTTCGCAGATGAAAGAGCTTTCTGCTGTTTGAAATGAAGAAGATGAACGTCCCTTTTCAAGAAATGAGAGAAAATCCCACTAAAAACACAGCTTGCAAAATGGGCCTAAACAAAGTATACTATTTTTCGTGAACTTCTTGTTCGCAGACTCATTCGGGTATACTTAAAGGGTTAGGACCTCTTTGGACTAACTTTCCCCCGTGGTATATGTCCGGTCCGGCTGCTTAGAACTTCACTCTTTCATTCTTGTTTAAGGGGGGTCCATGATGGAAACAATCGGACGTCACGTTATCTCCGAGCTATGGGGATGCGACTGTGATAAACTGAACGACATGGATTTTATTGAAAAAACGTTTGTAAATGCAGCTTTGAAATCAGGAGCTGAAGTAAGAGAGGTTGCTTTTCACAAATTTGCACCTCAAGGAGTAAGTGGAGTTGTCATTATTTCTGAATCTCATTTGACAATTCACAGCTTTCCTGAACATGGTTATGCGAGCATAGATGTTTATACTTGCGGCGACCTAGATCCGAATATCGCAGCAGATCATATCGGAGATGAATTAGGTGCTGAAACAAGAGAAAACATTGAAATTCCTCGAGGCATGGGACCTGTGCAAGTCAAACAGGCACAAGCCAAAGCACTGTAAACATAAAAAAGATCGCAATGGGAGCTGGCCAAAAGCATGGAAATGCCTTTGTGTTATGCTCCTTTTTATATTTGTTTGACGAACAAATCCAACATTCCCCAACTTGCCTATACTTTTGTTCTAGGAAAACAAAGGTTTTTTTTATAAAATAAAGAAGAGGCATTATGGCAAAGGGGATACGTATATGACTTTAGGGCAAAAGTTCAAACGGTTCATGTCAAACCATACAGAAACATCTGACGAGCATCCAGTGTCAGAACTGAAAAGCCATTACTACAAATCGACAAATGCACAGGCTTTACAAGCGGTGGAAGCCATTCTTTCCCGAAACGATTCCTATCAAGTGACATCTGTTTCAGCAGAACGAGGTGAAATCAGCGCAAACATTAGAATGCAGAAAAAAGCCTTTCTCGTGGCGACTGTCATTTCAATTCGTCCTTTTGAAACAGCTGTCGATTTTAATGTGACAACAGAAACGGCCCTGCCAACAGATTTTGGCCATAGTCAAAAGGTCGTTTTGTCCCTTTATGATGAACTAGACAAACAACTTCCAAGAATAGATCGGAGCTGATGAAATGAAATGTCCCACATGTCAGCACCTTGGCACAAGGGTGCTTGATTCAAGACCAGTAGATGAAGGGAAATCCATTCGTCGTAGAAGAGAGTGCGAAAGCTGTCAATATCGCTTTACGACGTTTGAGAAATTAGAAGAATTACCACTCATCGTAGTGAAAAAAGAAGGGATTCGAGAAGAATTCAGTCGTGAAAAGATGCTGAGAGGACTCATTAAAGCGTGCGAAAAGCGTCCAGTCGCTTTAAAGCAGCTGGAGGACGTCTGCTTTAATATCGAAAAAGAACTGCGTAATCAAGGCATGTCAGAAGTGAAAAGTGAGCTTGTAGGTGAAATGGTAATGGACGAGCTGGCAAAAATTGATGAAGTGTCTTACGTCAGGTTTGCCTCAGTTTACCGCCAATTTAAAGATATCAATGTCTTTATTGATGAATTAAAAGATCTATTAAAGAAAGAACGCTAAAAAGAGCTGAAGATTCTTCACGCTCTTTTTCCTGCGTAAAGCGTAAAACGCAAAAAGGGTGTACAATAGAAACAATTGCAATTCATGGGGAGGATCAGCATATGACAGAGCATTGGAAGGAAGTGCTAGCCGTCGATCCGTATGTCGTCAAAAGCGCTTCATTGCTCGGTGACATCGATAGACAGCTCATCACTCTTTTATATCAGCCGCTTATTGGCATGTCCGCTTTCAGTTTATACATGACGCTGTGGGGAGAGCTGGAACAAAATCGTATGTGGGGGAAACCCGCACCTCACCGTCAGCTGATGGTTATGCTGCAAACGAATCTAAATGATATTTTTGAGGAGCGCATAAAGCTTGAAGCGATCGGCTTACTCCGCACATATGAACAGGAAACGGAAGAGGGCAGACTGTTTACATATGAGCTCGTGCCACCGCTGAGGCCGGATGAGTTTTTTCAAGACGGTATGCTGAATGTCCTTTTGTATCATCGGGTAGAGAAAGCAAAATATATGCAGCTCCGTGATTATTTTTCTTATCCAGGAGTTCCGGCTGATGCAAAGAACATATCCCGATCGTTTGAAGAAGTGTTTCACGTGTTGCAGCCAGGAGAGCGCAAGATGACAGAAGAAATCAATCAGGCATCATCGCTTGACGAGGGCTACGAATATGTGACAGTTGGATCAAGTCAGTCTGCACCGCTTTCAGATGAATCCTTTGATTTTGATCTATTATTAGCAGGCATGTCTGATATGATGATCCCAAGAAAGGCTTTGACAAAGCAGGTGAAAGAAACCATTAAGAAGTTAGCCGTTGTATACGGCATCACCCCGCTTCAAATGCAAAATATTGTAGCGGGTGCCTGCGGTTCGGATCAAATGATCTCAACAGAAGAGCTGAGAAAAGCAGCAAGAGACTGGTATCAGATTGAATATAGAGGCGAGCAGCCAAAACTCATTGATCAAAAACAGCCGAGACACTTGCGTCAAGATGCTTCAAAATCGCCGGAGGCAAATACGCCTGATGCCAAATTGATTGAAAAACTTGATCATATTTCGCCTAGAGAGCTACTAAAAGATATGGCAGACGGCATTGAGCCAACATATGCTGATTTAAGAATTGTCGAAGATATTATGCTTGAGCAGAAGCTAGAGCCAGGTGTCATGAATGTGTTGATTTACTATACATTACTGAAAACAGATATGAAACTGTCGAAAACATATATGCAAAAAATCGCCGCTCATTGGGTGAGAAAGAAAATTAAAACCGTAGCAGCGGCCATGAAAATTGCCAAAGAAGAGAACAGGCAAATGACAGAATGGGCGCAGCAGAAAAAGCAGCGCGGCACATATGGATCAGGAAAAGTTGTCCGTGAAGAGAAGCTGCCTGACTGGATGAAAGAAACTGAAACGAAAGAACAGCCAGCAAAAGAACAAGCGGACAGCCTGTCGACAGAAGATCTTGAACGAGAGAAAGAAAAACTGCTAGATCAGTTCAAAAATATGAAAAAGTACAATGCACATTAATGTGAGGTGAGATGGAGATGAAACCGATCGGTCGTTCATTTGAACAGCTAAAAGGACGGGTGGATTTTCGTGTAAGATACAATCAGATTAAAGAAAGTGTGTTATCTGATGAAGATGTGAGAGCCTTTTTACAGGAGCATCAAGATGAAATACACGAAGACATGATCAATCGTAGCTTGAATCGTCTCTTTGAATATGTGCAGCAGTCGAAGGGATGCTCATATTGCTTAGATGAAGAGAACGTCAACGCCATTTTAGACGGATATCACCCGAAGCTTGTGATCAAAGGTCAAAGTATTGATATTGAATATTCCCCTTGCCCAGTGAAGCTGCGGCTCGACAGACAGAAAAAACAGCAAGAGCTCATGAAAAGCATGTACATTCCGCAAAATGTCTTGCAAGCGACGTTTTCTGATCTGAACGTTGTAGGAAGACAGGAAGTCATTCAAAAAGTAGGTCAATTCCTGCAAAGCTATGATGAGACTGGTAAAGGGAAGGGCTTATATTTACACGGAAAATTTGGAGTTGGAAAAACGTACATTTTGGCAGCTATTGCGCAGCAGCTAGCGGAGAAAGAATACCCGTCACTCCTTGTATACGTGCCTGAATTTGTGAGAGAGTTAAAAAATTCGTTAGCCGATCATACACTGGAAGATAAGCTGAATATGGTCAAATCCACCCCTATTTTAATGCTTGATGATATTGGGGCAGAATCGATGACAAGCTGGGTTCGAGATGAACTGCTCGGAACGATCTTACAATACCGTATGGCAGAGCAGCTGCCGACTTTCTTCTCTTCTAATTTCACACCAAGTGAACTGAAACATCACTTTACGTACTCACAGCGAGGGGAAAAAGAAGAGGTTAAAGCGGCTCGTTTAATGGAACGGATTCTCTATTTAGCAGAGCCAGTCTTGCTCGAAGGAGAAAACCGCCGTCATTTATAAAAGCGTGTATCACCTGAAGGAGGAGCAAATGAAATGAACAAAAGAAAATGGCTACTTTTTCTCGTGATTGCAGGTCTCGCTGTTTTACTTTGGTGGCTGAACAAACAACATCTTCAGCTGGCACCGAAAGATGTGAAGAATTGGGTGCTTCAATTTGGGATGCTGGCACCCTTTGTTTTTCTTTTCTTATCTCTTTTTCGCCCGTTTGTTCTCGTTCCTATTACGGTTTTTTCGCTGGCAGCGGGCTTGGCATTTGGCAGTGTCCTTGGGACCATTTATGCCCTCGTTGGTGCTACTGCCGGGGCGACATGCTCCTTCCTGCTTGCCTCAACCTTTCGCGCAAAAAAGAAAGACAGAGAATCAAGCAGCCGGAAACTGAAAGCGGTGACGTCCCGCATACAGGAGCATGGGTTTCTTTATATTTTGTTACTGCGTATTGCGCCGATCCATTTTGACTTTGTCAGCTATGCGGCAGCGGCTTCACGTGCGAATTATCGCGCATTTGCGGCAGCCACATTTTTAGGCTTAATACCGGGCACAGTTGCATTAAATGTTCTTGGCTCAAGCTTTGTCAGCGGCAATTATGCCGCCTTGGTGATCGTCTGTTTGATTTATCTAATCTTTATTTCAGTTCCGCTCATTTTAAAAAGAAAGATGCCTGATTTATTTTAGGCGTCTATTTTTTATGTTCTCCCCATATATATGTAACAGATGTCGTTAGGGGGGACAAACATGCTTGAAATAATCTTTGAAGATGAATATGATACCGCCGCTTTTTTACATCTTGCTGAACACTTGGACAGTCGGCATCACATGTCAATTCAACAAGGGAAAGACCGGCTTCTCATAGAGGCGAAGGAATCAGAAGAAGGACTTGAGCCCATTGTGCGGCCATTACTGATTCACTTTTTTTTGGAATGCAAAGAAAATGAGCGTATGCGCAGCATTCTTGAAAACACCTATTTATTTAAAGATCCTGAAGAGCAGCACCAAATTCTTTCAATTGCCCACAGCATCATGAATGGGGATTTAGATGATATTCCCGGCATTCATCAAGAACCGTCAAGAGAAGCCCTGCTAAAAAAGGAGCTTGAGACGATTTCTTTACAACAAGGTATTTTTTCAATTGGTTCATTTATGACGTTTAGGCTGTCAGAGTATGACAGGAGGCTGAAGAACTATGTTGAAGTCTCCATTGAAGAATACAAAATGGAACAAGAATATCAAAACTTCATTCAATCGCTTCGAGACTATGTGATGTCAAGAGAACCGAAGCTCGAAAAAGTACATGTTGTGCATCAGGACCGCCTGGTGATTTGGGAATTTCGCTACGCTTCTGAGCGTGATCAAAAACAATACATAGACAGACAGTTTGTAAGAGAGCATCCAATGTATATTGATTCGCAGCTAATTGCACCACTCGTCTCCATCGCACCGCAAAAGATTGACCTATTTACAAATGATACGGGTCACTCGATGGTACAGACCATTCAAAATATTTTTCAAGAAAGGGTCGAAGTATTCCCAGCTCATTCATTTCAAGAACAGAATGTTCAATTCGTACATGACCATTTGGAGCAGAAAAGTGAAAAGCTTTCTTGATTTTCACGAAAAAACGTTTTATAATACGGTGTAACTTCATACAGAGACCGTATTGATAAGGACATGAACAAATGAACACCCGCTTACAGAGAGGGAAGCCGCGGCTGAAAGCTTCCTAGTAGAGGACCATTTGCTTTACCACCTTTGAACATCAGCTGTGAATGTTTTAGTAATGGCTGACGGGGATTCCCGTTATCGAACTACAAGCCGTGTTTGCTTATGAAAACGTAAGCTGCAAATACGGGAAAAAGGGTGGAACCACGATTCCGTTTATTCAACCTCGTCCCTTTCCAGGGGGCGGGGTTTTTATATTGCCAAAAAAAGGAGTGACCAGAGATGTCAGAACAAATTCAACTTACATTTCCAGATGGAGCAGTCAAGGAGTTTGACAAAACAGCTACAACAGAAGACATCGCGGCATCAATTAGCCCAGGCCTAAAGAAAAAAGCGCTTGCCGGTAAATTGAACGGTAAAGAAATAGATCTGCGTACGCCGCTATTAGAAAGTGGAACAATCGAGATCATCACAGATAAAAGTGAAGAAGCACTCGACATTATGCGCCATAGCACAGCGCATTTGCTAGCACAGGCGATTAAACGTCTTTATGGAAAAGAGCATCACGTTCAGTTTGGCGTAGGACCTGTGATTGAAAACGGCTTCTACTACGATGTGGACATCGATGTTGCCATCACACCTGAAGATTTACCAAAGATTGAAAAAGAAATGAAGAAAATTATTAACAGCAATCTGCCAATTGAGCGAATTGAAGTATCAAGAGAAGAAGCGAAAAAGCGCTTTGAAACGATTGGTGATGAATTGAAGCTTGAGCTGTTAGAGGCGATTCCAGAAGGTGAAGCCGTGACGATTTATGAGCAAGGCGAATTCTTCGACTTATGCCGCGGCATTCACTTGCCATCAACAGGGAAAATCAAAGAGTTTAAGCTGTTAAGCCTTGCAGGTGCATACTGGAGAGGTGACAGCAACAATCAAATGCTTCAGCGTATTTATGGTACAGCTTTCTTCAACAAAGAAGATTTAAATGAGCATTTACGTCTACTTGAAGAAGCGAAAGAACGTGATCACCGTAAGCTAGGAAAAGAGCTGAAACTGTTTGCGAACTCCCAAAAGGTAGGTCAAGGTCTTCCGCTTTGGCTCCCAAAAGGCGCAACGATCCGCCGCGTCATTGAGCGTTACATTGTCGATAAAGAAGTACGCCTTGGTTATGAGCATGTGTATACACCAGTTCTTGCGAATGTCGACTTGTATAAAACTTCAGGACACTGGGCGCATTATCAAGAAGACATGTTCCCTGTGATGGAAATGGACAATGAAGATCTTGTTCTTCGTCCGATGAACTGTCCACACCATATGATGATTTACAAAAACGAGCCGCATAGCTATCGTGAATTACCAATTCGTATTGCAGAGCTTGGTACAATGCACCGCTATGAAATGTCAGGTGCTTTATCCGGCCTTCAGCGTGTTCGTGGGATGACTTTAAACGATGCACATATCTTTGTTCGTCCAGATCAAATTAAAGAAGAGTTCATTCGTACAGTTCGTCTCATCGAAGAAGTGTATCAAGACTTTGGCTTGAATGACTACACATTCCGCTTATCTTACCGTGATCCAGAAGATATTGAGAAGTATTTCGACGATGATGCGATGTGGAATAAAGCGCAATCGATGCTAAAAGATGCAATGGACGAGCTAGGTCATGACTATTATGAAGCAGAAGGCGAAGCGGCATTTTATGGTCCGAAGCTAGACGTTCAAGTGAAGACAGCTCTTGGAAAAGAAGAGACGTTGTCTACTGTACAGCTTGATTTCTTACTTCCGGAGCGCTTCGATCTCACCTATATCGGAGAAGATGGCAAGCACCATCGTCCAGTCGTCATTCATAGAGGTGTTGTTTCTACAATGGAACGCTTTGTTGCCTTCTTAATTGAAGAGTACAAAGGAGCTCTTCCAACATGGCTGGCACCTGTACAATTCCAAGTCATCCCGGTTTCACCGTCTGTCCATTTAGACTATGCGAAAAAAGTACAAGAACGTTTGCAGCTTGAAGGACTTCGTGTAGAGCTTGACAGCCGTGATGAAAAGATTGGATACAAAATTAGAGAAGCGCAAATGCAAAAGATCCCGTACATGCTAGTGGTTGGAGATCAAGAAGCCGAAAATGGCGCAGTCAATGTAAGAAAATACGGAGAGCAAGATTCAGAAACAATGGATCTTGAAGCGTTTGTGAAACATGCAGTAGCAGAAGCGAAAAAATAATCATCTCAATGAAGCAGTCAGTGGTCTTTCTTATGAGATCACTGGCTTTTTCTTTTGGAAAAAAATTCTCCACTGGTGATCCAATTCCTTGAATGATACGTTTAGATAGTACGAAAGTATGGGTAAGTATGTACTATTGGTTTGAGACAAATTGGGGGAATGAAAGCGATGATGCAAACAACAAACACTTTATCATCACAAGTATTGGAGGAATCAGCGGTTCTTCGTGCATTAGAGCACTCATTGGCAATGATTGAATTTGATGTGACAGGCGAAGTTCTATGGGTCAATGATATTTTTGCAAAAGCCATGGGATATTCGAAACAAGAGATGATTGGTTTAAAACATAGACAGTTCTGTCCTCCGCATATCGCAGAACATGCAAGCTATCACATATTTTGGAAGCGTTTGAAAGAGGGTCAAGTCTTTCAGGAAAAGGTGCAGCGGATGGCGAAGAATGGTGACAGATTATGGCTTGAAGCGACATATACACCTGTCCGCAATGAAGAGGGACAAATAGTGGGTATTGTGAAAGTCGCAACAGACATAACAGAGAGAGAAAACACGATGAAACAGGTCGTAGACGACTTAAAAGAGATGTCTGCGAAATTAATGGAGCGTGCAGAAGTGGGCATCCGGCATAGTCAAAGAGTCAATATCTCCTTTGATCATATAGCAAACGAAACAGATCAAAATATGAGCTTGCTAGAAGGATTAACGGAGCAGGTTGAGTTCATCAGTTCCATTGCTGCAACCATTAACAGCATTTCCTCACAAACCCAGCTTCTTGCATTAAATGCGGCGATTGAAGCTGCCCATGCAGGTTCGTATGGAAATGGATTTAGTGTGGTAGCGGCAGAGATTCGAAAGCTTGCGACTGATTCAAAAGAGGCGATCGTCAAGGTAGATCAATATGTGAAGGCGATTCATACAGAAGTAGAGAAGGTCAGTAGTGGAACGAGCCGGGCCAAGACAACCGTGTTTACAAACCGTGATCTTGTGAAGCAGGCAAGCGAAGAATTTATGAATGTAGGAGAAGCAGCGCGCAGCTTAGACCAGCAAGCGCAAAGTCTAGCGGCAATTGTTTAGTATCTAAAAATAAAAAGCACCCTATCTCGTCAGGAGAAGGGTGTTTTCTCTTTTGGTCTATTTTAATATATCAAACAACTCATGTAAGTCTTTAATTTCATAATCGGGCGTTACATCTGTTTCATTCTTTTTCCCATGGCGATTGATCCAGACAGTTTGAATGCCAGCGCGAGATGCCCCAAGAATATCTGTTTTTGGATTGTCTCCCACCATGATCACATCGTCTTTTGTTAGGTTTAACAGCTGAAGGCAGTGCTCAAAGATACCAGGATCAGGTTTACCCTTCCCATAATCTCCTGAAATCACAATTTCATTAAAATAAGGTGCAAGCTCAGGAACCCCTGCCAGCTTTTCCTTTTGAAGACTAGGATCTCCGTTTGTTAAAAGGAGCAATTCGTAGCTACCTTTCAGGCGGTCTAAAACAGGATACGTTTCTTCATACACATATGGACGTTTTCTACGCTCTGCTGCAAAGAAATCAGCTAAATATTGTCCAAATGCCTCATCGTCAATTCCCGCTTCTTTTAAGCCATTGGTCCAAGCGTTTTTGCGATACTCTGGTGCAAGGGCGTTCAGCTTTTGAAAGCCTTCGCTAATCGGTTCACTAAAATTGGACCATAGTCCTTCGAAAGGATTAATTCCGATCATGACAGTATAATCATATGTTTCATAGGAAGAGTACAGCTTCCTTGCTTCTTCACGGACAATCTGTTCAAACGTTTCGGGGTTCAGTCCATATTTCTTTTCCGCTTCGCGGCATGTTTCCTGAAAAGTTGTGTGAATGCTTTTTTCATCCCAAAGCAAAGTATCATCTAAATCGAAAAATACGGCTTTCATGATCTTCTCCCTTGTTATGTATGTGTTACCTTCAATTGCAAGTGACGGCTCAAGTTCATTTTACAATAGAAGATGAGGGCAATAAAGAAAAGATTTGAGAGATATTTGAACATTGACCGCACATGATAGAATAGAAAGACAGTAGATATTACATACATCAATTGAGGTGACCGGTTTGCTTCATTTAATTATCATGATGATCGAGCGTGTCGGGATCATCGTTATTTTAGGGTTTGTTCTTGCCCATGTGAAGGGCTTTCGCAATCTATTGCTTCATAATGAAGGGTTTCGGAAAAAGGCAGTCCTTGTCTTTATTTTTGCTTCTTTTAGTATTGTCAGCAATTACACAGGCATTGAAATACAGCAGCAGATCGTGATGAATCATGAATTTTCCTATCATCTTGGCTCATCAAGCTCGATCGCCAATACGAGAATTATGGGGATTGAAATGGGCGGATTGATAGGTGGTCCATTTGTTGGTATAGGCGCTGGACTTTTAGCTGGCATTCATCGCTATTCACTAGGAGGGAGCACGGCACTCAGTTGTGCAATTTCTTCCATTTTAGCCGGTGTGATTGCAGGCTATGTGGGCAGCAGATTTAAGCGGAAAAATCGAATGGTGACACCTCGACAAGCCGCCCTTTTTGGTGTGGCGATGGAATCCTTGCAGATGATGATTATCCTTCTGTTTGCGAGACCATTTGCGGATGCTTGGGGGCTTGTGAGCATCATTGCCTTGCCGATGATTTTTGTGAATGGAATTGGCAGCTTTATCTTTTTATCAATCTTACAGTCAGTCATTCGGCAAGAAGAGCAGGCAAAGGCAATGCAGACACATCGTGTATTTTCGATTGCCGATCAAACGCTGCCTTTTTTCAGACAAGGGTTAAATGAACAATCGTGTAGAAGTGTGGCGGAGATCATTCATCGATTAACAGAAACAGATGCGGTCTCCTTAACCGATACAGAAAAGATTTTAGCACATGTTGGAGACGGGACAGATCATCATATTCCTTCGAAAAGCCTGATTACAGGACTGTCAAAACAAGTATTGATGAGCGGTAAGATTATGAAGGCGCATTCGAAAAATGAAATCAATTGTTCAGTCACTCATTGCCCGCTTCAAGCGGCGATTGTGCTGCCTCTCACCTCCAATGGTCAAACGATCGGAACGTTAAAAATGTACTTTAACTCTCCAGTCGGATTAAGCAGGGTAGAAGAGGAGCTTGCAGAAGGTTTGGCGATGCTGTTTTCTACACAGCTTGAGCTTGGGGAGGCAGAAACCCAAAGCCGCCTGCTAAAAGATGCAGAGATCAAAGCGCTTCAAGCGCAAGTGAATCCGCACTTCTTATTTAACGCCATTAATACTATCTCTGTCTTGTGCAGAACGAATGTAGAGATGGCTAGGAAACTGCTGCTACAACTGAGCATTTATTTTCGATCCAATTTGCAAGGCGCACGCCAGCTGCTCATTCCACTGCATAAAGAAATTCAGCATGTAGAAGCATATTTGTCGCTGGAACAAGCGAGGTTTCCAGATAAATATCATGTGGCGTTTCAAATTGAAAAGGAGCTGGAGCAGGTGATGATTCCGCCCTTTGTGCTTCAGGTGCTTGTTGAAAACGCAGTGAGACACGCTTTTCCAAAACATCAAACGAGTTGTGAAGTCGTCGTTTCTGCTTTGATGAAAGAGGGGCATGTCTATATGAAAGTGACGGATAATGGACAGGGAATCGAGAATGACAAGATGGCTCAGCTATTAAAAACGCCTGTTGAATCCAAAGAAGGAACAGGTACGGCTCTTTTTAATTTAGATCAGCGGTTAAGAGGCATTTTTGGCAGACAGGCCGCTTTATCCATTCATAGCGGCCAAGGCACTGAAATCTCATTTCGCATTCCAATGGACTATGTAAAAAAGGATGATTTTCGTTGATAAACGTATTAATCGTAGATGATGAAGTGTTAGCAAGAGACGAATTAAAATACTTATTACGCAGAACGAAAGAGGATGTTCAAATAGAGGAGGCAGAAAATATAGAATCTGCTTTTGATCGGATGGTGGATCATAAGCCGGACCTGCTCTTTTTGGACATTGATTTATCTGGTGAGAATGGATTTGATATTGCCAAAAGGCTTAACCGGATGTCTGATCCGCCAGCGATTGTATTTGCCACAGCCTTTGATCAATATGCGCTGAAGGCATTTGAGGTGAGTGCGCTTGATTATTTAACAAAACCTTTTGATGAAGAGCGGCTTTTGCAGACGATCCAAAAGTTTAAAAAGTGGAAATCTGTTGAGACGCAAGAGCACCAGCTATCAGACGAGAAAATCCCCCAACAGCAAAAATTAGCCATCTCAGTCGACGACTCCATTGTGATCCTGCAAGTGGAAGAGATCATGTATGTAGGGCTCAGTGAGGGAAAAAAGATTGTGAAAACAAAGGATCACATGTACGAGGTCACAGAACCGCTTGTGGTCATTGAAAAGAAACTCCCTGAGGCTTACTTTATGAGGGTTCATCGAAGCTATATCGTAAACACCTCTCATATGAAGGAAGTACAGCCGTGGTTTAATTCGACGTATAATCTGCATATGACAGACGGGTCGATTATTCCTGTCAGCCGCACGTATGCCAAAGAACTAAAGAAGTCGCTCCTGCTAGAGTAGAGCGGCTTTTTTTGTTTGTATTTCAATACTCGTTTTCTGCATTTCAATCATTGAATTCGGTGAGTTTCATTGTAAACGCTTCATTCGTATATTTCATGCCTTATACTGGGGTCAATCGAAGAAAGAGGTGAAGGGGCATGAGTGCCACTAAAGTATATGGATTTCTATCTCAAGCATTTATCTTTGCAACCGTAATGTTCGTTTCTAATCTCATTTCAATGTATTTACCAATTCCGATGCCTGCATCTGTAATTGGTTTGGTTCTATTATTTGTTTTGCTGACAACGAAAATCGTCAAACTGGAACAGGTTGAGCAATTAGGTACTTCATTAACAGGGCTCATTAGCTTTCTATTTGTTCCCTCTGGTATCTCGGTTATTCAATCACTTGGTGTCATGCAAGAAGTCGGGGTGCAAGTCGTCGGCGTCATTATCATTGCAACCATTATGCTGCTTGCAGCGACAGGGCTGTTCTCGCAGCTTCTTATGCAATTATCCGAAAAACCTCAGAAACGCAAAGAGACAAAGGAGAGTAAATCGACTCCTTCTCATTCCAATAAACCAGCTTCAAGTACGCATTAAAGGAGGAAAGCAGCATGGGTACAAGTACGATGAGTCCATATTTTGGTATAGTCGTTTCATTAGTCGCCTTTGGGATCGGTACATTCTTATTTAAAAAATCAAAAGGCTTCTTCTTATTTACCCCACTTTTTGTGGCGATGGTATTAGGCATTTTATTTTTGAAAATCGGCGGTTTTTCTTACGCAGATTATAATGAAGGCGGCAAGATCATCAAGTTTTTCTTAGAGCCTGCAACCATTGCTTTCGCCATTCCGCTTTATAAGCAGCGGGCTTTGCTTAAAAAATATTGGTGGCAGATTTTATCTGCTATTTTTGTCGGTTCACTTTGTTCCATTACGATCGTATATATCGTATCAAAAGGGATTCATCTTGATGCGGCTGTAATGAAAAGTATGCTCCCACAGGCAGCTACGACAGCAATTGCACTTCCGATCGCGAAGGATATTGGCGGAATCGCAGATATTACAGCCTTTGCGGTCATCTTTAACGCAGTGATTGTGTATGCACTAGGTGCTTTCTTCTTAAAATGGTTTCGCATTAAAAACCCAGTGGCAAAAGGACTTGCACTCGGTACATCAGGGCATGCGCTTGGCGTGTCTGTTGGGATTGAAATGGGAGAAGTGGAAGCAGCCATGGCAAGTATCGCTGTTGTGGTCGTAGGAGTGGTGACCGTTATTGTCATCCCAATTTTTCTGCAATTGATTCTTTAATGACTGCATTCTTTGAAAAAGCCTTGCCCAATTCGTTTCATCATGATAAAATAAAAAAGTTGTTTCAAAAGTTCGGTTACTTGACGGACAGATGAAAATTGTGTAGAATAATTAACGAATTGAATAGATATCACAAGCAGAAGCACCCGCTTCTCACCTGATTGACACATGTTTGTAGTTGACAGGTTGACCGTACATTTATTTTTCATGCAAATGTTCGCAGTGTGGGTGTTTTATATGCCCACACTTTTTGTTTGCCTGTAAAACATACAACGAAATGGTCATAATGAATTGTGAACTCAATTCAAAATCTCATGGAGGTGGCTCACTATTAGCAAAGATCAATTAGTTAATGAAGGTATTCGTGCGCGTGAAGTTCGTTTGATCGGACAAAATGGCGATCAGCTGGGGATTAAAACCCGCCAGGAAGCTCTGGAAATTGCTACGAAAGCCAATCTTGACCTTGTGTTAGTTGCTGCAAATGCAAAACCACCTGTTTGCCGAATCATGGACTATGGTAAGTTCCGATTCGAACAGCAGAAGAAGGAAAAAGAGGCACGTAAGAATCAAAAAATCATTAGCTTAAAAGAAGTTCGGTTGAGCCCGACAATCGATGAACATGATTTTAACACGAAGCTCCGTAATGCAATCAAATTCCTTGAAAAGGGAGATAAAGTGAAAGCTTCTATCCGCTTTAAAGGCCGTGCGATTACGCATAAAGAAATCGGACAGCGCGTGTTAGACCGTTTCTCTGAAGCTTGCGCTGAAGTAGCAACAGTAGAAACAAAACCTAAGATGGACGGACGTAGCATGTTCCTCATGCTTGCACCAAAAGTCGAAAAGTAAAGTAATAGAGGGAGGAAACATCCAATGCCAAAAATGAAAACTCACCGCGGATCTGCTAAACGTTTCAAAAAAACAGGTTCTGGTAAACTTAAACGTTCTCATGCGTACACAAGTCACTTGTTCGCTAACAAATCTACAAAGCAAAAACGTAAATTGCGTAAGAGCGCAATCGTAAGTGCTGGAGATTTCAAACGTATCAAACAACAACTTGCAAACATCAAGTAATTTGGAATAGGAATCATAGGAGGGAATTACAATGCCAAGAGTAAAAGGCGGAACTGTGTCGCGTCAGCGTCGTAAAAAGGTTCTTAAATTAGCAAAAGGTTATTTCGGTTCAAAACATAGATTATACAAAGTAGCAAACCAACAGGTGATGAAATCTGGAAACTACGCTTTCCGTGACCGTCGTCAGAAAAAACGTGACTTCCGTAAACTATGGATCACTCGTATCAATGCTGCAGCTCGTATGAACGGTCTTTCTTACAGCCGTTTAATGCATGGCTTAAAGCTTTCTGGTATCGAAGTAAACCGCAAAATGCTTGCTGACCTTGCTGTGAATGACCTAAGCGCATTCAATCAGCTTGCTGATGCTGCAAAAGCACAACTAGACAAGTAAGTCATATAAAAGATCATTCCGTCGAGGGGTGATCTTTTTTTCATCATGTGAGGTGTAATCAATGAATTTCACTGTCATTCTACTGCTGATCTTGGTAAATGGCTATGGTTTTTTTCTCATGGGAGAGGACAAACGCCGGGCAAAAGCGCATAAATGGAGAATTTCAGAGGCGCACTTATGGAGTGCTGCCGTGCTTTTTGGGGCTGCTGGATCATATCTAGGGATGCAGTATTTCCGCCACAAAACAAAGCATCCTGCCTTTCAAATTGGCATGCCTGTGTTAATCATGGTGCAGTTGATCATATTGGGATATATTCAATTCATCTGAAAAAGGAGCAGACGCCATTAGGACGGCGTGTCTGCTCCTTTTTTTTGTTTGATTTTTTTTATGGGCTGATCCCAATCAATTTTTGTTTGAGGATATCGTTCAATAATGTTTTCCTCTAATTTTTCAAAGTCTTCTAATGTAAATTCATTTAGCTTCTCAGGTGACTCGGTCCAAACGTAAATGGAGTGGACAAACAGAGGATGATCCTTAGAAGGAACATGCTTCTCCCCTTCAAACAAGACACCTTTATAGACGAAATTAAAATTTTTGCGTGCATTTTGTTGTTCGTCCATAAAATAAAAGCCTTCTTTTAATTGTGCTTGTTTCAGCTTTCTTCTCGGATTTGAGAAGAATTTTACCGCCATGTAGAAGATGTAGACAAGCAGTGCAACAAGAGCAAGTCTAACGAGGATTACAAACATGACAGGATGCACCTCCAATACCGTTATCTGATGTACTACGAATGAAAAGGCCAAAAGGTTTCAACTTTTTTTAAAAAAATATTTCGTTAAACGAAAAAATATTCATAAAAAGATCGTATTGAACGAAAGAGGTTTTGTATAATAAGAATGCACCATGAAGATAAAGGAGGATATATGGAATGACAAAGCTAGATCAAACATTAACTATGCTGAAAGACCTAACGGATGCAAAAGGGATTCCAGGAAATGAACGTGATGTCAAAAAAGTCATGCAGACATACATAGAATCATATGCAGATGAAGTCTCTAGTGACCGCCTTGGCAGTTTCATCGCTAAGAAGGAAGGAAACGCAAACGGACCTAAAATTATGCTCGCTGGCCATTTAGATGAAGTCGGGTTTATGGTGACAAAAATTGATGATAAAGGCTACATTCGTTTCCAAACAGTTGGAGGCTGGTGGTCACAGGTCATGCTTGCACAGCGTGTAACCATTGTGACGAAAAAGGGAGACATCACAGGTGTGATTGGATCAAAGCCACCGCATGTCTTGTCACCTGAAGCTCGAAAAAAATCGATTGAGATTACAGATATGTTTATCGATATCGGAGCATCAAGCAAAGAACAAGCAATGGAGTGGGGCGTGCTTCCTGGAGATCAAATCGTTCCTTATTTCGAGTTCACAGTGATGAATGATGAAAAAATGCTCCTTGCAAAAGCATGGGACAACCGTATCGGCTGTGCAGTGGCGATTGATGTCATGAAGAACTTACACAACACTCAGCATGAAAATATTGCTTACAGTGTGGCAACTGTACAGGAGGAAGTAGGCCTGCGTGGTGCCAAAACAGCAGCGGCTACGATCCAGCCTGATATTGGATTTGCCATTGATGTTGGTGTAGCAGGAGACACGCCGGGTATCACTGAAAAAGAAGCAACAAGCAAACTTGGCAAAGGGCCAACGATTGTTGTATTTGATGCTTCAATGGTATCTCATAAAGGGCTTCGCGATTTTGTTGTCCAAACAGCAGATGAATTGAACATCCCTTATCAATATGACTCAATGCCTGGCGGTGGGACGGATGCTGGTGGAATCCATTTAACAGGTCATGGTGTCCCGTCTCTATCTATCGGTATTCCAAGCAGGTATATCCATACCCATGCAGCAATGATTCACCGAGACGATTATGAAAATGCAGTGAAGCTTTTAACAGAAGTAATCAAAAGACTTGATCAAAAGACTGTCGAACAGATTACGTACGGTTCTTAAATAAGAAAGCCTTTCCTCAGTACAGGGGGAAGGTTTTTTTGTACATTGAATTTCCCAGGAAATGAATGCCGATTTAAGTTGCGTCAAAAGACCTGTTTTTGACAAAAGAAGAGAAAATATTCTAGTGATTAAGGCACATGTGATCTGGCTTTTATTTTTGTAAGATGAAAGCAATAAAAAGGACAGAGGCTAGCGTACACCCTGTCAAAAGAGATTTTATGGAAGTAGGTGAAGCTCACTTAAAAATAAACTTATTATTCTTATTGATTAACTTGTTTTTAAAAGAAAGAAAAATCAAACAATTTATGTTATATTTGTAACAAAATGTTTGTGCGAAGGGGATGGTTAAATGAATGCGGTTACAATTGTAATAGGATCTATGTGTATTTTAGCGATTGCCTATCGTCTTTATGGCACTTTTATGATGGTCAAGGTTTTAAAGGTGACAGACGATCATCCTACACCGGCTCACACATTAGAGGATGGAAAAGATTATGTGCCAACCAATAAATGGGTCACATTTGGGCATCACTTTGCGGCGATTGCAGCTGCCGGCCCATTAGTTGGTCCCATTTTAGCCGCCCAATTTGGATATTTACCTGGTCTTCTTTGGCTGTTAATCGGCGCAGTGATTGGCGGAGCTGTACATGATCTGGTCGTCTTATTTGCGTCGATGCGAAAAAAAGGGAAATCATTATCAGAGGTAGCGAAGGAAGAGCTAGGACCTGTTGCGGGATTTTGTACAGGACTAGCGATGCTGTTTATCATTACGATCACAATGGCAGGATTGTCTATGGTTGTGCTTCATGCCTTAGAACGAAACCCTTGGGGGACATTCGCAGTCGGAATCACAATTCCAATTGCGATGGGGGTTGGTCTTTATTATAAAAAGACAGGCAATTTAAAACTAGCCACAACTGCGGGCTTTATTTTGCTCATGATTGGTGTATTCCTTGGGCCGAATATTCAAGGAACGGCACTTGGTGATGTTTTAACACTTGATACAAAAACGCTTGCACTTGCCCTGCCGATTTATGCCTTTTTTGCTGCGGCATTGCCGGTTTGGCTGCTACTGGCACCGAGAGACTATTTAAGTAGTTTTATGAAAATTGGTGTTTTTATCGCGCTGATAGCTGGAATCTTTGTGGTGAATCCAACGATTCAATTCCCAGCGTTTACTGAGTTTGTGAATGGAGGAGGGCCTGTCTTAGCTGGTCCTGTCTGGCCATTTATTTCGATTACGATTGCTTGCGGTGCCATTTCCGGCTTCCACGCATTTGTTGGATCAGGGACAACGCCTAAGATGCTTGACCGCTGGAGCGATATGAAGCCGGTCGCATTTGGCGCAATGCTAGTAGAGTGCCTAGTTGGAATCATGGCGTTAATTGCTGCGACGGCTCTTCACCCAGGAGATTATTTTGCGATTAACAGTACGCCAGAAATGTTCCGAACGCTCGGAATGAGTGTCGAGAACCTTCCGCAGCTAAGTAAGGAAATTGGTCTTGATTTAGAAGGAAGAACGGGTGGAGCTGTGACATTAGCTGTTGGGATGGCGTATATCTTTACGGGAATTCCGTTCTTTAGTCATTTGGCGTCTTATTTTTTTCAATTCGTCATTATGTTTGAAGCGGTCTTTATTTTAACTGCTATTGATGCAGGAACACGTGTGGCGCGCTATTTGATTCAAGACTTCTTTGGCGAAGCGTATAAACCGCTTAAACGAAATGACTGGTTACCTGGGTCGGTGTTTGCAAGTGCGCTTGCTTGTTTTATGTGGGGATACTTGCTTTATTCTGGAGACATCGGGTCCATTTGGGCACTGTTTGGGGTTTCGAATCAGTTAATGGCATCAGTCGGATTAATCATCGGGGCAACGGTTGTATTAAAAATTGCAGATAAAAGGCGATATATGCTGACTTGTTTAATTCCGCTTGCATACTTATATGTGACGGTGAATTATGCGGGCTATTGGATGGTAGCGAATGTATATCTTAATCCTGAAGCATCTGGTTACAGCGTGCTGAATGCTGTGCTGTCAATGATCATGCTGATCTTAGGATTTGTGATCATTGTGTTTGCGGTGAAAAAATGGGTCGAGATTTGGCGTGATCCAACGCTTCGAATGGAAACGCCGATCACTGGCTAAATCAAAAAAGCCGGTTTGCTTATCATAGCAAACCGGCTTTCTTTTATTGCTGCTGCTGAGGCTTTAAGCCTTGCTCTAATGTTTCAAGGATCTCGGATTTCTCGTTTTCTGAGGCTTCTTGCCATAGTACTTCGAACAGCACGCCAAGGCCTGGAAGCATTTTTTCCTCACCACTTTGAATGGCGTCTAAAATCGTATGCTCAAGCTGCTCTTGATTATGGCCGGTGATATTTTGAATGACTGCACCTCTTAAATTAAAATCCATTGCCCACACTCCTTTTTTGATGGTAATAGCCCTATTCTGTCTCAAAGACAGGTTTATTATGTAGTGTGCATGAGATATAATAAATTCATGATATTTAAAGGAGTTAAAGTCGCTTGAAATATATAGAATCAGCTAAAAATACAAACATTAAACAGTGGAAAAAGCTCCATACAAAAAAAGAACGAACGAAAACAGGGCTGTTTCTCGTTGAGGGAATACACTTAGTCGAAGAAGCATTGAAGAGCGGGAATGTAAAAGAACTAATGGTCACATCACGTGATATGCTTCCTTCTCAGATCGATCGTGACATTGAGCTTTATGAACTGAGTGAAGAAGCCTTTTCTGCCATGACAGAAACAGAAACGCCTCAGCACATCGCAGCAGTTTGTGCGGTTCCTGTATTTGAAGAAAAGAAATATGAACGACTTCTTCTGTTAGATGCAGTGCAGGACCCGGGGAATCTAGGTACACTCATCCGGACAGCAGATGCCGCTGGTCTTGATGCTGTGATCTTAGGCGATGGAACAGTTGATGCATTTAACGGAAAAACGCTTCGTTCCGCACAAGGGTCGCATTTCCATCTGCCAATATTAAAACAAGCCCTTCAGCAGACCATACGAGCATGTAAGGAGCAAGGTATACCTGTATACGGAAGTGCTTTAAAAAATGCGAAAGCGTATAGAGGCGTAACAGCAGAAGGTCCGTTTGCATTAATTGTTGGCAATGAAGGAGCAGGTATTGATCCAGAAATTCTGCAAATGACTGACCACAATTTATATGTGCCAATGTATGGACAAGCAGAATCATTAAATGTGGCTGTTGCAGCCGCCGTTCTTGTCTATCATTTGCGTGGATAGTGTTGCAACTTGTGTTTATTTTCACTATAATAAAACTAATATTTAAAAACCATGATAGAGGAAGATTGTTTCAAGGAGCGGCCTTATAGGGAGAATGCACCGTAGACTGAAAGTGCATTTAAGGAATGCTGAAACAGGAATTCACCTCTGGAGTTGTCACCGGGACCGCAAGTTTTGCGTAAAGGTGAACCGGATTCGTTTGATTCCGTTATGTCAATGAAGCTTATTCGCACATGCATTTGTGCTTAACAAGGGTGGTACCGCGACCACAACTCGTCCCTTCTTTTTGGAGGGACGGGTTTTTTTTATTGTCTTCAAACGATCAAACAGCCGTTTATCCAGGCGGCTTTGTATATCAAAAGGAGGATTACACTCATGCAAGAAACGTTAAAACAGCTTGAAACAGAGGCGATAGCGAAGGTTGAAGCAGCTAGCTCGCTTAAAGAAGTCAATGACATTCGTGTTCAATATTTAGGGAAAAAAGGACCGATCACAGAAGTGCTTCGTGGAATGGGCAAGCTCTCCGCAGAAGAAAGACCGAAAATGGGCGCACTTGCAAACGAAGTGAGAGAGCAGATTGCTGGTGCTATTGCTGAAAAAAATGAACAGCTCGAAAAAGAAGAAGTGAAGAAGAAACTTGCGTCTCAAACGATTGATGTCACATTGCCAGCAAGTCCAATCAAAATGGGGGCAAGACATCCATTAACGATTGTTGTCGAAGATATTGAAGATTTATTTATTGGCATGGGTTATACCGTTGAGGAAGGTCCTGAGGTAGAAACGGATTACTATAACTTTGAAGCGCTGAATCTTCCAAAGGAGCATCCAGCACGTGATATGCAGGACAGCTTCTATATTACCGAGGATACACTACTCAGAACACAAACATCACCAGTTCAAGCACGTACACTTGAAAAATATAAAGGACAAGGTCCTGTGAAGATCATCTGCCCTGGGAAAGTATATAGACGAGACAGTGATGACGCGACTCATTCACATCAATTCATGCAGATTGAAGGGCTTGTTGTCGATCACAATATTAGCATGAGTGATCTAAAAGGAACGCTGGAGACAGTCGCAAGAAAAATGTTTGGTGAAGATCGTGAAATTAGACTGCGCCCAAGCTTTTTCCCATTCACAGAACCATCTGTTGAAGTCGATGTGTCTTGCTTTAAATGTGGTGGAAAAGGCTGTTCTGTATGTAAAGGAACAGGCTGGATTGAGATTTTAGGTGCAGGAATGGTTCATCCGAATGTCCTGAAAATGAGCGGATTTGATCCTGAAACTTATCAAGGCTTTGCTTTTGGAATGGGTGTTGAACGTATTGCGATGCTCAAATACGGCATTGATGATATTCGCCATTTCTACACAAATGATATTAGATTCACAAAGCAATTCAAGCAGGACTAAGAGGAGGAAATCAACATGTTTGTTTCATATAAATGGTTAGAAGACTATGTCGATTTAGAAGGCATCCAGCCAGGTGAATTAGCAGAAAAAATCACAAGAAGCGGGATTGAAGTAGAAGCCGTTGAATATAAAGGGGAAGGTATCAAAGGTGTTGTCATTGGACACGTTGTGGAGCGAGAACAGCACCCGAATGCCGATAAATTAAACAAATGTCTCGTGGATATCGGAGAAGACGAGCCGGTGCAAATTATTTGTGGAGCCCCGAATGTGGATAAAGGACAGTATGTGGCTGTCGCAACGGTTGGTGCAGTTCTTCCAGGGAACTTTAAAATTAAAAAAGCAAAACTACGCGGCGAAGAGTCTCATGGCATGATTTGTTCGTTGCAAGAATTAGGCGTCGAAAGCAAACTCGTACCAAAGGAATATGCAGAAGGGATCTTTGTTTTTCCGAATGATGTCAAACCTGGTGACGATGCTCTTCAGGCGCTTCAATTAGATGATGCGGTACTTGAGCTTGGCTTAACACCAAACCGTGCGGATGCTCTTAATATGCTAGGTGTTGCCTATGAGGTTGCAGCCATCTTAGGAAAAGAAATGAAACTTCCTGATACAGCACATGACACATCTTCAGAAAAAGCAGCAGACTATATTTCTGTGAAAATTGAAGATCAAGAAGCGAATCCACTTTATGCAGCGAAGATCATTAAAAATGTAAAGATCGGACCAGCACCGCTTTGGATTCAAACAAGATTGATGAATGCAGGTATTCGCCCTATTAACAACGTCGTGGATATGACGAACTTTGTACTGCTTGAATACGGCCAGCCGCTTCATGCGTTTGATTATGATCGTTTTGGTTCAAAGCAGGTGGTCGTACGTAAAGCGACTGATAGCGAAAGCATTCAAACACTGGATGAGCAAGAACGTACACTTTCATCAAAGCATCTTGTGATTACTAATGGGACGAAGGCGCACGCTGTAGCAGGCGTCATGGGCGGCCTTGAATCAGAGGTGCGTAATGAGACGACAACGATTCTTTTAGAAGCAGCATATTTCAACGGTCAAACAGTCCGTCAAGCATCTAGAGACTTAGGGCTTCGCAGTGAATCAAGCACACGATTTGAAAAAGGCCTTGATCCGCAACGTACGAAGTCTGCAGCCGAAAGAGCAGCGCAATTAATCAGTCTCTATGCAGGTGGTGAAGTGCTAAGCGGGACGGTTGAGGAAAACCATCTTGAAACAAATATGAATGTCATCCACGTATCCACTGAACGCGTGAACAAGGTGCTTGGCATGAGCATTTCAAAAGAAGATATGATTCAAATTTTCAACAAACTGGGCTTTACAGTGGGCGAATCAAATGACGTACTTGTCGTAACCGTTCCTTCTCGCAGAATGGATATCACGATTGAAGAAGACCTTATTGAAGAAGTTGCGAGATTATACGGCTACGATAATATCCCGTCTACACTGCCTGCGACAGCTGGTACAGTTGGCGGTCTAACGCCATACCAAGTGAAGCGCAGGAAGGTGAGACGCTTCTTAGAAGGCGCAGGTCTTTCTCAAGCGATCACGTACTCATTGACAAACCAGCATAAGTCTACAGCTTTTGCACTGAATCCAGCTTATAAGACGAGACTTTCTTTGCCAATGAGTGAAGAAAGAAGTGTGCTTAGACAAAGTTTACTGCCAAACTTACTTGATTCTGTTGCATATAACTTGGCAAGACAAGCTGATTCCTTTGGTTTTTATGAAACGGGTTCTGTGTTCTTAGCGGAAGCTGAAGGGGCAAAACCAGTGGAAAAGGAGCATGTTGCTGGTGCGCTCACAGGCTTATGGCATAAAAATCTTTGGCAGGGCGAGAAAAAAGCCGTCGATTTTTACGTAGCGAAAGGAATTGCTGAAGGCCTATTTGAAAAGCTTGGTGTATCAGGTCAAATCACATATGTCCAAGCAGAGCGCGAGGGTCTTCACCCAGGTCGTACAGCGGATGTTCATTTAAATGGAAAAGTGATTGGATTTGTTGCTGCACTGCATCCAGTCATTGAAAAGGAATTAGATTTAAAAGAAACATATGTCTTCGAGTTTGATTTAACAGATGTCATGACGTCTGAATCGAAGGATATGAAATATACAGCAATTCCGAGATTCCCTGCTGTGACAAGAGATATTGCACTTGTTGTCGATCAGCAAATCTCAAGCGGACAGTTAGAGCGGGTCATCTATGAAGCAGGCGGGGATTTACTGACTGACCTATCCGTTTTTGATGTGTATGAGGGCGAACATATGGAAGAAGGCAAGAAATCTGTTGCATTCTCTCTTCAATATTTAAACCCGGAACAAACTTTGACAGAGGAAGAAGTTACGGCTGTTCATACAAAAGTATTGAAAGCATTAGAAGATACGTATCAAGCCGTTTTACGCGGTTAAAGAAAAGAGCTAGGGCCATAAGGCCCTAGCTCAGCGTGTAGACAAACCCTCGCATTCTTTGTCAGGTCTGTGCTCCGGTGCTCACGAATGACAAATTCGCTCCGCTCCGGTACTCGTCCTCCCTAAACTGCAAAGGTTTTCTATCACGCTGAAAAGAAGACAAAGGGCTAAAATAAAGGTCATTTTATCCCTTTGTCAACAATCTAAGCTATGGCCATAAGGCCATAGCTCTTTTTTATAACCATTTTTTCGCTTTTTGTGTGTTGGCAAAATGCAGCTTTGTAAATTGACGTAAAGCATCTTCGCCGTGCAGCTTTATGAGTTTTGCAGCCGCCTTGTCGACATGAGGACCGGCTCCTTTTGGAATGTCAAAGCTCGCTGCTTTTGATAACTTATCCATTTCAATTAAAAAGGCGTACCTGGCAATAATGGAAGCCGCAGCCACTGACAAGTGAATACCTTCTGCTTTTGTGCTAAAGTACGTCCGCTCCCGAATTATTTTTTTTCCTGCAAGATGCTTGAAATAAATGCCCGGTTCTGCAAATTGGTCAATCAAAATGGCTTCGGGCTGTTTCCCGTCTAGCTTTTCTAGCACAGAGGTGATGACTTGGTTGTGAAGCAGCGCCTTCATTTTCCCTTGACTCATGCCCTTTTCCTGCATCGCATTATACTTTTCATTTCGGAGCACGAGAAGGCTGAACGGAATGGTTTTGATGAGATCTTTGGCAATATTGATAATTTGCGGGTCCTTTAGGCCTTTTGAGTCTTTTACGCCAAGCTCTTTCATGAGGGCAAGCTGGCTGGCATCCACATAGGCGGCACAGACTGTGATCGGCCCAAAATAATCACCTGTTCCTACTTCATCTGAACCGATGACGGACATAGAAGCAATCCCTGACGGCGGACTGTATTTTGTAACAGTAGGTGTTTTTTGACTTTTCGGATTAGCTGCTTGTAAATGACTAAATTGACTAGCTTCAGCTTCTGCCTTTTGTCCTTGAAACAGCACTTTGCCAGAACGATAGGCTGTAATCGTACAGCCAGGAACTTTTGCTTGAAACAGGGCGCCTGGTGGTAACGTATCAGTTAAATGGTGCGCATATGCGCTCTTCATCTTTTTAAGGTCTTCTGATGTTGCTTTTAAGACGGATTGGGGCACAGTGGATAACTCCTTTTTACCTTAATATCATTGATTTCTAAAGTGTACCATAACAGGGAAGGGCTCGTCTTTCCATTCAATGTCTAAACATGTTATGATAGAGACTAGGATTCTCGTGGAATGGAGGAGAAACGTTGTCTGACGGCGGTAAAACGAAAACAACAGTTGAAATTTACGGACAGTCCTATACGATCATCGGTCAAGAAACGAAGATGCATATGCGGCATGTTGCTTCAATTGTTGATGATAAAATGAGAGAAATAAATGAAAAAAATCCATACCTTGATATAAACAAATTAGCTGTACTGACAGCAGTCAATGTCGTCCACGACTACTTGAAATTAAAAGAGCAATACGAAAAACTAGAGATTCAGCTTAAAGAAAAGGAATGAAATTACCGTGATCGATATCATCATTTTGTTTTTGCTTCTTATGGGAACGCTTGTCGGTCTAAAACGCGGGTTTATTCTTCAATTTATTAAATTGATCAGCTTTGTTGTTTCTATTTTAGTGGCTTCCATGTTTTATCAGTCACTTGCACCACAGCTTACGTGGATTCCAGCACCTGATTTTAGCGGCGGTCAAGCGCAGCTCGCTTTCTTTAGTGGGAATCTAGAAACAGCTTATTATAATACCATTGCGTTTATCATTCTGTTTATCTTGACCAAAATCCTGCTCGCTATCATTGGCGGATTGCTCACAACCATTGCAAGTATACCTGTGATTAAGCAGGTCAACAAACTGCTTGGCGGTGTGTTAGGATTTCTTGAAACCTATCTATTTGTATTTATTCTCTTGTTTGTCGCTGCATTACTTCCAGTCGATGCGCTGCAAACAATGATGAGCAAATCCATTTTAGCAGATGTGATCGTAAGCAACACCCCTTATCTGTCCAGTCTTGTCAAAGACTTATGGGCGACGTATGGAGCTTAAAAACTTCTCCTTTCTTGGAGGAGTTTTTTCTCATTCCATGACGGAAAGTTGTAGGATGAAGGAAAAGTTTGTATATTTATAAAGGAAGATGCCAAAGCGGCTGGAGGATGAGAGATGAATAAAAAAGATATTATCAAACTTCTTGAAACAATTGCAGTATATATGGAACTAAAAGGAGATAATCCTTTTAAGATTTCTGCCTTTCGTAAAGCAGCGGCGGCGCTGGAACAAGATGATCGTAGCCTTTCTCAAATAGATGATTTATTAGCATTACCAGGCATTGGAAAAGGAACCTTTGCTGTGATCACAGAGTATATCGAAAAAGGACAATCAGAAACACTTGAACAATTAAAACATGAAGTGCCTGAAGGGCTTGTCCCGCTCTTAAAATTGCCGGGACTTGGCGGGAAGAAGATCGCTAAGCTATACCAAGAACTTGGTGTCCACGATGCACAGTCACTAAAAGAAGCATGTGAAGCGGAAAAAGTACAAGCGCTTGCAGGCTTCGGTAAAAAAACAGAAGAAAAAATTCTCGCCGCTCTAGAGGAAGCGGGAAAGCAGCCAGAACGACTGCCAATTGGCTTTGCATTAGATGTGGCAGAGCGGATTGATCATGTACTTGAACAGACGAAGGGCATCATCCGTTTTTCAAGAGCAGGCAGTTTAAGACGTGCACGTGAAACGGTCAAAGATTTAGATTATATCATTGCGACAGACAGCCCTGAGCAAGTCAGAGAGCAGCTCGTTGCACTTGATGATGTGAAGGATGTCATCGCAAGCGGTGATACGAAGGTATCTGTTATTCTTGCCCTTGATTTTGAGATCAGTGTGGACTTCCGGCTTGTGACATCAGATCAATTCGCAACGACGCTGCACCATTTCACTGGCTCAAAAGACCACAATATTCGAATGCGCCAGCTTGCAAAGGAACGCGGAGAGCGCATAAGTGAATATGGCGTGGAAACGATTGAAACTGGAGAAGTGAAAACGTTCGAAGACGAAAGGGCTTTTTATGCGCATTTTCAACTTCCACTCATTCCGCCAGAAATTCGTGAAACCGGAGCGGAGATTGATACGTATAAAGAAAGTATGCAGTTTGTAGAACTGAAAGATATCAAAGGAGATCTCCATATGCACTCGACATGGAGTGACGGAGCATTCTCTATCCGTGAAATGGCAGAGGCATGTATCGCAAAAGGCTATGAATACATGGCCATCACAGACCACTCGCAATATTTAAAAGTGGCCAATGGTTTAACGAAAGAACGTTTGCGTCTGCAAGCAAAAGAAATAGACAAGCTTAATGAGGAATTCGAGCACTTTCACATTTTCAAAGGGGTCGAAATGGATATCCTGCCGGATGGATCGTTAGATTATGATGATGACTTTCTTAAAGACATGGATTTTGTGATTGCGTCTATTCATTCTAGCTTTTCTCAGCCGGAGGAAGTCATGATGGAACGGCTTGAAAATGCGCTGCGAAATCAGCATGTCGATTTAATTGCCCATCCAACTGGACGTTTGATCGGTAGACGGGATGGCTATGCCTTAAATATAGATCAGCTCATAGACCTTGCGAAGAAAACGGGCACTGCACTTGAGCTCAACAGTAATCCGTCAAGACTTGATTTGAAAACAGAGCATTTAATGAAAGCAAACGAAGCGGGCGTAAACATCATGATCAATACAGATGCACACAACATCGCCATGCTTGAACATATGGAAGTCGGTGTAACAGCTGCAAGAAAAGGCTGGACACCAAAAGCACATGTCGTGAATACTTTTTCTCTAAACGAGATCAAAAAGTTTTTAACGCGTGATAGGTAGTCGTTAGGAGGCTGGACCATGCTGCAACAAAAAGTGTTAGCATCATTAGAATTTCAAAAAGTAAAAGAAAAAGTCATGTCCTATACCGCATCCTCTTTAGGAAAAGAAAGAGCGCAGGATTTAATGCCGCTGACGGATATAGAAACCATTCAGCATCTGCTGGAAGAGGTAGCAGAAGCACAAGATGTGATTCGCTTAAAGGGAACGGCTCCGTTTGGCGGGTTAACGGATATTAGACGTGCCGTCAAACGGGCAGAGATAGGCAGTACATTAAGCCCTTCTGAGCTGATGGAAATTGCAGCGCTGCTATATACGGCGAAAAATATGAAGCACTTTCTCACGTCCATGTATGAAGATGGTGTAGACATACCGCGCCTTCATACATATGCAGAGACGCTGATTTTACTGCCTGAAGTTAGAAAAGAAATTGAAAGCTGTATCGGTGACAATGGAGAAGTGCTTGATCACGCAACACCGGCACTTCGTACAATCCGAACACAATTACGTTCTTTAGAATCAAAAGTCCGTGATAAATTAGAATCGATGATTCGTTCACAATCGGCTTCAAAAATGCTGTCAGACACGATTGTTACCATTCGTAATGATCGGTTTGTTATTCCAGTGAAACAAGAGTACCGCTCGAATTACGGTGGCATTGTTCACGATCAGTCTTCATCTGGGGCCACCCTTTTTATTGAGCCGCAAGTGGTCGTGGATTTAAATAACACCTTGCAGCAAACCCGTTTGAAAGAAAAGCAAGAGGTTGAAAAGATCTTGCAAATGCTGACAGCGAGCGTGTCAGAGCACATTGAGGAACTGCTGCATAATGTAAAAGAGCTTCAAACATTAGATTTTATCTTCGCTAAAGCTAAATATGCAAAGGCAGAAAAATCCACAAAGCCTGCTGTGAATGATCAAGGGGAGATCTATTTAAAGCGAGCAAGACATCCTCTATTGCCTCGGGATCAGGTTGTGGCAAACGACATTGAGCTTGGCAAAGATTTTTCAACAATCGTGATCACTGGACCAAATACAGGGGGAAAGACAGTTACTTTAAAAACGCTGGGTCTTCTTACGCTGATGACGCAGGCGGGCCTCCATATACCAGTTGAAGAAGGCTCTGAAGTGGCTGTATTCGACCAAATATTTGCCGATATTGGAGACGAACAGTCCATTGAGCAAAGCTTGAGTACCTTCTCATCTCATATGGTCAATATCGTGGATATCTTAAAGCATCTAACTTCTAACTCACTTGTGTTATTTGATGAATTAGGGGCAGGAACAGACCCTGCCGAAGGTGCTGCACTTGCGATGAGCATTTTAGATGAAGTTCATCAAACAAATGCACGTGTCATTGCAACGACACATTACCCTGAGCTGAAGGCATACGGTTATAACCGTCAAGGTGTCACAAATGCGAGTGTGGAGTTTGACATTGAAACCTTATCACCAACGTACCGCTTGCTTATCGGTGTACCTGGACGAAGTAATGCATTTGAAATTTCAAAACGTCTTGGTTTGCCTGATCATCTTATAGCCCGGGCGAGAGCGGATATGCATGCAGAGCATAATGAAGTAGACCAAATGATTGCTTCATTAGAAGACAGCAAGAAACAAGCAGAAGAAGAGCTGCATGAGACAGAAGTTTATAGAAAAGAAGCAGAAAAGCTTCATAAAGAATTGCAACGACAAATTCTTGAATGGAATGAGCAAAAGGACAAACTGCTTGAAGAAGCTGAACAGAAAGCGAAAGAAAAAATTGAACAAGCTTCAAAAGAAGCAGAAGATATCGTTCAAGAGCTGCGTTCGATAAAAAGTGAGCACCGCTCATTCAAAGAGCATGAACTCATCGATGCGAGAAAGCGTCTTGAAGAAGCGGTTCCTGAGTTTGATCGCAAGAAAAAGCCAGAGCCAGCGAAAAAAGCAGCAAGACAGCTAAAGTCAGGCGACGAGGTCAAAGTACTCACCTTCGGGCAAAAAGGAACGCTGCTTGAACAAACAGGAAATAAAGAATGGAGTGTCCAAATGGGCATTCTGAAAATGAAGGTAAAAGAAAAAGACATGGAATTTATCAAGTCAGCACCTGAATTTAAGCAAGAGAAAGCCATCACGGCGATCAAAGGGAAAGACTATCATGTCTCGCTTGAGCTCGATTTAAGAGGAGAGCGCTATGAAAATGCATTAAGCAGAGTCGAAAAATACTTAGATGATGCGGTATTAGCTGGTTATCCGCGCGTATCGATTATTCACGGAAAAGGAACTGGTGCCCTCAGAAAAGGGGTTCAGGAATTACTGAAACAGCATCGAAGTGTGAAAAATGCTCGTTTTGGCGAACAAGGTGAGGGAGGATCAGGCGTCACCATCGTCGAATTAAAGTAAAAAGGAGAAAACGCATGAAAGCCTTTTGGGAAAATGAACTTGTTGAAATTGCCGCTTATTACAGTGTGGCCGTCTTATGTCTCGTCTTATTTCTAACCATTTTTGAACTCGTCACCTCCTATAAAAACTGGGAAGAGATCCAGCGGGGAAACTTAGCTGTTGCCATGGCTACAGGCGGGAAGATCTTTGGGATTGCGAATGTATTTCAGCATTCAATCGCACAGCACAATTCCCTTCTTCAAATGGTTGGATGGGGCGTATATGGCTTTGTTATGCTGCTTGTCAGCTATTTCATTTTTGAATTTTTAACACCACGATTTAAAGTAGATAAAGAGATTGAAAATGACAATAGAGCGGTCGGGTTTATTTCACTCATCATTTCAGTTGGGCTGTCTTACGTAGTAGCAGCCGGCATTTAAGGAGACGACATGGAAAAGCTAGCAAAAGTATTAATCGTAGTTGCCTGCACTTTTGCGGTCATTGGTGCCGTTTATATGTTCCTGTGAAATGAAGAAAACATGTTAGAAAGCTGCCAGGGATCCCTTGGCAGCTTTTATCTCATCAAAGGTGGCAATTGACATGAAGCAAATTCTGCAAAAAGAAGAACTGATTAAGCGTATTGATACTTGTCTTCAAAAGACATCACTGCCAAGAGACATATACGAACCGTATATTGCACGTCCATTTCAAACGTCAGGATTTTTTGATGATTTGAGTCCATATATTCAGATCGATCCGAGTGGTTATATCCTTATTCAATATGAACGTGGGATTCAAATGCTACATAAAAGAACAAAAGTGGCGGATGAAGTCATTTACTGGATTTTAGAAGATACGATTTTCCTCACGGTATACATTGACTTGATGAGGAAGCATCAAGTCGACAACATCCAGACACATTTACCAAATGATCCTAGTATCCATCAACAGATCGTGGAAAGAGTTAACGACTCATTTCGTGCAATCGGTGGATTATATGAACAGTGGCATCATGAAGGAAAAAGAGCTTCTATAGAAACACCGTCGAAAAAGTAAACGTATGCAATTGAACCAAGCTCTATTAGAAAAAAGCAAACTGCCATAAGGAAAAGTTTGCTATAATAAAATAGTACGAAAGTTCAGGAAGGAGGGTTTTTATGCAGTCAGATAAACGTTGGCTTCTGCATTACCCGAATCAAATTCCCCACGAACTCACCATTCCAAATGAAACGTTGCAATCTTACTTATTCAGCTCCGCAGAGGCTGCACCTGAGCATACAGCCATTCATTTTCTAGGAAAGAACATCACCTATGAACAATTACAAGAAGACGCATTGAAACTAGCCAATCATTTGATAAAAATTGGTGTGAAAAAAGGCGACAGAGTAGCGATTATGCTGCCGAACTGTCCTCAATCGGTCATTTCTTATTATGCTGTATTAATAGCAGGTGGTATCGTTGTTCAAACGAACCCACTTTATACGGAGAAAGAACTGGAATATCAAATGGAAGACAGCGGTGCCAAAGTATTGATCACGCTAGATCTGTTGTATCCAAAGGCGTATAAAATGAAAGCGCTGACAAGTATGGAGCACTTAATCATGACCAAACTACAAGATTATTTACCATTCCCGAAAAACATTCTATTCCCTATTGTGCAAAGAAGAAAAAACAAAATGGTCATCCAAGTGGAGAAAAATGACACCATTCATCACTTCTCACACATCATGAAAGAATCGCCAGATGAACAACAAATTCCCGCCCTCGCCTTTGAACCGAAAAAGGATGTTGCTGTTTTGCAATATACAGGCGGAACGACCGGTCTACCAAAAGGCGTCATGCTCACACATGAAAATATTTTAGCCAATACTGAAATGTGTTCTTCCTGGATGTATAAAACGACGAGGGGGAAAGAACGCATCCTTGGCATCATTCCGTTTTTTCATGTATACGGGATGACGACTGTTTTAAATCTTGCTGTCAAAGAAGGGCATCAAATGATTCTTCTTCCGCGCTTTGATGTCGCTGATACACTCAAAACCATAGAAAAGCAGAAACCAACGCTTTTTCCAGGTGCACCAACAATGTATATCGCCTTGCTGCATCATCCGAATATTGAAACGTATGATCTGTCATCCATCACTGCATGTCTAAGCGGTTCAGCGGCACTTCCTGTTGAAGTGAAACAAAGCTTTGAAAAATTAACCGGGGGACGTTTAGTAGAGGGATATGGTCTTTCAGAAACCTCACCGGTCACCCATTCTAACTTTTTATGGGGAGCGAACAAAACGGGCAGCATTGGCTGTCCTTGGCCTAATACAGATGCCGGTATTTATTGCGAGGAAACCGGAGGCCTCAAAGAACCATATGAGCATGGAGAAATCATTGTCAAAGGGCCCCAGATCATGAAAGGATACTGGAATCAGCCAGAGGAGACAGCGGCTGTATTAAGAGATGGCTGGTTTTTCACCGGAGATATTGGGTATATGGATGAGGACGGTTTTTTCTATATCGTCGACCGGAAAAAAGATGTCATCATTGCAAGTGGTTATAATATTTACCCCAGAGAGGTCGAAGAAGCCCTTTATGAGCATGAGCTTGTACAAGAAGTCGTCGTCGCAGGTATCCCAGATCCTTACAGAGGGGAAACAGTGAAAGCATTTGTTGTGCCGAAAAAGGATGCCTACTTAACGGAGGATGAGCTTGATCGCTTCGTCAGAACGAGGATCGCCTCATTTAAAGTACCGCGCGTGTATGAATTTAAAGAGTCACTGCCTAAAACAGCCGTCGGAAAAATTTTACGCAGAGTTTTAATTGAAGAAGAAAAAAGAAAACACTCTTCTTCATCTGAAATACCTGCCGATCAATCTAAAACTTAACGGTCTGCATCATCCGGTCCATCGGCCGGATGATTTGAATGATGACTGCCTGCTCTGGTATGCTAAAGGTGGAAAAGAAAGAAGAAGATCACTTGACAAATCACCCGTTTCTTTTTAACATAAAGTTATGAATGAATACTCATTCAATTCAGAAAGGGACGAAGCACATTGAAGCAGAAAAGACCGAAGTACATGCAAATTATTGATGCAGCAGTTGTGGTGATTGCAGAAAATGGCTATCATCAATCACAAGTTTCAAAGATTGCGAAACAAGCAGGGGTGGCTGACGGAACCATTTATCTTTATTTCAAAAATAAAGAAGATATTCTGATCTCATTATTCAAAGAAAAAATGGGACAATTCATCGAACGGATGGAAACTGATATTCAAAAGAAACCGTCAGCCAAAGAAAAGCTGCTGCTGCTTATTGAAGAGCACTTCCGCATGCTTGCGCAAAATCATCATTTGGCTCTTGTGACACAGCTCGAACTCAGGCAGTCAAACCTTGAGCTGCGGCAAAAAATCAATGAGGTGCTGAAAGGGTATTTAAATATGCTCGAATCCATTCTAGCAGAGGGAAAGAAAACGGGAGAATTCAGACAAAATCTAGATGTTCGCTTAGCGAGACAAATGGTATTTGGGACGATTGATGAAACCGCTACAACATGGGTAATGAATGATCAAAAGTATGACCTGCCTTCACTTGCAGAAAACGTACGTGATCTACTCTTAAACGGAATACATCAATCTTAAAGACAATGTGAAAAAGGATGATTGACATGGAAAAAATACTTAGCTTACATCATGAACGGCATACAGCACTTATCACGATTCAGCATCCACCAGCAAATGCCTTATCTTCTCAGCTGCTCACTGAGCTTAATGACATGATTGACCATCTCGAACAGAATGAAGAAGTAAGAGCGATTGTGATCCACGGAGAAGGCAGATTCTTTTCTGCAGGTGCTGATATTAAGGAATTTACGACGTTACAGAAAAAGTCTGATTATGCAAGTCTTGCAGACAGAGGACAGCAAGTCTTTGAACGGATTGAGCAATGTCCAAAACCAGTCATTGCCTCAATTCACGGAGCCGCTTTAGGAGGGGGTCTTGAGCTTGCCATGTCTTGTGATATCCGAATCGCAACAAAAGATGCAAAGCTTGGACTGCCGGAACTAAACCTCGGTATCATTCCAGGTTTCGGCGGTACGCAGCGCCTGCCGCGCTATGTGGGTACTGCTAAAGCGCTGGAAATGATGGGGACAGCTGAACCAATTACAGGTGAAGAAGCATTCGCCTGCGGACTTGTGTCAAAGCTGGCAGAAACAGAAGAAGAGGCGCTTGAAGCAGCAAAAACACTTGCGAATAAATTTGCAACGAAAAGCCCAAAATCACTCGAGTATGTGCTGGATTTATTAAACGCAACAAAATTGTATTCATATGATGGCGGAATGAAGCTAGAAGCTAAAAAGTTTGGTGCGGTTTTCCAATCGAATGATGCCAAAGAAGGCATCCAAGCCTTTATCGAAAAGCGCAAACCGAATTTTAAAGGGGAATAAGGGATTCAAACGACACAAGGGGGAGAAATGAATGAATATATTTGTTTTGATGAAGCGTACGTTTGACACAGAAGAGAAAATTTCCATTCAGTCTGGTGCAATTCAAGAAGATGGAGCAGAGTTCATTATTAATCCTTATGACGAGTATGCGATAGAAGAAGCCATCCAGCTTCGCGATGAGCACGGGGGAGAAGTGACCGTTGTGACAGTTGGTAGTGAGGATGCAGAGAAACAGCTGAGGACAGCGCTTGCTATGGGCTGTGATCAAGCCGTTTTATTAAATGTGGAAGACGACTTAGAAGAGTGGGATCAATATTCAGTTTCTACTATTCTTCACCACTATTTAAAAGACAAAGATGCGTCCTTAATCTTAGCAGGGAATGTGGCGATTGACGGAGGATCTGGACAGGTTGCCCCCCGTCTTGCTGAATTACTTGGTTTTGCATATGTCACAACGATTACTAGTATTCAAATTGACGGCGACACCGCTTCAATTGAGCGAGATGCAGAGGGTGACGTGGAAGTGATTTCTGCCGAGCTCCCGCTTGTCGTCACAGCTCAGCAAGGTCTCAATGAGCCTCGCTATCCATCATTACCAGGCATTATGAAGGCAAAGAAAAAGCCTTTAGAAGAACTGGAGCTTGATGATTTAGATCTTGATGAAGACGATGTGCCATATAAAATCAAAACAATCGAACGTTTCTTACCGGAGAAAAAAGAAGGTGGCAAAGTGCTCAGCGGTGAGCTTCACGATCAAGTCAAAGAACTGACGGATCTATTAAGAAGCGAAGCAAAAGTCATCTAATGCTCCACTTTACGATATCACGAGAACAAGGGGGAACTTGAAAGATGAGTAAAACAGTTGTTGTACTTGGAGAAAGTCGTGACGGTAAATTAAGAAATGTGACATTTGAAGCCATTGCTGCGGCTCATCAAGTGGCAGAGGGCGGTGAGGTCATTGGCGTGTTAATAGGGGATGACGTCAAAGGCCAAGCGGATGAACTACTTTACTATGGAGCGGATCATGTCATGATTGTGGAGCATCCACATCTTTCTTATTATACGTCAGATGGTTTTGCGCAGGCGCTGCAAGCTATTTTAGATCAGGTCAACCCGGGTGCTGTACTCTTTGGCCATACGTCTATCGGAAAAGACCTGTCGCCGAAAATAGCTGCACGTTTGCAGACAGGCTTGATTTCAGATGCAATTGATGTAAGCGTTACCGGAGAACATCTCGTTTTCACTAGACCGATTTACTCTGGAAAAGCCTTTGAAAAAGTAATTTCAACAGATCGTCTGCTGTTGGCGACCATCCGGCCAAACAACGTGGCACCTCTTGAGCGGGATACCTCCCGAAGCGGAGAAATTACACCCGTTTCTGTCGATATTCAGAACCTGCGAACGATCGTGAAGGAAGTCATTAAAAAAACGTCAGAAGGTGTAGATTTATCTGAAGCAAAGGTCATCGTCGCCGGGGGACGCGGGGTGAAGAGTAAGGAAGGATTTGAACCGCTGAATGAACTCGCCGAAACGCTGGGCGCAGCAGTCGGTGCCTCTCGTGGCGCCTGTGATGCAGACTACTGTGATTATGCCCTGCAAATCGGCCAAACAGGGAAGGTCGTCACACCTGACCTTTATATTGCGTGCGGGATATCAGGCGCGATTCAGCATTTAGCTGGAATGTCTAACAGTAAAGTCATAGTGGCAATTAACAAAGACCCAGAGGCCGAGATCTTCAAAATTGCCGATTACGGAATCGTTGGTGACTTATTTGAAGTAGTGCCACTTTTAAATGAAGAATTAAAAAAGATGAATATCCACTCGTAACGCTCATACACTCAGAATGCCTAGGTATTCTGGGTTTTTTTGTATGTCATCAATACACAAAGGAGCGGTTGACAAGTGAAGGGAACAGTAAAAGTCAATGACGTGATCGGACGCATTTCTAAGCACATCTATGGACACTTTCAAGAGCATTTAGGAAGAGGAATTTATGATGGGATTTGGGTAGGAAAAGACTCATCAATTGATCATATTGAAGGGATTCGTACCGATGTGCTAAAAGCCCTTCAAGCATTACATATTCCGGTGCTTAGATGGCCAGGAGGTTGTTTTGCAGACGAGTATCATTGGGCAAATGGTGTGGGAGATCTGAGCGAACGAAAGCCGATGGTGAACACTCATTGGGGCGGGACGGTTGAATCCAATGCATTTGGTACGCATGAATTTATGAAACTGTGTGAGCTGCTTGATTGCGAGCCTTATATTTGCGGAAATGTTGGAAGTGGGTCTGTTCAAGAATTAGCAGAATGGATCGAGTACATCACATTTCCAAAGGGCACACCGATGTCCGAATGGCGCATTCAAAACGGAAAACAAGAGCCTTGGAACTTGACCTATGTCGGTGTAGGGAATGAAAGCTGGGGCTGCGGTGGAAATATGACGCCTGAATACTATGCCGATTTATATAAACGTTATCAAACGTATGTGAGAGAGTTTACGAGTCAGACGATATACAAAATCGCATGTGGCGCGAATTCAAATGACGTGAATTGGACAAAAGTATTGATGGAGCGGGCTGCACCTTGGATGGATGGACTCAGTTTGCATTATTACACTGTCCCTGGTACATGGGAGAAAAAAGGGTCAGCAACTGAATTTGATGAGGATGAATGGTTTGTGACATTGAAAAAAGCCTCTGAGATGGAACGTCTTGTTGTGGACCACGGAGAGATCATGGATCGTTATGACCCAGACAAACGAATCGGGATGATTATTGATGAATGGGGGACATGGTATGACCCAGAGCCAGGGACAAATCCTGGGTTTTTGTATCAGCAAAACACACTAAGAGACGCCCTGGTTTGTGCTTTGCATTTTCATATCTTTCATCGTCACTGCCAGCGGATTCATATGGCGAATATTGCACAGACGGTCAATGTTCTGCAAGCGATGGTGTTAACGAAGGAAGAAAAGATGATTTTGACGCCTACGTATCATGTGTTTCACATGTTTCAAGTGCATCAAGAGGAAGAAGCACTTGAAGTGGAGTTCGTGTCAACACCCTATGAACGTAAAGGAGAACAAATTCCTCGGGTCAGTGTGTCAGCTTCGCGTTCATCAGACAAGATGCACATTAGTTTCTGCCACCTTCATCCGCAGGAACAAAGCAAGGTATCCCTTGCCGTTGAGGGAGTGGATGCTCAAACGAAAGTCACTGGCTGCGTGCTAACAGCGGACCGCATGAATGCGCACAATACATTTGATGATCCTCATGCTGTCCAGCCAGCAGAGTTTCAGCAATTTGCCGTAAAACCCAGTGAGTTGACCATAGATCTGCCGCCAATGTCGGTGGTGATGATGACTGTCGATCTAGCTTGATCGCATATTTTGATGTTTGATGAGAAGAATGTTGGGGCATCATACATTGTAAACGAAGCGGAAAGGGAGTTATTTATATGCTAAGAACAATTCTCATGATCATTGGTGCAATTGTTGTCATTGGTGCGATTGTGCGGTTTGTTTTTTAATTCATTTCATAAAAAATGATTCGTAAGCATTTCATTCGCAAGTCACATTGGTAGATGCTATACTAAAAAGCATAATTTACATTGGAGGAATGAATAATGGCAATCGTAAAAGCTACTGACGCAACATTTTCACAAGAAACGGCAGAAGGTGTTGTTATTGCAGATTTTTGGGCACCATGGTGTGGACCTTGTAAAATGATTGCTCCAGTTCTTGAAGAACTTGATCAAGAAATGGGCGACAAAATGAAAATTGTAAAAATTGATGTAGATGATAACCAAGAAACTGCTGGTAAATACGGTGTAATGAGTATCCCAACACTTCTTGTTTTAAAAGACGGCGAAGTAGTAGAAACATCTGTTGGTTTCAAACCAAAAGAAGCACTTGCTGAGCTTGTTAACAAACATCTATAAACCCTGTCTATGCCTGAGCGGCATACTCACTGAAGCGGTTCTCGTAAACACGAGAGCCGCTTTTCTTTCAATATGGTATAAAACAAATGTTCGTGATACACTAGAAGGAGTGAAAGAGGAAAACAAGGACGGATGAAAAGATGAACAAACTGATCAAAGAAAAGCTATCGGTCTTGCCTGATCAACCAGGCTGCTACCTAATGAAAGATCGACAAAATACAGTCATTTATGTCGGGAAGGCAAAAGTATTAAAAAACAGAGTGCGGTCTTATTTTACTGGATCTCATGACGCCAAAACGCAGCGGCTTGTCAGTGAAATTGAGGACTTTGAATACATTGTCACCTCTTCTAATATCGAGGCACTTATTTTAGAGCTGAATTTAATCAAAAAATACGACCCAAAATACAATGTCATGCTCAAGGATGACAAAACGTATCCTTTTATTAAAATTACGAACGAACGGCATCCTAAGCTGATCGTCACCCGTCATGTGAAAAAGGACAAAGGGAAATATTTCGGTCCATACCCGAACGTACAAGCAGCTAGAGAAACGAAAAAGCTGCTCGACCGTTTGTATCCTCTGAGAAAATGTGCCACCCTTCCTGATCGCGTCTGTCTCTATTATCATCTTGGGCAATGTCTAGCGCCATGTGTGTATGACATTTCAGAAGAAACAAATAAGCAGCTCGTGGACGAAATCACAAGGTTTCTAAACGGAGGGCATCAGCAAATCAAAAAAGAACTAAGCGAAAAGATGCAGGAAGCGGCGGAACAACTAGAGTTTGAGCGGGCAAAAGAACTGAGAGACCAAATCGCTTACATCGATTCAACGATGGAAAAGCAGAAAATGACGATGAGCGATTTATCAGATCGAGACGTCTTTGCATATGCCTATGACAAGGGATGGATGTGTGTCCAAGTCTTCTTCATTAGGCAGGGGAAATTGATTGAACGTGATGTCAGCTTGTTTCCTATGTATCAAGACCCCGAGGAAGAGTTCCTCACGTTTATGGGGCAGTTTTATGCAAAAAACAATCACTTTCTGCCGAAGGAAATTTTGGTGCCAGACAGTGTAGATCAAGAGATGATTGAACAATTGCTTGAGACGAACGTTCTCCAGCCGAAAAAAGGAAAGAAGAAGGATTTGCTTTTACTTGCCCATCAAAACGCCAAAATCGCCTTAAAAGAAAAATTTTCGCTCATTGAGCGTGATGAAGAACGGTCCATTGGTGCGGTGAAGCAGCTTGGAGATGCACTAAATATTTATATGCCGTACAGGATTGAGGCATTTGATAACTCGAATATTCAAGGTGCAGACCCGGTTTCTGCCATGGTCGTTTTTCAAGACGGGAAGCCATATAAAAAGGAATACCGAAAATACAAAATTAAAACCGTTGCAGGTCCAGATGATTATGCATCTATGCGTGAAGTCATTAGAAGACGATATACCCGTGTGTTAAAGGATGAGCTGCCGCTGCCAGATTTAATTTTAATTGACGGAGGAAAGGGACAGATCAATGCAGCCATAGATGTGCTTGAAAATGAATTGAACTTGTCTGTCCCAGTCGCTGGTCTTGTGAAAGATGAGAAGCACAGAACTTCGAATCTCATGATGGGCGATACACTTGAAATTGTTGCGCTGGAGCGGAATAGTCAGGCCTTCTATTTATTGCAGCGCATTCAAGATGAAGTGCACAGGTTCGCTATAAGCTTTCACCGACAGCTGCGCGGAAAAAATGCATTTCAATCTATTTTAGACGATGTACCAGGTATCGGAGAAAAGCGTAAAAAGCAGCTTCTCAAACATTTTGGCTCTGTGAAAAAGATGAAAGAAGCCTCTATCCAAGACTTTCAGGACGCTGGCATCCCGAAACAAACGGCCGAGCTTTTAATGGAAGCTTTAAAAAAATAGATTGTACTTTTTCCAAAAGTCTGTTAAGATTGTGACTAATTTAATAAATGAACGTGTTGTTTGTTGTAGATAGAGGTGCGAACTTCAAGAGTAAGCCTTCAGAGATCGATGGGGTCTAGGAAGAGGGCTGAAAGGGGAGCGTCGCCGAAGTGAATAAAATCCACTCATTTTATTCGCTGGCTGTACATTGAAGAAATGTAGGGCTGTCAAGAATGTATTTCTTGGAGGGCTATCTCATTGTTTGCATCGTTTGATGATGATTTTAAAGCAATGGGAGATCTGTTCTCTCATTGCTTTTTTTATTTGCAGTGAGCAGGCAGTCTCCAAAGCCGCTTCTTGCCTCTTCTCTCACACGTGATCTTTTGAAAAAGGGTGGTAGACATGGGACTAATTGTACAAAAATTTGGCGGAACGTCCGTTGGATCGACAGAAAAAATTCGCAATGCTGCAGAAAGGGTCATCGCTGAACGCGAGGCCGGACATGATGTCGTTGTGGTTGTGTCGGCAATGGGTAAATCAACGGATGTTCTAGTAGACCTAGCGAAAGAACTGACAGATCATCCAAGCAAAAGAGAAATGGATATGCTGCTCGCAACTGGAGAGCAAGTGACCATTTCCTTATTAACGATGGCGCTGCAAGCAAAAGGCTATGATGCCATTTCCTTTACAGGCTGGCAGGCTGGTATGAAAACAGAGCAGGTACATGGTAACGCAAGAATTGTGGACATTGATGAATCAAGAATAAAAGAAGAATTAAGTGCGGGGAAAGTAGTGGTTGTAGCAGGCTTCCAAGGCATTGCAGATGAGATGCATATCACAACGCTTGGACGTGGTGGATCAGATACGACAGCTGTGGCACTTGCTGCTGCACTAAAAGCGGATAAATGTGATATATACACAGATGTACCAGGTGTGTTTACGACAGATCCGCGTTTTGTACCGGCTGCGCGAAAACTTGCAGGTATTTCATACGATGAGATGCTCGAACTGGCTAATTTAGGAGCTGGCGTCTTGCATCCAAGAGCTGTCGAATTTGCGAAAAATTATCAAGTCCCACTAGAAGTCCGTTCTAGTATTGAAAATGAACCGGGTACGTTAATTGAGGAGGAATCATCCATGGAGCAAAATTTAGTCGTTAGAGGCATTGCATTTGAAGATCAGATTACACGTGTGACGGTGTGCGGTCTTTCAAGCGGACTTACAACATTATCGACCATCTTTACGACGCTTGCGAAGCAAAATATCAATGTCGATATCATCATTCAGTCCGTCACAAGCACCAATCAGACGTCCATTTCTTTCTCTGTGAAAACAGATGATTTGTCCAAAACAGTTGAAGTGTTAGAAGAATATAAAGGAGCGCTTGGTTACGAGCAGATCGAGACAGAAAGCAAATTAGCCAAAGTATCCATAGTTGGGTCTGGTATGGTCTCAAATCCAGGTGTAGCCGCAGAAATGTTCGCTGTGTTAGCGGAAAAAGATATTCAAGTGAAAATGGTCAGTACGTCTGAAATCAAAGTCTCAACAGTCGTTGGTCGTGATGATATGGTCAAAGCCGTTGAAGCACTGCATGATGCGTTTGATTTATCAAAGGTGAGTGCAGCTGCTCACTCTTAAAAAGGCGGGAGGTGCACCTCATGAGAGAGTGCACCTCTTTTTGATTTCGGAAGCCGCCACGTATCAGAAAGGAAAACGTGCGTAAACCCATTCATTAAGTATGCTATGATAGAAGAAGGCATACAAAAAAGGCGTGACCTGAAGTCCACGCCTTTCATAGAGAGTGTTAGCTAGGGTCTCTTAAATCCCATTTAACGGTTAAAATGACTTTATCAGCACGCTTTTTTACTTGTTCATAGGATTCAGCTACGTGCTCGTTGAGAAGCTGAATTTGCTCAGCAATAAAACCTGCTTCCATTTGAAAGCATGGCTCCTTTTGATAGGTGAGTCGATTCGATACAAGTGGACCTTCGAGCTCAAACTCAATTTCCTGTTTTTTTGAATGGACCATTGTGAGCGTCCCCCATCCAGCATCATGGAAAAATTCGGGGATCTTCTCCCATGACTCTTGAGGAAATTTACGAGCAAGCAGCTTACCCGCAAAATACATCATAGATGAATGATCCTGGCCAAGAATGTCAGGCAGCAGAACTTCGCGTATCAGCTCGTAGGCAAATCCATTGACTTCAATTTCTTTTAGCTGTTCTAAGTTAGATTCGAATTTATTCATTGTACGGCTCCCCTCTTTCAACAATTTATTATAGCTTATGTGGGCATATGATGACAGAGTTTTCCCTGAAGTCTAAGAAATTCTTATTGTAGTAAAACGAATTTTGATTAAAAACTTTTAAATTTCGGAAAATTTTAATTTATGTACGCGGTTTCTTGACGCTTTTTTGACATAGGAGTAAAATGAAATTGTCAATAAATTTGAATAAAGTGCTTACAATTGAAAGAAGCGGGGGTAAGACAATTTTCAGCAATTGCACTTTTTACTAGGGGGTAAAGTAATGTCGGGGAACAAAGAATTTTTTTATCGGAGATTGCATTCTTTGCTTGGCGTCATTCCGGTTGGTCTATTTTTAGTACAGCACTTAGTGGTTAACCACTTTGCGACGAATGGACCAGAGGCGTTTAACAAAGCTGCACACTTTATGGAACAGCTTCCATTCAGATATGCACTTGAGCTGTTCGTGATTTTCTTACCACTGATCTATCATGCTGTTTATGGGGTGTACATAGCCTTTACGGCACAAAACAACACGTCTCGCTTCAGTTACTTAAGAAACTGGTTGTTCAGACTGCAAAGAATTTCAGGTATTATCACATTGATTTTTGTCTCTTGGCACGTATGGGAAACACGAATTCAAGCGCAGCTTGGAGCTGAAGTTAACTATGACATGATGGCGAATATTTTAAGCTCTCCATTTATGCTAGGCTTCTATATTGTCGGCGTTTTATCTACTATTTTCCACTTTGCTAATGGCTTGTGGTCATTTGCTGTCAGCTGGGGAATTACCGTTTCACCACGCTCACAAAGAATCTCCACATATGTGACATTAGGTATATTTATAGCGCTTTCATATGTAGGGCTAAGAGCAATTTTCGCTTTTGTTTAAGAGGAAATAGATTAGTAGAAGAGGGAGAGGGGCTACAATGAGTAATTCTAGCATCATCGTTGTCGGAGGCGGCTTAGCTGGTCTCATGGCAACTATCAAAGCAGCAGAAGCGGGAACAGCTGTTAAACTATTTTCAATCGTACCTGTGAAACGTTCGCATTCTGTATGTGCACAGGGCGGAATCAATGGAGCGGTGAATACAAAAGGTGAAGGGGATTCACCTTATGAGCATTTTGATGACACGGTGTATGGCGGAGATTTCTTAGCCAACCAGCCGCCAGTAAAGGCAATGTGTGAAGCAGCGCCGTCCATTATTCACTTACTTGATCGGATGGGTGTTATGTTTAACAGAACACCAGAGGGATTACTGGACTTCCGCCGCTTCGGGGGAACACAGCACCACCGTACAGCGTTTGCTGGAGCTACAACAGGTCAGCAGCTATTATATGCACTTGATGAGCAAGTTCGCCGCTATGAAGTAGCAGGGCTTGTTACGAAATATGAAGGCTGGGAATTCCTTGGCGCTGTGTTAGATGACGAGGAAGTATGTCGAGGCATTGTCGCACAGAACTTGACGACAATGGAGATTGAATCCTTCCGTTCAGATGCAGTGATCATGGCAACAGGTGGTCCTGGAATCGTATTTGGTAAATCAACAAACTCCATGATTAACACTGGTTCTGCCGCATCCATCGTTTATCAGCAAGGTGCACACTATGCGAATGGAGAATTCATTCAAATTCACCCAACAGCGATCCCTGGAGATGACAAGCTTCGTCTCATGAGTGAATCGGCTCGTGGTGAAGGCGGACGTGTTTGGACATATAAAGACGGGAAGCCTTGGTACTTCCTTGAAGAAAAATACCCAGCATACGGGAACCTTGTACCGCGTGATATCGCAACACGTGAAATCTTCGACGTATGTGTCGAGCAAAAGCTCGGCATCAACGGAGAGAACATGGTATATCTCGATCTTTCTCATAAAGATCCAAAAGAACTTGATATTAAGCTTGGCGGCATCATTGAAATCTATGAAAAATTCATGGGTGATGACCCGCGTAAGCTTCCGATGAAAATTTTCCCTGCTGTTCATTACTCCATGGGCGGATTATGGGTTGATTATGATCAAATGACGAATATCAAAGGTCTATTCGCTGCCGGAGAATGTGATTACTCTATGCATGGTGGAAACAGACTTGGTGCAAACTCCCTGCTTTCTGCCATTTACGGCGGTATGGTTGCTGGACCGAATGCGGTCAAGTACATTAGCGGTCTTGAAAAATCTGCGGAAGACCTATCTTCTGCCACATTTGACAGTGCCGTGAAGAAAGAGCAGGAGAAATGGGACAACATCCTCAGCATGGACGGAACAGAAAATGCATACGTACTTCATAAAGAGCTTGGAGAATGGATGACGGATAACGTCACAGTGGTTCGTTACAATGACAAACTCTTAAAAACAGATCAGAAGATCGAAGAACTAATGGAGCGCTACAAGCAGATCAACATTAACGATACAGCATCATGGAGCAACCAAGGCGCTGCCTTCACACGTCAGCTTGACAACATGCTTCAGCTGGCACGAGTCATTACGATCGGGGCATACAACCGAAATGAAAGCCGAGGCGCACACTACAAACCGGATTTCCCAGAGAGAAACGATGAAGAATTCCTAAAAACAACGATGGCTACGTTCAAAGGGAAAAATCAAAAGCCTGCATTCCACTATGAGGACGTCGATGTATCGTTAATTGCACCTCGTAAACGAGATTACTCGAAGAAAAAGGTGGAGAAATAAGATGAGTGAAAAAAACACAATTCAATTCATTATCACACGTCAAGATACAGCAGATGGCAAGCCTTATGATGAAGAATTCGAAATCCCTTATCGCCCAAATATGAACGTTATTTCCGCACTTATGGAAATCAGACGGAACCCGGTTAATAAACAAGGGGAAAAAACAACGGCGATTAACTGGGATATGAACTGTCTTGAAGAGGTGTGCGGAGCTTGTTCAATGGTCATTAATGGAAAACCCCGCCAATCATGCACAGCTTTGATTGACAAGTTAGACCAACCGATTCGTCTTCAGCCGATGAAGACATTCCCGGTTGTGAGAGACTTGCAGGTTGATAGAAGCCGGATGTTCAATTCCTTGAAAAAAGTGAAAGCATGGGTACCGATCGATGGCACGTATGATCTTGGGCCTGGACCAAGAATGCCTGAGAAAAAACGTCAATGGGCATATGAGCTTTCTAAATGTATGACATGTGGTGTCTGCCTTGAAGCTTGTCCAAACGTCAATGATAAATCTTCCTTTATGGGACCTGCACCGCTTTCGCAAGTTCGTCTATTTAACGCACATCCGACAGGTGCGATGAATAAGTCTGACCGTCTAGAAGAAATTATGGGGGACGGTGGTCTTGCGAACTGTGGGAACTCCCAAAACTGTGTGCAGTCTTGTCCGAAAGGAATTCCGCTCACAACGTCAATTGCAGCACTTAACCGAGATACAACTTTACAAGCTTTCCGTAACTTCTTTGGAAGCGATCAAGCAGAATAACATCACATTCAGTCCTCTTTGCCAATCATGATGAGAGTTTAAGAGGCTGGATGCAATCTATAACAAACGCCTCTTCCAATACGGGAGAGGCGTTTTGTTTGCGAATAAGGAGAGGATCAAGTGAGACTGCCGTCATATATTGAAGAACCATTTGAAGAGTGGAGAGCATCCTTTCGGTTTTATGTTGAAACGACCGTTCGTTTTTCAGAAACGGATATGTTTGGTCATATGAACAATGTCACCCCATTTGTGTATTTCGAAGAGGCACGAATTGCCTTTTTTCAAAAGACGGGGATTGTTGATAAACGAATGAAACGTGTGAGAGAGACCATGACAGTCGTCGCAAATCTGCAATGTGATTACATCAAACAGGTAGAAATTGGGGAGAGACTTCGCGTATATGTCAAACCGGAAAAAGTCGGCTCAAGCTCACTCATTCTGCATTATTTAGGAGAAAATGAGCAGCAGGAACCTTGCTTTACAGGCTCAGTCACCATGGTGCAAATTAGTAAAGACACAGGCGCATCAGTCCCGTTTACAGAGGAAGAAAAAGAGACGTTTCAGGCACAGAGAAATGACTAGCATGCTGTCTTATCAACATGCATGCTTCATTTTGTTATAATAAAAGCATCATATCCAGAAGAAACAAGAGGAGAATACATGAAGATTTTTCAATTTGACACCATTGATAGTACAAATAATGAAGCGAAAAGACTCATGCAACAAGGAGAAAAACCCCCATTTGCTGTCTATGCACGCCAGCAGACAGCGGGAAGAGGAAGACTCGGCAGACCGTGGGAAACACCTTTAGGAAATGTGGCGCTGACCATGACAGTCTTACCGCCAGAAGAACTCTCCACGCAGTCAACGATCGCACCACTGACAGCACTAGCGATCTATGATGTGCTGAAACCTCTCATAAGAGCGGAGGATCAGCTGGCCATCAAATGGCCCAATGATATTCTCATTAATGAAGCAAAGGTGTCCGGCACATTAATTGAAGCTGACCGTGGCGCCATTTATATCGGCGTTGGCATCAATGTACAGACAAAGCCGGAGCATGTCCCGTACAAAACCATTTGCTTATCAGAGCTGACAGATGTGAAAGCGGATCAGCTTGTGAAAGAACTGGCAGCAGCTTTTGAAAAATACCATATACGCTGGCAGAATGAAGGGTTTGAAGCACTCACTGCCCTCTATAATAAACGGTTATATCGACTCAATAAACCGCTTCGCATCTCGTTAGATCGTGAAAAACAAACATGGGAAGAAGGGATTTGCTGTGGCGTTAACCATTTTGGTCATCTTCAGTTAAAAGATGATAAAGGACAGATCAAGGCTCATTCTGCCGGAGATATTGATGCCCCGCTCGAGCAGTAAAAAAAGCAGACGATGTTCTCGTCTGCTTCAAGCTTCTTTTTTAATATGAGGCCGCACGATATAGTCTTGTTTCGTAAAGACAACACCGTCCAGAATTTCTCTTGCGGTTCGAATCACTTTGACTCTATTTTGAGACACGTCAATGTCCGTTTGCATAATCCCGGCAGGATGCCCGATTCGAAGTGTGTCATCTTGACCATGATACAGCTGTGCAGGAAGTGTTTGATCTATGAAACAGCTGGCTGATACGCAGACAGAGCCTGTAATGGCAAGTGCTTGGTGCGGTCTTTGCATCGATAGCATGCGTACGACGATATCCATATCGGCTGCTCGTCTCAACACCCCATTTGTATCGACATAATCAGCAGGTTCGTTAATGATCGCAAGCTTCGGAACGGCTGGTGACTGTAAGGTTGCCATGTCTTTTGGTGCAAAATGACACATTTCAGCAGCGAGGGAACGAATTTCTTCTAAATCATCCAGTAATTCGTCTGTAAACTCCTCAGGCAATTCAGTTCCTTTTAAATGAAGATCCTTCGCACGGATAAAGGCAATTGGATTTGCGATGTCAACGATCGAGATCGGAATCTCTCCAAACTTTGTGTCAATCGTATCCATGCGGTTCCCTGTCGGAAAGGTTTTACCTGTCACAGCGCCCTCAGGCTTCTCAAAGGATAAATAGATGGGAGATCCTGTCCCTTTTACTCCTGGAATTTCTGCATCTCCTTCAAATATCACTTCACCGTTTTCAACCTCTACCTCCGCTACAATGACTTTATTTGTGTTGGTATTGAGGATACGTACAGTCGTAATGGGCTCAACCGCTTGCACAAGCCCTTTAATGATGGCATATGGTCCAACCGCTGACGAAATATTCCCGCAGTTTCCTTTAAAGTCGACATATCTCTCATTAATGCTGACTTGTGCAAACGTATAGTTCACGTCCACATCGGGGCGTGTGGCCTTATCAATAATAGCTACTTTGCTTGTTAAAGAATTACCACCGCCAATCCCATCGACCTGCAGCCGGTCAGGACTACCCATAATGTCTAACAGAAATGCCTCGAGCTCATCGTGTTCATAGGGTGCATCGTTTGCTTGAATGAATACCCCTTTGCTTGTACCGCCTCGCATGATTGTGATTGGAACTTTTCTCATTGCTCTCACCCTCAATTTTTTAATGAACTGTTTATCTAATCAAAATGGTAAAGTATAATAAGAAATAAGTTAAATACATAATTTTAAGAGAAATCAATAAAAAATTTTTATAGTTGGTGAAAAAGGAGGATATACAATGGACGAGAAAGACTGGCGTTTTTTAAAGGTGCTTTATGAAGAAAAGAACATCACAAAAGCAGCGGAAAAACTATTTGTCTCTCAGCCTGCTCTAAGCTATCGATTGAAGCAGCTTGAGGAAGAATTCGATATGAAGCTTTTCTTTAAAAGAAAACGAGGGATTGAATTTACGTCAGAGGGCGAGTATTTGGCTGCATACGCAAATGACATGCTCAAACAGCTCCAGCAAACAAAAGATGGCATGCTCAACATGCAAAAAAAGGTCAAAGGAACGATCCGGTTGGGGGTCTCAAGCAACTTTGCTCAGTATAAGCTGCCAGAAATTTTAAGAGAATTTTCTAAGCAGTATCCGCATGTTCAATTTATGGTGAATACAGGTTGGAGCACAAAAGTCATGGACTTATTAGGCACATCCAGTGTCCATTTAGGGATTTTAAGAGGGGATTACGACTGGAATGGAGAGCGGTTTTTGCTCGATAAAGAACGACTTTGCATCATTTCGAAATCAGAAATTCAGCTAAAAGACCTACCAAAGCTGCCGCTCATTGACTATCATACAGACAGTTCTTTAAAACGATTGATTAACAGATGGTGGCAGGAAACATTCACTATGCCTCCGCTTGTGACGATGGAGACAGACCGTCAGGATACATCAAAAGAGATGGTCAAGCATGGTTTAGGCTATGCCATTGTCCCAGAAATTTGTCTCAGACCAAGTGATGAGTTATTTGTAAAAGGGCTTTCGTATAAAGATGGACAGCCTGTTTTAAGAGATACATGGCTTATGTACCAGCCAGACTCCCTTCATTTATCTGTTGTGAAAGCATTCATTGAGTTTTTAAGAAGCCAGCAAGGTTGATTATAAAATAAATTTATAGAATATACGAAAAAATCAATATTTTCATTATAAAAAAAGCTATTATATCCTTGAAATAGAAAGCGCTAACATTCAGGTCACTAGTGCAAAGGGGCGCTCGTTGATCGCGTAAAGAAGAGGATGGAGGGATATATATGCTAGCTATTTTAGGACTCTTAATGGTCGTGACTTTTACATTTCTTATTATGACAAAACGTATGCACCCGGTGGTGGCGTTAACCGTTGTACCGATCATTTTTGCATTGATCGGTGGGTTTCACAGTGGATTAGGGGATATGATGCTTGATGGACTCAAAACGGTTGCACCATCTGCTGCTTTATTGCTATTTGCGATTTTATTCTTCGGTGTCATGCTGGATGCTGGGCTATTTGATCCACTGATTAAGCTCATTTTACGTATTGTGAAAGGGGATCCTGTCAAAATTGCGTTTGGGGTAGCGATTTTGTCTATGCTTGTTGCATTAGATGGTGATGGGACAACAACATACATGATTACCGTATCAGCTTTACTGCCACTTTTCTTAAGAATTGGGATGAACCCGCTGATTTTAGGGACGATTTCATTATTATCATTAGGTATTATGAGCGGTATGACCCCGTGGGGTGGTCCAGCTACTCGAGCAATTGCTGCGCTTGGCTTGGATGCAGCGGAATTTTTTATTCCATTACTCCCGACGATGGTTGGGGGCGGTTTATTTATTCTTTTTACAGCCTATGTGCTTGGGAAAAAAGAGCGGAAGCGAATTGGGATTGCAGAGATTCAGTACAAAGAGGAAGTCTCGATCTCACCTGAATTGGCGGCGTCAATTGAAGATGGTGTAGAAGACATGAAGAGACCCAATCTCATTTGGGTAAACTTCTTCTTGACGATTGCGGTCATGGCGACACTTGTTTTAGATATCGTCCCGATTCCAGTTCTCTTTTTAATCGGATTTGTCATTGCTCTCATGATTAACTATCCAAAGGTTGAAGATCAGCGCGAAAGAATCTTATCACATGCCGGAAATGCCTTAACGGTCATTACCCTTGTGTTTGCAGCAGGAATTTTCACAGGAATTTTTTCGGGGACAAAAATGGTGGAGTCCATTGCTCATTTGGTCATTTACATGATTCCTGATTCCTACAGCTCATTTTTTCCGCTCATTGTTGCTTTAACGAGTATGCCATTTACATTTGTTCTTTCAAATGATGCTTATTATTTCGGGGTGCTGCCAATCTTGGCAGAAGCCGGCGCAGCATATGGGATTGATCCAGTGGAAATTGCGCGCGCCTCTATTATAGGACAGCCTGTCCACTTACTGAGCCCGCTAGTGGCCTCGACGCTGCTTCTTGTCAGCATGCTGAACAAAGATATTGGAGATTTGCAAAAATACGCACTGCTGTGGACCGTGTTAACTGCCCTTTTTACAACACTAATTGCTTTGTTAACAGGTGCCATTTCTATCTTTTAAATACGTGTATGAAAAGGACGATGTCTCGGAGAGGAGACTCGTCCTTTTTTGTGCGGATAAAAGCGCACAAATTGGACGCTCATATGCGGGAATTCTTGATTTTAACGTCACCTACCTCGGGCAGCCGGCATATGATATCTCGACTATACAGAATCCCATTCTATAGAGACTAGAGCTCTCACCTTAGCAAGGAGGGTTACAATACTTGAAGGAGAAAGAGTTTCAATCCAAGCCGCTATTAACCAAAAGAGAAAGAGAAGTATTTGAATTGCTCGTCCAAGATAAAACAACAAAAGAAATTGCAAGCGAGCTTTTTATTAGCGAAAAGACTGTTCGAAATCATATTTCGAATGCTAAGCATATCTTTTACAAAACAATAATTGCCATCGTATAAAATAACTCCATTAGACACATGTAAAAAAATCCCACATCAGAAAACAAAATTTTATTTATTGCAAGTTTAATTAAAAATTCACACTTCTTCGACAATTTATGACAACTTTTTTGACTTTAGTGTGCTAAATTGATTTTGAAAGGTGATCATATGAGTATAATTGCTAAAAAAGATATTGGGGAAATACTAAAAAACAGATTGATTTCAGATGAAATAACCCAAGTGGATATAGCAAAACAAATCGGAATTACTAAGGGTTACATGAGCAAGTTTCTAGCTGGGAAAGAAATAGCGTTCTGGATGGTCATAGAGGCCGTCAAATGCATAATTCCTGAAAAAGAAAAAGACTTAATGTCTGATTACTGCAAAAGCGGAATTGATAAAAAGTATGTTTTTTGCGCATTGGAATATTGCTATACAAAACAGTTATATGATGTCATGAGATTCCTTATTGTCGAATATTCTAAAGCAGCACCAGAGGCATGTCATATTTATAAATGGATATTAACACACCGGGGATCATTTGAAATTGCCTATATAAACAAACTTCACAGAAACGAATATAAGTCGATTGAAGCAAGAGCTTTGTTGACGATACTTGAAGTTTACGGATATTACAACCTTGGCAAGTATGATATGGCCCGTTTGTTTATTGAGAAGGCGTCTGATTCTTTAGATGATGTAAAAGACCCTTTCGTAAAGAAGAGTTTCATCGCAAGATTGGATGAAGTACTGGCAAATATTTATTTGAAACAAGATAACAACGTAGTCAAGGCAAGGCAATTTGCTGAATCACTTTTAAATTCTCAGATAAGCACTAATCACATCTTAACCGCAAACTATTTGTTTGCTCTATCTTATTTTATGGAATCATATGAAAAATCATATTTATATTATTGTAGAGTGCTTGAGATTTTAGAAAAGGAATCACAAAGAATAGACGAAGTACTTCAAAATAAGGAAGAGGTAGCAATTTTACAACATTATTGGTTTAAGGAAATTGATCCTCAATTCAATATAACTAAATTTACTGAATGCTTGTCACATAACCATTCACTAAGTGAGTTTTATGATGATACATCATTGAGAGTTTATGCATATCTTTTTGACGGAATCAAGGAAAGAAGAAGTGACAAACTACTGTTATCCTTGCATTATTTTTCCGAAAAAAGGGATTACTTCAGGGCAAACCTTCCAAAAATTCAGTTGCACAAATTAGATTTAGACATTAGAATCTAATTTGTGGGAGGTGACCAGAATATGAAATTAGTCACAAAAATAACTTTAACTTTTACTTTTGCAGCTGTATTGTTACTTAGTCAGAACACAAGTGAAACAATTAATTCTAATCCAATTTATCAAACAAAAGAAATTAAAGTAGGCATGTAAAAAAAGACGCTACCAGAAATGGTATCGTCTTTCGTGTTTTAAAGGGAGGTTTCCTGTTTTGCATAATTTCAAAAACAGGAAACCCTTTTAAAAACACTGACAATACAATATAATGAGAACATAAGTTCTGTTTTTAGGGGGATAATATGACTATCTATTATGAAGAATTACTTAAAAAAATATCAAAACCAATAAAAAAAGAAGAATCTACTCATTCTTCTTCTGTCGAAGTACTCTCCAAAAACTTTGCTTTGGATTCTCGATAATTTTTAAGTGCATTAAGCATAAATTCTCTTTCGTCTTTGGTTATCTTATTACCATTACTATCTATTATGTCTGCCTTCTCAATAACGTCTAAACTTAACTTTTTTGAGAAAACTAGATCTCTTTCTTCTTCACTCATTTTATTTAGTTCAGCCTTTTCGGTAGCAAAATAAGAAAGGTCCACATTAAAATAATCGGCTATCGCATTTAAATTTTCAAATGAAGGCTTTTTTATCTTCCCAGCTTCCAATTTTGATAGGTAGCTGTGTGTAACTCCTATTTCTTCTGAAATTTGCGCAAGTGTCAAATGACTACTTTTTCTAAGATCAGCTAAGTTTTGCCCAATGACTTTATTAATATCATCCATAAACAGCAATCACCTTTCTGTAGTGCTTGTTATACATACAATTATAACACGTTTTTTCCTTAAGGAAAAAAACCGGAAAAACAACTTTACAATGTTCCTGTGGAGATGTTATATTTATCTTGTTAGTTCCTACAGGAACATAGAAAGCGGTGTTAATTATTGAATTTTAAAATTGTTTTTGGCAATAAAATAAAGCAAATTCGCATTGAAAAGAAGATGTCTATTACAGAATTTGCTGAATTAACGGGCTTTACAAGCTCGTATATTTCAAAGATAGAGAACTATAAGATTAACCCAACAATAAAAAGTGTGCTTCAATTCTGTAAAAAGTTGAATCTGAAAATTGATTATTTTTTTTAACTCGATTGTTCCTGTAGGAAGAATTTTTGTTAGGAGGGAATAACTCAAAACAAAGATAAATTTCTTTAAAAAGTTTTTTGGGGGCAGTCCTACTGTCCACAATGCATATTATGTCCCGAGGTGATCTTTATGGCTAAAAAAAAGAAAAAGAGAAAGAGCAACCTTTTTGTCGGTGAAATTTTTTTTGGGACCGAGGATCGAGAAAAACTCTTTATTGAAGCTGTAGCGCCGTATTACACAGTTGTTAAGAAAGATAAAAATAAAGATATAAAAGAGGCTTGAAACTTTATGTTTCACCTTTTTTAAGAGGACAAGCCCTAATAAAAAGAGGTGAGAGCGCCATATGGCTAAATACAGACATGTTCATACAACTTTCTGGCAGGACCCGAAAGTGACGGAAGAAATGACACCAGAGGATAGGTATTTTTATCTATATTTGATTACTAATCCGAACACAACTCAAATAGGAATTTATCCAATCACAAAGAAACAAATGGCATTTGATTTAGGGTATTCCATCGAGTCAATAAACAGTCTCATGGACCGTTTTCAGAATCATCATAAACTCATTATTTATAACGGTGAAACAAGAGAATTGGTCATTAAGAATTGGGCTAAGTACAACTTGATCAAGGGCGGAAAACCTATGTTAGATTGTGTGTCCAAAGAGCTTCGAGAAGTGAAAGACAAGAACATGATCAATCTAATATACCCACGCATTCAAAATGACAGTATAAGGGAATTGTTTGATCGATACGTCAACGATACGTCACACGATACGTCAACGACAAGTGGACAAAAAGAAAAAGAAAAAGAAAAAGAAAAAGAAAAGAAAGATATATTGTCGGGAAACCCGACTGTTAATCCTGAAACTCAAGAATCTGAAATTCCATTCAAACTGATTGTTGATCTTTTGAACAAAGTGACAGGAAAGTCTTTCAGACATTCATCTGCTGCTACACAAAGATTAATAAAAGCACGCTGGAATGACGGGTTCAGGTTTGAAGATTTTAAAACAGTGATCCTTACAAAGACTAATCAATGGCTTAAAGACGACAAAATGAATAAATATCTGCAGCCAACGACATTGTTTGGAACAAAGTTTGAAGGATACCTGAATGAAGGTGCGGGGGTGATAAAGCATGCAGAGTATCAAATCAGTGGTGGCGGAGGACTTAAACGCAAGAATGACCTTCCATTCTGATTACTGTAATAAGCACACATTCACACGAGGTAGTGAGGAAGTCGTAAAGCCTGTTCGTATGATGATCCTCAATGGCAAGGTGGTCTGTCCACGGTGTGAACTGGAGGCAGATGAGAAGAAGATCCAAAAAGACTTGGAGAGGCAGATCGAGTTTAGCCAGCGTACAAAGAATTTCAACATGCTGGAGAAGCGCAGCATCTTCCGAGACAGGACCATTGCTAAAGCGACGTTTGATAATTACAAAGTATCTGAGCCAGAGGAAACAGCGAACAAGCGCCTAATGATGGACCTTGTCGGTTATTTGAAACAAGGAAAAGTGTTTAATATCTTTCTCCAAGGTCATCCAGGAGTGGGGAAGAGCCACTTAGCTTATGCCGCACTCAAAGCTCTGAATGTGCCGCCTGATCCTGAGAACCCTAAAGACATGGGGAAATCATGCTTGTTTATAAACCTTGCTGATGCTGCTTTTGCAATTCAAGATTCTTTCCACAACAAAGAAAGCAAATTCACACAAGGTTATGTAACAGGACTGATAGGCGATGTGGATTATCTAGTGATTGATGATGTAGGCGCTGAAACGGGCTCTGAACATTCAAAGAGCGAAGCCACCAACTTTATACACAAGATACTTTATGCAGTCACATCAGCTAGACAGGACAAAGCGACGATTTACACCTCTAATTTAACTGGAGATAAATTAAAACAAATGTACGACACCAAACTTGTATCACGCATGACAAAAAAGTCTAAATACATTTTGTTTAAAAACACCTTTGATAAGCGTGACGAAGAACTACCTTTCTAGGGGATGAGAAGCATGAAACTGATCACTGCACTAATCACAATCGCACTATCAGCAGCAGCACAAGAAAACAAACTCCTGCAATGGATGCGAGATGACGGGAGGTAGTCCATTGACTATTCACAGCAAGCCAACAGCATCCGAAATGGCTAGTTTAATAGCCCAACTGGATAACAGTTTAAAAGACTATGAAAAACACAAGGAGGAACGATCATGAAAAAAGGCGGTAGAAAGCCCACGAGAGCCGAAAGAAAGATTTTAGTAGTAAATGGGTTGAACCCACTTTATTGGCTCGTAGAAAAGAATTTGACGACATCTGTGCACGTTGTACACAAAGAGGTCGGTCGCAGAAAGGAAATTGCGAAATGAGCGTTACTAGAATCATCTTGGAACATGTGAATTTTGAATGGACAATCTTAGGTCTTAAACGCTTTTTGGATTACTGGTACGAAGGAAGATCGGTTGATGAAATGGCGGAGTTATTTAACCGTCCGGCAGAAGAAGTTTTGTTGCTGATGATTGATTTTAGCAAACGAGGAAAGATCAAGGAGCGCCCGAACGGTGTCGGCGCAAACGATCCTATGTACATCAAAAAGAGCGTCATGATGGCAAAGAAGCGAGAATTACGCAAGTTGTTTGAAGATCAACTCGTTTACTACGCCTGCCCGTCCAGCGACTTCATCTGGTGCGAGAGGGACATCATAGCTTTTCGGGAGATGTGGCAGGATCATGAACCGATTAGACACATCGCAAATCGTTTAGCACGCAAAGTCGATGACATCCTGTTGCTGATACTTGATCAGGCAGAGCTGGGAAGGATTCAACCACGTAAAGGCGGAGTATTCGGAAAGGAGGACAAGCAGCATGAAAAGAAAAAGCATCCTGTTGCCATTTGAAAAAGCGACAGCACGCCAGCTAGAAGTGATTGCGCGGTATGAAGATTGTCCAAAACGGATCAAGACAGCAGCCGTGCGCCACCTCAAAAAGAGAGGAGGCATCAAGTGATGACCAGTGACGATAGAGCTTTAATGATCGAGTGGTTGAGTCTTTCAAACGGCGCTTATGGGCGTGAGCATTGTGAAAAACTGTCTGACGAAGAACTCGAAAGAATCTATAATCTCAACGTTCCGCAGCGTGACGAATAAAAGGAGGTGAGCATATTGGAGACTGTTAAAAATCCATACAAAGCAGGACCAGTTGAAAAACGGATAATGTCCGACGACGAATTGGCAGCTTACAGGCAGAAGCATCCGCCAAAACCATACAAAAAAAGACTCAGACGTATAGATTGGCGTTGGAAGCGCACAGATCAATACGTTGAATCTCAGTGGTAAGAATTCACATCAGTTCAATGTGAGTAATTAAAGATTAGGAACCTTAATTATATCACATGGAGTGATCAAAGTGAATGAACCACAACGAATCACATTAGAAAAAAACGACCTTTTTTCAGCTGATGTTGAACCGGGGAAAATTCAAGTGATTGTCCTAGACGGGATTAATAACACGGCTCATATAACAGAAGCGCCAGAGCATGGACACACGATAATCGAAACCATTAAAGGCAAATTAGATCGAATACGTTTTGACTACGGATTCAAATTCAATAAATAAGCAGGGGGTTCATCCCCTGCGGGGGAGGAATCACGATGTTATCAAAAGATCAAGTAAACGTTGAGGACCTTTTGGGTGAAGTCGAACGTTTGAAAAGAGAAATAGAGAAAAAGAATCAGCAGATTGACGGATTCTCAAAGCTTTTCTTAAACGAACTGAATTGGGAGCAGCGTAATTACGAAGCATGTAAAGATGAATTCCACAGAGGTGGATTATCTGCCATGAGAAACATCGAGAAGAAATATGAATTTGCTTTTATGAAGGGATTGGACGGTGAAAAAGTAAACATATCGAGCTTTTACAGGCCGTCAGAGAAATGCGAATCGTGCGGGGAACGTGAAAGCGAATGTTTTTGTAATGATGAGGAGGATGAGCTATGAGTCTACCAAAACACGTTGAACTGTCACAGGCCGTCAAAGCCTGCAAACATCAAGCCATCACGATTCAGGATGCTGCTGTCCATCTTAAAGTTCCGGAAAACGTTGTACCGATGCTGGTACGCAAAAACGATGATCTCGTGATAGAAGGTAACGTGGTCATGGCAAAGCGTGAGTCAAACGGACCTGTCATTTTTACACTGTTGTTTTTCATGGGGATTATTGCTGTCGCTGGGTTGATGCAATGAAACAGATTGATCTTTTTAGAGAAATCATAGTGGACAACTTTGCAGGTGGCGGCGGAGCAAGCACAGGCATTGAGCTTGCGACAGGGTTATCAGTTGATATAGCCATCAATCATGATCCTGTAGCCATTGCAATGCATGAGGTGAACCATCCTGACACGGAACATTATTGTGAATCTGTGTGGGATGTTGATCCGAAACAAGCAGTTAAAGGGCGAAAAGTTGGTCTAGCATGGTTTTCACCTGACTGTACACACCATTCAAAGGCTAAAGGCGGCAAGCCTGTAAAACAGAGTATCAGAGGGCTTGCGTGGATTGCTGTTAGATGGGCGATAGCGGTAAAGCCGAGAGTCATTATGCTTGAGAACGTTGAGGAATTTAAAGACTGGGGTCCTATCTCAAAAGAAGGTAAACCGATCAAAGAACAAAAGGGACAGACATTTCAATCATTCGTCAAAGCGCTTGAATCACTCGGTTATGAAGTGCAGTTCAGAGAGTTAACGGCTTGTGACTATGGAGCGCCAACTATACGAAAAAGGTTCTTTATGGTTGCAAGATGTGATGGAAAAGAAATCATATGGCCGAAGCCGACGCATGGAGATCCTAAAAGCCTTCTTGTTCAAACAGGAAAGCTCAAGCCGTGGCGAACGTCTTACGAAATTATAGATTGGTCCATAGGGGTCCCTAGCATATTCAGCAGAAAGCGTCCTCTTGTTGAAAATACTATAAAACGAATCAAGAGAGGTATTGATAAATTCATCGTAAACAACCCAAGTCCTGTAATGGTGCCGGATAAGAGCAAAGCGGCATTCTTGATCAGCTATTATACTGAACAGTCGGATAAAGAGGTAAGAGGTCTTTCGCTTGATCGTCCATTACACACAATCACAGCTGGCGGCAACAGATTCGGATTAGTGACCGTTGCATTTTTGACTAAGTATTACGGTCAAGGAGTAGGACAGCGACTAGACGAGCCATTGCATACCATTACAACCAAAGATCGTTTCGCATTAACAACAGTTTGTACAAATGGTCAGAGGATTGCAGACATCGGATTACGTATGTTGCAACCAAACGAACTATTTGCAGGGCAGGGGTTCCCGCCTGGATACACATTTAACATCGGTAATAAATCGGACCAAATACGCAGGGGGGGAATAGTGTTCCTCCGCAATTCGCAGAGCAGCTGGTCAGAGCAAATTTACCTGAACTATGTGTACCTGTACACATGAACAAGTATTATAGCAAAGCAAACTAACAGCCTAGCGGCTTAGGAGGAATAATCGTGAGAATAGGGAGCGTCCTATCATCAGAAAGAAAGCCATGTGTAGTATGCAATAGAAAAACCGGTGCGTATAAAATCTATGAACAATCAAACATGCAATTAAAAATACCTCTTTGCGACACAGATGAAAGAACATGCTTTGACAAAGTGGACGTTAAAGATACAGCGACACTCTTCTTAAAAGTTATCAAAAAGGATATTCAGGAGGACGCGAAATGAATCTTAAAAAAATAACTATTCCCGATCGTGATTCATATGGTTGCTTGGTCGGATTCAAAAAATTGAATGTGCTTTGGGAATGCCCTACGTGTGGTAGCGAAATGGGCGAGCCTCAACTCACACATCATGCCGAAGATGGTTTTCATGGGAGTGTTCACACTTGGGAAAACAAATGTGGTCATATAGCCAAATACGCAGACCTAAAGGAGATAGCGAAATGAACCTACAAAAAATGTTTGAAATGCAGGCGGAGTTAGACCGCCGAATCATCCGAGAAAAAGGGCTGGAAGGTCAAGACCTGCTGCCCGGTCTTATCTTGGCTTTACAAGTTGAACTAGCGGAATGCGCTAACGAGTGGCGAGGCTTTAAGTTCTGGAGCAATGACCAGCAGCCATGCACGGAAAAAGAAATAGAGTGTTCTCTTTGTAAAGGCACTGGCGATATGAATTACGCAAGGGTCGCAGAGGACGCAGAAGGTAGCGGAGGACACGAATACATCAAATGTGAAGAATGCAACGGAGAAGGAACGACAGGCACTAAAAACCCACTCTTAGAAGAATACGTGGACTGCTTACACTTTATCTTGAGCATCGGTAATGACATTGGTTATTCTTCAAGTATTTATAATTTGAACATTTTGAAATGGAATGTCAAGAAAGTTAGCGGAGTGAATGCGTTTCTATCTCTTTTCAAAGGTGTGTCGTCCTTAATTACGGGATTTGAAGATGCTGGCATGTTGTTTCACTACTATAGAAATATCTTCAACCGATTTAACGAACTTGGAATAGCTCTCGGCTTCACACCTGAACAAATAGAACAAGCATACATGGACAAAAATGCCGTCAATCATAAGCGGCAGCAGGAGGGATATTGATGCGAGAGATTAAATTCCGAGCTTGGGATGAGAATGCTCACGAAATGGTTTATGAAGTAGGTTTGACACCAGAGGGGATACCTTATTCCATTCCAAACTATGCCGAGGCTAGTGATCAATTCGATTATTATCCCAGCTGTCACAAAATGCAGTTTATCGGATTGAGAGATTCAAAAGGTGATGAGATTTATGAAGGGGATATAGTTCAAGGCTCACTCCGAATGCGAAATGATCTTCATCCAATCATGCAAAAGGTGTGTATGCATAGGGGCTGCTACATGTTCGGAAATTGGAATGCTCATGAGTATTTCAACAAACATCAGCATATCGAAGTTGTCGGAAACATTTATGAAGATCCTGATCTATTGGAGGAAGCATATTGAAACTCAATAAAAAGCAACAGCGGCAAATCATAGAACGAATGAACGACTTTGGAGAAAGAGGCGTGAAATCGAACGGAGCGGATAAAGAAGCTGTTGCCGGAATGGCCGCTCTTATTTGGATGCTACAGGTCTTAAACGTTGATATGGAGTCACTAAAGGAGGAAGCACGATGAATGAAATCAAAGAATTTCAAATCAATTTAATAGGTGAAACAATAATAAGGAATAGCGAAGGGATATATGCTTCAAAGTCACCTGAAATTGATGTTGAAATTGTTGTAGATAAAGACTATGTCATAGATGCTTTTGTTCGAAATAATCAGATACAAGAAAACATTCTCCAGACGAGTTTTAACACTAATATGTTATTAAAACGTGAAGCAATTCAAAAACACGAAGCAATCCAGAAGAATTTGAATTCATGGGAAAAATATCATGATGATACTGCATTAAGATATGAATTTCAAGCTAGGGATGTTCGCGATTTAGCTTTCTTACTAGGGTTCAAATTGAAAACGGAGGGTGAATGAAGATGACGATTGAAGTTTATTTGAAAATGAGAAATAACGGTAAAACTCTAGAGGAAATACAACGAGATAAAGCCTTGAGCGAAGGAACTGTGCACACTCTTGAACTTGGTTATCAATGTTATCTGAAACGATTACCACTTGACCAGGCTATCGAAATTGTAAAGGAGGTTTCTTTATGAAAAAACTACTAATCACACTAACTATTATTATTGCGGCGGTGCTTTATGCGCCGTCTGCTCAAGCGGTATGGTCAAACTGGCAAACCGAGGGATATGGTCATCAAGCACGAGTCTTTACGGATGACACCAATTACTATGCAGGAGCGAAAACGGTCGATTGGAGAGCGGAAAAGAAGCGATCTAGTACGCTTTATTACACCGCTGGAGTTTACAAAAAGCGAAGCGGTGGCGGCTTAACAGATACGAACCTTGTACAAAGGGGCAGCTTCAAAGCGTCAACGCCTCTAAAGTCGTTTAGTGTCAGCGAAATTCGCAAGCGTACCGGTAAAGGAACATATGTTATCCAGCTGGACTGCTACACTGATTCAGCAAAGAAAAAATATATTGGGACCTTTGAATCCGTTAAATTCAATGTCCGATAGGATGGTGCAAAAATGAATCAGAAAAACAAAAAAGAGCGCATCATCGAATCATTATCTAAAGTTCAAGTATCTAAAAGTCTTAATGAATGCCAAGACAATATGCTTGAAATGCTTTGGAGGATTGCAGAAGGTACCAGATACGAATCGGATGTAAGTGTTGCCTTTGATTGCCTCCGGTATCATTTTGAGAACGTAACTAAATAAGTCCAAGCGGAGGTAGCGGAATGAATCAATATAGAGTGTATGACAAAAGAACAGACGAAACATTGTTTGAGTCTAAAGATAAAATAGATTGTTATTTTTTCATACAAAGCAACTATGACGAGAGTGACGATGATTGGGGACATATTTTCATAGATACAATTTAATAAGTCCAAGCGGAGGTCTTTAAATGAACGAAAGTAACGAACGTAAAGTCGCATACCATGTCAAGGTTAAGGGAATGGACAGCTTTGTCTTTGGTGTTAGATACGATGTAAACAGAACTGACACTCCTGATGCTGTCTTACAAGATTATATTCACGAAAACTACGGAAACAGAGAATACGAGTATCAAGAAATTGAGAATTATTTTAACTAAATAAGTCCAAGACGGAGAGCCTGCGGACACTGATCAACACCTTTTAAGGGTGCTGGTTGGTGTCCGTTTTTTATTTGTCGGAAAGGAGCAGCCATGAAGAAAGAAAAGCCTAAAAAGAACACGCAGAAGCTCACTGACAGAGATTTAAGAGAGTTGATGGGGCAAAACATGCAACGCTTGAAAAGAGCCAAAGGCGGGGCCATGCGCAGAAAATAAAAGGAGTGATTGGGATGACTAATAAAAATGATAAGAATCCAAACGAACAAACAGGTCAAATGAATTTAGATATCCCTCAAATCGACGAGGAAAAAACTAGAGAAAAGATGGAAAGAATGCTAGATAAGTATAAGATGTTAAGGCTTCAAACGCCAGAAGACTTCCTCCCAAAAATCACAACAACATATACCATTACACCGCCGAGTTTTTCCAATCAGTTTCATTCTTCTACGGAAGATGCAGCACTTAAAAAAATGGATTGGGAGATCGAACGGGAAAAATACATGAAGCGAATCGAAAGGGGCATTAATCGTCTTACGCAAAAAGAGCGCCGCATCTTGGTAATGCTCTATATGCAGAATGAAGAAATGTTTGATTATGAAATCTATGCAGAAATGGGTCTAAGCCAGAGGAACTATTACCGATTCAAGAATAAAGCCTTTTACCGTTTAGCCTTCGCACTTAGAGAAGAAGTGTACAAGGGGGGCAAGTCATGAATTTCGTTCAGCCGATAAGAGACTTTGAAAAGGTGGAGCAAATGAAGGCTTATTTAAAAAGGAAAAATAGAAGAAATTATATATTATTCATATTAGGGATCAGTACCGGCTTAAGGATATCTGATATCCTTAAGATCAAAAAGGAAGATTTGCTGAAAACACATCTGGTCCTCAGAGAAACAAAAACGAAGAAGCAAAAGAGAATTCGTATACCGCCATCAGTTAGAAATGAATTGATTGCGTATGCTAAGGACCTTAAAGACGGTTCATACGTGATCAAAAGCAGGCAAGGGGAAAACAAAGCTATAGATAGATCGGTGGCATATCGCATTCTTAGAGAAGCTGCTGAACAAGTGAACATTACTGAAATAGGCACGCACACATTAAGGAAGACCTTCGGCTACCATTTTTATAAACAGACAAAAGATGTGGCCATGCTGCAAGAAATATTCAATCATGCCAGCCCGGATATCACATTGAGATACATTGGAATTAACCAAGACAACATGGATTCCGCAATGATGAAGTTTAAGATATAATTTTTTTAGATATATCTGCACCAAAAAATATCAAAGAGTGCAGTCATTAAAGGGATTTAGAGAAACCTTTATGTGACAAGGATTTCAGCAATTACGGGAGTACAACACACTATATGTTATGGTGTAGTGAAATAGAGTAGTGTGGATTATGGTTTATTATGATGCACAACTGGTATAATTAGAATAAAATTACAGGGTGGTGATTTTGATGGTTAAAGCTATCACAAAAGATATTTAAGAAAATACATAAGCGGCTTCTGATAGAGGTCGCTTTTTTGTTCGTAAATAACTGTATATGAAGAAGGGGTGTTTGCGATTAAAAGGAACATGGATATAATTCGCAAGATATTGATAAAATTAGAAGAAGATGAGTCACCTGCACACTGGAAAAGTTTGAATATAGAAGGTGTAGACGATACATTAGTTAGCTATCATATTAAAATATTATATGAAGCTGGAATGATAGAAGGTAAAGATAAGCAACTTGATCAATATTTCTGGTGGGAAGCTAGAAATCTTACAAATCAGGGCCACGATCTTTTGGATAGTTTAAGGAATGATACCGTGTATAAAAAAATGAAACAACATTTGGGTGAAAAAATTAGTCAGGTACCACTTTCAGAGATTTTAAATTTAGGTACAAAACTAACTAACCAATGGTTGACTAATATATTCGGGTAAGAACAATAAAAGATCATTCTAAATGGCACACTTTTGGCACGATCTTGGCAAAGCATTTTGCCTGAGAGCGGTTAAGATGGTATTAGGTGATAAATTGAGAGCGGCTTCCATTGCGGAGGTCGCTTTTTTATATGGGGGTGTTATCTGTGGTAGAAATTACTGTGAAATCTATGGAGCAGCGTGTGCAAGAAACTGAGGAAATATATCAAGGATCAGATTACTTTAAACAGGTTAAGCGTGTTCCTTATATCGTTGTGAATGCTGAAATCAAACACAAGGGATACGTGATTAAATCAGAGTATACATTCTATGATGCCGAGGATATGTCTTTCAAAGATGCGCAAGAACGCATAATTGATATGCTTGCGAATGGTCTTTCTGAATGATTTTGCGGAATAAATGAGAAGCGCCTGTCTGTGTGATAGGTGCTTTTATTATGAGGAGAGTGTGGAAAATGTATTTAAACTTATCTTATAGAAGCATCTTTGACCAACTGGCTGAGGCATTAACTAAAAAGACTTTGATTGTGACAAGTGCTAAGACAAGGAGAATAGGGAAAACAGCAGCGCTTGTACATCTAGCCACAATTAAAGAATTACCGATTGTGGTCATGGATTTACTGCTTGATAGCTATACCAGAAAATATCCGAGTTTGAAGATTATAGGGGAGACTGCTGCGGAAAGATCAACTCATTTATCAACTGTGCTGGTTGATGAAGGTGTACAGGAAAAAACCATTACTATATTAAGAGATAAGGGCGTAACGGTATCCGGGTTCTTACTTGACAGAAGCACGTTGAAGGCTGGCGAGAAGTATGTTCCATACGAAGAACGGCGAAAGATTGAACACGGCATCGAATATACTAAGGAACTAGGCATCCTTAAATTAATGACCAAAGAAGAAGCAGAGAATCTTGAGCCTCAGACATTTGAAGATCCTCCTTTGCTACAAATTACATTGAAAGATATAAATTCTATTCCTGAGGTAATTCATAAAGGTGAATCATTAAAAGAAAGAGCCAATATAGATTTCAATTGGGAATCGTCTGGACCCGATGAATTTGGTTCTACTTATATCAACTTACAAACGGCAGATATCACAAGTAAGTATCCCGCCGTAAATAGAACACAGTATAAACGTGGAAAAGCATTGAATGAACTGCCAACAAAAGATGATCTTGTTTGGGACAAAGAACGAGGCGTGTACATTCTTCAAAAGAAAAAGTAAGACTGAAAGCACTGTCCAATAGGATGGTGCTTTTCCTATTCGATGTAAAGCGTTCCTGTCTGTTTTCAATATCAAATGGCGGCTAACAAACAGGGGCGGCTTAGATCAAATAATAAAGGAGTGTTTCAACATGCATATCATTGTTGCTACGACAGCATCTAATCTCAATGATAAAAAGAAAGAAGAGATTCGCGAGGAATTAAAACAGGCGATGACATCTGGTATTGCGGTTCTAGGCTCTGGCACTGAAGTCAGAGTGCTTGATGTAGATTTACGTACTAATGCATTAGAAGTGAAAGCGCTGGAAGATAAATAGATGGCCAAGGAGTTCGCCAAGAGTTTCTACAATAGTAGTCGGTGGAAGAAGTGTAGAGCATCATACATCCAATCAAGACAAGGTCTGTGTGAAAGATGTAGGGAACCCGGAAGCATTGTCCATCACAAAGAGTATCTAACACCATACAACATTAATGATCCAGACATCACCTTGAACCATGACATGCTTGAGCTATTGTGTGCAACATGTCACCAACATGAACATTATTTAAAAAATAGTCCAACTGTTGAAGGTGTGATGTTTGATGAGCTTGGAAATTTAATTAAAAGGGAAGGCCCCCCGTTCTAAAAAAGAAATAGGGCATCAATGAAGACCGACGAGAAGCCTTCGAAAAATACACAGGTCATTTCACGTGACCCCCCACCCCATTGACAAGAAAAGAGAGGTGTGATAAATGGCGAAAAAGAAAGAGTTAACGAAAGAAGACAGAGTCAAAAAAGAAATATCGCGATTAAAGAAAGTATTCAAGGAAATGCCGAAAGAAGCGATGGCAGTTGCAGAAGGATTGATAGTTGAAGCTGCTGAGATGCGTGTACGATTAGAAGACATTCGAAAAGACTTGGACGAAAACGGTTATGATGAATGGTTTAGTCAATCAGAAGACCAAATACCGTATGAAAGAGAACGTCCACAGGCGAGACGATACATTCAGATGAATAAAAACTACCAGTCAATCATGAAGCAGCTGGGCGATTATATCCCTAAACCACAAAAAGAAGTGAAAACGGAAGACGACGGTTTCGAAGCCTTCGTGAACAGTCGATGAAAAAATACCCGGTCTCATATAATCCTATTTTGGAGTATTGGTCAAAGATTGAAAGCGGCGAAGAAGTTGTAGGGATCAAGGTAAGAAAAATCTATCAAAAGCTTGCGGCGGATGTCTTCGATCAAGATTCCGAGTATGAATACAGCGCAGAACGCGCAAACCATGCAATTGAATTCATCGAAAACTTTTGTAAGCATTCGAAAGGGAAATGGGCGGGTGAACCGATCGATCTTGAGCTTTGGCAAAAGGCAGGGCTTGCGGCGATATTTGGTTTTATACACAAAGTTGACGGCACACGAAAGCATCGTGAGGTCTTTTTGGTCGTTGCCCGTAAAAACGGAAAGTCTACTCTTTCGTCGGGTGTGTGTTTATACCTTCAAATTGCGGATGGTGAAGGTGGCGCGGAGGTTTATGCAGTAGCAACAAAAGAAAGCCAAGCAAAAATCGTTTGGCTGGAAGCAAAACGAATGGTTAAAAAGTCGCCTGCGCTTGCTAAAAGAATGAAAACCTTAGTAAAAGAAATCATTTCAGACTTCAATGATAGTTCATTTAAGCCTGTTGGATCTGATTCTGATACGCTTGACGGCTTAAACGTACATGGTGCCTCTCTCGATGAAATCCATGCTTGGAAAGATAAGAATCTTTATGATGTCATCGTAGACGGAACGTCATCAAGGGAACAACCCTTGATACTGATGATCACGACCGCCGGAACCGTTAGAGAAGCTGTTTACGACATGAAATATGACGAAGCAGAAATGCTGCTGAATGGTATTGGTGATCCTGATGGATATAAAGACGACCGATTCTTGCCAATCATTTATGAGCTTGATAAACGGGCAGAATGGACAGACGAAAAAAACTGGAAGAAAGCCAATCCGGGTCTTGGCACAATTAAGAAATTGGATACATTACAAACAAAAGTGAACAAAGCGAAAGCCAATCCAATGCTTGTGAAAAACTTATTGACGAAGGATTTTAATGTAAGGGATACATCCACAGAAGCTTGGCTTACGTTTGAGCAGTTAAATAACCCGGCCACATTTGATCTAGCAGAATTAAAACCTAGATACGGAATAGGCGGTTGCGATTTATCCAGTACAACGGATTTGACCGCAGCTAAGGTTATTTTTATGGTCACAGGAGATCCGCATATCTATGTAAAACAAATGTATTGGCTTCCAGAAGACTTGCTTGAAAAAAGAGTCGTTGAAGATAAAATTCGGTACGACCTTTGGCATGAAAATGGTCTCCTGAGAACTACACCGGGAAATAGTGTGCATTATAAATATGTGACGGAATGGTTTGTTGAAATTCAGAATGAATATGACATCTATTTGCCGTGGATCGGCTATGATAGGTGGTCTGCAAAGTATTGGGTTGAGGAAATGCAAGGCTTTTTCGGTAAAGAGGCCATGATCCCTGTTGCTCAAGGAAAGCAAACGTTATCCAGTCCAATGAAATTATTAGGGGCAGACCTTGAAAATAAAATAGTCAATTACAATAACAATCCGATTGATAAGTGGTGTTTAAGTAATACTGCGATTGACATTGATAAAAACCTGAACATACAGCCTGACAAGACAAATAATCAAAGGCGCCGAATTGATGGAACGGCTGCCCTATTAAATGCATATGTCGTGCTTCAGGAGAAGCGAAACGACTATATGAACTTGATTTAAGGAGGTGAGAAATCATTTATGGGCCTTTTCGATTGGTTATTCCCAAAAAAGTCATCTAATGTCACACACCGTTTAGAAATGATTAGCGATAACGGGAATGGGTTTTATTCGTTTGGTGGCAATTTATATAAATCTGACATTGTCAGGGCATGTATCCGACCATTTGCTAAAGCAGCTGGAAAGATGGTAGCAAAGCATATTTTAGATAACAAGCAGAGTGGGGCTTTTAAGATCAATCCGAATGTGAACATTCGCTTTTTATTGGAAGAGCCCAATCCTCTTATGAGCGGCCAAATGATGCAAGAAAAGATCGCCACACATCTTAAACTCAACAATAACGCGTTTATATACATGAAATTCGACAATAACATGTTAAGCGAGCTATGGCCCGTCCCTTGCTCATCTGTTGAAGCTGTTGAAGACAACCAACACAATTTGTTTCTAAAATTCCAATTTAGTAACGGAAAAACTCAAACCATTCCATACAAACATATCATTCATCTGAGAAATGATTTTAACGGTAACGATATTTTCGGGGATCATCCCAGAGATGCTCTTCTTCCTCTCATGAATGTCATTTCTACTGTTGACCAAGGAATGGTATCAGCTGTCAAAAATTCGGCCGTCATCAAGTGGATATTAAAATTCAATTCAACACTACGACCGGAAGACATGAAACAGCAAACGAAAGATTTTACAGAACAATATCTTTCTATCGATTCAAACATGGGCGGTGCAGCTGCGACAGATGCGAAATTTGACGCAACGCAAGTTAAAGATCAAAGTTATGTCCCTGATGATAAGCAAATCGCGGGGTCGGTAAAACGAGTACAGGCTTTCTTTGGTACAAATGAAAAAATAATCATGAGTACGTACACAGAAGATGAATGGAATTCCTATTATGAGGCAGAAATAGAGCCGTTTGCGATGCAAATGTCAAATGAGTATACGAGAAAGCTATTTTCAAGACGTGAAAGAGGATTTGGAAACTCTATTGTATTTGAATCAACGACACTTCAATACGCATCGATGAGTACGAAACTCAATCTTGTGCAGCTGGTCGATCGAGGAATCTTCTGTGCAAATGATGTTCTAAAAATATTCAATATGCCACCTATAGAAGGTGGAAACGAATATGTAAGACGTCTTGATACTGTACCAGTAAGCGATGAGCGCCAGCAGGGAAATGATGAAGGAGGTGAAAAAGATGCCAGCGGACAACCTGACGAAAATACTGGAACTGAAGAACATGACGGAAACGAGCGCTGATCTGTTTTTTTATGGTGATATCGTTTCCTCCTGGTGGGGTTCATGGGATGAAACAGACCAATACCCTGAATCAGTGAAAAATTTCTTGGATTCAGCGAAAGGAAAGGATCTGAATATATACATCAATAGTGGTGGCGGATCAGTATTTGCTGGGATTGCAATTTACAACATGATCAAACGTCATCAAGGCTATAAAAGGGTTTACGTTGATGGAATAGCAGCCTCTATCGCTTCGATCATTGCCCTTGCAGGAGATGAAACTTATATTCCTGCAAACGCCTATTACATGATCCACAAACCGTGGGCTAATGTTTCTGGTAATGCAGACTATTTGAGAACACAGGCAGAAGTCTTGGACACAGTCGAAACAGGTGTAGTGTCTATTTATATGGAGAATGCCCGCGAAGGTATAACTGAGGAACAGATCAGAAAAATGCTTTCAGAAGAAACATGGCTAACAGGCGAAGAGGCTTCACAATATTTCAACGTCAGACTATCTGACGCAGTCGAGGCAGTAGCCTGTCTTTCTGACATGTATAAAGAATTTAAACATCCGCCAAAAGCATTAATGGCCCCGCAGTCAAAGGACAGATCAGCCGAATATATGTTTACATTTTAAAATAACGGGAGGAATACGACATGGATAGAATTAAAGAAATTCAAGCAGCAATCGAAGCGAAGGAAAAAGAAGGAAAGGACTTTGTCAAAGCTAAAAAATTTGATGAAGCTGAGAAGGCCAAAGCAGAATTAGAAGATTTGAAAAATGACCTGAAAGCCGAAATTATGTTTATGAAAGATGATGAAGCTCATTCATTAAATACACAAGCCAATCTGCTTTCATCTGCCAGAGACATTAATGCAGGTGTAAAGCAGGGACAAAAACTCGCTTCATTAGGTGAACAAGATCCGAAAAATGAAAAGCTGAGTGCATCTAAAGAATATTTAAACGCATGGGCCAAAGATTTACGAGGGGATAAATTAAATGAAAAAGAGCTTGAAGTTTTTAATAGAGTAAACAACGAGTTTCAGGCAGCGTTTACGCACACGACTGAGAACACAGGCATTTTAATCCCTGATACTGTAGCAGCTGGCATCTGGAAGCAAATCGAAGAAGATCACCCGCTATGGGATGATGTAACAAGTACACGCATCAAAGGGAACCTGTCATATAAGAAGGGTCTAGGTGCTTCTAGTACAGAAGAATGGTATGACGAGGAAACAGAAACAGAAGAAACAGAAATGAAGTTTGGTGAATTGAATCTGACGGGCTGTGAGCTTTCAAGATCTGTGAGTGTTTCGTGGAAATTAAAATCGATGGCAATTGAGGAACTCGTACCATATATTCAGCGCGAGTTAGCAACGCTCCTAGGAAAAGCACTTTCATACGCAGTATTCAAAGGGAAAGGTCAGCCAGCTGCTACAGATACATTTAAACCAGAACCACAGGGCATCCGCACGGCACTTGCGGCACAAACAAATACACCTCAAATTGAAGTGTATACAGACTTGGGGTATAAAAACTTAACGTCTGCAATGTCTAAAATTCGTTCCACTTACGCAAATGGTGTGACGATTTATGCGAACAACAAAACAATCTGGAATGTTCTAGCGAATCTACTAGACCAAATGGGGCGCCCATTATTCATTCCTGATGTAACAAGCGGTGGTGTTGGTCGTATTTTCGGACGAACAGTCAAAGCTGATGCTTCAATTGACGAAGGTGATATCTTGATCGCTAATCTTTCCGAAGGGTACAAAGCAAACGTCAACCAAGATATTTCTATTGTGACAGAAGATCACGCTAGACATCGTAAAACGGATTACGTGGGATATGCGATTGTTGACGGCGGTGTCATTGACGAAACGGCATTTGCTATTCTAACAGACGAAATCTGATAAAAAAGAGAATAAGGAGGCTTAAGCGATGTTTACAGTCATCAATCCATTTAGAGATAAAACAACAAAGACACGCTACGAAAAAGGCGATACTTTCCTGAGTGAAGATAAGGAGAGAATCGCCTTTTTGATTTCTCAAAAAAGAATTGAGGAATCATCACATCATGAAGCAGACATAACAGAAGAGCCGGAAGAAGAGATGACAACAGCACAACCAGAACAAAAGCTGAAATCGCAAAAAAGCAATAAGAAAAAGAAAGAGATAAAAAAGGGTACAAAAGATGTTTGAATCCGTCAAACGCGCTTTGCGAGTCTCTCATGATCTGTTAGATGATGAGATCAGAGATCTTATTGATGCAGCCAGAATGGACTTGGTGCAGTCTGGCGTATCTTCTGATAAAGCAGGCAGTGAAGATGATCCTCTTATCAAAAGAGCAGTGATCACCTATTGCAAGGCCCATTTTGGCTTATCACAAGTTGATTCAGAAAAATACCAGAAATCTTATGAAATGCTCAAAAATCATTTAGCATTGGCGGGTGATTACAATGTTCAGTGAAGTCATTGAACTGATCACAACTTCTTCACCAGAAGAAGACGAGCTAGGACAATTAATCGAGGTAGAAAAGCGGCGCCAAGTGTTCTGCGAAAGAAAATCGGTTCCCCAGAATGAGTTTTTTCAGGCTGGGATCAGTGGGAAAAAGGCAGCTCATGTTTTCGAAATGCATAAATTCGATTACCAAGAAGAGCTGAAAGTGTCTTATAAAAACAAGGTGTATCACATTTACCGAACGTATGAAAAGCCGGATGAAAAAATCGAATTATACTGCGAGGTGCGTGCAGGGTGACTAGCATAAACAATCTAGCAAATGAAATAGCCAAGCAGCTACAGGCATATACGTCGGAGGTCAAAGAACAGATAGAAGACGCTCAAAAAGCAGTAGCAAAAGAAGGAGCAAATAAGCTGAAACAAACCAGCCCAAAGGACACTGGAGAATATGCAAAAGGATGGCGAGTCAAGAAGCAAAACAAAACATTCGTCATCCACAACGCAACCCAATATCAGTTAACGCACCTTCTTGAAAAAGGACATGCAAATGTCGGAGGCGGCCGAACGTCGCCGCGCGTTCATATCGCACCAGTAGAAACAGAAGTGATTGAGAAATTCACATCTGATGTTGAAAGGATTTTAAGAGGATGAGTCTTGAAAAACTTTATAAATTGCTGAAAGCCACGGGATTACCTGTGGCTTATTCTCATTTTAAAGTATCTGAATCAAATCCAGCGCCTGCGCCGCCTTTCATCACGTATGTAGAGACGGAGACGAACAATTTCAGCGCAGATAATAAAACGTACCACGAGATCAGACCTGTTGATATTGAACTGTATACAAGCAAAAAAGACTTAGAAACAGAAGCACTTATAAAAAAGCTTCTGGATGAAGCGAATATCCCTTTTCAAAAGAACGAGATTTATGTGGAATCACAGGAAGTTTTTAAAATTACGTATGAAGTGGAGTTGATATAAATGGGAGAGAATAAAGTATCTTTCGGTCTTAAGAACGTTCATTATTCACAATATGCTATTAATGAGGATGGGACGATCACTTTTGGTAAACCGAAACCTATTCCGGGCGCAGTAGAAATGTCTAATGAACCAAGGGGCGACATGGTCGAATTTTACGCAGATGACATGCTGTATTATAGCGCGCCTAACAACCAAGGATATGAGGGAACACTTAACATTGCGGACATTCCCACATCCTTTGCGATCGATTGTTTGGGCGAAGAAAAAGACGAAGTAGATGGGGTAATCTCGGAGTATTCCGACGCAAAGCCAAAACCGTTTGCGCTGCTGTTTGAATTTGATGGGGATGTGAAAGCAACAAGACACATTCTCTATAACTGCACGGCGAATCGTCCTACTGTGAACTCAGCTACCAAAACAGATTCAGTCGAGCCAAGTACATCAGAGTTAACGTACATCGCCAGCCCGTTACAAATAAATCAACGGCCGATTGTCAAAACGAAAACAACAGGAAGCACCACAGATGCGGTATACAATACATGGTTCGAAAAGGTGTATGTAAAAGGGCAGGTCAGTTCTACTGAGCCGGGAGGAAATGAGTAATGGAAAAGACAGTGATCATTGACGGAAAAGAAATCCGTTTTAAAACAAATGGAGCGACACCTTTAAAATACAAGTTACAGTTTGGCAAAGATTTTCTATCAGAAATATTAAAGCTAAGCGTTTTGAAGAATATCCAAGACTTTGAAAATATCGATTCATCCGCGATGGAAAAAATTGATTTCGAGGTCTTATACAACATCACATGGACTTTCGCTAAGACGGCTGATCAGACCATCCCTGAACCTGAAAAATGGCTTGAGACATTCGATCAGTTTCCAATTATCGAAGTGTTTGGCGAACTGCAAGAATTATTGATAGCTAATTTACAGTCTAAAAAAAAGTAAATAACGAAGAGCAAGGAACGTCTGAATCTCAGCTTTCTACAGAACAGTTTCTTGCTCTTTGTTATAAATGCAAGCTTACAAGGGCGGATCTTGAGGATATGACAATAGGGATGTGTCTTGATTACGTTGATGAGTATGTAGAAATGACAAATCCGAAGAAGAAAAAGAAAGCTAAAGTTAGAAAAGCAAATCAAGACGACTTCGACAAATTCTAAATGAAATGAGGTGAGAAGAAGCATGGCAGGAAAAAGCCGTATCAAAGGGATCACGATTGAATTAGGCGCAGAAACAACAGGACTAGACAAGGCGTTGAAAGATGTTAATAAGCAAAGCAGGTCCCTACAAACAGAACTGAAAGACGTGGAAAAGTTACTTAAATTCGATCCGAACAATACGGCACTACTTGCACAAAAACAGAAGCTTTTAAGCGACTCCGTTGAGAACACAAGAAAGAAACTCGATCAATTGAAAGCCGCAGAAGCGCAGGTGCAACAACAATTTGAAAGAGGCGACATAAAAGAAGAACAGTATAGGGCCTTTCAAAGGGAGTTGGCGGACACTGCCCGCACCATGCAGCGCTTTGAAACTGCACTTCAAGACATGGATAGGGAACAGCAAAGAGCCGCAGAAGGACAAAGGGATTTAACTCGTCTTTTTGATGCGACTGAATCATCTGTAGAAGATTACGCTAACGCTATCGGCCAAAGACTCGTCAATGCGATTAATAATGGAACGGCCACTAGTCGTGACATGGAACATGCATTGCAACGTATTGGCAGGCAGGCATTAGGCTCCAATGTTGATCTTGAACGTTTACGTTCTACTTTAAGAAGCATGGATAGTGGAAGCTCAATCCAGCAGGTACGTCAGGAGCTTCAGCGTCTTGAATCTCAAGCAGATGATACAAGAAATGCACTTGATGAACTTGATTACGGCATCGAAAACGTTGCAGGCGCGTTGCTTGCTGGAGGCGGTATTTCAGGTGCTGTTGATAAAGCGCTAGACACATCTAATCTGGAAACGAAGATTGACATTTCTTTCGAAGTCCCAGAGTCATCTAAACAGTCAGTATTTGAAGCCATTAAAACTGTAGAGGCTTACGGCGTAGATGCAGAAGCGGCACTCGAAGGCGTGAGAAGACAGTGGGCGCTTAACAAGAACGCATCGGACGAGACAAATGCATCTGTTGTGAAAATGGCCGCGACGATGGCGTCTACATTTGGAGGAATTGATTTTAATGAATTGATTCAGGAAGCCAATGAGGTTGGAGCAACGCTAGGTATCACCAATGAGGAAGCGCTAGGACTCATGAACACGTTGCTTAAAACGGGTTTTCCTCCTGAACAGCTGGATATCATTTCAGAGTACGGCGATCAGATGGCACAAGCAGGATATACAGCGCAAGAAATACAAGCAATTATGGCAGCTGGTGTTGATACGAAAACATGGAACATCGACAACCTTTTAGACGGGCTAAAAGAAGGCCGGATCAAGATGGCTGAATTCGGTGCAGGTACAGACAAAGCGACAAGGCAAATAATTGACGCTGCTGGACTAAGCATTGATAAGTTCGAAGAATGGGGCGTAGCTATTGCAAAGGGAGGCGAAAAAGGTCAAGTAGCAATGCTAGAAGCTACAAAAGCGCTTTCGAAAGTGGATGATGCTGCTGCACGAAATCAACTTGGCGTCAAAATGTTTGGAACTATGTGGGAAGACCAAGGCACCAAAATCATTGACACGATTTTAAATGCAGAAAAAAAGCAGGTGGATCTTAAAGAAGGAACCAATGATCTGAAAGAAGCGATGTCGGAATGGGACAGTGATCCTATGATCGAATTGCAACAGGCTTTCGCCGATCTCCTTGTTGCCTTACAACCAGTGTTATCCATTATTGCTCAAGTCGTCAAGGCTTTTGCGGACTGGGCGTCTAATAATCCCGGTGTTGCTGCAACGATCGTAGCTGTTACGACAGTATTAGGTATTTTGGCAGGCGCTGTCCTTGCTCTATATCCGATATTTGTTGCCCTTACAGCTGCCGCAGCCACAGCGGGCATTTCCATTGGCGCTTTGTTATCTCCTATTTTGGCAGTGGTTGGGGTTGTAGCTGCAATCATTGCTGTTATCGGCATTCTCATCACTGTGTTTGTCACGCTATTTCAACAGAATGAAGCCTTTCGTGAGAAGGTTTTAGAAATCTGGACAGCGATTCAACAAGTTGTATCGACCGTTCTTTCGTTTATCTGGGGCATTATTATGACAGTATTCACGGAAATTTACACGTTTATCAGTGGTATCTTGACTCAAATCATGGAATTTTGGAATGAAAATGGACAACAGATCATGGCCATTGTGTCCACAGTTTTTAACACAATCGTAAGCATTATTCAAATTGCAATGGCAGTTATTTTGCCTATCATTCAAGGCGCTTGGTTTGTTATCCAGACAGTAACTCGTGTGGTATGGGAAACAATTAAGCTCATTGTCGGAACGGCCATAACCCTTGTACTAGGCATCATTCAAACAATCTTAAAACTTTTACAAGGTGATTGGGAAGGCGCTTGGGAAAGTATCAAGAAGACGGCACAAACGATCTGGGATAATATTGTAAAATTCTTTGAGGGAATCGACCTAGTGCAAATTGGAAAAGACATTATCCAAGGTTTGATCGATGGTATCGGATCAATGGCAGGTGCTGTGTGGGATAAAGTGACCGAAATCGGCAGTAATATCAAAGAAGGTTTCACGAACTTTTTCAAGATTAAAAGTCCATCAAGACTTATGCGTGATGATGTAGGGAAGCACATTGGTGCTGGTCTGGAAGTTGGTTTAAGACAATCACAAGCAAAGGTCAATAGGGCATCATTAGCTTTACAGGAAGCAGCTGCACCCGCCGTTCCGCAAGCAACCAGCAATAACATAAACGTGTCTGTCCCTGCCGCACAAATTAAACCCACACCAGTTATTATTGATGGTTATGAACTGACTAAGATTCAGTTCGAGCACATCGACACGATGATCGGTGACGCTATTGATCGGCGCTTAGGAATCAAGGGGTGAGGTAGATGCATTTATCGATATTTAAAGACGGAAAATGGATTGACACCCGGTCAGTGGGTCTTGATGTACTCAGTTTTCGCAAATCTTCCCTTTCTGTAAAAAATGAATACGAATCAGTAGAAGGAAAAAACGGAATGATCCCAGCAGGTACCACATGGGAAGGACGCGATTTGACAGCAGATTTTCTGATTCGCGCAAACGATCATGTCGATCTTGTCTTATTCATTGATGAGCTTATGACTTTATTTACAACGAAAGAAGAAATGGGCCTAGTGGATAGCAGAAGTCCGGGAAAGGTATGGTTCGTAAAGGTTGATAGCACATTCACTCCTGAATTTGTGGACTTGAGTACAGGGAAATTCACTATCAATTTCAAATCATCTAAACCTTGGTGCAGATCCATCGGGCGCACTTATCCGGCTATCGACTTTGAAAATACCGAATGGCAGGGGCTTGTAACTGAACCTTTGACATATAAGAGCAAATCAAAACGTTTCCGCATTTTTAACGGCGGTGTACAGGTAGACCCGAGAGAAATGCCACTTGATATCGTTTTTAAAGGTGCATCCTCAAACCTTCAGATCATTAATTCTACGACAGGGGATCTGTTTACGTATAAAGGAACAACGAAAGCGAATGATGAATTGCACCTTGCTGGCATTAGGCATTTGAAAAATGGGATTAGTATTTTCGCGGAAACCAATCGAAAAAGAATAACATTAGCACCCGGTTGGAATGACATTGAAATCAAAGGGACATCAGGAGCAATAGAAACATCATTTGATTTTCATTTTTGGTATGTATAGGGGGTGGAAATGTAATGGACTCGGAGCTATTAATGATCAAAGATAAAAAAGGGATTGTTGAACCTTTGTTTGGATTTTCAGTCACTTTGACTGAGGGAGAACAGGGGGCAAAATCAGTAGCTGTTTCAGGCGTGAGAACAGAAGACAACAAGCACGGCTTTGACTTAATTAAGCAAAGGAATTATTTCGTTTATAAAGACGAAGAATATATTATCACCAAGCGTGGCCGTAGAGTGGTTGGAAATCTAGTGAAAATTGATTGTACAAATGACCACCGTTTTTTCGATGATTTGAAATGCAGACGAATCTATGAATCTTACAAAGGCGATTTTAGCCCATTCTATTTGCTTGATATGGTGTTTAAGGGTACGGGGTATAAATACATCTTGAACCTTTCTGAACTGCCTGAGACGCTAAAATATGATGATTTTGGGTCAGATAATAAGTTGGCACTCTTTCAGCGAATCATAGCTGATTTAGGCGCTGAATTTGACTATGCACAAAACACTGTCTATATAGGAGCTAAACTTGGCACAGTGACCGACAAACAGTTTCTTCATCAATTCAACATATCAGATATTGGAGAAGATTTAGACGCCAGCAAATTTGTGACTTATATCAAGGGGTACGGGAAACAAAAAGAGCAAAAAGATACATCGACAGCTAAAGCCATTCCCTATGAATCAAAAACAGGAAAATATGAAATTAACGATTCTGACAATAAGCCTGTAACCAAAGAAATAGGAGCGACATTCAGCTTCAAGTTTCAAGGTACAGGCTTTAGTTTTAAAACGATTGTTCATCCGATGGGGGGCAAATGGGTCTTTAACGTCGGCGGGTCCAACAAAACCATTACCACCTACGCAAAAGAAAAGGAAGAAAAAGTGATTGAAGTCGCAAGGGGAATGGATAGCAAAGAGTATACAGTGAAAGCCACTTTCAAAAAAGACACCGACAATCCAAACACAAAGAAAAAAGGGACTGTTCCTTTTAACTATCTTTTAGATGGCGGGATTATCACACCATTTAGGGAGCTAGTAGGAGATGAAAGGTATTCTGCGGTCATCGACTATACATCCCCACTCGCAGAAGAATACGGAATCATAGAAGCAGAACCATTTTATTCAGATGATATTACAAACGCCTCAGACTTAAAAGAAGCACTGAAAAAGGCTTTGTATGATTCTTGGGACATTTCCATTTCTTTAACCGCGCAGGACTTAGAGGAAATGAATTTAAATGATATCAATCGACTTGATTATGCTTATTGTTTGCTTGATCCATTAGGTGTGGACGTTTTACTCAAGGTGGTTGAAAAAGTTAGTTATTCTAATCCGAATATATCTCCAAAATTTACGTTTGGGACCATCAAGAAAAAAGGGACAGATACAATTGCAGGTTTATCATCTAGCTCAAAAGCAGTCAGTAAGCTTGTGGATCAAAAAACCGGAAAAATCAAAGAATCGGCTCTAGCTGGAACGGTCTCTTTTAATCTAGCTTATGCGACCGGGGTGCTTGCGCCGGGAAAAGTCAGAATAGGACCAGAAACTCTATTTGAAGATGGTTATGATCCGAAGGAAATAGCAGCAGGCGCCGTTGTATTGGCTGATGAAAGCAATGACGGCATGATCAGTAGCGAAGATTTTATCAAGATATCAAAAATTAGAGTCGATCAAACAGGCGCCGAAATCAACCTGAATCAAATGGTCGTTGATATCACGAATTTAGATAAAAGATTAAAGGCCCTTGAATCCAAATAAATGAAGGAGGGACAATCATGGCAAATGTCGCTTTAAAGCGTGTAGATGCGGCTTGGGATAGAGAAGCGCGTAATAATATCAATGACAGTTTTAGCATCATTGAAAAAGGGTTTAACAAAACTAGCCTAGAATTGCAGGACCACATCAACAGCGCAGCTGCACATCGATCGTCACAGATTAAACATGGCATGTATACCGTTGGAAATCGGCTTGACAATCTGCATTCTCGGTTTGTGAATCTTGTCGTTAATCATGATGGCGAAGATGTCAAAGAGGTGGTTGATCTTAGAGTTGCTTCAGATGCGACGATTCATCCCACAGCAAAAGACCGATTTGACTACGAATTTGCGCAAATTGATCAGAAGATTAGTGATGCAATGGTTTATGTGTCGCTTAAGCCTTTTTTGAATAAACTAGGCAATTTCACGAAAGCGATGCAAGCAGCACTCGACCTATCGAAAACATACCCTGTCAAAATCGTTGTGCCTCCCGGGACATACACCCAAAGAGAGACAATAAGGGTTTATCAGGGAGCAAGAATTGAGTTTCAAGCAGGCGTGCATGTAAAACGTGATTTTGTTGGATCAATGTTTGTTAACGGCGACGCAACCGATCAAAGCACTGGTTATAACGGGAATGGGAATATCGTCATCGAGGGACAAGGGATTATTGACAGTATGGGGCATGTGATCAAACAGCAATGTTCTATTTTTGCGTTTGCTCATGCGTCTGGAATCACCATGCGAGATATCACTTTGAGAAATGTTTGTGGTGGACATGCGTTTGATTGTGCAGGGAATGAAGATGTCTTGATTGATAATGTGACATTCGAAGGGTTTGCGGATTACGTAGGGGACAGATGGTTTTCGGCAGCTGTTCAAGTTGATTTAATGCGTTCAGCAAGCAATTTTGGCGCTTTTGGTGCCTATGATCATACGCCAACACGAAACATCACCATGCAAAACTGTAAGATTAGAAAATCCGCAGAGCTTGGAGGCTATCCTAGAGCGATTGATTCACATACAAGCACTGACGGTGTTCTTTATTCAGGCATTAGATTCCTCAATAACAAGGTTTACGATTGCACAGAATGGGCGGTATCGGGCAACAAATGGCAAGACGTATTTGTTGACGGTAACACTTTTGAAAACTGTTCCGGCGGCGTTAGAACGTTATTGCCAAGCGTCAGCAGCGTTTATACTCAAGACAAAAACGGAAACCCGACTGGCAGAGTAAACAAGACAAAGCGTCACACAATTACAAACAACAAATTTATCAATATGTCAGTTGACCACGCAATACAGGTGTACGGCCGTAAAGGGTATCAAACCATTGATCATGTGGCTATTAAGGGCAATCAAATTGACGGGACGACAAGGCACGGTATTCATGTTTCAGATGTGAAGCATTTTGTTATTGAAGGTAACAATATGGAGAACATTGGACACCACGGCGTACTGGTTACACGCAGCACCCGGGGAAAGGTTCACCACAACACAGGGCGTGACATTCAAGGGAATGGCGTGCGGATCGAGGAAGGAAATTGCGATTATGTTTCGGTGGATGATAACACGCTTGAAGAGATCGGTTTCTCGGGTATATCTGTCTCGGGTGATTCTGAATATGTACAAGTAGATGAAAACACGATCATGAATGCGGGCAAGCGTGGGGATGAATATGACTTTATTTTGTTCATGGATGGCGTCAAAAATAGCGCCGTTCGTAATAACACAGCAACCGGGAAAACAGGTCGACACGGTATGTATTTAACTAGCAAATGTTCATCCATACAGCATTACGGCAACCGATTAAAAGGCGCTGGGAAAGTATCAGCATTAAATGATAAGAGCGTTGATCCAATACTCACAGCCGGAAATATCACTTAAGGGGGGATACTGTGACGGATAATAAGATCTTTAAAAATGGCGGGTTAAAATTCGATATCGATGCTTATACGCAAAGTGTATATCAATCACAAATTGTATTCTCAACACAGGATATCGGGACCGCAAAACTTCTTTTTACATTGCGTAAAGACGGCGTTCCTCTTCCTTTATCCGCAGTAGATGCGAAACTTGTACTAAAATTTGATTCGGGGGCAAAACATGTCAGAGATATTGAATTGGTTGATAAAGTGGAAGGATTGGCCACGTACGTCCTTGATGACGAGGAAATCAAACAATATGGACGAGTGAGAGCCGCGCTCAATCTTTATTATCGAAACACTCAATCAATGTCGGTTCATGAGTTTACTTTTACGATACAACGTAATTTAATCGATCAGGACATTGTCCCGGTTGCGGAGTATTATATCGACGATTTCCAAACACTTAAAACCGAAATAGAACGCATGGCAGCAGAGTTGCAAGGAAGTATCGACGAAATCACCGCAGAGTTGCAGGAGCAGCTAGACCACTTGAAAGAAAAGCTTGACGATCTTGAAGCGCTTGAAACAAAAGAAGGTGCAAAAGCTAAAGTAGCCGAAGCGCTTGCAGCAGCTAAAAAATATACGGACGATCACGCAGAGACACCCGACGGAGCATTGAAAATGGCTAAAGACCTTGTTGCGGGTTTTCAGCAAAAGAAAATTACGCTAGATTCAGGAATGCCATTGATCTCAATTAAGGATACTTCTTTAAGCATCTTAGACGAAGTTATCAATAATGGATTAGGGCAAGGAACCTTCTATGCAATAGCTAATTCAAAAGACTTGCCTAATCACCGTTCATTCAGAGGCTTTTTCCACATGACGGATGCGACAAATGGAAAGGGGACGTTTGGATGGGTGTATGCTACGGATTACGCCAATAACATTTACACCAATTATTTAAACAATAATTCGTGGAGTGGATGGGCTAGACTCTCGAATCATAATTTGCTATCTGAAACAGGGCAAAGCCAATTGTTGCCGAATGGTACGGACATATTAACGTTGCCGTCGGGTTGTTATTACGCCGTTGGAACAAATGTTGTGAATATGCCGAGTAAAACCGATTCATCTTGGTTCAATATTTATATAATAGACAACAGCAACAACCGAAAAACGTTCCATATTATCCGAAGTGGAGATAATCTTCATTGGTGGGGAACGACTCATACGGACGGATCGTTCAGAGGGTGGAAACGTATGCTGACGGATGATGATTCAATCAGCACATGGAATCAGGTGACGTTAGTCGCTGGAACAGTAAAACAATATGCGAGTAACCCTCTCCAATTCTCCATACGTCAAAATGAATTACTACTTCGAGGGTCCTTTGAGGGAGTCCCGGCAAATGATGCAGTCATTGCCCGTTTTACTCAAAAACCGGCTTCAAAAGCTGTGTTTCTCGGTGCAACGGTAGGGTCTTATGGCTCTGCTAGATTCACATTAGAAAAAGATGGTTCTTTGCGTTTTGATGGGATGTCTGCTAACGATAATTCTTTTGTAAGCAGATTTGAAATAAATGAATCTATTCCGTTGTGGTAGGAGGTAAGGTACATGCATATTTTTTTATATGACGAAAATTTTATGTATTTAGGCGAAGATGTGATAAGTGATTATGAAGAGATTCCGAAAAATGCTACGGATGTACGACCACAAGAGGGGTTGTATCTTCCCGAGTATGACGAGAAAAAAAGAGTGTGGTTTGAATCAGCATCCAAAGAGTATATAGAGAGCTTGCAGCCAAAGCCGCAGCCGTCAAAAATAGACCTCATGGAGAAACAAGTTGCCGAGCTTTATTACTTGTTTGCATTAGGGGGTGATCCATCGTGAGTGATTTCGATTGGTTCAGTAGAATCAAAGGTTTTTATGATAGAGAATTATGGACAAAAGAAATGGTATATAACACAGTGGCAGCGGGGAGAATCACACCCGAACAATATGAGGAAATCACAGGTGAGCCATACGAAGTGTAGGCTTATTTTTTATGTTTATGGCGGGAGAAGGTGAACAAAATGGAAATGGATATTGCGCAGTATTTGATGACACAGGGACCGTTTGCGGTTCTTTTTTGTTGGGTGCTGTTTTATGTATTGAACACGACAAAAGAGCGTGAGAACAAGCTAAACGAACAAATAGACGCACAAAATGACGTACTAGCAAAGTTTAGTGAGAAGTATGATGTTGTCATTGAAAAACTAGACAGAATCGAAAGAAACCAAAAATAAAACGAAAAGAGGAAATTAATATGAAAAACTTTGACAAAGGCACGGTCGTTCGCACGGTGCTTCTTTTTATTGCGCTAATCAACCAGGCGTTAATTATGTTTGGAAAACCTGTTTTGCCGATCAGTGAGGATCAAGTCACTTCGTTGGCTGACACATTGTACCTTGCTTTCTCAATGATTTTTACAATTGTCACAACCTTGATGGCATGGTTTAAAAACAATTACGTGACTGAGAAAGGCAAGCTACAAAAAGAAGTGCTGCAACAAAAAGGGTTAACAAAATAAAGAGCTGCCATTAGGCGGCATTTTTTATATCAAAATTTAAGGAGTAGATGAATATGGCAATCAAAGTAAAAAAGAAAATGGTACCGTCCAGTAGATACGGTTTAAAATGTCCAAATAAAATGAATGCGGAATACATTACTATCCACAATACAGCAAACGACGCCACAGCTGAAAGAGAAATTAACTATATGATCAATAACACCAGTTCAACAAGTTATCATTTTGCAGTGGACAATAAAAAGGTGATCCAAGCTATTCCATTAGATCGCAATGCGTGGCATTCGGGTGACGGCACAAATGGTACTGGTAACCGCAAGTCAATTGCGATTGAAATTTGTTATAGCGAGTCTGGCGGTGCTAGATACAAGGCTGCGGAAAAGCTGGCTATTAAATTTGTGGCGCAGTTGCTTAAAGAACGTGGTTGGGGTGTTGATCGAGTACGCAAGCATCAAGATTGGAATGGGAAGTATTGTCCACACCGGATCTTATCTGAAGGTAGATGGAGCTCATTTAAAGCAGCCATTGAAAAAGAGCTGAAGGCATTGGGCGGTAAAACATCATCTTCGAAGCCTGAGAAAACATCATCCACAAAAACACCTAATAAAAAAGCATCTAAGAAGGCGCACAAGCTCCCAACGGGCATCTTTAAGGTGAAAACACCTATGAAGAAAGGGGACGCTGTAAGGCGAATTCAAGAGGCTTTAGCGGCACTCTATTTCTACCCTGACAAAGGGGCAAAAAACAATGGTATTGACGGCTATTACGGACCAAAAACAGCGAATGCGGTCAAACGATTCCAGCTTATGCATGGGCTTACTTCTGATGGTATCTATGGTCCAAAGACTAAAGCAGCGTTAGAAAAGCTATTAAAATAAAAAGGGCAGGCGTTAAGCCTGCTCACTTTTTTAAATCATTTTCAAGAAATTCTATATCTTTTTTGTATCTTTCAATCGTTTCTTCGATAGCTGCCTTTATTACCCCGGGATACCCTTTTTCTTCTTCTTGTGATTGTTCCTTTTTCAATTCCTTTATGTCTTCATGCAGCAACTTTATTGCATGTTGCTTCTGTTCCTTATTCATATAATTATAGATTTTTCTCATGACAATCATCCTTTTCATCGAATTTAATATACAAATATTTATAAATTTAGTATATAATACCACTTAAGAAGGGTGGTGGTAAAATGAATAAATTTGTATCTAAATTACTTATTGTTGCGTTAACAACTTTACTATTAGTATCAACATTGTTACCGACTGTATCAAGAGCCGCAACTCCTAATAATGATAATGAGACTATGGCATCACAACAGATTCAAGTGAAAATACAGTCGTTAAAGAGTCTAGCGGATGAAACAGAAATAGAAGACCCTATCATCCAAACTCAAGGCTTTAGAGGATACCTAGTAAAGTTAGCTGCTGAAATAGTAGCAGAAGGTGTAAGGTATGGTGGAAAAGCAGCAAGTCTTGTTTTGAAAAAAGCTGACAAGCAAGCTGCTAAAGCATTTAAAGAGAATTCCAATTTCATAGCTAAAAAAATTGAAGAATTCGCAAATATACCTGATGTTACTGCAAACATAATCAAGAAAAGGCTTTATGCTGCTTTAGAACCGAAAATTGGTGGAGGGTCAGCACAAATTATTGCTGACGGTGTTTACTATGCAATTAACTTTTTCTTGTTTTAAATGAAAATGCCCTTCCGTTTGGAGGGGCTTTTTATTTGGGCATTATTTTTCAGCGTTCGAAAATCTATGAATCTACATTTCTTTTTCTTTTGCTTCTGCTGCTTTCATTGCTTCATTTTTTGAAGCAAATCCTTTTCGAACTATCCTTTTTCTTTTCCCTGTTTCTCTATCTAATGATTCAATGACATATGAAAAAGTATTGTCTGCACATGGTTTAATTCTAATCATGTTATCCCTCCTGTTTCAATAATATATTAAATTCATTTTACTGAATATCCCATAAAAAGCAATATAATCAGAACCGCCATTCCTTTTTCTCTTTATCCCATCTAATTTCTTTTCGAGAAATAAGATTTTCAACTGCCTTACGAATCGCTGGCTCATCCCTACCCGTTTTCCGTTTAAGTTCATCCATCGAAGGGTTCTTGCGAAACCGACTCATATTGTAGATAATTCGATAAATTTTTCTTTCGAGATCAGTCATACTCTCACCTCGAAATCATTTTATCAGAATGTTTGTTCGGTGTCTAAATTCGTAAGTAAAAGCATCTTATTATGATGTTATACTTTAATTATAATAATAATAACCGAGGTGGGTTATATGAGCTTTCGAAAAGAGACAGTCGATGAAATCATAAAATATGATGATTATCCTTATAAGGTTTATACGAGGGTTTCAACTGATCGAGACGAGCAAATTTCATCGAAGGAAAACCAAATTGATGTTTGTCGATATTGGATCGAGCAACACAATTATGAATGGGATGACCGTTCTGTTTTGTTAGACGACGGTATAAGCGGAACCGTCCTTGAAGATAGGGCAGCAATGAAATACATTTTTTCATTGGCTGAAAAGAAAGAAATAAAAATGGTCATTTTTAAGTCCATCACACGTCTTGCCCGTGACTTAAAAGATGCGTTATATATCAGAGAGATTCTAGTGTCTAATGGGGTTCGTGTCGTTACACTCGAAGAAGACTATGACTCCCTTTACGAGAGTAAAGCGTCAATGAAATTTGAAATGTCTGCTCTCTTTGCGGAGCAGTTACCTAAGTCTATGTCAGTCAATATAAGTGGTGTACTTGCAGCCAAAGCCAGGCGCGGTGAGCATTCAGGAAGAGTGCCTTACGGTTACCAGAAAGATGGTAAACACTTAGTGATTAACGAAAGTGAAGCTCAAGTTATAAGATTAATTTTTCATCTTTATAATAACGAGGGATTGGGTCATAAAAGGGTTACATACGCTTTGCAAGAAAAATGTAAGCTAGGTGAAATACCACCTCCAAAAAAACGTAGTAATTGGCAGCTCACAACAGTTCAAACCATTTTAAGAAACCCTATTTATTGCGGCGTGCATATAGCTAATAGGCATACTACGATAAAAGTTGATGGTCGAAAAAAATTCATTCGGAATCCACCCGAAAAATGGACCGTTTACGAAGACTTTTGCCCGCCGATTGTCTCAAGAGAGGATTGGGAAAAAGCAAATAATAAACAGACTGTCAATAAAAAAACTAAATTCACACCGTGGAATGAGTTGAGACAATTACTTATTTGCGGAAAATGTGGTTCTAACATGGTCATTATCCAAACTAGCAGAGCCAAAAAAAATGGGGAAAAAACCTATTGGAAATACGTAAAATGCAGTAATTATCGGAGAGCTGGTAATGAAGGCTGCGTAAATCATGTTCCTATTATGTATGAAGAAGTTAGAGACTTAGTAATTGAAAATCTTATTGAATTTTCAGGCGGTATAACACACGATTTCAAAAAGAATGCTATTGATCAAAAAGAAAAACAAATGAAGACTATTAAAGCAGAATTGAAGTCCCTTGAAACACAGAATAAAAGATTACTTGAACTTTACCTAGAAGATCAAATTATTTCAAAGGCTGAATTCCAAACGAAACGCAATGATATTCAGACAAAAATAATAAAGCTCGAACAGAGTTTATTCTCATTACAACAGGTTCAAAACGAAAAAAATTCAATGGCTCAAATTCAAGCAGTTCTTCAAGAACTTGAAGACAGAGAAAAGGACCTGAAGCATGTATTTGAAAAGCTCATTGATCACATTGTGATTCATCCAAATGGGCAAATGAACTTCCATTATAGATTTAATTAATTAACTGCGTTATAATATTTGTAAAAGGTATGCATAACAAATGCCATGCAAAAGCTAGGAGTCAAAGGTCGTTCACAGGCCGTAGTCGAGCTTCTGCGTATGGGTGAGCTAGAGCTCTAAAGTCAGCCGGTCTTCCTCCCGCACCAGGGAGGAACCGGTTATTTCTATATGGTTTCCATGAGTCTCTTCTTGCATTTTCTTTGAAAAACGAGGAAAATAGGAATGTACGTTTTAATTAAAGTGAGATGCTATAGTGAGGTATCAATGAAATGGAAACGAATGAGTTCGACCATGTAGCAGAGATTGAAAAATCATTGCGCCATATTGCTGCAATTATTAAGCAAAAAGGCAGAGAAATCCTGAATCAATATACGATTACACCACCTCAATTTGTAGGGCTTCAGTGGCTTTATGAATTCGGGGATATGACAATAGGTGAGCTATCACAAAAGATGTATTTGGCTTGCAGCACAACAACCGACTTAATTGATCGAATGGAAAAAAGTGAACTTGTCGAACGAGTGAAAGATCCTTCTGACCGCCGCGTGGTTCGCATTCACTTATTGCCTGAAGGTGAGCGGATCATTCAAGAAGTGATTGTCAAACGCCAAGAATACGTCAGTGAACTTCTAGGGGCTTTCTCAGAAGAAGAAGCCATCGTTTTCAACCAATCCTTAACGAAACTACAGCAGCAAATGAAAAGAAAATGAGGCGATTTTGTTGGATCAACCAATCGGCGTCATTGATTCCGGCGTCGGCGGTTTAACCGTTGCAAAGGAAATCATGAGACAACTGCCAAAAGAAAAGATCATTTACGTAGGCGATACAAAACGGTGTCCGTATGGCCCGCGGAAAGAAGAAGAGGTTCTTCAATATACTTGGGAAATGGCACACTACTTATTAAGACATCATCATATTAAAATGCTCGTCATTGCATGCAACACAGCTACGGCCATTGCACTTGATGAAATTAAAGCAACACTCGATATCCCAGTCATTGGCGTAATTCAGCCAGGCTCTCGTACAGCGATCAAGGTGACAAACAACCAGCATATTGGCGTCATTGGTACAGCCAATACAATCAAAAGCGAGGCATACAAGGAAGCGCTCCTATCACTAAAAGCAGGGCTAACCGTTCAAAGCTTGGCATGTCCGCTGCTTGTTCCATTTGTAGAAAGCGGGACGTTTTTAGATCAGACAGCAGACGAAGTCGTGAAAGACTCCCTTGCACCAATGAAAGAAACAGGAATTGATACGCTCATTCTTGGCTGCACGCACTATCCGATTTTAAAGGAGCCGATTCAGCGCTTTATGGGGAGTGATGTGAGTATTATTTCATCAGGGGATGAGACAGCGAGAGAAGCCAGTACGATTCTTTCGTATAAAGGACTGTTAAACACGTCTCAAGAAGCACCTGTTCATACATTTTATACAACAGGACAGCAGCAAAATTTTCAAAACATCGCTCGTGATTGGTTTGGTTACCTGCCAGGGAACGTCGAAACTGTATCACTTGAACAAGTCTATCAGCAATAACCCGCTTCTTCTTGAGGTGGGTTATTTTTTTATGAAAAGGGTCTAATCCGCACGAGGAGCTCGTATACATAGTAGTACAAACTACTAGAGGAGGGTGAAGTATGCTGAAAAAAGGAACTACAGCAGCTGTTACGTGTATCGCGTCAGCCATGCTTTTGTCAGGATGCGGATTGTTTCAAACAGACCAAGCGAAAACAGAGATTGATCCACCACAAAACGTCACATATGTGAAAGAAAATAAAGAAGATAAACAAACAGCCAAAGAAGGAAAAGAAGAGAAGAAGGCAGATACAGTCATGAGAGAATTATATTTAATTGATAAAAACGGGTATGTCGTCTCTCAATCCGTTCCGCTGCCGAAAAACGAAGGAAGTGCTAAACAAACCCTTGAATACCTTGTAGACGGGGGGCCGATTTCTAACTTGATGCCAAATGGATTCCGAGCTGTTTTGCCGGCTGACACGAGCGTATCTGTCGACATTAAAGACGGAACGGCCATTGTGGATTTTTCAAACGAATTCAAAAACTATAAAAAAGAAGATGAACAGCGCATCCTGCAATCTGTCACTTGGACGTTAACGCAGTTTGATTCGGTTGCAAAAGTGAAATTGAAAATGAACGGACATGAGCTGAAAGAAATGCCTGTGAATGGTACACCGATTTCAGATGATTTAAGCAGAGAAGACGGTATTAATATTCAGCACGAGGCTGCCGCTGATATGACATCAACAAAGCCAGTGACCGTCTATTATTTAGCTGAATCTGATAAACAGACCTACTACGTTCCGGTCACCACAAGAGCGCCAAAAGATGAGGATGATCCAATTACAGCAGCCATCCATGAGCTCGTCTCTGGGCCAAGCAAAACTAGCCAATTGCTTACAGACTTTGATCAAGATGTGAAGCTGAATGATGTCCCGAAAGTAAAGGACGGACATGTGACACTTGATTTCAATGAATCCATTTTTGGCAGTGCAGATGAAAAGAAAAAGGTCATTTCACAAAAAGTTCTTGATAGCATTGTGCTCACATTAACAGAGCTTCCGGACGTGAAAAGCGTATCTGTCAAGGTAAATGGTAAGGCTGAGCTTGTGAACGAAAAAGGAACAGAGCTGACAAAGCCGGTTTCAAGACCAGAACAAGTGAATACAGGTAGTTTTTAACGGCACACATTGATATAATGGAGAAAAAGAGGCATGCATATTCGCTGCCTCTTTTTTATTCCAAGCGATTAGAACGAGCTGAGGTTGTCAAAGTTAGTAGGAGAACCCCGCTGGAATCGCGCGCGGAATGTATATCGTAACGGAGGTAAATCATGAGATTAGATGAAAGACAATATGACGAATTAAGAAAAATTGAAATAGAGGCAGGCTACATCACGCATCCAGAAGGCTCTGTCTTAATCTCAGCGGGAAATACGAAGGTGATTTGTAACGCATCCATCGAAGACCGCGTACCTCCTTTTTTAAGAGGAGAAGGAAAAGGCTGGATTACAGCAGAATATAGCATGCTTCCAAGAGCAACCGCACAAAGAACCATTAGAGAATCATCTAAAGGAAAAGTCACAGGACGTACAATGGAAATTCAGCGATTAATTGGACGAGCCCTCCGTGCAGTCGTTGACCTAGAAAAACTTGGCGAACGCACGATTTGGATTGACTGTGATGTCATTCAAGCTGACGGCGGAACACGTACAGCATCTATTACTGGTGCTTTTGTTGCCATGACACTTGCGATTCAAAAGCTTCGAGCAGAAGGCGTCATCAAACAAAACCCGATCACTGATTATTTAGCGGCGATATCCGTCGGAATTGATTCTCAGCAAGGTCTTCTGTTAGATTTAAATTATGAAGAAGATTCTTCAGCTGAAGTAGATATGAATGTCATCATGACAGGCGCTGGACGCTTTGTTGAACTTCAAGGCACAGGCGAAGAAGCGACATTCTCAAGAGAACAGCTAAACGGACTGCTCGATTTAGCCGAAAAGGGCATCAAAGAATTAATCGAAAAGCAAAAAGCGGTTACAGGAGAAGTCATCGAATAAAAAGAAGGGTTTGATCAGGATGAAAACAGCCATCATTGCAACGCACAATGCGGGCAAAGCGAAAGAATTCAAAGCCATTCTTGAGCCAAAAGGATTCACGGTCAAAACACTAGCAGATATCGGATTCACTGAAGAGATTGAAGAAACAGGACAAACCTTCGAAGAAAATGCCATCATCAAAGCCGAGGCGATTCAAGCCAAAGCAGGTGAAATGGTCATTGCAGACGATTCCGGTTTGTCGATTGACTATCTTGGCGGAAAACCTGGCGTTTATTCAGCGAGATACGCTGGTGAGCATAAGGATGATGCTGAGAATGTGGAAAAAGTGCTGAGCGAGCTTCAAGGCATTGAAAAAGAAGACCGTACAGCTAGATTCAGATGTGCCCTGGCTGTGAGCATACCGGGTAAAGAAACAAAGACGGTAGAAGGATCAGTAGAAGGCTACATCTCAGAAGAACCAATCGGCGAAAACGGCTTCGGATACGACCCGATTTTCATCGTCAAAGACAAAGACCAGACGATGGCTGAGCTTTCACCAGAGGAGAAAAACAAGATTAGCCATCGAGCGGTCGCGCTTCAAAAGCTTTCATCACTGCTAGACGCAAATGAATAAGGGGGAATGAAGCCATGAAGATACTCATCATTAGTGACAGTCATGGACTCACAGACGAACTTCAAACCATTGCCAAACGGCATGCGGCTGAAGTGGACATGATGATTCACTGCGGAGATTCAGAACTCGAAACGAACCACCCAGCACTCGAAGGATACAAAGTCGTCAAAGGAAATTGTGACTTTATGGGCGATTTTGAAGAAGAACTCCTGCTCCCACTTGATGGAGGCGGAAAACTATTTCTCACTCACGGACATCTGCATGGCATCAAACAATCCTTGCTTCAAGTCTACTACCGTGCAGAAGAGCTAGGCGCAGACATCATCTGCTTTGGCCACTCGCACATCCCAGGCAGTGAGCTGCTAAGAGGAAAACTGCTCATTAACCCAGGCAGTGTGCACCTGCCAAGAGTGCGTAAAGAGCGCAGCTACGCTATACTGACACTAGATGGAAGCGAAGCGAACGTACAGTTTTTCACAGACGAAGGTCAGGTCATACAAGACCTCGAAAACACTGTCACATTGGAAGGTATTTCATAAGGGTGCAGCATCTGCCCCTTATGAAAAAAACTTTCGAAAAACCGTTGACTTTAAAGAACAATAGTAATATAATAAATCTTGTCGGTGAGGTACTCACCAACAGAACACTACATAACAACATGTCCCAGTAGCTCAGCTGGATAGAGCAACGCCCTTCTAAGGCGTCGGTCGGGAGTTCGAATCTCTCCTGGGACGTATTTAAATCGGGTGCTAAAACCCGTCAAATCAACCTTCTATATTGTATAGTGAAACGGTCAGTATAACGGTAATGTAAGAAATTACACCTATTATTGGCTTATATCACTTTCGATATAGGAGGTTTTTTTGTGACCAAAAGAAAAGGATTATTAAATGAATTATCTAGTACTAGTACTAGTTCTACCGCTCCAAAAGAAAAAATAAAACAATTTGAGGTCTTGGATTACTCAATGTTGGTTTTTGATGCTCTCAAAACCATGGTTAGGCAAATAAAGATGAGTGGAAATAGATGCAAAATAAGAAATTATCCGGATTGACTGTCAAATGGACAGTTTTTTTCCAAACAAATAACCGCCAAAATACGGCGGTTAAAAATTCATTGCTATTTGTGTTTTATTATCATCAAATTTTAACTTTTCTGCATTCAGCAGTACTTGTTGTACAGATTGAGCTATATGCCAACCAAGAACCGGTGGAACCGCATTACCAACTTGCTTGTACGTCATAGTAGCAGAACCTTGAAATACAAAGTTATCAGGGAAAGACTGAATTCTAGCACATTCTCTAACTGTTAATCGTCTCCAAAATAACATATTTTCCGGGTCTTCTGGATTAGTTGAACGATAATGCCCTTCAATATTACCGTGGTGTTCTGCTCGAATTGTAACTGAAGGTTGGTCTTCTTTTATTTGAGAATTACCTTGCAAACGTCTTCCGGGATAAAATTTTGCTTTAGATATTTGAGTGTGGTTTGGAACATTAGAGTTTACTTCCATATTCCATAGATCATCGATTGCTTTTCTGGAAGTTACTGGATTATCCGGTGTAGTTGGAATTGGTGGAATATGTTCAACGTCTATATCTGATCTAACACCCACAATAAAAACTCTTTTTCTAATTTGAGGTACACCATAGTCAGCAGCATGATATAAATGATGAGTAACATTATAATTAACAATTTCACCATTGTGATCAACTGAACTTAAATCATTTTTAATTGTTTCAAGTATTAAACCATTTTCCATATTAACTAAGCCCTCAACGTTTTCTGCAACAAATATTTTAGGAGCAATTCGCTCAATAACTCTTTTCATTTGGAGATATAATCTACCTCGGTTTACTGTTATTCCTTGACGTTTTCCAGCGATACTAAAATCTTGGCAAGGAAAACCTCCAATAACAACGTCAGCCTCAGTAGGAACCATTTCAGGGTTATTGTTGAGAAGATCTTGAATGTCACCTTCAATTATATGATCTCCTATATTAACTCGATAACTTTCAACAGCTTGCTTGAAAATATCATTAGCCCAAATTATTTTAAATAAGTTTCTGTCATAGTTTCTTCCTAAGAATTCGAAGTCTCCACGAAATCCTAAATCAAGACCACCACAACCACTAAATAGTGAAACGACATTATACATATTTTCACCCTTATATTCTTTGATTATTTTAGTAATTCAGATATAATAGAATTAAATTAATATACTTATACAATTCTTTAGATAGAAAAACTACCTCAATTTTATTTTATAACTCCTGGAGTTATAAATCAATAGGAAATGAGAATGTTTATGATTTATTTTAAATTAGACGAGCTATTAAAACAACATAAATACTCAAGAACACAATTTGCACATTTAGCAGGTGTTAGACCAAATACTATAAACGATATGTGTAATGGAAATACAAAAAGGTTAGAGCTTGAAACTCTAAACCATATAATTCATGCATTAAATAAAATATGTGAGGAACCTATTAAATTAACTGACTTAATGGATTACGGAGAGGGGAACAAATGTCAACGAACCAAAGTACAATTGAAACAATTCTAGACTTAGCAAAGCAAAAGATAGAAAGTGAATTAGACCTTTCAAACATTGATTCCGGTACAAAGTTCGAAAACTATGTAACATTAGTTATTCAGGAAATTTCTAATAACTATGGAATTAGTGTAATACAGACAGGAGTTCAGAGCTTTCCGGATATTGTTATAGGAGAAACTTTTGGTATTGAGGTTAAATACACAAAAAGTGAGAAGTGGGAATCTACGGGTAATAGCATTTTTGAAGGTACTTTGAGGAAAGAAGTAACAGATCAAATATACGCATTCTTTGGTCGTAAAGTTGGGAAAAAAATTGAAGTTATACATAGATATTATGAGGATTGTTTGGCCGATATTAAAGTTACACATTCACCAAGGTTTTTCCTGAATATGGAGGTTGGGAGTGGTGAATCTATTTTACATAAAATAGGTATTACATATGAAGAATTCAAAGCAATGAATTCATTAGAAAAATCCAAAGTGCTAAAAGATTATGTTCGGAGTACACTCGGTGAAGGTGAGTCTTTATGGTGGCTAGACGAAGAAGAAAGTGTAAGTCCAAGAGTTAAGGAATTTAGAAAATTACAGGAGCACAAAAAGCAAGATATTATCGCCGAGGGAATGGCCCTGTTTCCAGAGGTTTTCTCAAATAGCTCAACAAAATATTTAAACCTGTCTGTTTATCTCTTACAAGAGTATCAAATTGTCAGTTCCTCATTGAGAGATGTTTTTAGTGCAGGTGGTAAAGCGGATATAGAAGTGTGCGGAGAACCACAAATAATTCCTAAAGTATATGGTAAACTATATGTTAATGCCAAAAAAATTGAAAGAATATTAAGCGAAATAGAATTAGATAAACTTCAAGAGTATTGGAAAGGTCACGGTGCTGATGTTATTGTTAACGAAGAAAATAAAGTTAAGATATGGCAAGAACTAATAGATAATCTAGCTGTTAGTTTACCGGAAGGGTTAAATGCATCTGATATTTTTAAAGCAGGATTAGAAGAATAAAAGAGAAAATGAGCCCCCTCATATATTTGGTGAGGGGGCTCAACTATTAACTAAAAAATTATTGAGTTTCGGAACTGACTATTTATTGAAAATAGAGACCATGTCAAGTGAAATTCCGAGACCAAAAGAGCTTCACTTTGATCCAATGATGCTTGCTTCTTCATCTCCGAAGTTTGTTCAATACTAGAACCCTATATTTTTTCTTTAATTTTAATTATTCCCTGATGATGACAGAGTTCTCCGTGAACAACAAAGAGCATTTCTTATTTCCTGTATTACTTTATTAGATGAAATCGGTACGTTCATGATTTGCTTCAGTTAGCGATATTTCAAAGCTTGAAACAGCTTGATTTGTTGCGTCACTTAATGACCTCTTGATTTATCCATTATATAATTTTTGTTAATTTTAGCATATTGAAATATTACGAACAAAAATGGGGTTAGCAATCGGCTTTAAGAGCGGAACAAACGAAATTTGATGTTTTTTGTAGCCGGAATTAAGTTAGGCTTTCGTATATCTGATTTCATGGAAGTTATTTTAATTAAACCTTATATGTAATAAAATGTATATGATTTATACAAAGGGGTGAGGGTGGTGAAGCATATTTTAACGGCAATCGTAGTGGCTGTCATTGTGGGGATCATTGTATACGTTGCAGATCATCGTTTAAGCATGTTTCCGTTGATGCTGATTTTAACGGTTGCGATCTATATCGTAACCATGATTAGCGAAACATTCATTAAGAAATATATAAAAGGAGATAGTTAATAACATAACCTCTCAATTGGAAGGGGTTTTTTCATTTAACCTTTTTCTCTTATATTCTTATCCCTTAGCTCTTTTGGAAAGATTAGATCTTTAGGGTGTAGATGGTTCGTCATTACCTGTACTCCTTAGTCATATCATCACCGTCCCAAAAATAAATAGTGAAATAGCAAACTTTCTATAAATGAATCTGATGACACATGAAGCTGTATGAGAGAGAGAAAAGCAGTATGAATAATAGAGTGATTAATTTTACAAAAAGAGTAATAAAGATTATTTTTTGTTAAATAAATAATACCTAAAATACCAAATTTATTCAAATATAAGAAAAAGCGTATAAAAAAATTCCTGTATTTGTTAATATATTTCTAGGCCAATAAACTCTTGCGGATGCATCTGCTTTTAAGGAGAATTTTAAATGAAAAAACAAATTATTGCAGGAACACTAGCATTGACTACTTTATTTTCAATTGTAGCCCCAGTTTCTACGTATGCAGCAGAGAACAAAAAAGCAAAAAATCTAGTTAAAGTTGAATTGCAGAGTACCGTTTTACAAAACGCTACAGTTCAAAATGAACTAACGAATACAATTAATAATACTGTGGTAAATGATCCTACACTAAGTACAAAAGGTTTGAAAAAAGACGGTTTAGTCTATGCATTAAGGAATGGCGGCAAACTTCTAGGAGACCTTCTGGAAATTTTGAGCAAGAAAAATGCAGATTACGTTAAAAAGTACTCCAAACAAATTGCCGATTTTCTTGACAGTGTTACAAACAGTATTGAAGCAAGGTTAATTGATTTCATGATCTTTGAATTGGGAATACCAACATCTTCTGCTCGAACAATTGCGTGGGCAATTATGTTGATTATTGCATAATTAACAAAGGAGTGACACGATGGATTTAGAAAGAGAGATAGAACTCCTCAAGTATCAAAATTATTTACTTAAGACAATCATTGACGGAGATGACCATCCATTTTTCATGTTTGCTTTGGATCATAATTTGAGGAAAGAGCAAGTAGATGCTGTCGTTGAAATTTTAGGGATTTTCTCTAATCGTTTAAATGGAGAAGAAGAGTCTCTAGAAATCAAGAAAACATCCACAAATGAAAAATTGAAAGCGGTTGGGATTTCTGTTGAAGAAGTGATGAAAAATGAAGTGCCGACAAGAAAAGAATTTGATCATTATAAGGAGAAAATATTTTCTTCTGATATCGAAACCAAATACTTATTAATGAGCCTTCAAAGACAGCATATTCAGCCAACTGTATGTGAGTTCTTACTGAAAAATAATTAACTGCCAGCCCCTTCGTTTGATGAAGGGGCTTTTTTGTTTCATGAAACTTTAGAGATTTCACAAACTGACGCTTACAAAAACAGCAGCTCTCTTACAACTAAAAAATTAAAGTGGATAGTAGAAGGAGAAAATGAGCTGAGTATGGAGGAATTCGAGAATGTACAAAATCAAATCGAGTGATTTACTTTTAAATGAAGGTGAAAAAAAAGACCTTCAAACCATTCGGTTGAGGGTTAATTGCATTGTAAGCCTATAGATGAGAATTGTGATGAAGCTTGTCTTGTTACAGATTTTTTATTGACAGATAAAAAGGGAGACTAGAACTAAAACAGAAATAAAAGACAAAGCAGAGAAAAATACATAATCCCAAACGCCCCATAAAAACAATGAAAGGAATGAGCCCTTGTACAACATCGATCAACAAACTTAATGTTTGAAAATGGAGAGAACAAAAGCAGCCCTGAAGGTGATCAATTATTTGCTAAACAGTTAGGCCATATCGAGATCACGAGCGGTCATATCGTTGCCTGTGATCCTTTTTTTCAGAAGGAGGCCAACCTTTTACGAGGAAGGTTGCTCTAGGGAAATATCCTATTCTACTTGTAGTAAAGCAATTAGAAAGCAGTGACGAACGCGTCCCCTATGCAATGATCAAGTTTACAAACGAGCAAGCAATAGAATGGGAGCTTGCCACAAGAGCAGGGCAGGAACCCAAAACAATTAAAAGAAGATGAGTTCTTCGGCTACGGTGTGAATATGGGGATGGGCTGTTTTATGGATGCGGAAGCAGCACTGTATTTACAAGCTTATGAGGATAATAGATATAAAGAGGACAATGATTTCTATCTTTATGAGGAATTTGCAGAAACCCTTGAGCAAAACTAAAAGCACACATGGGACTGGCTCGTCACAAGTTTTCATGACAAGGTGGACATTGCCATGTTTACAACAGGCTTCGACAACGGGATGTATCCAAGCTTTTGAGGGCTGGATGGAAATGGAGAACCCACTTGTCTTGTGACGGATTTTCTTATAATAGATTGAGGAGAAAAACCCATGAAACTTTGGGTTTTTTTATTTGTTTCTTAATATAGTGTATTCATAGAAATCGTGAAGAAGATAAAGTTTAAATAAAGAAAATTTGAACGGAAGAAAAATAGATAAACATACGACGATTAGTGGATCGATATTAGAAGATATAGTGTTAAATTATTAAAAATATAACAAAAGTATGAAGAAAGTCATTAAAAAACCGATAAATGTTGGGTACACAATTTTAAGGAGTGATTTTCTTGAAAAAATTAGGATTAATATTCTTCTTATTTATCTCGTCATTAATTTATCCGTTACATTCAGTAAAAGCGGACACATTAGAATGGAAAGATCAAGCAGACTTGCCCGAGGCACGTGTTGGTGCTAGTAGTGGAGTAGTTGACGGTAAAATATATGTCATAGGTGGTCAGGGACCAACTCAACGACAAGGTGCAGATCAAACTTTTGTTTATGATCCGGAGAAAAATGAATGGTCAAGTAAAACATCAATGCCAACTCCTAGATATGGGGCTGCTACTGCGACTCTGAATGACCAAATTTATGTTGTAGGTGGTTTATCGCCAGATGGAGCTGTGAAAACAGTTGAAGTTTATAATACTAAAAATGATTCTTGGGAAAAGCTTGAGGATATTCCACTAGAAGCTAAGGTAGGACCATATAGAATCTATGCGGAGAGTGCAAAAGGGAAAATCTTTGTAGTTGCTATAGAAAACCATCGAATGAGTACATACTGCTATGATCCTGACACAAAAAAATGGGATAAGAAAAGCACTTTAGATTACGTAGTAACTGCTGGAACTTTGAACTCTATAAATGGAAAGTTATATTTATCGGGAGGAAATGAAGCTTTAAATAAAATGATCGGTGAATACGACCCCGACACAGATACGTGGATTAAAAAGCAAGGTGGTTGGTCAGCGGGGTATTATGCGACAGCTGTTTACAACAATAAAGTTTTACTTACAGGTGGAACTGCTAGATTATCGGTACATGATGTAATTTTAGGAACAATGTATAGTGTTCAAACACCTAAAACCTTTTATAGAAAGGGACACTCCGCTGCTATTGTCAATCATAATCTTTATATCATTGGGGGAGAAGAAAACACAAATGGTGATATGCCTCGTGCAAGAGAAAAATTTAAATCTGTCTTATCAATCTCTCTAAAAGACGCATTACCTCAAGAAAACAACACAGAACCACCCGGCGACAAAGACCCAGAACCAACCACACCACCAAAAGACGATGCAACCGATGGAGACGGCGATGCTCTCCTCATCATCACAATGGTCAATGGTTTGCAAAAAGAGTATGACCTCTCCATGAAAGAAGTCAATGCTTTCCTATCATGGTACAAAAAGCGTGATGCCGGAGAAGGACCAGGATTTTATGAAATTGATGAGCATGACAACAATAAAGGTCCATTTGAAAGTAAAAAGGATTATGTGGTGTTTAAAAACATTCTCATGTTCGAAGTCAATAAATATAAGAAGTAATTGAAATCAAAGCCATCTAGGCAAACTAGGTGGCTTTTGTGTTTATTCGACAGCTTTCACCAATTTTAAGGCAAATTTAAGCTTGGATTTCATTTCAAACACATTAAATCTTTGTTACAATAAGACAGCTTTGCGTAAAGACACGCTGATCGATTCGACATCTTTTTTCATTAATTCTTAAAATTTTATGTTTTGGTATGAAACTCTTTTAATGATTCATGCGTCTCTATAAGTGTCAAAAGAAAAGAGGTTATCAATATGCTATTCAAAAAGCTATCAGAAAATAAGTCTGTAAAATGGATAGGATATACAAGCTTTTACTTACTTATTTTGCTATTATTGTTCTTTATTTACGGATTCCATACAGCAAATACGGGATCATTCATTTACAACGATTTTTAATTGGAGATTAAACTATGAAACTATTACACACGATTCATAAATACCAACAAACGAAACCAACACAGCCAGCATTTGTTTCTCAAGATGCTTCGATCACATATGATGAGCTTTGGCGTCTATCAGACCAAATGGCTGGTGCGATTGATGCAGTCGCAACTGACAGTGCACCTGTCATTGTATACGGTCATATGGAGCCGGAGATGCTGATTTCTTTCTTAGGCAGTGTGAAATCAGGTAGACCTTATATTCCGGTCGACATCTCAATCCCTGCTGAGCGTATCGTCTCAATTATTGAAAGCTCAAAAGCGAGTCTTTTGATTTGCGCAAATGAGCTGAATGTACTAGATGTAGAAGAGCACATTGAAGTGAAGAGTGCGGCATCGCTTTTAGCTCTTAAAAAAGAAGCACCGCCCTCTACGCAGTGGGTTCATCAGGATGATGTGTTTTATATCATTTATACGTCTGGCAGTACCGGAAAACCGAAAGGCGTTCAGGTAACAGCAAATAATTTAGAAAGCTTTACAGAGTGGATGTGCCGAGACTTCCCAATTGGCGAGGGGCGCACGTTCTTAAATCAAGCACCATTTTCTTTTGACTTATCAGTGATGGATTTGTATCCAGCGCTTCAGTCAGGCGGCACGCTTTACTGTTTAGTGAAAGATTTAGTGAACAAGCCGAAGGATATGTTTGCAGCACTTGGTCAATCTGACGTTGAAGTGTGGACATCAACACCTTCCTTTGTGCAAATGTGCTTAATGGACCCTTCTTTTACAGGGGAGCTTTTACCAGAGCTGAAAGTCTTCTTGTTCTGCGGAGAGGCGCTTCCTGTAGCAGTAGCAAGTGCACTTCTTGAGCGTTTTCCAAAGGCGCAGGTCTTTAATACGTATGGTCCGACTGAAGCAACTGTTGCGATCACATCAATTGAAGTGACGCAGGAGATTCTGGATCAGCACGATTCTTTACCTGTGGGCTATGCGAAACCGGATACAGATATCGTCATTTTAGATGAAGAAGGCAAGAGCCTTCCTGATGGTGAAAAAGGGGAAATTGTCATCGTGGGGCCAAGCGTCACGAAAGGCTACTTAGGTGAACAAGCCTTGACGGATAAAGTGTTCTTTGAATACGAAGGACACCCTGCTTACCGCACAGGTGACGCAGGTGTGGCGCAGGATGGATTGATTACGTGTCACGGTCGTCTGGACTATCAAATTAAGCTGCATGGATACCGAATGGAGCTTGAAGAAATCGAATATCATGTGAGCGAGACAACGTATGTCAATGCTTGTGTGATTGTGCCGTTCCAGCCAAACGGTCATGTGGAGTACTTGATTGCAGCCATTGTTCCTTCAGCGCATTCGTTTGAAAAAGAATATCAGCTGACAAGTGCAATTAAGAAAGAAATGGCGGATTCACTGCCAGCGTACATGATTCCAAGGAAGTTTGTCTATCTTGAGCAGCTGTACATGACACCAAACGGGAAGGTTGACCGTAAAAGAATCGCGAAAGAGGTTCTTCTATGATTCCGTTTAGTTCATTCTTTTTCTTCATTCTAATTGGTGTTCTTCTTTTGCCGACGATTATTCTTGGTCTTCGCGGCAAAAGAATGCATGGCTACAACATGTTTGCAACGGTTGTGGCACTCGCGCTTATTTTCTCAAATGATGCACACGGCGCGCTGCTGCTCTTCTTGTTCACAGTGTGGCAAGTCTTGATCATCCGTTTGTACCTTTCGTACCGGCTGAAGGCGAACAGGGCGTCTGTCTTCTATATGGCAGTGGTGGCATCGATTTTGCCGCTTGTACTATCAAAGGTTTTACCGTTCTTTTTAACTCATCAGCCGCATCAACCGCCGCCAATAAACTGGCTGAGCTTTTTAGGGATCTCGTACTTAACATTTAAAGGTGTTCAGTTAATTATCGAGACAAGAGACGGCTTGATTAAGAAGAAAATTCCGATTCATCGTTTGGTCTATTTCATTGTCTTTTTCCCGACGATTTCATCAGGGCCGATTGATCGTTACCGCCGGTTTGAAAAGGATATGGATACGCCGCCTGAAAAGGAAGCGTACAGTGATCTTTTATACGCAGGTATTCATAAAATTTTTATCGGCTTCTTATATAAGTTCATTATTGGTTATTTGATTCACACGTATATTCTGATGAATATTCATCACATTAGCAGCAGTCATTTTGTTCAACAGTTAACGTATATGTATGCGTACAGTATGTATTTGTTCTTTGACTTTGCTGGTTATACAGCATTCGCTGTTGGTGTGAGTTATATGATGGGCATTAAATCACCAGAAAACTTTAACAAACCGTTTATCAGCCGGAACATTAAAGACTTCTGGAATCGTTGGCACATGTCCCTGTCCTTCTGGTTCAGAGACTACGTGTTTATGAGATTTGTGTTCTTTATGACCAAAAAGAAGTGGATCAAGAACCGTATGGCCGTATCCAATATTGGGTACTTTGTCCTCTTTCTATTGATGGGTGCTTGGCATGGTCTAGCACTTCAATATATTATTTACGGACTATACCACGCAGTTGTGATGTCCGGTTACAATTTATTTGAGAAATGGAATAAAAAGCACAAGTGGTGGCCGGATAATAAGGTCACAATGGTTGTGTCGATCATTATTACATTCCATGTGATTTGTTTCGGATTTTATATTTTTTCAGGAAAACCATTTCATCATTAAAGATTAAGGGAGTAGAAAATTATGGAATTTAAAAATCAAGTATACGGTATTATTGCAGAGGTTTGTCAGGACGATGTTGTAAAAGAAAATCCAGAGATTTCTATATTTGAAGAAGGTCTTTTAGATTCATTTGGTACAGTAGAACTGCTTATGGCAATTGAAAGTCAACTTGGAATTACTGTTCCAATTACAGAGTTCGATCGTGATGTGTGGGATACTCCGAATCACATTGCTGAGCAGCTGGCAGAGATGAAGTAATGAAAAAGCGTTTTTTTGGGCCGCTTATTTTAGCGGCTGTTCTATTCATTGGTGTTCTTCTTGTACCAAATGCATGGCTCTCACATCTGATCCCAAAAGACAAATTACAAAAGTCAGCCACAGAATTAGATCCGGGGATGTTCCAAGGGCTATATTTACAAGATGAAATGCTAAAAGATCCAACTTATTTGCCGATCTATGGATCTTCTGAACTCTCACGTTTTGATCCATATCACCCTTCGAATTTCTTTCATGAGAATCCTCAAGGGTTTACACCTTATCTTATTGGAAAAGGTGGATCGCAATCATTAATTCATGCGATGAACTTTGCAGCGCATATGGAAGAGTTAAAAGGGAAGAAGCTTGTGTTTATCGTGTCCCCGCAGTGGTTTGTGAAATGGGGATCTGACGAGAATCACTTTGCACCAAACTATTCAGCGCTTCAAGCGCTGAATCTCGCTTATAATAAAGAAATTGATCCAACTGTGAAAAAAGAACTGATCAAGAGAATCATGACGTTTAAAGCAGTAAAGAACGACATGGTCATCACAGAGCTTTTTAAAGCAGAGCTTTCTGGAAACAAATTCGCTTATGGCGCGATTTCTCCTATTGCCAAAATGTATTATGGCATGCTTCAAAAGAAAGACATGTACTATACAATTGGATCGGGGAAAGGGCGTAAGCTTCATCCGTCTCCATCAGTCAAAGGAAAAACATGGACGGAGCTTGAAAAAGAAGCGGGCGTTTTTGGTGCGAAAAGAGCAGGGGACAACCCGTTTTATATCAATCAAAAACTGTTTGAGCGCAAGCTGAAACCGATTATGAAAAAGATGAGGGATTCTCGTGAAGACCACTCTTATGCGGAATCACCAGAATACAAAGATTTTCAAATCATGCTGGATATTTTAAAGCAGGCAGGGGCGAAGCCTTTGTTTGTGACGATTCCTGTCAACGGAAAATGGTATGATTATACCGGTTTCCCGAAAGAGGGACGTACAGAGTATTATGAGAAAATCAATCGTCAAATTAGAGATAATGGGTATGAAGTAGCGGATTTGACTAAGCATGAATACGATCCTTATTTCTTTAAAGATACAATTCACGTGTCTTATAAAGGATGGGTGTACATCGATAAGGCAATCGAAAAGTTTTACAAAGAGCAGTAGAATGCAGCAGCTTTCTGCTGCTTTTTGTTTGTCGAATCGGTGGATATCTTGTATAACTAAAGAAAAAGGGCTATGCTGAAGATGGAGGCGATACGATGAATCGTTCTGAGAAAAAAGAACTATTAAAGCGTTCGAAGAAGCATTTTAATGATCATGCCTTTTGGGAAAAGTTAAAAAAGACAGCACAAAAAGCGGGTGTCTCTCTTGTCTATGCTGTGCTATTACTTTACTATACATTGCAAAAACCTGAAGTACCTGTCAAAGCGAAGACCCTTATTATTGGGGCGCTTGGATACTTTATCCTTCCAATTGACCTTATTCCTGATACATTGATCGGTGTCGGCTACACAGATGATTTAGGCGCGATCACATTTGCTCTAATTCAAGTAGCGGTATACATTGATGATGATGTGAAAGGAAAAGCGAGGGACAGGCTGTCAAAATGGTTCGGTGAAAAAACCGATACGTCTCTGATTGATCAAAAGCTAGAAGATGGCGGGGTACCGTCTGCATAAAGAAAAGCCTCCAATAACGGAGGCTTCAGCGTGTAGACAAACCCTCGCATTCGGTGTCAGTCCTGCGCGCTGGTGCTCACGAATGTCAAATTCGCTCCGCGCCAGTGCTCGTCCTTCCTAGACTTCAAAGGTTTTCTATCACGCTGAAAAGAAGACAAAGGACTAAAATAAAGATCATTTTAGCCCTTTGTCAACAATCTAAAGCCTCCAATAACGGAGGCTTTTTTCATTATCCTAAAAATTTCACACAAACCGGATGAGGAACTGAGATATTTGATTGTAAGACAGTCAGTCGCCCTGTTTCTTTGTCGCGTTTGTATAACACTAGGTTGCTAGATTCTTGGTTTGAACCGATGAGGAATTCTTCAGTTGGATCAAGCACAAAGTCTCTAGGCCAGTTTCCTTCAGAAGAAGAAATCTCGACAAGACTTAACTGACCATCAGCATCTGCTTTGAAAATCGCAATGCTGTCATGTCCGCGATTTCCTGCATAAACAAATTGGCCGTCAGAAGAGACGTGAATGGCACTGCCTTGATTGTTCTCTGTAAAGTCACTTGGAATGGTTGCGATTGTTTGGATCTCTTCGAAATGACCATCTTCAAAGTAACGAAGTACAATCACCTCTGAGCTTAGCTCTGTCATCACATATGCTACAGGTTTCGTTGGATGGAATGTAATATGACGAGGACCTGTGCCTGGTTTTGTTTCAAATGTATGGGCGAGCTCCAGTTTACCGTTTTCTTTCTTATACGTATAAATACCATCTGTCCCAAGATCAACAGCCACTGCAAATTGTTCATCTGGTGTCAGACCCATAAAATGAGTGTGCGGTTTTTCCTGACGGTCTTCGTTAGGGCCAGTTCCTTCATGCTGTGCCTGTGACAGTGTGCGGATCACTGAGCCATTTTCAGCATCGATTTCATACATCTCTGCTGTTCCTTTATGATAGTTCGCTGTAAAAGCTGTTTTTGTTTGACTGTCCACGCTGACGTGGCAAGGAGAAGCGCCATCGGCAAGCTCTTGGTTGATGAAACGAAGTGTGCCGGTTTCTTCATCAATTTGATACGCAGCAAGGCCGCCCTGTGATCCTTCTTTCACAACAGCATACACAAATTGTTGAGAATCTGAGACGGTTAAATATGTAGGATTTTCAAGTTCAGCAGCCACTTCTACTTGTTCAATCTGCTGCTTGTCCGTATTTAATGTAAAAGTATAAATGCCTTTACTGTCTCCCTTTGTATACGTTCCGATATAACCTCTGATGTTAGCCATGTGTTGCCCTCCTTCTATATGATGCTCTCATTTTATCATATATTCATAGGAAAACGCTTTAGAAAGGCATACCGAAGGAAAAAACAAATGCGCTAAAATCTACTAATATTTATTAAAAACTATGTAAAAAAATATGACAAACGTTTTCTCAAATGAAAACCGTTCAGGTAAAGTAAATAAATTGAAGAAAAAATACAAAAAATTTTAAGTTTTTTCATTCCTTGTCTAGCAAAGGTGTAAGCGTATACATTTTATTTTGATTAATCTAAATTGTCTAATAATTTTAAAAATGCTGTTGACACTGTATGGAAAGCGGCGTAAGATGGGTTCAACAAAAGCTAAACAAACACGCAGAGCAAGCGTGAGACGCTTCAAATTTAAGTGTCTGAAAATTCAACTACTTTTTGTTTGAAAGAGAGGGTGCTCACTGAAAATGGAAGACCAAAAGGAACAGTGGATCTTTTTAAACGATGAACTCGTGAAAAAAGAAGATGCGAAAATTTCAGTTTATGATCATGGCTTCTTATACGGTGACGGTGTGTTCGAAGGGATACGCGTATATAACGGAAATATCTTTCGAATGAAAGAACATTTAGACCGCCTGTATGATTCCGCCAGATCCATTATGCTGAACATTCCATATTCACTTGAGGAACTCACCGAAAAAATGATTCATACAGTTGAAAGGAACGGACTAAAGGATGCCTATATTCGTCTTGTTGTTTCAAGAGGAGCTGGTGATCTTGGTTTAGATCCAAACAACTGCGGGAGAGCCAATACAGTGATCATTGTAGAACCGCTGGCCATCTTTCCAAAGCACCTATATGAAACAGGTATTGATATTGTGACAGTACCGACGAGACGAAATCGTCCCGATGTACTGAGTCCAAAAGTGAAATCATTAAATTATTTGAATAACATTCTTGTCCGAATCGAAGCCCATATGGCCGGTGTGAGTGAAGCGCTGATGCTGAACGATCAAGGGTACGTGGCAGAAGGTTCTGCAGACAATGTGTTTATTTATAAAAAAGGTAAACTTTATACACCGCCAGGTTATATCGGCGCTCTTGAAGGCATCACAAGAAATGCCATCATGGAGATTGCAGAAGACTTAGGCTACGAAGTGAAAGAACAACCATTCACAAGACACGATGTGTATACAGCAGAAGAAGTTTTTCTGACAGGAACTGCAGCCGAAGTCATTGCCGTTGTAAAAGTTGACGGTCGTACAATCGGTGAAGGGAAACCTGGTGTTCATACAAACAAACTTCTTGAACAATTCCGTAAGCGAGTGGTTGAAGAAGGAGAAAAAGTCGTTTTTACAGATGAAAACATTCACGCAAGCTAAATAGATATCGATAAACGTTGAAGAGGACTAGTAGCTTTAGAGTCAGTATCTACAGAGAGCCGGTGCTAGGTGGAAACCGGTGTTACTTTCTAAAGTGAACTCACCTCCGAGTGTCTGCTTGAAATGATAGTAGGGCAGACCGAGTGACATTGCTCACTCGTTACCAAAATGGATGAAAAGATGTCCATGAGACGGCAGCTGATTTTGCCGTGAACAAGGGTGGTACCGCGAAAAACAAAGCTTTTTCGCCCCTTTGACCTAGTGAAAAGTAGTGTCATTGTGGGGTGAGAAGGCTTTTTTATATGGTCTAAAATCTCGATCTTGAATGGAAAAGGGTGAAAAAACTTGACTGAAGCAAGACAAAGAGGAGGAAATCAAATGGGGACAAATGTACAAGTGGAGACGGAAACATCTAAAGCACCACAAACGATGAACGGTGCACTCATGCTAATTGAAGCACTGAAAAGAGAAAAAGTAGAAGTTATTTTCGGATATCCAGGCGGAGCGGTTTTGCCGATCTACGATAAAATTTATGATTCTGGTTTATTTCATGTCCTGCCAAGACATGAACAGGGAGCGATTCACGCAGCAGAAGGATACGCAAGAGTATCTGGCAAACCGGGTGTTGTCATTGCAACATCAGGACCTGGAGCGACAAACCTTGTGACAGGAATTGCAGACGCAATGATTGATTCACTTCCTCTTGTCGTCTTTACAGGACAGGTGGCAACCTCAGTCATTGGATCGGATGCTTTCCAGGAAGCAGATGTGCTTGGTATCACAATGCCCATTACAAAGCACAGCTACCAAGTAAGAAATCCAGAGGAATTACCGGGCGTCATTAAAGAAGCGTTCCATATTGCAACAACAGGGAGACCTGGACCAGTCTTGATTGATATTCCAAAAGATGTGGCAGGTATTGAAGGAACGTTTGAATACGATCAGCCAATTGATTTACCTGGTTATCAGCCAAAAGTCGAGCCGAACTATTTGCAAATTCGCAAATTAGTAGAAGCTGTCAGCAGAGCGAAGAAACCGGTCATTCTCGCAGGAGCTGGCGTTCTTCATGGCAAAGCGTCTGAAGAATTAAGACAGTATGTAGAACAGCAGCAAATCCCGGTTGCTCATACACTGCTTGGTCTTGGCGGATTCCCAGCAAAGCATCCTCTTTTCCTAGGGATGGCTGGTATGCATGGCACATATGCGGCGAACATGGCCCTTCATCAATGTGATCTGCTCATTTCAATCGGTGCGAGATTTGATGACAGGGTAACAGGCAATCTCAATCATTTTGCGAAACATGCAAAAGTAGCACACATTGATATTGACCCAGCTGAAATTGGCAAGAACATTCATACCCATATCCCGGTTGTTGGAGACAGTAGACTAGTTCTTGAAGAGCTGATCAAGCAAGACGGGAAGCAAGGGGAGTCAGACGAATGGAAAAACCAATTAGATCAGTGGAAGGAAGAATATCCGCTCTGGTACGTTGAAAACGAAGCGGAGGGCTTCAAGCCTCAGAAGCTGATCGAATACATTCATCAATTCACAAAAGGTGAAGCCATTGTGGCAACTGATGTCGGACAGCACCAAATGTGGGCAGCACAGTTCTATCCATTTGAAAATGCAGATAAATGGGTCACATCTGGTGGCCTTGGTACGATGGGCTTCGGTTTACCGGCAGCTATTGGCGCACAGCTAGCTGATCAAGAGGCAACGGTTGTGGCGATTTTAGGAGACGGAGGTTTCCAAATGACCCTGCAAGAACTTGCCGTTATCCGTGAGCTGAACCTTCCAGTGAAAGTGATTGTTCTGAATAATCACAGTCTTGGAATGGTAAGACAATGGCAAGAAATTTTCTACGAAGAACGCTACTCATATTCTAAATTTTCAGAGCAGCCAGACTTCGTAAAATTATCTGAAGCTTATGGCATTAAAGGAATCAGAATCTCATCAGACGAAGAGGCGAAAGAAAAGCTTGAAGAAGCGCTCACCTCTAGAGAGCCTGTTTTCATCGATGTCAATGTAGCGAGAGATGAAAAAGTATTCCCGATGGTTGCACCGGGGAAAGGACTTCATGAGATGGTGGGGGTGAAACCTTGAAAAGAATTATTGTGTTGACTGTATTAAATCGATCAGGCGTACTGAACCGAATCACTGGCCTTTTTACCAAAAGACACTACAACATTGAAAGCATTACGGTCGGCCATTCTGAGATTCAAGATGTATCACGCATTACGTTCGTCGTCCATGTAGACCAAGAGAAAGACATCGAACAGCTGACAAAACAGCTGAACAAACAAATCGATGTCCTCAAAGTAACAGACATTACAAACCAATCAATCGTTCAGCGAGAGCTGGCTTTGATAAAAGTCGTTTCTGCACCAGTATCTAGAATGGAGATCACAGGGGTCATTGAACCGTTTAGAGCTTCTATTGTAGATGTAAGCAGAGAGAGTGTCGTCATTCAGGTGACAGGTGAGTCTTCAAAAATTGAAGCACTCATTGAATTACTTAAGCCATACGGCATTAAAGAAGTCGCCAGAACTGGCACCACGGCCTTTGCGAGAGATAATCAGCAAAAGCCGCAATCAAATAAAACAATTTCAATTGTCTAAACAAAAGGAGAGAGTCAAATGGTAAAAGTATATTATAACGGTGATATTCAAGAAAACGTATTAAATGGTCAAAAGGTTGCTATCATTGGGTATGGATCACAAGGTCATGCACATGCACTCAACTTAAAAGAAAGCGGCGTAGATGTGATCGTTGGCGTGAGAAAAGGTGGATCTTATACAAAAGCACAAGAAGACGGCCATCAAGTATTCACAGTAAAAGAAGCGGCAGCACAAGCAGATGTCGTGATGGTACTACTACCAGATGAGCAACAAAAGAAAGTATATGACGAAGAAATCAAAGATCAATTAGAAGCTGGCAACTCGCTTGTTTTCGCACACGGATTCAACGTTCACTTCCATCAAATCGTTCCTCCAAGTGACGTAGATGTGTATCTTGTGGCTCCAAAAGGTCCAGGACATCTTGTGAGAAGAACATATGAACAAGGCGCTGGTGTACCTGCACTATTTGCTATCTACCAAGATGTATCTGGGCAAGCGAAAGACAAGGCACTTGCTTATGCAAAAGCAATCGGTGGAGCAAGAGCGGGCGTCCTTGAAACAACATTTAAAGAAGAAACGGAAACGGATCTATTCGGTGAGCAAGCCGTCCTTTGTGGAGGTCTTACTTCACTAGTGAAAGCAGGATTCGAAACGTTAACAGAAGCAGGTTATCAGCCAGAGCTTGCATACTTCGAGTGTCTGCATGAACTGAAACTGATCGTTGACCTTATGTACGAAGAAGGATTAGAAGGTATGAGATATTCAATTTCAGATACAGCACAATGGGGTGACTTCGTATCAGGACCGCGCGTTGTGGATGCAAACGTAAAAGAATCCATGAAAGCCGTCTTAACTGACATCCAAAACGGTACATTTGCAAAAGAATGGATCGTTGAAAACCAAGTGAATCGTCCACGTTTCAATGCAATCAATGCAAATGAAAATGAGCACCAAATTGAAATTGTTGGAAGAAAGCTTCGTGAAATGATGCCTTTCGTCAAACAAGGAAAGAAAAAGGAAGCGGTGAGCGTCGGTGCGGAAAATTAATTTTTTTGACACAACACTTCGAGATGGCGAGCAATCACCAGGAGTGAACTTAAATGCACAAGAAAAGCTAATCATTGCAAAGCAGCTTGAGCGCCTTGGGGTTAATATTATTGAAGCGGGTTTTCCCGCTTCATCCCGAGGGGATTTCTTAGGCGTACAAGAAATAGCCAGAACGATCAAAAACTGTTCAGTAGCTGGTCTTGCACGATGTGTAAAAGGTGACATTGATGCTGCATGGGAAGCGTTAAAAGATGGAGTTGAACCAAGAATTCACATCTTTATTGCCACTTCTGACATTCACCTCAAGCATAAACTGAAAAAAACACGTGAAGAAGTCGTAGAACAGGCTGTCTCAATGGTGAAATACGCGAAAGAACGCTTTCCAGTTGTTCAGTGGTCAGCAGAAGATGCGTGCCGTACAGATCTTGCTTTCTTAGCAGAAATTGTAGAGAAGGTCATTGATGCTGGAGCAAGTGTCGTTAACCTCCCAGATACAGTTGGATACTTAGCGCCAAAAGAGTATGGCAATATCTTTAAATATATGAAGGAACACGTTCCAAATATCGACCGCGTCAACTTGTCTGCTCACTGTCACGATGATCTAGGAATGGCTGTAGCTAACTCACTTGCTGCCATTGAAAATGGGGCAGATCAAATTGAAACGGCTGTCAATGGAATTGGAGAACGCGCAGGAAATGCTGCTTTAGAAGAAATTGCCGTCGCTCTTCATATTCGAAAAGACTTCTACCAGGTCGAATCAACCATCCAATTGAATGAAATTAAGCGTACAAGTGATGTAGTGAGCAAATACTCTGGAATGATTGTACCACGTAATAAAGCAGTCGTTGGCAACAATGCTTTTGCACATGAATCAGGTATTCACCAAGATGGTTTCCTCAAAGAAAAAACAACCTATGAAATCATTTCTCCAGAGCTTGTCGGTGTGACAACAGATGTACTTGTCCTTGGGAAACACTCCGGCAGACATGCATTTAAAGATCGTATGAAAACGTTAGGCTTTAAACTGACAGAAGAAGAAATCAATAAGTTCTTCGAAACATTTAAGAACTTGACGGAGAAGAAGAAAGAGATCACAGATGACGATTTGATCTCTATTATATTAGAAGAAAAAGTAGCAGACCGAAAAATTGGTTATGAATTTGAAAGTCTTCAAGTGCACTACGGAACAGAACAGATGCCGACAGCAACGGTTTCTTTGAAAAATCAAGAAACGCAGGCAGTTATTCAAGAAGCAGCTACAGGCGCAGGCAGTGTAGAAGCTGTGTATAACACGCTGGAACGTTGTATGGAGGAAAGAATTCATTTGCTAGACTACCGTATCCAATCAAATGGAAAAGGTAGAGATGCACTAGCCGAAGTATATGTGAGTGTTTCAATAGAAGGAAAAGAAACAGCTGGACGCGGTGTGGCGCAAGATGTGCTAGAAGCATCAGCGAAGGCCTACGTCAATGCAGTAAACAGGCATTTAATCTTTAAATCAAATCTCATAGAAATTGAGAAACATCACGCCATCTCATAGGAAAGGAGGTAGGTCCTCATGAAAAAGAAAATTGCACTTTTGCCCGGCGATGGAATCGGACCGGAAGTTGTGACATCGGCGGTCGCTGTCCTCAAAGAGACAGCGGCACAATTTAGGCACGAATTCGAATTCGAAACGGCGCTCATTGGCGGTATTGCAATAGATGAAAAAAACAATCCGCTCCCAAAAGAAACGGTAGATGTATGCAAAAGCGCTGATGCAATTTTATTAGGAGCAGTCGGCGGACCAAAGTGGGATCAGAACCCGCCAGAACTTCGTCCGGAAAAAGGCCTGCTCGCCATTCGTAAACAACTGGACTTGTTTGCAAACATTCGTCCTGTTAAGGTGTTCGATAGCTTAAGCGAGGCGTCACCCTTAAAGCAGGATCACATTAACGGAGTCGATTTTGTGATTGTTCGTGAATTAACAGGCGGCCTTTATTTTGGTGAACCGAGCGAGCGATACACAGATGAAGAAGGAAAGGAAGCAGCGGTCGATACACTTCTTTATACAAAGGAAGAGATTGTCCGTGTATTAAAAGAAGCATTCGATATGGCGTTAACGAGACGGAAAAAAGTAACGTCTGTGGATAAAGCGAACGTTCTTGCTTCTAGTAAACTATGGCGGGATGCGGTAGAAGAAGTAGCTGCTCAATATCCAGACGTCGAATTTGAGCACATGCTCGTTGATAATGCAGCCATGCAGCTGATTTATAAGCCTGCTCAATTTGATGTCATTGTGACAGAGAATATGTTTGGCGACATTTTAAGTGACGAGGCTTCAATGATTACTGGATCACTCGGTATGTTACCATCTGCTAGTCTATCAAGCACCGGCCTCCATTTATATGAGCCGATTCATGGATCTGCACCCGATATTGCGGGGCAAAACGTCGCAAACCCTCTGGCAACTATTTTGTCAGCAGCAAGCTTGCTTAGAACATCCTTTGCGTTAGAAGAAGAAGCGGCTGCAATAGAAGAAGCTGTGGAAGCTGTTCTTGCCTCTGGCAAACGAACAAAGGACTTATCGGCAAAAGAGGGAACGTATCAAACAACTGAAGAAATAACTCATGCAGTTGTAGACGCACTCAAGCAGCGCGCGAAAACAATTGTATAAATAGAATCTTGTGGAATTAGGTAGAGGGAGGAAAAGGGTTATGCCTCGAACAATCATCGAAAAAATATGGGATCAGCACGTTGTCAAAAGCGGCGAGGGGAAACCAGACCTTTTATATATTGATCTGCACTTGGTGCATGAAGTGACATCACCTCAAGCGTTTGAAGGATTAAGACAAAAAGGGCGTAAGGTAAGAAGACCTCAAAATACGTTTGCGACGATGGATCACAACATCCCGACTGTGAATCGATTTGTGATCAAAGATGAGGTTGCTAAAAAACAAGTGAGTGCTTTAGAGCGCAACTGTGCTGAATTTGGCGTTCGCCTAGCTGATCTTCATAGTGTAGACCAAGGGATTGTCCATGTTGTTGGACCAGAGCTTGGTTTGACACTTCCGGGGAAAACAATCGTTTGCGGAGATAGTCATACATCAACTCATGGCGCGTTTGGCGCACTTGCTTTCGGCATTGGTACAAGTGAGGTTGAACATGTACTTTCTACACAAACACTTTGGCAGCAGCGTCCGAAAACGTTAGAAATTAGAGTTGACGGAAAGCTGCAAAAAGGGGTAACAGCCAAAGATGTCATTTTAGCAGTCATTGGTGCGCATGGCGTGAAGTTCGGATCAGGTTATGTCATTGAATACACTGGGGAAGTATTCAGAAACATGACAATGGATGAACGGATGACCGTTTGCAATATGTCGATTGAAGCAGGCGCAAGAGCAGGATTGATTGCACCGGATGAAGTTACTTTTGAATATTGCCGCGACCGCAAATATGCACCGCAGGGCGAAGACTTCGAAGCAGCGATTAAAGAATGGGAAGACTTAAGAACAGATCCGGGTGCAACTTATGATAAAACGATTGTTTTAGATGGAAATGAGATTTCACCAATGGTCACATGGGGTATTAACCCAGGAATGGTGCTGCCTGTGGATGCATCCATCCCTGGACCTGAGGATTTTGCACAAGAAGATGATCAAAAGGAAGCCATTCGTGCATACGAATACATGGGTGTTCATCCGCATCAGCGTATTGAAGATATTACAATTGAACATGTGTTTATCGGCTCATGTACGAACTCAAGAATGACTGATTTGCGCCAAGCAGCTTCTATGATAGAAGGACAAAAAGTAGCTGATCATGTTAGAGCGATTGTGGTGCCTGGCTCTCAAAGTGTCAAATTGCAAGCAGAAGAAGAAGGTCTTCATGAAATTTTCCTTGAAGCAGGATTTGAATGGAGAGAATCTGGCTGCAGTATGTGTCTTAGTATGAATAACGATGTGGTGCCAGAAGGCGAACGCTGCGCGTCCACATCAAACCGAAACTTTGAGGGACGTCAAGGGAAGGGTGCAAGAACGCATCTTGTCAGCCCGGCAATGGCTGCAATGGCTGCAATACATGGCCGATTTGTCGATGTCAGGAAGTTTAATCAAGAGAAAACAGTCGTGTAAGGAGTTGTCATAGATGGAGCCTTTAGTCACACACAAAGGGAAAGCCGCTGTGCTTAACCGTATCAACGTAGATACAGATCAAATTATTCCAAAGCAATTTTTGAAGAGAATTGAACGAACAGGGTATGGCAGATTTGCCTTTTTCGACTGGCGGTATTTAGCCGACGGCAGTCCAAATCCTGACTTCGAGCTGAATCAGCCGATTTATGAAGGAGCATCCATTTTGATCGCAGGAGAAAACTTTGGCTGCGGGTCATCAAGGGAACATGCCCCTTGGGCACTCGATGATTATGGTTTCAAAATTGTCATCGCACCATCATTCGCAGATATTTTTCACCAAAATTGCTTTAAAAATGGCATGCTTCCAATTCGCCTTGATTATGATGTGTGGAAAACATTCGCTGCCTCATATGAGAACAAAGGATATGAGATGACAGTTGATCTGGAAAAACAACAAATAGAAGATCACGAAGGGAATATCACTCCTTTTGATGTCGATCCTCACTGGAGAGAAATGCTTCTGAATGGCTATGATGAGATTTCATTAACTTTACTACTAGAAGAAGACATTCAAGCATTTGAAGATAAGCGCAGCAGCTGGCTGCGTGTGTAAACAACAAGAAGCCGTCCGCCTGAGGTGTGATGGCTTCTTTTTTGCATGAAAACCTCTCGTTACTTGTATTTACTAACCTTCGTTGGTAAACTGATAAAAAATATGCGCCCGAAAGGAACGTAAGCATGAAACATGACAAGAAGAAAGATAATGTCATTTTGTTTCCTGGTCTGAAAGAAAGACTGATTGAAAAAGGAATGGCGGCATTAAAAGATAAACAGTATCAAGAGGCGCTTCACCTGTTTTCCGAAGCAAAATCTTATGATGACGATGAAGAATCGGATATTCACCTCGGTATGGCGATTTGTTTTCTGGAGCTGGGTGAGCTGCAGGATGCAAAGCGTGTGTGTGAAAAGATGCTGAATGAGGGCTATGGACACTACTTCACCGTGCTTCAAGTGTATATGACGATCTTAATTCAGCTGAAAGAATATGAAGAAGTGAAGCAGACAATTGAAGCCGTGCTTGAGGAAAACCACCTCCCAGCAGAAAGCGCGGAGCATTTTTACAAGCTACTCGAATTTAGTAGGAAGATGATCGAATCACCTGAACAGATTGTAGATGAAGATGAGGAAGACGGCGGCGAAATCAATATAGATGATATGCTCGAGCGGCCAGAAGAGCAGGTGCAGTTCATCCATTCGCTGAAAGACCGAAACATCACGCCGCATATGGGGCTATTAAATACGATCCTACAAAAGCCTGATGGAAACCCTTTGGTCAAATCATTGATCCTGCAGCTTCTGTCAGATCATGATGTGGCAAAACCGGTTCATGTGACGAAGTTCGGTGATTCTTTAACCCTTATTCCTTCGGAGGCTGTCAAGCCTGAGCAGATGCCGCTTCTACAGCAAGTTCTGCGTATGCTTGATGACACGCTCGGCAATGAGAATCCAACCTTGTATCAAGGTGTGGAAGAGTTATGGCGCCGGCACTTATTTGTGCTTTACCCATTTCTTCCTAAATACACAGATCCGAATCTTTGGGCAGCGGCACTTCACAAAGTCGGCTATGAAATGCATGGAATCGAGATTGACCTCGAAGAATTGCATCTATTGTATGAATTTAATGAACGAGAGCTGAAAGAAACTTGCACAATGCTGAGAGATATTGAAGAAATTTCTTATTTGTAATTTGTCGATTTAGTTGAAAGACGGACTTGTTATGTTATAATATAATGGTTGTATTTGTGCATATATCGTGCAGTTGTAAGATTCCAACGGTTGAAAGACGATATGTATAATCAAGTCAAATGTTGTATACATAATACCGCATCTTTAGCGGAGTGCGTGGTTTTTGATTGGACGAAGTCTTTATGATGCTTTAGAATGTAACAACGCACAATCTGAATAGATTTTTGGAGGGAAACACACATGTCAGTAAAATGGGAAAAACAAGAAGGTAACGAAGGCGTCTTAACTGTAGAAGTTGATGCTGAAACATTTAACAAAGCACTTGATGATGCGTTTAAGAAAGTTGTCAAGCAAGTATCGATCCCTGGATTCCGTAAAGGGAAAGTACCACGTGGTCTTTTCGAACAGCGTTTTGGTGTAGAATCTCTTTATCAAGATGCATTAGATATTCTTCTTCCAGTTGAATATCCAAAAGCAATCGACGAAGCTGGTATCGAGCCAGTTGACCGCCCTGAAATCGATGTTGAGAAAATCGAAAAAGGCGAAAGCTTAATCTTCACTGCAAAAGTAACAGTGAAGCCTGAAGTGAAACTTGGTGACTACAAAGGTCTTAACGTAGAAAAAGACGACGCTACTGTCACTGATGAAGATGTACAAGAAGAGTTAAAAGGCATGCAAAACCGTCAAGCTGAGCTTGTTGTAAAAGAAGAAGGCGCAATCGAAAACGGCGATACAGTTGTTCTTGATTTCGAAGGATTCGTTGATGGAGAAGCATTCGAAGGCGGAAAAGCTGAGAACTACTCTCTTGAAGTAGGTTCTGGTTCATTCATCCCTGGTTTCGAAGAGCAATTAGTTGGTCTTGAAGCTGGCGCTGAAAAAGACGTGGAAGTGACATTCCCAGAAGAATACCATGCTGAAGATCTTGCGGGTAAACCAGCTGTATTCAAAGTGAAAATTCACGAAATCAAAGCAAAAGAACTTCCAGCACTTGACGATGAGTTTGCGAAAGATGCTGATGAAGAAGTAGAAACTCTTGCTGAACTAACTGAAAAAACAAAGAAACGTCTTGAAGAAGCGAAAGAAAATGAAGCAGAAGGTAAGCTTCGTGAAGAGCTAGTGGAGAAAGCTTCTGAAAATGCGGAAGTTGACATCCCACAAGCGATGGTTGACACAGAGTTAGACCGCATGATGAAAGAATTCGAACAACGCCTTCAAATGCAAGGAATGAACCTTGAGCTTTACTTCCAATTCTCAGGACAAGATGAAAACGCGCTGAAAGAGCAAATGAAAGAAGATGCTGCTAAACGTGTGAAATCTAACCTAACGCTTGAAGCAATTGCTGCTGCAGAAGACTTGCAAGTGTCTGATGAAGAAGTAGAAGAAGAACTTTCAAAAATGGCTGAAGCATACAACATGCCAATTGAAAATATTAAACAAGCGATCGGATCTACTGACGCAATGAAAGAAGATCTAAAAGTTCGCAAAGCAATTGATTTTCTTGTAGAAAACCGTTAATATGGTGCATAATAATAAAACAGGGCGCGAGTGACTCGTGCCTTGTTTTGTACAATTTTTGACTTATCATCGCTTCTTTTGGAAACGATAGTGTAAGTCGCAACTTTCTGTCATACATATCTCAATGTGCAGTGTTAGAAACACATCATTACCGTCTTTTAGGAAAGTATGGTAAAATGCATACATACTGGACCCAGAAAGGTAGCTGACTGTTAGCTACAGGCAAGTGAAGAAGAATAAGGGGTGAAAGAATGTTTAAATTCAACGAGGAAAAAGGACAATTAAAATGCTCGTTTTGCGGAAAAACGCAAGATCAAGTGCGTAAACTGGTCGCAGGACCTGGCGTATATATATGTGATGAATGTATCGAGCTTTGCACGGAAATAGTTGAAGAAGAGCTCGGCACAGAGGAAGAAGTTGAATTCAAGGATGTTCCGAAGCCTCATGAAATTCGGGAGATTCTTGATGAATATGTCATCGGACAAGATAATGCGAAGAAATCCTTAGCTGTAGCGGTGTATAACCACTACAAACGGATCAATTCAAACAGCAAGATTGATGATGTTGAGCTTTCGAAAAGTAATATCTCTATGATTGGACCGACAGGAAGCGGTAAAACATTACTTGCTCAAACGCTTGCTCGTATTTTAAATGTTCCATTTGCGATCGCAGATGCAACATCATTAACTGAAGCAGGTTATGTTGGTGAAGATGTAGAAAATATTTTACTAAAGTTGATCCAGGCAGCCGATTATGATGTAGAAAAAGCGGAAAAAGGCATTATCTACATCGATGAAATCGATAAAGTAGCAAGAAAATCAGAAAACCCTTCTATCACTCGTGATGTATCTGGGGAAGGTGTTCAGCAAGCACTCTTGAAAATTCTTGAAGGAACTGTTGCTAGTGTACCGCCTCAAGGTGGACGTAAGCATCCTCATCAAGAATTTATTCAAATCGATACAACAAATATCCTCTTTATTTGTGGTGGGGCCTTTGACGGTATTGAGCAAATCATCAAACGCCGTCTAGGTCAAAAAGTCATTGGATTCGGTGCGGAAAATAAAGTCGAAGATCTTGAAAAAGAAGTCCTTCTATCAAAAGTACTTCCAGAAGACTTACTTCGCTTCGGTTTAATCCCTGAATTCATCGGTCGTCTACCGGTTATTGCAAGCTTAGAGCCGTTAGATGAAAAAGCACTTGTAGAGATCTTGACGAAGCCTAAAAATGCGCTCGTTAAGCAATATACAAAAATGCTTGAGCTTGATGATGTAGAGCTTGAGTTTGAAGAAGATGCTCTTAGCGAAATTGCGAAAAAAGCAATTGAGCGTAAAACAGGAGCTCGTGGTCTTCGTTCCATCATTGAAGGCATCATGCTTGATGTGATGTTTGACCTTCCATCACGTGATGACATTGAAAAATGTGTGATCACTGGTGAAACGGTTGCTGATGGCGAGTCACCGCGCCTTGTGTTAAAGGACGGCACAGTCATCAATAAAGATACGAAAACATCTGCATAAGAGAAGTGAGGACTCCTGAATCTTTTTGATTCAGGAGTTTTTTATTTATCGTGGAAGTTGTGTTTATTCCGTCCAGCTCTAGGAAATACTAGCAGACAGAAACCAATACATACGATAGATGAAGGAGGGAGCACCGATTGAGCTGGACAGGAATCGTATTATTCATACAGCTGTTCTTTGGTATCGTCATCGGGCTGTACTTTTGGAATTTACTGCGAAATCAGCGCACACAAAAGGTGACGATAGACAAAGAATCAAAGAAAGAAATGGAAGCACTCAGAAAGATGCGGTCAATCAAACTGAGTGAACCTTTATCAGAGAGAGTCCGGCCAAAGGGATTCCAAGATATTGTAGGGCAGGAAGACGGCATACGTGCACTAAAAGCGGCACTATGCGGACCTAACCCTCAGCATGTGATCGTCTACGGACCACCCGGAGTTGGTAAAACCGCCGCTGCCCGTCTTGTCATGGAAGAAGCGAAGCGTCACGCCGACTCACCATTTAAGAAAGATGCCGTCTTTGTAGAGCTTGATGCCACAACCGCAAGATTTGATGAACGAGGCATCGCAGACCCATTGATAGGTTCCGTGCATGACCCGATTTACCAAGGGGCGGGAGCGATGGGGCAGGCGGGCATTCCGCAGCCAAAACAAGGAGCTGTCACGCATGCTCATGGCGGGGTTTTGTTTATCGATGAAATTGGCGAACTGCATCCAATCCAAATGAACAAAATGCTGAAAGTACTCGAAGATCGAAAGGTGTTTTTAGACAGTGCTTACTACAGTGAAGAAAACACACAAATTCCGAATCACATTCATGATATTTTCCAAAATGGACTTCCAGCCGATTTTCGATTGATTGGTGCGACGACAAGAACACCTGATGAAATCCCACCAGCGATCCGCTCAAGGTGTCTAGAAATTTTCTTTAAAGACCTTGATCAGCATGAACTGAAAATTGTCGCTGCGAAGGCTGTCCAAAAGATTCAAAAGGAATTAAGTGATGAAGGGCTGGACCTTTTAACCACCTATGTGAAAAATGGACGTGAAGCGGTTAATATGGTGCAGATTGCTGCTGGTATGGCGGTCACGGAAAACCGAAAAGACATCACGATCGCAGATGTTGAATGGGTCATTCATTCAAGCCAGCTCACACCAAGATATGAACAAAAAGTACCAGAAAAGCCAAAAGTGGGGGTTGTCAATGGTCTAGCCGTTTATGGACCAAACAGCGGTGCCTTACTTGAGATTGAAGTGAATATCTGCAAGGCGCTTGAAAAAGGCAGTATCAACATTACAGGTATTGCAGAAGAAGAAAGCATTGGCAATCAGTCGAAATCCATTCGACGAAAAAGTATGGCCAAAGGGTCAGTTGAAAATGTATTAACAGTGCTTCGAAATTTAGGTATTCGGACAAATGAATATGACATCCATATTAATTTTCCAGGCGGTGCCCCTATTGATGGGCCGTCTGCTGGAATTGCCATGGCGACCGCGATCTTCTCAGCTATCCATCAAATCCCTATCGATCATCTGACAGCGATGACGGGTGAAATCGGATTACAGGGTCAGGTGAAGCCGATTGGTGGTGTGATACCGAAGATTAAGGCAGCAAAACAAGCGGGTGCTTCAACCGTCATTATTCCTTATGACAACCAGCAGTCGATCTTACAAGAGATAGAAGGGATTACCATTGTGCCTGTGAAGCACTTCCAAGAGGTGCTGGATCAGTGTTTGGTCAACCCGCCAGACGAGAAGAAAGATGGACTAGAAGACGAAATGAAAAGAAAATCTGTTTAATCCCCATCACATATGGGGATTTTTTAGTGAAATAGATCTTTTTTTCTTTTTCAAGATAAAAAGAAAGGGTATACTACGGTAAGATCAACATTTCTCAAGTCTTTTACATTGTACAAGACTGAAACAGGTATATTATAATGATTCATACTAGTGACGGAGGTGTCAATCAACATGGCAGATGAAATCAAAAAGAATGTTCCGCTCCTTCCATTGCGAGGCTTGCTTGTTTATCCAACAATGGTCTTGCATTTGGACGTTGGACGCGAGAAGTCTGTTCAAGCATTAGAACAGGCGATGATGAACGATCATATGATTTTTCTAGCAACACAGCGGGAAATTTCAATAGATGAACCAGGTGAAGAGGAAATTTTCAAAGTCGGCACCTACACAAAAATTAAACAAATGCTGAAGCTGCCAAACGGAACGATTCGTGTACTCGTTGAAGGCTTAAATCGAGCGCAAATCGAATCATACGTCGAGCTGGAGGACTATACGTCCGTCGACATTAAAGAATTGGCAGAAGAAGAATTAAAGGACGCAGAAGCAGAAGCACTCATGCGCACATTGTTAGATCACTTTGATCAATACATAAAAATTTCAAAAAAAATCTCAGCTGAAACATATGCAACAGTAACGGATATTGAGGAACCGGGGAGAATGGCAGATATCGTCGCTTCTCACCTGCCGCTCAAATTAAAGGACAAACAAGAAGTTCTTGAAACTGTAAATGTGAAAAAACGACTGAACCGAGTCATCAGCTTAATTCATAATGAAAAAGAAGTGCTGGAGATTGAAAAGAAAATCGGGCAGCGCGTGAAACGTTCAATGGAACGTACGCAAAAAGAATATTATTTACGTGAACAAATGAAAGCCATCCAAAAAGAATTGGGAGATAAAGAAGGAAAAACAGGCGAAGTCAGCTCTTTAATGTCTAAAATCGAAGAGTCCAGCATGCCGGATTCAGTTCGTGAAACGGCGCTCAAAGAATTGAATCGTTATGAAAAAATTCCTTCAAGCTCTGCTGAGAGCTCTGTCATTCGAAATTATATTGATTGGCTGATCAATCTTCCTTGGGGCATCTATACAGAAGATCGTCTAGATTTAAAGCTTGCAAGTGAAATTTTAGACGATGAGCATCACGGACTGGAAAAGGTCAAAGAACGTGTGCTTGAATATCTCGCTGTACAGAAGCTGACCAATTCATTAAAAGGACCGATTCTTTGCTTAGCAGGACCTCCTGGAGTAGGGAAAACGTCACTTGCTAAATCCATTGCCAAATCACTTGATCGCAAGTTCATCCGAATCTCTCTTGGCGGTGTTCGTGATGAATCTGAGATTCGCGGGCATAGAAGAACGTATGTAGGTGCGATGCCAGGCCGTATCATTCGAGGGATGAGCAAAGCAGGAACAATGAATCCTGTGTTCCTTTTAGATGAGATCGATAAGATGTCCTCAGATTTTAGAGGTGATCCATCCTCTGCAATGCTTGAAGTGTTAGATCCAGAGCAGAATCATAACTTTAGCGATCATTATATTGAAGAGACATTTGATTTATCTCAAGTGTTATTTATTGCCACTGCCAACAATTTAGCAACCATTCCAGGTCCACTTCGTGATAGAATGGAGATTATCACGATTGCAGGGTATACAGAGGTTGAAAAAGCAGAAATTGTGAAAGATCACCTTCTGCCGAAGCAGCTGAAGGAGCACGGATTAAAGAAAGGGAACTTGCAGCTTCGTGAAGCAGCGATTTATGATATGATTCGCTATTTCACTAGAGAAGCAGGTGTTCGCGGATTAGAGCGTCAGCTTGCGGCCATTTGCCGAAAAGCGGCAAGAGCGATTGTGTCTGAAGACCGCAAACGCATCACAGTGACGGAAAAGAACTTATCTGAATTCCTCGGAAAAAGACTTTACCGTTATGGACAGGCTGAAACGACAAACCAAGTGGGAGTTGTCACAGGACTTGCGTATACTACAGTTGGTGGAGACACCTTGTCGATCGAGGTATCACTCTCACCGGGTAAAGGCAAGCTTTTGTTAACAGGTAAGCTTGGAGATGTCATGAGAGAATCAGCACAGGCGGCGTTCAGTTATATTCGTTCAAAAGCAGATGAACTGAACATTGATCCTAATTTTAATGAAAAGCATGATATTCATATCCATGTTCCAGAGGGTGCGGTTCCAAAGGACGGGCCATCAGCTGGTATCACCATTGCGACGGCTCTTGTATCAGCACTCACAGGACGACCTGTGTCAAAAGAGGTTGGTATGACAGGAGAGATTACGCTAAGAGGAAGAGTGCTTCCAATCGGCGGACTAAAAGAAAAAGCATTAGGCGCACATCGTGCAGGGTTGAAAACGATTATTCTTCCAAAGGACAATGAGAAGGATATTGATGATATTCCTGAAAGTGTGAGAGAAGGACTAACCTTTATTCCGGTCTCACATTTAGATGAAGTGCTTGAGAAAGCGTTGGTAGGAGAGGGAAGATGAAAGTAACAAAATCAGATATCGTCATTAGTGCGGTCAAACCAGAGCAGTACCCAAGTGTGGGACTGCCTGAAATCGCCCTTGCTGGACGATCAAATGTAGGAAAATCCTCGTTCATCAACTCATTGATTAATCGTAAAAATTTAGCACGTACGTCTTCTAAACCAGGTAAGACTCAAACGCTTAATTTCTACATTATTAATGATATGCTCCATTTTGTGGACGTTCCAGGCTATGGCTTTGCCAAAGTATCAAAGACAGAGCGTGAAGCCTGGGGTAGAATGATCGAAACGTATATTACAATGCGTGAAGAATTAAAAGCAGTCGTTCAAATTGTGGACCTGCGTCATAAGCCATCAGTAGATGATGTGAACATGTATGAATTCCTTAAATATTACGGAGTTCCCGTGATTGTCATCGCAACAAAGGCGGATAAAATTCCGAAAGGCAAATGGGAAAAACATGCGAAAGTCGTCAAACAGACGCTTGACATTGACCCATCAGATGAATTGATCTTATTCTCTTCTGAAACAAAAAAGGGAAAAGACGAAGCCTGGAATGCCATCCTTGCGAAAATTAATCACTAAAAAAAGGCATCTGTCATGGGCAGATGCCTTTTTATTGTATAAATTATTTCCTTTTTAAAAATAATAAGAGGAGACTGACAGCAATCAGTACATAAGGCCAGTACAATTCAAAACCAGAAGTAGGGATCGAAAGGGAACTTAGCTGTTTTGTAATTTGCTGAAAGAAATAAAGGAACAAACCGAGTGCAATCAAAACAATACTTTCAATGCGATATTCTTTTTTCTGAGATGATTTCACAAAAAGCGCAAGTCCAACGATGAATACGATCATCGTAAAAGTATCTGGCCAGTGGTCTAATTTTGGCTGAAGAATAAAGTGTAGCGAAAGGCCCGTCATAAGCATACCGATAAACACATGAGCGCTTTCTTGCTCCTTCTTTCCTTGATATAAGAAAGCAAGGCCAAAAAGCAGTACAAGTGTATACCATTTCTCTTGATCCTTCCAAATGTCAAATTGACCTCCTGAGAGAATGGCATATAGCGCTACAGCCAGTAAAGTGAGCGGCAGCAAAATGGATTTCTTCTTCAAAGATGTCACCTTCTTTTAAGCAGATCATTTGTCCGCACGCGCCAAATCTGGTAAATTGCTTGAAGTGATGATATGGCATAATCGATGTCGAACATTTTTCTACTATATCACAACATTTTTGAAATCTGTTCACAATTTTTATCCAGTTAAAAATGAATATATGTTATAATCATTATAAATAATAAATTCTATATTGTAATTATTATAAATTAGACAGGGCGTTGGGGGTGCAAGCTGAAGTTATGCATATTCTTGTTGTGGGTTTAGATTATAAAACAGCCCCTGTTGAGATACGGGAACAGCTGAGCTTTGAACCGAGCGAGCTCGGAACAGCGATGTCCAAGCTTAAAGAAGAAAAAAGCATTCTAGAGAATATCGTCATCTCAACATGTAATCGAACAGAGATCTACGCAGTGGTAGATCAACTTCATACTGGACGGTTTTATATAAAAAGATTTTTAGCCGATTGGTTCGGTTTAGAAAAGGAAGATGTCTCTCCGTATTTGAAGTTCTATGAAAATGATGGAGCGGTTGAGCATTTATTTCGTGTGGCCTGTGGACTTGATTCCATGGTAATTGGCGAAACACAAATACTTGGTCAAGTGCGCTCTAGCTTTAAAGTAGCTCAAGAGGAGAAGACCATTGGTACCGTTTTCAATTATTTATTCAAACAGGCGGTTACCGTTGCAAAACGCTCTCATGCGGAAACAGATATTGCGTCTAATGCCGTGTCTGTCAGCTATGCAGCTGTCGAGCTTGCTAAAAAAATCTTTGGGCGGCTTTCTGATAAGCATGTCCTGATTCTTGGTGCGGGTAAAATGGGTGAACTGGCGGCTCAAAACTTACAGGGTCAAGGAATTGGCCAAGTAACGGTCATCAATCGAACGTATGAGAAAGCAAAAGAATTGGCTGGCCGTTTTTCAGGAGAGCCTAAAAGCTTAAACCAATTGGAAAAAACGTTATCCGAAGCGGACATAGTAATTAGCTCCACTGGTGCTAAGCAATTTGTCATTACAAAAGAAATGGTCGAAAATGCGAATAAAAAGCGGAAGGGCAGACCTCTATTTATGGTGGATATTGCTGTGCCCCGTGATTTAGATCCAGCCATTTCTGCAGTAGAAGGTGCTTTTTTGTATGACATTGATGACCTTGAGGGCATCGTGGCAGCTAACTTACAAGAGCGCCGCGCCGTGGCTGAGCAGGTTGAGCTTCTCATTGAAGCAGAAATTGTGGAATTTAAGCAATGGCTGAATACGCTTGGAGTCGTTCCTATCATTTCTGCCCTTAGAGAAAAGGCACTGACAATTCAATCGGATACGATGCAGAGCATTGAACGAAAGCTTCCAAACCTCACACATCGTGAAATGAAGCTGTTAAATAAACATACGAAAAGTATCATCAATCAAATGCTGAAAGATCCTATCTTAAAGGCAAAAGAAATTGCTGCGGAGCCGAATGCAGAGGAAAAACTTTTACTCTTTAAAGAAATCTTTGATTTACAGGTTGAAGATGAAGAGCAAAAGGTGGAGTCTGTACAAGTAGAGCAAGGGTCATTTCAGCTCTTCAAACCAAATATGGCACAAGGCTTTGCTACAGTTGCCAGTGAGTGATTAAGCGATGATGGAATTCATTGTAGCGAGACTCAATGAAGCGACGATCTTGATCTATGCACTAAGTGTCTTGTTCTATTTCATAGATTTTCTTCAACACAACCGGAAGGCTGGAAAAATAGCTTTCTGGTTGCTTTCTATTGTCTGGCTGCTGCAAACAGTCTACATGTTCTATATTATGATGGAAACAGACCGATTCCCTGTGTTGAATGTAGCAGAGGGGTTATATTTTTATACGTGGGTGCTTGTGACACTATCTCTTGTGCTTACAAAAGTATTGCGTGTTGAATTTATCGTCTTTTTTACAAATGTCATCGGTTTTTCCATGATGGCCATTCACACCTTTACACCATCCGATCTCCACTCAGCAGAACTAACGGGGAAACTGACGAGTGAATTGCTAGTGATTCATATTACGATGGCGATTTTATCATACGGTGCCTTTTCACTTTCATTTGCTTTCTCTCTTCTCTATCTCTTTCAATATCGTTTGCTGAAAAAGAAAAAATGGGGAAAATGGCTTCTGAGAATTGAAGATTTATCAAAGCTTGATCATATGGCATACGTTTTAAACATTATTGGCGTGCCAATGCTTTTGCTTAGTTTAATTCTTGGCATCATTTGGGCATATATTTCGTATGATACGTTGTACTGGACAGATGCAAAGGTACTGGGTTCGTTTATTATGCTGTTTTTATATGGCTTTTACTTATATATCAGATTGGTGAGAAATATGCAGGGCAAAATTGTGGCACTATGGAATGTCGCTTCATTTCTTGTGCTGATGATCAATTATTTTTTGCTTGGGAGCTTATCAACCTTTCATTGGTTTCAATAAATAATGATGAGTTTTAAGGGCATTGTTGGGAGGAAGACGTATTGCGTACAATTAAAGTAGGTTCTAGACGAAGTAAGCTTGCAATTACACAAACAAAATGGGTCATTCAAAAGCTGTCTGAACTCAACCCTTCTTATTCTTTTGAAATAAAAGAGATTGTGACAAAGGGTGATCAAATTTTAGATGTGACCTTATCAAAGGTTGGCGGAAAAGGACTGTTTGTCAAAGAAATTGAGCAGGCGATGCTGAATCATGACATCGATATGGCCGTGCACAGCATGAAGGATATGCCGGCCGCTCTTCCTGAAGGTTTGGTCATTGGTTGTATTCCCGAGCGTGAAGATGTGAGAGATGCTCTTATTTCGAAGGATCATCTGCGTCTCGAGGAACTGCCAGAGGGTGCGATTGTAGGCACGAGCAGCTTGCGGCGCAGTGCCCAGCTTCTTCAGGAAAGACCAGATCTTGAGATTAAATGGATCCGTGGAAATATTGATACGAGACTCGAAAAGCTGAAGAATGAAGAATATGATGCAATTATTCTAGCGGCTGCCGGTTTGTCTAGAATGGGCTGGAGTAAAGAAGTCGTGTCGCAATTCTTATCTCCTGAAACTTGCCTTCCCGCCGTTGGCCAAGGTGCTTTGTCGATTGAGTGCCGCGGGGATGATAAAGAGCTATTGGAGCTTCTTGCTCAATTTACGAATGAATATACGAAGAAAACGGTTCTCGCAGAACGAGCCTTTCTTAAACAAATGGATGGCAGCTGTCAGGTGCCAATCGCTGGCTATGCAACGATGAATGAGCATGATGAAATTGAACTGACGGGTCTTGTCGCATCTGCAGACGGACACACGATTATTCGAGAAACCGTCACAGGCACTGACCCTGAAGCAATTGGAACAATATGTGCGAAACAGATGGCTGATAAGGGAGCAAAGGATTTGATCGACAAGGTGAAAAAGGATCTGTCCTCCCAATGACGATAGGCAAATCGCTTCACGGACAGACGGTGCTTGTCACTCGAAATGAACGTCAAGCGGGTGTGTTTCAGCAAAAGATTGAAGCGCTGAACGGCCATGCTGTTTTAACCTCCCTTATTAGGTTTGAGCCTACACTCACAAAGGAAAAAGCGCAGGCCTTTTTAAAGGATTTAGAAAGTAGCCACTGGCTTGTTTTCACGAGTGTGAATGGTGCATCTTTTTTTCTGAGCTATATAGAAGATCACCATTTACATATTCACTTTTCCCATTTGAAAGTCGCAGCTGTAGGTGAGAAAACCTCTGCCTATCTCGAGCAGCACGGCTTGAAGGTGGATGTGGTACCAGAACGTTTTATAGCGGAAGAGCTTGCAGATGCGTTACTTGACCATGTACGTCCGGGTGAGCGTATCTTTGTAGCAAAAGGACACCTGTCACGGGATGTCGTGAAGAAAACCTTCGTTCCGCTTGGCATAGAAGTGAAAGAATGGATTTTATATGAAACTGTCAAGGATGAAGAAGGAATTGCCGCTCTCAAATCGGCAATGACGAAGCAATCATTTGATTATATTACATTTACAAGCTCATCCACTGTCCATTCATTTATGCAGGCCATGGAGGCAGATGCAGCGAAGCTAGCTGCGTCTAACACCTGTTTTGTGACAATCGGTCCTCTGACAAAAGAGGCACTGCTTCACTACGGGATTTCTTCTGAAACCCCAGATACTTATACGGTAGACGGAATGCTTGACTTGATGTGCCGTTTATCTGAAAGGAAGTTGAATCAATGATGAAATTTAACAGACACCGCAGACTGCGGACAAGCGCAGGAATGAGAGAATTAATCAGAGAAACTTTTTTAAGACCATCTGATTTCATTTATCCGATCTTTTTTGTTGAGGGAGAAAATGTCCGTAAAGAAGTCCCTTCTATGCCGGGTGTTTACCACATTTCAGTAGATCTGATAAAAGAAGAAGTCCAAGAGCTTGTCGACCTTGGCATCAAATCAATCATTGTATTTGGTGTTCCAGATCATAAAGACCATGTGGGTAGCGAGGCGTATCACGATCATGGCATTGTTCAAAGAGCGACGCTTGAGATCAAAAAGCACTTCCCAGAACTTGTGGTCATTGCAGACACTTGCTTGTGCCAATATACTGACCACGGACACTGCGGAATCGTTGAAGATGGTGAAATTTTAAATGATGAATCTCTTCAGCTTTTAGCGAAAACAGCTGTTAGCCAAGCGCGTGCTGGTGCAGATATCATTGCGCCTTCCAATATGATGGATGGGTTTGTTATTGCCATTCGTGAGGCGCTTGATGAAGCAGGCTTTGTTCATGTGCCTGTCATGTCATATGCTGTGAAATATGCAAGTGCTTTTTACGGTCCGTTTCGTGATGCGGCGCATAGCACACCGCAGTTTGGAGATCGTAAAACATACCAAATGGACCCTGCAAACCGTTTAGAGGCATTGAGAGAAGCGCAATCTGACGTAGAAGAGGGAGCTGACTTTCTCATTGTCAAACCATCCCTTTCTTATTTAGATATTATGCGTGATGTCAAAAATGAATTTACACTCCCTGTTGTTGCTTACAATGTGAGCGGAGAATATGCAATGGTCAAAGCAGCTGCTCAAAATGGCTGGATTTCTGAAAAAGAGCTTGTTCTCGAAATGCTAACAAGCATGAAACGTGCAGGAGCAGAACTGATCATTACGTATCATGCAAAAGATGCAGCAAAATGGCTCTCGGAATAAAGAACGGATAGACAGGAGGAAGTTGAAATGGGACGTAGCTATGAAAAGTCAAAACAAGCATTTGAAGAGGCGCAGCATTTAATGCCTGGTGGTGTCAACAGTCCTGTGCGTGCATTTAAATCAGTCAACACTGACCCGATTTTTATGGAACGAGGCAAAGGCGCCAAAATATATGATATTGATGGAAATGAATACATCGATTATGTCTTATCATGGGGACCGCTTATTTTAGGGCATACAAATGACCGTGTGGTTGAAAGTATCCAGCGAGTGGCAGAACAAGGGACAAGCTTTGGTGCTTCCACGTTAGTTGAAAATGAATTGGCTAAGCTTGTATCAGAGAGGGTTCCTTCCATTGAAGTCATTCGTATGGTCAGCTCTGGTACAGAGGCGACTATGAGTGCACTACGTCTAGCACGCGGTTTTACAGGCAGAAATAAAATTGTGAAATTTGAAGGCTGCTATCATGGCCACGGTGATTCTTTGCTCATTAAAGCGGGTTCAGGTGTTGCAACGTTAGGGCTTCCAGATAGCCCAGGTGTACCTGAAGGGACTGCAAGCAACACGATCACAGTACCGTACAATGATTTAGAAAGCATTCAAGTCGCTTTTCAGGAATTTGGTGACGATATTGCAGGTGTCATTGTCGAACCGGTTGCAGGAAATATGGGGGTTGTTCCTCCGCAGGAAGGTTTCTTACAAGGGCTGAGAGACATCACGGAGCAATACGGAGCTTTACTCATATTTGATGAGGTCATGACAGGGTTCCGTGTAGATTATCACTGCGCGCAAGGTTATTTTGGTATCACACCTGACCTGACTTGCCTCGGTAAAGTCATCGGAGGCGGTCTACCGGTCGGCGCTTATGGCGGAAGAGCGGATATTATGAGGCAAATTGCGCCAAGCGGTCCAATTTATCAAGCAGGAACGTTATCTGGTAACCCACTTGCGATGACAGCAGGCTTAGAAACCTTAAAACAACTGACACCTGAATCTTATGAAGAGTTTAGACGAAAAGGGGACCGGCTGGAAGAAGGTATTTCAAAAGCGGCGAAAGCACACGGGATTCCATTAACGTTTAACCGTGCAGGATCGATGATTGGGTTCTTCTTTACAAATGAAGAGGTGGTCAATTATGACAAAGCCAAAACGGCTGATCTTGCTTTATTTGCTGAATTTTACAAGGAAATGGCCGATCACGGTATCTTCCTTCCACCTTCACAATTTGAAGGACTGTTCCTCTCAACAGCTCATACTGATGAAGACATTGAATATACGATTGAGACAGTGGAAAAAGTATTTCAAAAGCTACGTCGATAAACGAAAGCCGATATGGGGACATATCGGCTTTTTTGTGTGACTGAAAACCAATCATATTTTCACTGCCACTCACATACACCTGTATTGACATCTAATTTTATTTTGAAGGATTAGATGAAAGGAGGACACCGACTTGTCTCAAAACAATCGATTACAGTTTTCGGTAGAAGAATCCATCTATTTCAAAAGCGGACAGGAAGTCAGTGAGCTGCTGTCCATTTCTCTCGATCCTGACATCCTCGTTCAAGAAGTGAATGATTATGTTTCGATTAGAGGTTCACTCGAGCTAACAGGAGAATACAACATAAATCAAGAGGAGCTATTGGGTGAATTGAGTTCCTATGCATCATACAGAGAAGCTGATGAGGTGAAGGTAAGAGAGGACGGAACGGCGGAGCTTCTGCATCAATTCCCAGTCGATATCACCATCCCTAAGAACAAAATCAGTCATTTAAATGATGTGTTTGTGTTTATTGATGCATTTGATTACCAGCTGACAGAAAATCGTTTACTCACCATCCAGGCTGATCTGGCGATTGAGGGTCTATTAGACGAGGAAACCCCTCAAATGACTGTTGAGGCACCGTATGAATTTGTCCATCGCCCTGAAGAGGAATATGGCGACGTGACCTACGATTATCAGCTGCAGACAGAGCATGAGGTACAGGAAGAGCTGGAAGGCGATGAACGTGAGATCTATGAGGAACAGGCTATATTACAGCATGACACACGCGCAGATCAAGAAGAGCAGGAAGAAGAAATGGAGATAGAGCTAGTGAGCAGGGATGAAGAGGAAGCGACAGAAGAACTAGAGGAATCGGAGAATGAAGAAGAAGTGGCACTTGGTTATCGCTCCTTACCAGAAGCTCAGGTACAAGAGCCTCCATTTTTTGAACCGCCTAAGCTTTTAGATGAAGAGGAACGGGATGATACGTTCTTTGAGGTGGAAGTGAGAAAAGATCCGGAAGCAGTCGAAGAGCAAGAGGAAACAATTCAGTCGTATCCAGTCTTTGAGTCACCCGCTTATCACGTAGAAGAGGAAGAAGAGCGAGAGGCGCAGGATGACACGTACCAGCTCGGACGATTATATGAACGGGAAGCACCAAAAGTATATGAGTCAGCTCAAGAAGAAGAGCCTGATGATGACGAGAGAGAAACGTCTGGCAGTGAGAACTCTCTTTATTTAACAAAGCTGTTTGCTAAGCAGGAGGAGGAAGATTTTTCTCGCATGAAAATATGTATAGTTCAGCAAGAAGATACGGTCGATCGTATTTGTGAGCGATATCAGTTGAATGTGCAGCAGCTTCTTCGAACGAACTCATTATCGGTTGATGCGGAGCTTGAAGAAGGGCAGATTCTTTATATTCCTGAATATCAAAAAAGCAATGCATAACAAGCGATGACCGACCGAGAAAATGTGGTGAGTGAACGTGGATGAGATCCAATCTGTCCTATACGAATACGGGCTTGAGGCTGAATACATTGAACCTGTCAGCCCTGCTGTTGTTAAAGTATATACAAAGCAGGGCGTATTTGCCCTAAAGCAAGTAAAAGCGAATCGACATATGCAGTTTACAGAGCAAATGCTTGAACTGGAATCAAAAGGCTATCGCTCTTTTGTGCCAATTTATCGGACGAAGGACGGTTCCTTCTTCTCAAGTCATCGGGAAAGCCAGTATGCATACTATCTTATGCCGTGGCTGACGAATGAAAAGAGAGAAGAGCAGGACGATAAACATGAATATTTATTTCAAGAGATTGCAAGACTTCATAAGCGAACTGAAGTGATGATGGATATCACGGAGCAAGAGATAGAAGCGCACTATACACAAATCAAGACCAAATGGGAAACAGAGAAAGACATGTATGAACGATTCATAGAGCGGGCAGAGCAAACGTGGTATATGTCACCATTTGAGCTGGCTGCTGCGATGTATTTTTCAGAAGCGATGTCTGCTAGCGAATTTGCGCTTGAACGATTAGAAGATTGGCATGAAGAAATGAAAGATCAAGAGACAACACGTGTTGTGTTAAATCATGGACAGTTGTCGATTCATCACTTTCTGTATAATGATGTGGGCACAGGACATTTCACCAATTTTGAGCGGTCTAAAAAAGCTGCCCCCATTTATGATCTTCTGACCTTTTACTTTCGGACATTCAAAACCTATCCCACGTCTTGTCCTGAATGTACTTCCTTGTTTTATACGTATCAAAAAGGAAATCCTCTTCGGGAGGAAGAGCTGCATTTGTTTCTTAGTTATCTTGCTTATCCGCAAGGTCTGTTTGATATAGTAAAAGCATATGAAGCAGGTGGACAGGATGAGATGGAAAGCTGTCAGCAGCTGTTAAGAGCGTATTGGCAGATGAAAAATTCAGAGCCGACCGTCATGAAGATTCACGAGATTGAGCAGGCTAGACGACTTGAAGAAGAACAAAGTGCCTCGTCATCAGCGGAATGACGAGGTTATTTTGTGTTCAGTGGCCGATACATAAGCGCGAGTGTTAAAACCAATCAAGGTGAAAGGCGCAGGCGAGAAAAATGAGAATACCTAGGATGAGGACGTCAAATGTTGTGGGGAAAATGATCGTACGAAACCCTTGAAATATCGCAATCGGGAGAACGACTTGGGAGGCAACTGCGCGAATTTGTCTCAGCCAAGGGGGAAGTGTGTAAGGATTGATCTTCTTCAAATCAAACGCCCTCCTTCTTCATTTTGTTATTATCTTATGGGCAATAGATCGAAGGGTGCCTGCCCAATTTGTATAAAGAAGAAGAAAAGCGGAAAAGATGATTGACGAAAACAAAAGGCATTTAGTAATATAAATAAAAGATGAGTATGTGCTGATGAACGTGATATATCGTAAGCGTGGATCAGGAAGAGTACGAGCAAGACCCTAAAGAGAGGGAAACCATGAGCTGAAAGGTTTCCTAGGATGTACTTGTTTGGAAGGTCGCCTGTGAGCTTAATTTCTTGAATAATAAGTAGAGAAATTCGGGAGAACCCCGTTATCCTTTAGAGTGTATGGGACACGTCTATGTGTTCCATGAAAAAAGGTGGTACCGCGAAAAAGCTTTTTCGTCCTTTTATAAGGATGGAAAGGCTTTTTTTATGTTTCATCAGCCGAAAAAATGTGGAGGTTACACAAATGGGAACAAATAATCAAGAAATGCCTACAAAGTACGATCCAAATGCGATTGAGAAAGACCGCTATACGTACTGGGTCGAAGGAAAATTCTTCGAAGCACAAAATGACAAAACGAAAGATCCATATACAGTCGTCATTCCTCCACCAAACGTGACAGGAAAACTGCACCTTGGCCATGCATGGGATTCTACCCTTCAAGACATCGTGACACGTATGAAACGGATGCAGGGTTATGATGTTCTATGGCTTCCAGGAATGGATCATGCCGGTATTGCTACCCAAGCAAAGGTCGAGGCAAAGCTTCGCGAAGAAGGTGTGAGTCGCTATGACCTCGGCCGGGAAAAATTTGTGGAAGAAACGTGGAAGTGGAAAGAAGAATATGCGGATTTCATTCGCAGCCAGTGGGCGAAAATGGGACTTGGTCTTGATTACTCGCGCGAACGTTTTACATTAGATGAGGGTCTGAATAAAGCTGTACGCCAAGTGTTTGTCCAATTGTATGAAAAAGGGCTTATTTATCGCGGAGAGTACATCATTAACTGGGACCCAGCGACGAAAACAGCACTTTCTGATATTGAAGTCATTTATAAGGATGTTCAAGGCGCGTTTTATCACTTGAAATACCCACTCTCAGATGGCACGGGTTCAATTGAAATTGCAACGACAAGACCTGAAACAATGCTTGGGGATACAGCAGTAGCGGTGCACCCTGATGACGAACGATATCAGCATTTGATTGGAAAAACAGTGGTCTTACCATTGACAGGACGCCAGATCCCAATCGTTGCTGACGACTATGTCGATATGGAGTTTGGTTCAGGAGCTGTGAAAATTACACCTGCTCATGACCCGAATGACTTTGAGCTTGGAAACCGCCATGAGCTAGAGCGTATTCTTGTCATGAATGAAGATGGCACAATGAATGCAAATGCATTGCAATACAAAGGAATGGACCGTTTTGAATGCCGTAAACAGCTTGTGAAAGATTTACAAGAAGAAGGTATTTTGTTCAAAATTGAGGATCACATGCATTCAGTTGGTCATAGTGAGAGAAGCGGTGCTGTCGTTGAGCCTTATTTATCTACACAATGGTTTGTGAAAATGCAGCCGCTGGCAGACGAAGCCATTAACCTGCAAAAAGGGGACGACCAAGTTCAATTTGTTCCAGACCGATTTGAAAAGACATATTTACACTGGATGGAAAATATCCGTGACTGGTGTATTTCTCGTCAGCTATGGTGGGGACACCGCATTCCAGCTTGGTATCATAAAGAAACGAAAGAAGTATACGTTGGACTTGAAGCACCAGAAGATCTGGAGAACTGGGAACAGGATAACGATGTGCTTGATACATGGTTTAGTTCAGCGCTTTGGCCTTTCTCTACAATGGGCTGGCCGGATGCAGACAGTGAAGACTTCAAGCGTTACTATCCAACCAATCTGCTTGTCACAGGGTATGACATCATTTTCTTCTGGGTCTCTCGCATGATCTTCCAAGGTCTTGAATTCACAGGAGAAAAACCGTTCAAAGACGTCCTGATTCATGGGCTGATCCGTGACGAGCAAGGACGTAAAATGAGTAAGTCGCTAGGGAACGGAATTGATCCAATGGAGGTCATCGACAAGTACGGTGCAGATTCATTAAGATATTTCTTGGCAACTGGAAGCTCACCAGGTCAGGATCTTCGCTTTAGCTTTGAAAAGGTTGAATCCACTTGGAATTTTGCGAACAAAATTTGGAACGCATCGCGTTTTGCTCTAATGAACATGGATGGCTTAACGTATGATGAGCTTGATTTGACTGGAGAAAAATCAGTTGCTGATCAATGGATTTTAACCCGCTTAAATGAAACGATTGAAAGTGTCACACAGCTTGCTGACAAATATGAATTTGGTGAAGTGGGCAGACATTTATACAACTTCATTTGGGATGATTTCTGTGATTGGTACATTGAGATGGCGAAGCTTCCGCTTTATGGAGAAGATGAAGCAGCGAAGAAAACGACTCGTTCGATCCTTGCGTACGTATTAGATCAGACGATGAGACTTCTTCATCCGTTCATGCCATTCTTAACAGAAGAAATCTGGCAGCATCTTCCGCACGAAGGTGAATCGATTACTGTAGCGGCTTGGCCTGAGGTGAAACCGGAGCTTTCAAACGAACAAGCTTCTGCTGATATGAAGCTGCTTGTGGAGCTCATCCGCTCTGTTCGTAACATCCGCAGTGAAGTGAATACGCCAATGAGCAAACAGGTTGAGCTTTACATTAAAGCATCTACACCTGATGTTCAGGAACGTTTAGAGAAAAATCGTTCATATATTGAGCGCTTCACGAATCCAAGTGTACTTGAAATTGGCACAAATGTCCCAGCTAGTGATAAAGCGATGACGGCTGTTATTTCTGGTGCAGAGCTCATTCTGCCGCTTGAAGGCTTAATTAACTTAGATGAGGAAATCGCTCGTCTGCAAAAAGAGCTTGATAAGCTCACAAAAGAAGTAGAGCGCGTCCAGAAAAAGCTTGGCAACGAAGGCTTTATGAAAAAAGCACCTGAAAGTGTCGTAGAAGAAGAGCGTGCGAAAGAACGTGATTATGTCGCAAAACGCGAAGCTGTTCAAAAGCGTATTGAAGAGCTGAAAGCATAAGGTTGAAAAGACGGCTCCTACTGAAATGGAGTCGTCTTTTTTGAAAATTTCGTATGAAATGAGAGATGACATTGTTTACAACCTATCATGAAGCCATTGAGTGGATTCACAGTAGACTGGCCTTTGGTGTGAAACCGGGTCTTGAAAGAATGAAGTGGCTGATGAACAGATTAGGCCATCCTGAACAACGCATAAAAGCGGTACATGTTGCAGGTACAAATGGAAAAGGTTCAACCATTGCGTTTACTCGTTCTGTTTTACAAGCAGCAGGCTATTCGGTCGGAACCTTCACCTCTCCGTTTATTTTAACGTTCAATGAACGAATTAGCGTGAACGGTGCGCCTATACAGGATGAAGAATGGCTACGTTTGGTGAATAAGATCAAGCCTTTTGTTGATGAATTAGATCAAACAGAGCTTGGCGCAGCAACAGAATTTGAAATTATTACTGCATGTGCATTTGTTTATTTTGCCGATGTGCACCAAGTAGACTTTGTCTTATTGGAAACAGGACTTGGCGGAAGGCTTGATTCAACCAATATAGCATTGCCCATCTTAACGGCGATCACATCGATTGGTCACGATCATATGGCGATTTTAGGTGACACACTTGAACAGATTGCATCTGAAAAAGCAGGCATTATCAAAGAGGCTATTCCGATGATCACGGCAGTTCATCAACCAGAAGCACTTGCGGTCATTCAAAACATCGCAAAAGAAAAGAATGCCAAATGCATCTCATTACAGGATACTTGTACCTTTAGTCATCAGCAGCCGACAGAAACAGGTGAAAGGTTTACGTTACACACATCAAAAAGGCGGTATCCACAGCTTGAAACAGGGTTGATCGGCACGCATCAACGGCAAAACGCTTCCCATGCTGTTCTACTTGTTGAGTGGCTGGAGCAAGAAGGCTATATCAGCGTGACAGAAGAGCAGATATATGAAGGGATTCGGAATGCAGTTTGGGCTGGAAGATTTGAAAAAGTCAAAGATCATCCACCAGTTTATTTAGACGGCGCTCACAATGAAGAAGGAATCGACCGTTTAATTGAAACGGTACAAGCCCATTTTTCTAGTAAACAAGTGCACGTCTGTTTTAGTGCTTTAAAAGATAAGCCGTACAAACAAATGATTCAAAAACTTGAAGCCGTTAGTACCTCTATCCATTTTGTTTCTTTTGATTTTCCAAGAGCTGAATCAGCGGAAAAGCTTTATGCATGCAGTCTGTTAGAGGCAAAATCGTATGACGATGACCCTCGTGCAGTGCTTGAGTTCATTCAGAAAAAGAGTGATGATCCTTCAGCGGTGATTCTTGTGACTGGCTCTCTTTATTTTATTTCAGATATAAGAAATCGTATTTTAAGATAATCAAAAGACGCAATTGCTTTTATGCAATGTGCGTCTTTTTCTTTTGAAATGTAAAGAGCAAGTTTACTAGGTACTCAAGGCATCATGAGCTATTTCCCCATGTCACTCAAGCATTGTCCTCATGATGAAAAGCCGCGAGAACGATTTTTGAAATATGGTCCAAATAGTTTGTCTGTTGCGATCCTTTTTAGGAAAGGCACAAAAAAGGAATCAGTTCTCCAAATTTCCGCAAGACTTCTGCAAACATTTGGCGGTCTTCGTTCTGTGAAGTCAGCTTCTATTGAAGAACTTTCAAAGATTCGAGATATGCTATTCATCTACTTTAGATAAATGGCTAGATAATGCTTTTTATTTTTGGGGATATATGAACAATTATAGTTATTTCTTTTGTTTACTAAATTTGGACTTAAATCATGTATTATAGTTACCAATGTTCGTTTTACAGTTTCTATCGCTTCTTGATCGTAATTGTATAGAATGTGTTTTCTTCGCAATTTTAAGTATAAAATCACTCTTAGTAGGTATTGTAGGCTAAAGAGAAAATGGGTATCAATATTGTAGATGAGGAGTGAGCGAGCATATTATATTTCGTGAACAATACCTTATTTTTCCTTATAGTGTTTTATAGATATTTTTCATCAGAGACTATATATTCATATTTCATGTTTTTGAGACAATACCTCTTTATGGAAAGTTTTGATTTGATCAATCAAAAAAGAAATTTTTAGAAAATAATATGTAATTTTATGGCGTAAAAGTAATAAAAATGTTAATATGTTGATGAGAATATTGATATGTGTTTAAAAAATACATGTTTTTATTAGATTTTATAATATATCCTATAAAAGCATTGAAATATTTTCAATGCCTATTTCTAAGATGATGCCTCTTTATGTATTTGGATTTTTACCAAGAAATGAAAGGCAAAGAAAGTTATTAGGGCAAATGTTTAATAAGATTTATTATTTGATCAGTCTGAGTGTTACATTAAATTCTTTTACTATAAGGTTTACAGACAGTATTCAAATCTTGAATAAAGCAGGAGATATGTAAGTAGTTTTCATATTTACCAATATGAGGTTTACTCTGGCTATAAGTTAGCACTCGAAAATTCTAGAATGATGGAAAAGTTAAAGTAGTTTAACGTGAAAAAAGCTATTCTTTTTACTGAAATTCCATTAGTGGAGGTTAAATTGAGGAAGGAGTTAATTTATTTATGATTTCATAGGCAGAATATGCATATTGATCATCATCTGTGTACAGAAAATGGAGAAGAGGGTTTTCTAATAATATTGGAGGTGTATTTTTAGAGCTATCATGTATTCATTATTGATGATAAGTATAAAGAAATCACCAGTATCATAAATTAAATAATGATAGGATAGGCAGAGTTTAAATATCTTTTTAAAGATATATTTCAAAATTAATAGTTTAGATGATAGGAGCTGTTTTTAGTGTCTGCTAGTACAAATATTAAGAAATTTCCTTTATCTGAAGGTCAAAAATCATTTTTTTTCCATTATCAATCTAATCCTAAAAGTTCGTTATATAATGAGCGCTTTGCATTCTTTATTAATTCCCCGGTAAATATAGAGATTTTAAAAGCAACTCTGAAAAAAATTATTCAACGACACGAATCTTTTAGAACTGTATTCACTACGGAAGAGAAAGAGTTTGTGCAAATAATTCAAGAAGGGGCTGATTTGGACTTTTTTCATTTAGAAGCAGAAAAATGGACGGAAGATGAAATAAAATATTACGTATCAAAGGAATCACATAAGCCTTTCAATTTAGAAGAGGGACCTGTTGTAAAGTTTAGGCTAATTTCCATTGATGATAATAAGTTTATTTTTCTTTTAATGTTTCATCATATTGTCTTTGATGGATGGACCTTCTCTATATTATTAGATGAAATAGGAAGAATATATGATGGATTATTAAATAATAAGAGTTTTGATCTCCCATTAATTCAAAGTGATTATTCGGAATTTGTTTCTTGGCAAAATGAGATCATAGAGAAACACTCAAAAGCAACAAAAGAATTTTGGAATGATAAATTGTCTGGTAGCCTGCCAATTTTAGATATGAATCCTGATTACATGCGGCCTTCATTACCAACAAATAATGGAGGATTGTTTGGATTTAAATTCAATAAATTTATAAGTGAAAAAATTTTTGAATTCTCAAAAAAAGAAAATGCCTCTTTGAATTCTGTTCTCTTTTCGCTTTACTCTGCATTCTTGTCTCGCTATTATTCACAAGAAGATTTAATAATAGGTACACCTATATATGGAAGGAGTAATAATAAATTCCATATGACAACAGGATATTTTGTAAATATGTTACCCCTCAGATTAAATATATCAAGTGATACAAATTTTAATCAAATTGTAAAAAAAACTCAAGAAGAACTAAATGCATGTAGAAAACATCAAGATTACCCATTTTCTTTGTTGGCGGAGGAAATATTAAAAGAAAAAGATGGTGCTTCAATATTTCAAGCAGCTTTTGTAATGCAAAAGGCTTGGAAACAGAATGAAGCTATATTTTTAGGGAATTCTACTAATGAAATTGATTTATACAACTTAAAGCTTAGACCTTTTAATTTAGAGAAAAAAAATTCGAAATTTGATTTAACTCTATTTGTAGAGGTAGATACTAATCATATTATTAATGCTAATTTTGAATATAACGGAGATATCTTTAAAAAGTCTACTATAAAGAATATAACAACAAATTTTCAAAGTTTTGTATTAAATATTTTGGAAAATAATGAAGAGAAATTATCTTCTATTGATGTAATAAATTTAGAAAATAAATTTGAACTACTATCCAGTTTGAATCAAACGAATGTTGAATACCCTCAGGATTTATTAATTCAGGATCTATTTGAGTCTCAAGTTCAGGAAAATCCGGATGCCATCGCCGTAGTATATGAAGACGAAGAGTGGAGCTATAAAGAGGTTCAGGAACAAGCTAACCAATTAGCTCATTATCTTCAAAAACGAGGAGTAGGTCCAGAATCCCTAGTGGGATTATGTGTGGAACGTTCTCCGAAAATGATTGTTGGATTACTAGGGATTCTCAAAGCTGGAGGCGCTTATGTCCCACTAGATCCAGCATATCCGGAGAAACGTCTTCAATACATTCTTGAAGATGCAGGTATTCAAATATTGGTGACAGAATCGCATCTTACAGAGTGGGTATCATCGGATGTTGAGAGGATTTGTTTAGATGAAAATTCTCATGAAATCAGAAATGAGCCTATCACTACACCTATCCATGGAATATCACTAGAAAACTTAGCGTATGTTATCTATACATCAGGTTCTACTGGAAAACCAAAAGGGGTAATGGTTGAACATCGTTCATTATTGAACTTAATCTTTTGGCATCAAAAAAAATATCATGTGACTAACAAAGATCGAGCAACTCAAATTGCTGGAACAGCATTTGATGCATCGGTATGGGAGATATGGCCGTATCTAAGTGTGGGAGCAAGTTTATATTTACCAAATAACCAAATTCGTACAGA